>NZ_JBDZDR010000001.1:225414-954617 GCF_040049255.1 Mesorhizobium sp. KR2-14 | reverse complement strand
TTGCCGATGCGGTTGAGGCCGTCGCCGAGCCCCACCGTGGTGGTGGTCTTGCCCTCGCCGGCCGGGGTCGGGTTGATGGCGGTGACCAGGATCAGCTTGCCGTCCTTGTTGCCCTTGACCGACTGGATGAAGTCGGCCGACACCTTGGCCTTGTCGTGGCCGTAGGGCAAAAGGTGCTCCGGCGCGATGCCGATCTTGGCGCCGATCTCCTGGATCGGACGCTTCGTGGCCGCGCGCGCTATTTCGATGTCTGTCTTGAATTCGGACATAGGCAGAAGATCCCTTCCGTTGCATTTCCAGTTTTGGCGACGCGCGATCCGGCGTCTTTCGCCGGGCATAGAATCCCGACGGGGCTCGTTTTCGCCGTCTCAAAACAGCCGTGCAATACGCGGATTGCGACAGACAGGGGAAGCAGTCGCCCCCAAGCGCCCCGATAACGCGGTTTGGCGTCGGGTCAGCGCGACAGGACGTTGCTGATTTCCACCAGGTTGGAGCGCACGCGCAGGATGTAGAAGCCCATCGTGATCAAATGCGACGGCATGATCCAGCCGGCTTCAGCGCCATTGGAGATGATGAAGGGCTGGATGTTGAGCGCCGAGCGCGTCTGTTGCTCCATCGTGTTCCAGAGGCTGTCGAGATTGCGCGTGCGCAGCACGTCCTCGAAGTCGGCATGCGCGGCCTTGAGCAGGCCGTAATAGCCGTAGAGCTGGCCATAGGCGAACCAGAAGCGGTCGTCGGCGCGCGGGTCGAGCCAGCCATTGCTGTGGTTCTCGGCGCGGTCCTTCAGGATGGCCGAGGTGCTGCCGATGTCGTTGGCGATGCGGTCGATGAACTGGATCAGGTTATCGGCGCGCGCGTCGAAGACGGCGCCGCATTTTTCCAGCCGCGTGTTGAAGGCGCGCAGGCTCTTGATGGCCGAGCGGTAATAGCTGGGCGTCGGCGTCTTGGGGCCGAAGGGCCGCAGGCCGAAATACCAGGTGTATTCATCGAACTGCATGTTGCCGCGCGCCGACTGAAGGTCGGTGTCGACCTGGCTGGTTCCGCGAACGCGGCCGAGATTGTCGGCGAGTTCGGTGGTGGTGCGCCGCACCGCCTGATTGATGCCGCGCTGGAACGAGGCCTTGTTGTCGAGGAAGGGGGTGTCGTCCCAGGACAGGCCGAAGAAGCCGAGCTTGTAGAGAAGCATCGACGAGATCCAGGCGTTCTGGTTGACGTTGAAGTCGGTGAGGTCGGCGGTGACGTCGGCTATGGCCGAGCGGGCGCAAGTCTTGGTTGCGCTGCCGTCGATTTCAGCCAGCTGTTCGCCCGCAGTGGTGCTGCGCTTTTCGAACTGGTAGGCGTCTGCGTAGTCGGGATTGAAGTTGGTCCAGGCCTGCGTTTGCCAGATGAAATAGCCATAGAGGCCCGCAACGCCGGCCACGCAGAGCGCGGCCACGGCCTGAAGAATCCAGTTCTGCCGGTAGTACCAGCCCCAAACCCGCCTGAACGGCCAGGCGACAACGCGGCCGATTGATCTGAGCGCCCGGATGAAGATGTTGGAACTGTCGTCAAGCATCTGATTTCCGATGTTCCTCTCGATGGACCGGCGCGAAAACCGCGGCCTATCGGCGCAGCGACCGGCACGATCATATCGCCGTCTTCCAGATATTTTGTTTTGACGCTCATCACAACCTGTAGCGGGCAATATGTGCGGGTGCAGGGGGGACGGCGTGTCGCTTGTGAAGGAAGAATTTGTCGTCTCCAGCAAACTCCGCGCCGCGCCTTGCCCACCCGCGGCGCTTGAAACCATTCAAAAATGATGTTTGGCTAAAACACGAACGGCTTGACGCCGCACACAATTCGCTCCGCCAGCAAATTTTCAATGGGAGACACGCATATGTCGCGTATGAAATCATTCGCCATGTCATTCGGTATGGCGGCGGTTCTTTTTTCGGGCAGCGCGCTCGCAGCCGAATCCGAAAGCTGCAAGAAAGTGCGTTTCTCCGATGTCGGCTGGACCGACATCACCTCCACGACTGCTACCGCGTCGGTGATCCTCGAGGCGCTGGGCTATGCGCCCGACGTGCAGGTGCTGTCGGTGCCGGTGACCTATGCTTCGCTCAAGGCCAAGAACATCGACGTGTTCCTGGGCAACTGGATGCCGACCATGGAAGCCGACATCAAGCCCTATCAGGAAGACAAGTCGGTCGAGACGCTGGTGGTGAACCTGCAGGGCGCGAAGTACACGCTTGCGGTGCCGTCCTACACCTATGAGGCCGGCCTGAAGGACTTCGCCGACATCGCCAAGTTCAAGGACAAGCTGGACAACAAGATCTACGGCATCGAGGCCGGCAACGACGGCAACCGCCTCATCCTGGACATGATCGAAGCCGACACCTTCGGCCTCAAGGGCTTCGAGCTGGTGGAGAGCTCGGAGGCCGGCATGCTCTCGGCGGTGACCAAGGCGGCGGGCGCCAAGAAGGATGTGGTTTTCCTGGGCTGGGAACCGCACCCGATGAACTCCATGGTCGACATGAAGTACCTGACCGGCGGCGATGACGTGTTCGGGCCGGATTTCGGCGGCGCGACGGTCGCCACCAACGTTCGCGCCGGCTATGCCACCGAGTGCCCGAACATCGGCAAGTTCCTGACCAATCTCGTTTTCTCGCTGAAGATGGAAAACGAGATCATGGGCGCGATCCTCAATGACAGCGCCGAGCCGAAGGCAGCCGCGACTGCCTGGCTGAAGGCCAATCCCGAGGCGATGACGCCCTGGCTCGAGGGCGTGACGACCTTCGACGGTGGCGACGCGCCGGCTGCGGTCAAGTCGGCCCTCGGTCTCTGAGCGCCAACGCGGAATCTTGACGGCGGGGCGGCAATGGCTGCCCCGCCGTTTGCTCCATGGGTGGGAGCGGCGCCACCCCCGCAAACGGGGGAGGCAATGAAAGAGAGGAGATAGGGTGGATCCGGTTTCGGCATTTATCTCGGGCGTCAAAGTTCCGATCGGGCGCTGGGGCAAGCAATTCTTTGATTTCCTGACCACGAATTTCGAGTGGTTTTTCAACTCGATCGCTTCCGGTCTTGCGCTTGCGCTGGAAGGGCTGGTCGATGCGCTGCTCTGGCTTCCGCCGATCGCGCTGATCGCGCTGATAGCGCTGATCGCTTGGTATCTGCAGCGCTCCTGGAAGCTGGTGCTGGGCGTCGCCATCGGCCTGCTGTTCATCGTCAACCAAGGGCTGTGGAAGGAAACCATCGAGACGCTGGTTCTGGTGGTGGCCGCCGCAGCAGCCTCCATGGCCATCGGCGTGCCGATCGGCATCTGGGCCGCCCATAGCGAGCGGGGCTACCGCGTGCTGCAGCCGGTGCTCGACCTGATGCAGACCATGCCCACCTTCGTCTATCTCATTCCGGTACTGATCCTTTTCGGCCTTGGCATCGCGCCGGGCCTGATCGTCACCGTCATTTTCGCCGCGCCAGCGCCCATCCGGCTCACCTATCTCGGCATCACTTCGGTTCCGAAGCCCATGATCGAGGCCGGCGAGGCATTCGGCGCCACCAGGCGGCAATTGCTGTGGAAGGTGGAGCTGCCGGCCGCGCTGCCCACGATCATGGCTGGGCTGACCCAGTGCATCATGCTTTCGCTGTCGATGGTGGTGATTGCCGCGCTGATCGGCGCCAACGGCCTGGGCAAGCCGGTGGTGCGCGCGCTGAACTCGGTCAACATCCCGCTCGGGCTCGAGGCGGGCCTGGCAATCGTCATCCTCGCCATCATCCTCGACCGCATGAGCCGCATTGGCACGGGAGGCGCAAAATGAGTGCGGCCGTCGATTTCAAGAATGTCGACATCGTCTTCGGCTCCGCGCAGAAGGAGGCGCTGGAGCTGATCGACAAGGGCGCGAGCCGCGCGGATATCCTGGCGAAGACCGGCGCGGTGCTGGGCTGCGCCGGCTGCAACCTGACCGTCAACGAAGGCGAGATCTCGGTGCTGATGGGGCTTTCGGGCTCCGGCAAGTCCACGCTGCTGCGTGCGGTCAACCTGCTGAACGTGCCCGCACGCGGCAGCGTGATGGTCAAGGACGGCGGCCGAATGGTGGATGTGGCGAGCTGCGATGCGGCCACGCTGCGCCACATAAGGCAGACGCGCGTGGCCATGGTGTTCCAGCAGTTCGGCCTCTTGCCGTGGCGCACGGTGGAGGAGAATGTCGGCTTCGGCCTGGAGCTATCCGGTGTGCCGGATGCCGAGCGCAAGGAGCGCGTGAGGAAGCAGCTGGCGCTGGTCGGCCTCGACCAGTGGTCGAAGAAATACGCGCATGAGCTTTCAGGCGGCATGCAGCAGCGCGTGGGCCTGGCACGGGCCTTCGCCACGGAAGCGCCGATCCTGCTGATGGACGAGCCGTTCTCGGCACTGGACCCGCTGATCCGCACCAAGCTGCAGGACGAGCTGCTGCAACTCCAGGACAAGCTGAAGAAGACGATCATCTTCGTCAGCCACGATCTGGAAGAGGCGCTGAAGATCGGCACCCACATCTCCATCATGGAGGGCGGGCGCATCGTGCAGACGGGCGCGCCGGAGGACATCGTGCTGCGGCCCGCCAGCGACTATGTGCGCGACTTCATCTCCAACGTGAACCCGCTGTCGGTGCTGACGGCTTGGAACGTGATGCGCGACCGTCGCGACCTGGAGCACGCCGGCGGGGACGGCTGGCTGTGGCTGGACCGCCGCCAGACCACGCGCTTCAAGATCGACAAGGACGGGCTGGTGACCGCGGCCGAGCGCAACGGCCAGCCGGCAATCTGGGTTTCCTGCGATGAGGTGGAAACGCTGCCGCCCGACGCGCCGCGCGTGTTCTGGGCGCGGCCGGGCACCACGCTGAAGACGGTGATGCTGGCCATGCACCGCTCGCAGACCTCGCCCGTGGCGCTGTTCGACGAACAGTCGCGCTTTGTCGGCGCGATCGGCATCCGCGACGTGCTTTCGGCCGTGTTGCGGCGATAGTAAAGCCAACAACGAACGTTGCATAAATGAAACGCGCCGAAAGATTTACATCTCTTCCGGCGCGTTTCTATCTTGTGGTTTCCACATGAGGCGAAAGCAACGCTTGAAAAAGAGACGTCGATAGGGTCAAAGTCGATTTCCCGACAGCAATGCGGCGCGCATATATTCGCGAGGTGACATGGCATTGATTCCTGTAGGCATGCAGCGCTCGCTTGCAATTTCCCTCTTCGCAGCGACCGCATTGGCCTCCTGGCCGACATTTTCCCAGAGCTTCACGATCCAGCCCGGACAGACGGAAGGGCACCAGGTGATGGGCAACGCCGGCGACACCGGAACGGTGAAGGCCGGAGGCAAGATCAGCACGGGCGATGACGGCGAAGATGGCGCCGTGATGGCGAACGACCGCCAGAAGTTGACCAATGCCGGTACGATCGAGACTTCCGGTAAGGACGCGATGGGAGTCTATTTTGTCGGCGACGGCGCCAGCATCGTCAACAACGGCCTCATCCGTTCGACGGGGATGGAATCCCATGGAATACTCGGCGAGGTCGGCGCGGATGCATTGATTGTCAACAATGGATTCGTTGAGACCGAGGGCTACGGTTCGCATGGCATAGTTGTGGACGGCCCGCGTGCGCAGGTGCGCAATTCCGGGTCGGGCAATGTCGTGATCTCCGGCGAGAATGCGGTCGGCATATTTTTGCTCGGGGAGGACTCCAGCGTCGCCAACGATGGACTTATCCGGATCCTGAACAAGGGTTCAACCGGCATCGCGGTGGGCGGGGATCGCAGCACGGTCGGAAACGGGGGGCAAATCGAGACAACGGGCTACGGGACCACGGGCATCGCTGTCGGGGATGCGGTTTTGTCGATATCCACCTCGGATGTTACCGTTTTGAACGACGGTTCCATCCGCACCAGCGGCGAGGCCAGCCATGGCGTTGCGGCAAATGGCGACCGTTTCACCATTTTCAATCGGGGGGCGATTGACAGCAGCGGGGAGGCTTCCGGGGGGATTGTTGTCGGTGGCGACGATGCAAGTATATCGAACACCGGCACGATCAGGGCTTCGGGATCGGTAACAGTAGGAATCGGCATCGGTATGGGCGCCGGCCCGGGTGTCGGCCTTGGCGACAACGCGGTCATCCACAACAGCGGTTCGATCATCGTCAGCGGCCTCGGCTCCATTGGGGTCGGCACTGACGGGAACAACGCCATTGTCACGAATTCCGGCAAGATCATCAACGACGGCGATGGAGCCATCTTGTTCGGCGGCCACAACGCCAGGCTCAACCTGCTGGCCGGCACGGCTATCCAGGGGGACATCATCTTCGGCGGCATCGACAACACCGTTGCATTCGGCTCCGGGTTGAATGCGATGATGACCTTTTCCGGCAATCTCCCCAACGTGGTGATGGCCGGCAACCGGCCCTTCGTCGTCAGCGGCGACAAGGTGGCGGTGCTGGATACGGCAGGCTTCAGCAGCGCTCACGCGGTGGTGGCCGACCTGACGGGCGATATTGCCGGCGCGGTGGAAGACAGGCTCGCCGTGGCGCGGGGGGAAGGGTTCCGCGGCGTCTTCGGCGTGACCGGCGACCTGCCGTTCGACGCCGATGCCTTACCGGAGAAGATGGGGCCCGTATTCTGGGCGACAGCCCTGGGCGGCTATCGCTCGCAGGACGGCTCGGACGACGAGGCGGGCTTCCGCAACTCGCTCGGCGGCGTGATATTCGGCCTTGAGGGAGAAGTTTCCGACCATTGGCGCGGCGGCGGTTTTATCGGCGCGGCCGGCGGCTCGGCCCGCGTCGACGGCTCGATCCACGACATCGACCACAGCAGCTTCTTCGGCGGCGGCTATCTGGGCTACGCGTCAGTGCTGAACTTCGCCGATCTTTCGCTCTCCGTCGGCTCCATGCGCCAGAACAGCGACCGCCGCATCGCCAACAACACGGTGCAGGGCGGCATCGAGACCGCGCACGCCAAGTTCGACGGCGTCTATGTCAGCCCTTCGGTTGCGGTCGGAACGCGCATGGAGGTTGGCGGAACAGTCGTGGTTCCCAGCCTGCGGCTGCGCTATGCTGGCCTGTTTCTGGATGGCTATGAGGAGAGAGGCGCCGAGGATGCCCTGACGGTGGATTCGCGCAACGTGCATGTCTTCGAGGCGCGCGGCCAGGTCGCCCTGCCGCTGACGCCATGGGCCACCGAGAGCGGCGTCTTGGCCACGAGGCTGAGGGCCGGCATAGACGGCATCGCGCAGAGCCGCGGCAACGTATCCGCCACGCTTCTGGGGCAGGATATCGTCTTTACCCCGGGCGGAGACAGGGGCGCGATCCGCGGCTTTGCCGGCGCCGACTTCACCTTCGTCAACGCCTCCAGCATGCAGATCAACGGCACCGTCGAGGCAGGCTATGGCAGCGACCAGGCCTTCATCGCCGTGGCGCGCGCGGGGCTGAGCATTGCGTTTTGAGGCTGGCTGAAGCTGCGGGCTTCGATGCCGGCCGAAGCAATAGCGGTCAGCCCCGACCCGAAAAAGCGTTTATTGGGGGAAACCGCTATCGCCCCTCGCGGTACCACATGGCGCCCAGGGCGGCGAGCAGAAGGCCGAGGCCGAAGAAGCCGGCGAAGAGCGGCACGCGGCTCACCGATTTGAGCACGCTGTCGTCGGTGGTCTTCAGGCCGATCCAGTCGCGGCCGGCGGCTTCGGCATTGCCGCGCACCGGCACGATGCTGGGCACTGCGATGCCCGCGCCCTCGGCAAGCCGGCGCGCGCTGCCGCCGGTCTTTTCCGCATAGGGCTTCAGTACCGCCTCGGTGGAAACCATGTCGCCGAATTCGGGCGCGTTGATCGGGCCGATATGGGCGAGCGCCGTCAGGTCGCCATTGCCGACCTGGTAGAGGCCGATTTCCTTGGTCACCACGCTGCCGGAGAAGATGCCGGGCTCGGATTGCGTCAGCGGCACGGTCATGGCCTTGCCGGAGGGGGTGATGACCTGTGCGCTGCCGGGGTTGTCCTTCATGGTCTGGCGGCGCACGTCCAGCGTCATGCCGCGGCCGCTGGCGGTAAGGCGTTCCTCCTCGAGCTCGGGCTCCTTCATCAGCCAGTGGGCGATGCGGCGATAGAGCGAGACATGCGGGCCGCCGCCTTCATAGCCGCGCGCCCACAGCCAGCCCTGATCGGACAGGAACATGCCGACGCGGCCTTCGCCCTTGCGGTCGAGCACAAGCAGCGGCCGGTCGTCGGGGCCCTTCATGACGACCTCGCCCTCGGGCTGGTTGATGCCGATGATGCGGAACCAGCGGCTCCAATGCGGCGGCTCGGCTGTCGAGCCTTCCAGGCCCCGCGTGACCGGATGGCGTTTGCCGAGATCGGTGAGGCGCGGATAAAACCCCTTTTCCACCACCTCGCCGGTGGGCGTGGCCGGAAGCGCAGGCAGTAGCGGCGTGCGCGCGATGGACTGCTGGCCGGCATATTCGGGGCCGGCGGCGATCAGCAGCGCGCCGCCCTTTTCGACATATTCGGCGATGTAGTCGTAATAGAGGATCGGCAGCACGTCGCGGTGCTGGTAGCGATCGAAGATGATGAGGTCGAACTCGTTGATCTTGTCGACGAACAGCTCGCGCGTCGGGAAGGCGATGAGCGAGAGTTCGTTGATCGGCGTGCCATCCTGCTTTTCGGGCGGACGCAGGATGGTGAAGTGCACGAGGTCGACCGAGGCGTCGGACTTGAGCAGGTTGCGCCAGGTGCGCTCGCCGGCATGCGGCTCGCCGGAGACCAGCAGCACGCGCAGGTTCTCGCGGATGCCGTCGACCAGCGCCACGGCGCGGTTGTTGATGTCGGTGATCTCGCCTTCCTCGCGGTCGACGGCGACCTCGACAATGTTGCGGCCTGCAGCCGGCACGGTGATGCGTAGCGGCATTTCCCGGCCGATGGTCGCGCGCTCGACGGAGACCTGCTGGCCGTTGATGGAGACGCGCACGTTCACATCGCCGGTCTCCCCGCCCGAGGTGATGACACGGTAGCTCATGTCGAGCGGCTTGCCGACAATGCCGAAGCGCGGCGACTTCTCGAAGCGGATGCGGCGGTCCTTCTCGCCTTCCTCGCCGGTGATCAGCGCGTGAAGCGGCGCATGGATGCCCGGCACGCCGGGCGGCACGTCATGCACCTGGCCGTCGGTGATCATGATGGCGCCGCCGATGCGCGAGGGCGGCACATCGCGGAACGCTCCGTCGAGGGCGGAGAACAGGCGGGTTTCGGTGCGCTCGTCGGCGGCGTCGGCCTTGCCGGCCTCGACCACGCGGACCTCGAACTGCTTGAAGCGGGCGAGCCGTTCCTTGAGCGCCGCCAGGGCCTGGTCTGTCTGGGCGGCGCGGTTGCCGATGTCCTGGCTGGGGCTGCGGTCGACCACCAGGGCCACGACGCTTTGCAACGGCTCGCGGTCCTCGTCCAGAAGCACCGGATTGAACAGGACGGCGGCAAGTGCCGCCAGTGCCGCCAGCCGCAGGAGCGAGCCGCGCCGGCGGAAAAACAGGCCGGCTAGGGTGAGGATTGCGAGTGGCACGAGTATGAGGGCCAGCAACTGCCAGCCTAGCAGGGGTTCGAAGGAGAGGGTCCAGTTGTTCATGCTACTGCCCCAGCCTCTCGAGCAGGGCGGGCACGTGGACCTGGTCGGACTTGTAGTTGCCCGTCAGCATGTACATGACGATGTTGACCCCGACGCGATAGGCGTAGAGCCGCTGCATCGGATCGGACGGCACGGTGGGGAACATCGGGTCGCCGTTTTCGTCGACGGCCCAGGCGCCGGCGAAATCATTGGCGGTGATCATGATGGGGGTAACGCCATCGCCGGTGCGCACCGGGCGGTGCTCGGGATTGGCGGCTTCAAGCGATGCCTCGACCCAGAGCGGGCTGCCGTTGAAGCGGCCGGGAAACTCCGGAAGTATGTAGAAGGATTTCGTCAGCACGTGATCGGACGGCACAGGCTCCAGCGGGGGCACGTTGAGCCCGGCCAGGATGTCGCGCAGCCTTTCCGTGGAGGGACTGGTGGAACTGGCGTCGATGCCGCTGGCATATTGGTCGCGCGTGTCGAAAAGCACCGTGCCGCCCTGCTGCATATAGGCATCGACGCGCGCGATGGCCTCCTGCGAGGGCAGCGGCGCCTTGGGGTCGATCGGCCAGTAGATCAGCGGATAGAAGGCCAGTTCATCGCGCGCTATGTCGACGCCGGCCGGCTTGCCGGGATCGAGCGCGGTCTTTTCCACCAGGAAGCGGGAAAGGCCGTCGAGGCCGGCGCGGCTGATGGAATCGATGGCGGCGTCGCCGGTGATGACATAGGCAAGCCGCGTCTTCGACACGGCCTCTATGGCCTGCTCGTCGCCGGGCTTCGAATCGTCGGCGCGCGCATGCGGCGCAGATGCGAAGAACAGCGCGCCCGCCGCGAGAAGCATCACTGCGGCGCCCGCGCCGCGCGCGGCGTCGCGGCTGCGGCGGCCGGCGAACATGCCGCCCAGCCAGAACACGGCCAGCGTGTCCAAAAGCATGAGAGCGAGCGCTGCCGCCACGAGCGGTCCCTTTAGGTCGTGGGATTCGTTCACAGCATAGCGCATTTCGGTGACCGGGGCCGCGATGTGGGGGCGCACGAGCGGCGCAAGCGTAGCGTCGGCGGCCAGCAAGTTGTGCGCGACCACGCCGTCCTCGCTTCCATAGAGGCCCGGCGGGTTCTCGATGCTGACGGGCACGGCCCCGCGTCCGACCGTGAGCGGCCGGGCCTCGGCAGGCGGCGGCACCAGCGAACCATCGGCCGCGATCATGCGATATGGCGCCAGCGACGCTACCTGGCCCTCGGCATTGGCGGCAAGGCTACCCTGGTTGCGCGACATCTGCACTAGGCGGCGCAGCATTTCCACGAAGGTGCCGGAGATGGGCAGGTTGGACCATGTCGCATCCGGCGCGGTGTGGAAAAGGACGATCGTGCCCTTTTCGCGCCGCGCGCCTGTGACCAGCGGCGTGCCGTCGGCAAGGTTGGCCCAGGTGCGCTCGACCAGATCGGCGGCGGGTTCGGCCAGCACCTGCCGGCTGACGGCGACTTCGGACGGCGGGGCGAGATCGGAGAACGGTCCGGTCTTGGGGAACTCGGTGACCGGCTGCGGCTCGGTCCATGACAGCGCGCCGCCCAGCGAGCGCTCGCCGGTGCGCAGGCGTACCGGCAGCAGGTCGTCGTCATTGCCGGCGGCGGCGAGGCGGGAGCCCGCAAAGCGCACCAGCATGCCGCCATTGTTCACCCATTCCACCAGCTTCTGCCGGGCGGGCTCGGGGATGGTGCCGATGTCGGCCATGACGATCATCGCCGGCTTCTGTTCCAGAAGCTGGGGGATGGCGTCGGCGAGGTCGCGGCTTTGCGGTTCGACCAGATCGGCATAGGGCGAGAGCGCGCGGCGGATGTAATAGAGCGGGGCCAGGAGCGGCTGCGCCTGGTCGGCCTCGGCCTGCGAGATGAGCCCGACGCGGCGGCGCTTGGAGCTTTCGTCCAGCACGCGCACTGCACCCGCATGGTTCTCGCCGTCGATGCGGATGGCGGCGAAATCGTTGCGCAGCTCGAACGGAACCTTCATCAGTCCGGTGCCGACGGTTTTGCCCGTGCCGAAGGCGATGGCCGCATCGGCGATGCGTCGGCCCTTGTCGTCGAAGGCGCCCGCCGCGACCTGCCGGGGGGCAGGGTCGGACGAAGGGCGCACGGCGGTGAAGGCAAAGCCGTCGAGCTGGTTTTCGGCCTTGGTCAGACCAACTGTGGCGATGCGGTCGGGCACCGCCCAGACGACGCTGGCCGGACCCTTGCCCAGAAGCGTGGCAAAAGCGGCCTCGTCGCCCTTTGCGGCCAGGCCGTCGGCCAGAACGGCAATGCTGGCGCCGGGCATGGCGTCGAGTGCCGCGGCGACGCGGGCATAGACGCCGGGACGGTCGGTGGGGATCGGGCGGGGCTTGGCGGCGCGCAGCTTGTCGCGCGCGGCCCGCGCGTCGAACGGGCCGATGTCGGCGTTGGGCTTTTCGGCGGTGAAGGCGAGCAGGATCCGCTGGGCGCCGGCCGCCGCATCGTCGATCAGGCGCTCGGCGGTGGCGACGCGGCGGTTCCAATCCGGCGAAGCGGCCCAGCCATTGTCGATGACCAGCGCAAGCCCGCTGCCGACCGCGGGAAGCTTCTCGCGCGGGTTGAAGACGGGTTCAGCCAGCGCCATGATCACCAGCGCGGCCATCAGCAGGCGCAGCAAGGTGAGCCACCACGGGCTGCGACGAGGCGTTTCCTCGCGGCGCAGCACCCGCGCCAGAATCTTCAGAGGCGGGAAGACCTCGGTCTCCGGCTTGGGCGGGGTGAGCCTGAGCAGCCACCAGATGACCGGCAGCGCAAGCAGGCCCCACAGGATGGCCGGAAAGCCGAAGGAGAGCGGCAGCCAGCTCATGCGCGCACCCCGGAGGCGTAGCCGCTTTCGGCGCTCATGGCCATGTGCACCTGCACCAGCGCCTCGGAGGCGAGACGGTCGGTGTGGTTGACGGTGTAGCTCCAGCCCAGGCGCTTGCACCAGGCGGCAAGCTCTTCGCGGCGGGCGGTGTAGAGCAGGCGGTAGTCGGCGCCGAGCTGTTCGGCGCGGCCGGCGGTGAGCTTTTCACCGGTTTCGGGGTCGGTAAATTCGGTGCGGCCGGAATATGGGAAGCTTTCCTCGACCGGGTCGGCGATCTCGATCAGATGCGCGCGGGCGCCGCGCCGGGCGAGCGTGTCGAGCCATTCCTTGGTTTCCTCGACCGGATCGAGGAAATCGCTGGCGATGACGACGTCGGAAAAGCGGCGGACGGCGCTGAGGTCGGGCCGGTGCGGAAGCGCGCCGGCATGGGTGAGGTGGGCCGCCAGCCGCTCGGCGCCGTTGCGGGCAGTGAAGGGATCGGTGAGGCCCGGCCAGGCTATGCGTTCGCCGCCGCGCGACAGAAGCTCGGCCAGCGCGAGTATAAGCACCAGCGCGCGCGAATCCTTGGAAACATGCGCAGCCCTCGATTGGTAGAGCATGGAGGCAGACGGGTCGGCCCACAGCCACACGGTATGGGCTGCCTCCCATTCGCGATCGCGCACATAGATGTGGTCGTCGCGGGCCGAGCGGCGCCAGTCGATGCGCGACAGGCTCTCGCCCTCGACATAGGGGCGGAACTGCCAGAAATTCTCGCCGATGCCGCGCTTGCGGCGGCCGTGCCAGCCGGAAATAACGGTGTTGACGACGCGGCGCGCCTCGATCAGCAGGTCGGGAACGAGAAAAGCGCGCTGCCTTGCGCGGGCAAGGGCGTCTTTCGTACCGACAGGAGGCGAGGCCGCGCCGATGCGTGCCATCAGATTCCCTTCACCAGCCGCGCCACCACGTCGCGCACGCTCATGCCTTCGGCGCGGGCGGCGAAGGTAAGCGCCATGCGGTGCTGCAGAACCGGCTCGGCCAGCGCCTTCACGTCGTCGATCGACGGCGCCAGCCGCCCGTCATAAAGCGCGCGGGCGCGGGTGCAGAGCGTCAGCGCCTGGCTGGCGCGCGGGCCCGGACCCCAGGCCACATGCTTGTCGGTCTCGGCGTCACCCTGGCCCGGCCGCGCCGAGCGCACCAGATCGAGGATCGCCTCGACCACGCTTTCGGGCACCGGCATGCGACGGATGAGCCGCTGGATCTCCTGCAGGCGCGCGGGCGAAAGCACGTTGGCGGCCCTGGCCTCCTCGACGCCGGTGGTTTCCAGAAGGATGCGCCGCTCGGCTTCGATGTCAGGATAGTGGATGTCGATCTGCATCAGGAAGCGGTCGAGCTGGGCTTCCGGGAGCGGATACGTGCCTTCCTGCTCCAGCGGGTTCTGGGTGGCGAGCACGTGGAAGGGGGCAGGCAGGTCGTGGCGCGCGCCAGCGACGGTGACGTGATATTCCTGCATGGACTGCAGCAACGCCGACTGCGTGCGGGGGCTCGCGCGATTGATCTCGTCGGCCATCAGAAGCTGGGCGAAGATCGGGCCCGGAATGAAGCGGAAGGAGCGCTTGCCGCTTTCGTCCTGCTCCATCACCTCGGAGCCGAGAATGTCGGAGGGCATCAGGTCGGGCGTGAACTGGACGCGGCGCGAATCGAGGCCGAGCACGATGCCCAGCGTTTCCACCAGCTTGGTCTTGGCCAGGCCCGGCACGCCGACCAGCAGGGCGTGTCCGCCGGCCAGCAGCGCAACCAGCGTGCGTTCGATCACGCTTTCCTGGCCGAAGATGACCTTGCCGACGCCGTCGCGAATCTTGGAAATGTCGCGCAATGCCTTTTCGGCGTCCGCGATCATTTCCTTTTTGGCGATCGAGGGGTCCTTGATCACTACGCTCATGCCGCTTGGAACCTCACTTGTCCGGGAAGGTGGCTGCCGTTTCGTTGGCCACGATTAGCACTTTTGCCGCGCAGATGAATGAACTTAAATCACGCACCAAGGCTGACAAGCTTAACAACAGTGACTATTTCGTGACCATGACCAAAGACGAAGCACATATTGAAGGCGGGCTCACGAAGGTCGGCGACGCTGCCGGTCTTCAGGCACTTATCTCGCGCGCGACCCGGGCCGGACAAGGGCTTCCGCCCGTGGAACGCTGGAATCCGGACTTCTGTGGCGACCTCGACATGGAGATCCGCCAGGACGGCACCTGGTTCTATCTTGGCACGCCCATCGGGCGCATGCCGCTGGTGCAGCTTTTTTCCACGGTGCTGCGCAAGGACGCCGACGGCAAGACCTATCTGGTGACGCCTGTGGAGAAGGTGGGCATCCGGGTGGTGGATGCTCCTTTCGTTGCCGTGGAGATGACGGTGACGGGCGAGGGCGACGGGCAGGTCATCACCTTCCGCACCAATGTGGGCGATGTGGTGGAGGCCGGCCCCGACCGCCCGATGCGCTTCGTGGACGAGGACGAGACCGGGGGCCTGAAGCCCTACGTGCTGGTGCGCGGGCGACTGGAGGCGCTGGTGGCGCGGCCGGTGATGTATGAGCTGGTCGAATACGGCGAGGAGATCGAGATCGACGGCGAACCGATGTTCGCCGTGCGCTCGAAGGGTGAGGTTTTCCCGATCATGACCGCCGAGAAGCTGCGGCGGCTGAGCGCCTGAGCCATGGACAGGTTTGCGGCACCGCTGTTTTCCGCCCGCGATTTTCGCGAGCGCGTGGTGCGCCTGCATCCGGAAGATGTCAGTCACGACTATGGCGACCACTATTTCAATCCCGGCTTCGGCGACCTGATCCGGCGCGACAACCTGCGCGCGGCGGCGGTGCTGATTCCCGTGGTGGACCATGGCGACGAAGCAAGCGTGATCCTGACCAAGCGGGCGGAGAAGCTGCGTAGCCATTCGGGCCAGGTGGCGTTTCCGGGCGGGCGCATCGACGCCACTGACCCGACGCCGGAATTTGCGGCACTGCGCGAGACGACTGAGGAAATCGGCCTTGGCGCCGACCGTGTCGAGATCATCGGGCGCATGCCGGACTATGTCTCCGGCAGCGGCTACCTCATCGCGCCGGTGCTGGGCATCGTTCGGCCCGACTTTCACCTGACGCTGAACGCGCATGAGGTGGACACCGCCTTCGAGGTGCCGCTGCGCTTCCTGATGGACCCGGCCAACCACCACCAGGGCAGCCGCATGTGGGACAACCGCAAATGGGTCTATTACGACATGCCTTATGGCGGGCAGCGCATCTGGGGCGTGACTGCGGGCATCATCCGCACTCTTTATGAAAGGTTTTATGCATGAGCGGCAGCGTGTCGATTGCCGGCAAGGCGCCCTGGCTGGGCGATGCAGACCTGCAGAAGCTGCTGCAGGCGCTGAACGCCGATGACCAGCAGGCGCGGATCGCCGGCGGGGCGGTGCGCAACGCCCTGCTGGGCCAGCCGGTGGCCGATGTGGACATCGCCACCACGACCGAGCCGGACGAAACGGCGCGCCGCGCCAAGGCCGCTGGCTTCAAGACGGTGCCGACGGGGGCCGACCACGGCACGATCACCGTGATCGCCGGCGGCAGGCCGTTCGAGGTGACGACGCTGCGCGCCGACGTGGAAACGGATGGCCGCCGCGCCAAGGTGCGCTTCGGCCGCGACTGGAAAGCGGATGCCGAGCGGCGCGACTTCACCATCAACGCGCTCTATGCGGAAGCCGACGGGCAGGTGGTGGACCTGGTCGGGGGGCTCGCCGATCTCGAAAGCCGCACGCTGCGTTTCATCGGCGATCCGGAAGCGCGCATCCGCGAGGATTTTCTGCGCATCCTGCGCTTTTTCCGCTTCTTTGCCTGGTATGGCGCCGGGCGGCCGGACGCGGAGGGGCTGAAAGCCTGCGCACGACTGAAGGAAGGGCTCGACCAGTTGTCGGCCGAGCGCGTGTGGAGCGAATTGAAGAAGCTGCTTGCCGCGCCCGACCCTTCGCGCGCCTTGCTGTGGATGCGACAGGCCGGCGTACTGACGCGCATTTTGCCGGAAAGCGAGAAATGGGGCATCGACGCGATCCACGCGCTGGCCCGGACCGAGGCCGATCTGGGCTGGCCGGCCGACCCGATGCTGCGGCTGGAGGCGATCGTGCCGCCGGACGCGGCGCGCATGGAGGCGATGGCGGAACGACTGCGGCTTTCCAACGCTGAAGCCGAGCGGCTGGCGCAGTGGGCCGCCGCTTCGGCACCGGCGTCCACGATGAGCGAGGGCGCTTTTGCGAAAATGCTCTATCGCGGCGAGCGGGGCGGCATCGTCGACCGGCTGAAGCTGGCGCTCGCTTCGGCGCGCGGCCGCGCGGTCGAGGACGACAAGGCGATGATGGAGGCCGGCGGCTATTCCCGCCTGCTGGGCTTTGCCGTGAAATGGGAACGGCCGGTGTTTCCGGTCAATGGCGGAGACCTGGCAGCTCTTGGCGTGGCCAAGGGGCCGAAGATGGGCGACATGCTGCGGGCGCTCGAAAGCGCCTGGGTCGATTCTGGTTTTGCGCTGGAACGCGGCGCACTCCTCGAACGCGCCGCAGAGAGCCTGAAGGCGACGACCTGAGCCGGTTCGGGATCAGGCCGCGTCGCGAACCTTCTCGATGCGGGAGCGGATCGCCTCGATCATCGTCTCGCGGATGATGGTTTCGCCATGGGTTTCGCGCATGTGCTCGACCGCGCGGCGCATGACTTCAGCTTCTTCTTCGTGACGGGTATGCCATTGGCAGCCGGGGACGAGCGAGCCGCACTGAAATTCCTTCATCGGTTTCTCCTTTCCTCGCATCGTTGTTCGGAGCGCGATGATAGCACGCAAAGCGCCGCCGGGCTGCCCTTATCGGCCTACGATCAAATCATTCTGATGGGCCAGCCTTGCGCGAGGGCCCGGCTCGAACATTCCGCCCCAAGCCTTTGATGGGGAAGCTAGTTCAGCGAAACCGCGTTGGAGCGGCCCAGCCACTCGCTGACGATCCTGACGTCCTCGTCGCCGAGGCCGTGGCCGGCCTTGATGGTGCGGGCGTCGAGATGGGCGCCATGGCCCTTCAAGGTTGCCTCCAGCGCCGGCGCGAAGGGAGCGTAGGTGGTGTCGGAAGCCCCGGCCACCACGAGGAAACGCGTGCCGGAGAGGCTGACGTCGGGCACCGCATCGAGCACCGGCATCGGCCGCAGCAGCACCGCACGTTCGATCAAGCCCGGATGCAGCAACGACAACGCCGCCAGCAGATTCGCGCCGTTGGAATAGCCGAGGAAGACGGTGTGATCGAGGTTCAGCACCTTCTTCTTCACCGCATCGGTGAGAAAGCCGGCGAAGGCTGCGGCTTCCGAGCGGATATCGCGCTGGTCGAAGCTGGTCGGGGTGAGTCGCCGATACCAGCGCTTCTTGCCGTCCTGCACGATGCGGCCGCGCACGCCTACCAACACCGCACGCGGCGCGATGCGCGAGGCGAGCGACATCAGCGTGGTCTCGTCGCCGCCGGACCCGTGCAGCAGCACCAGCGTCTCGGCGGAGGCGTTTTCCGGCCGCTTGACCAGAACGGTGAAATTGTCGGCGTGGATGATGGAAGATGCGTTGGCGTCGGCGGGCAGGGCTGTCGTAGCCGAGCCGGGACTTGCAGGCTGCGTGAGGCTTTTTGCATCGGCCAGCAGCTCGGGGCAGCCCCGGGGCGAGGGGGCCGACGAGAGCAGGCGTTCCTGAGTGCTCGAAGCCGCCATTCTGGCCTGCGATCCGTTGCGCTCGCATTCAGATAGGTCGCGTGCCCCGGCGGCGCCAGCCGCGCCGAGGGCGAGGAGCAGGGTGAGGGTGCCGGTAAAGGATTTCTTAGCCATGCGCCGAGACTGTCAGCCAAAAGTTAACCAACATTCTAGGCGCCAACCGAGACACGGCCAGTGCGACAGTCAGGCCGCGCTTCTTTTCTCCAGGCGCTTGCGCATTTCGCGGGGGTCGTCCGCGATCAGGTCGATGAGGGTTCTGGCGACCGGGTCGGGATGCGTCCTGCGCTGCTCCCAGTTCTGCAGCGTCGCAACCGGGATGCCAAGAAGCTTCGCAAAGTCGCCTTGGCTCATGAGGAGGGCAGCCCGCGCCGCTTTCAACTTGGCTGCGGCATCTGGCAGACGCGTGTTGCCTTCGTCCCATTCGGGGCTGTCGGCGAAGTCAGGATCGTCGACCATATCTTTTGATCTCCCTGTCGTTCGCCTTGCGGACGGATATTATGTGCAAGGTATCGCCGCGAACCGTGTAGACGCAAACGAAGAGCCGCTCTTCCACATAGCCAAAGGAGATCAGGCGATCTTCGCCGTAGTCGCGACGATCATCCAATCTCAAGGCTACCTGGTTGCGAATGACATCCACGCCAAGCGCGAGTGAAAATCCACGCTCGACCCGGGTCTTCTCATCCTTTGCCGGATCGAACGAAATCTTCATCCACAACCCGAGATTTTCCCGGATTATGCGCTCTTAGCGTATGTCGTTCAAGCGTCAAGTGCGCGGCTAGCGCATGCAACGCCTCACGGCCACTTCACCGCCGGCGGCATGCTCGACAGGATGGAGTTGACGTTGCCGCCGGTCTTCAGGCCGAAGATGGTGCCGCGGTCGTAGAGCAGGTTGAACTCGACATAGCGCCCGCGCCGGATGAGCTGTTCCTCGCGGTCGGCCTCGGACCATTCGGTGCTGAAATTCTTGCGCACCAGATGCGGATAGACCACCAGGAAGGAGCGGCCGACATCCTGCGTGAAGCGGAAGTCGGCGTCCCAGCCGCCCTTCTCCTCCGGCGAGTGCAGCCAGTCGTAGAAGATGCCGCCAATGCCTCGCGCCTCGTTGCGGTGCGGGAGGAAAAAATACTCGTCGCACCAGGTCTTGAACTTGGCGTAGTCGGCGACTTCAGGGTGCTTGCCGCAGGTGAAGGCGAAGGTCTTGTGGAAAGCCTGCGTATCCGGGTCTTCCTGCGTCCGGCGCCGGTCGAGCACGGGGGTGAGGTCGGCGCCGCCGCCGAACCACTGGCGCGAGGTGACCACCATGCGCGTGTTCATGTGAACGGCGGGCACGTTGGGGTTCCAGGGATGGGCGATGAGCGAGATGCCGCTGGCCCAGAAGCGCGGGTCTTCCTCGGCGCCGGGCATCTGCTTGCGGAACTCGGGCGAGAATTCGCCATGGACGGTGGAGGTGTGGACGCCGACCTTCTCGAAGACGCGGCCATGCATCATCGACATGACGCCGCCGCCGCCCTTGCCTTCCTCGCGCAGCCAGGGCGTGCGCTCGAAGCGGCCGGGGGCCCATGAGGTGGCCTGGGTGGCGGACAGATCATCTTCCAGTTTCTCGAAGGCGGCGCAGATGCGGTCGCGCAGTTCCTCGAACCAGATGCGGGCCGTTTCCTTCTTGGTTTCGATGTCGGCGGGCAGGCCGGCCGGGATCTCTGGGCGCTCCATGCGGTCTCCACTGGTTCTGGCGATGCCGGCCAACGGGCGGCATGCTGCACAAATGACTCGTTTTTTCTCGACGTGATCCCTAATCTGTAAATGATCTGGGTCAAGGAGTTCCTCGTGCGTACCCCGACGAGACCGCCGCTGGATGGCCTGAAGAAGAGGCTGGAACAGAGCCGTGCCGAGCGCGCGCGCACGCCGCGCGACGGTTTCCTGCGCGAGACATTCGTGCTTCCACGTGGCGCGGCGCGCGCGAAGGCCAAGGAATGGTTCGAGCGCTGGCCGAAACAGGCCTACTGGACGACAATCGAAAGCTGGTACGAGCGTCCCGGCGACGTGATCGAATTCACGATACGGCGGCTCCCTTCGTCCGATTAGCCGCCTTTCGCGCCGCGCCCACCAAAAGCCGCCGCGGGCCAGGCCCCTCGGCGCCAAGGCGGTCGCCGGCATTGTGCAGCGGGCAGCGGTCGAGCGACATGCAACCGCAACCGATGCAGCCGGTGAGCCCGTCGCGCAGTTTCTGCAATTGTTCGATGCGGCGGTCGAGGTCTGCTGCCCAACCTTCGGAAAGCACACGCCAATCGTCGCGCGTGGGGGTGCGGCCGTCCGGCAACGTGGCCAGCGCCTCCGCGATGTCGGCAAGCGAGATGCCGACCTCCTGCGCCACGCGGATGATGGCGACGCGGCGCAGCACATCGCCGCCGTAGCGGCGCTGGTTGCCCGCCGTGCGATGGCTGCGGATGAGCCCCTTGGTTTCGTAGAAATGCAGCGCCGAAACCGCGACGCCGCTGCGATGCGCCACCTCGCCGACGGAAAGCTCCTTGACCATCTTCGATTTCCTGCTTGACCTCAACTTTGGTTGAGGTTGTAGCAAGGCATCCTTCGCCACGCAAACCGAAGGATGCCGGCATGTTCGCAAGGGTGGAAATTGCAGGATGGGTGACGCTGCGGAGGCGGCGCATCGCGCGCCTGGCGGTGATTGCGGGCGTGGAAGACGTTTCAGCCGAGCTGCCGCATCGCCTCGCCGGCGGCCATGGCCGCGCTGAGCGCCAGGTTCAGGCTGCGGCCGCCGCCGCGCATGGGGATGAGCAGCCGCGCGTCGGCGCGTTCGTGCACATGATCGGGTACGCCCGCCGACTCGCGGCCAAACAATATTATGTCGCCATCGGCATAGCGGAATTCGGTGTAGGGCAGGGCGCCCCTGGTGGTGAACAGCAGGAGTCTGCGCCCTTCCGCCATGCGCCAGGCGTCGAAGGCCGCGAAATCGACATGGCGCCTCAGGGCGGCCATTTCGAGATAGTCCATCCCGGCCCGGCGCAGGTTTCGGTCGGAGAGATCGAAGCCGGCCGGCTCGATGATGTCGACGGCGAGACCGAAACAGGCGGCCATGCGCAGTATGGTGCCTGTATTGCCCGCGATGTCGGGCTGGTAGAGCGCTATGCGAATGCCTTCGTTCAATATCTTGCCCTGCTAATCTGTTGCCGTTGCGCAACTGTTTCCTTGCCGTCACGGAAAGTTACTTGGCCGGCATGGTGTTTGCCGCCGAAAGGAGCTATAGAGCGCGCATTGTCAACTCGAACCGAGGGAGGAAAGCATGGCTGTACGTATGTTTTGGCTCCACCGCGGCCATAAGGCCTGACGGCGGGTTCGGTTCGACGCTTTAGCACCATCTGACATTCCAAAGCAGCATCGTCTCGATTTCCGCCGGAACTTCTTCTCCGTTCCCGAAGGAATCCTGCGATGTTTTATCCGTTTGCCAAGGGGCCCGAGGCCCCGTCTGAACCGCCCTCCCGAGTTGCGCGCCGGCTGAGCAGCGGCACCAGCCTGCATGAGCGCAAGCTTGCCGCCTGGGCGCTGGCCATCGGCGCGCGCGTGCCGCTTGAACAGCCATCCGAAGGCCGAAGGCGTCGCGGCAGCCTGCCCGACATCGATTTGTCGGGCGCCGGTCCCGATCCGGGCTATCGCTCGCCGATCCGGCGGCTGACGGACTGGCTGGGTGCCCTTGCCCGGCCGGCCGTGCCGACAGCGACGCCTGACATGACAGTGTCAGGAACGGCGTGCGATGGGGTCGGCGCGAAGGCGCAACCATATTACACTGGTCAGGCCGGAATCGCTGCCGCTGGCGATTCCGCTTCGACCGGCGAAGAGATGCAAGAAGACGCATGCGAGCGCCCGCTGCAGCACGCCGCATGACCCGAACGTGAAGAGAATCAAGATGTTTCGCTGGTTTGAACAGAGACTGGATCCGTTTCCTGCCGACAAGCCGGTCGAGCCGCCGCGCACGCTGGCTGCGTTCTGCTGGCATTTCACCAAGCCGGCTTGGCCCTTCGTGCTTGTCGCGGCGATTACCATGGCGCTGATCGCCATCATGGAAGTCTGGATGTTCGGCTTCCTCGGCAACATCGTTGACTGGCTGTCGGCGCACGACCGCGAGACGTTCCTTGAGACGGAGTGGTGGAAGCTCGCGGGCATGGCATTGGTGGTCGCCGTCGTCTTGCCGGCGACGGTGGCGCTGTCCTCGCTCAACACCTACCAGACGATGTTCGGCAACTATCCGATGCGCATCCGCTGGCAGGTGCATCGCTACCTGCTCAACCAGTCCATGACCTTCTACCAGGACGAGTTCGCCGGCCGCATCGCCACCAAGCTGATGCAGACGGCGCTGGCGGTGCGCGAGACGGTTATCAAGTTCGTCGAGGTGCTGAACTATGTGATCGTCTATTTCCTGGGCGTGCTGGTCATCGTCGGTTCGGCCGACTGGCGGCTGGTGGCGCCGCTGCTGGTGTGGCTGGGCTGCTATCTGGTCGCGCTGCGCTTCTTCGTGCCGCGGCTCGGCAAGGTTGGGGCAGCGCAGGCCGATGCCCGCTCGCTGATGACCGGGCGCATCGTCGACAGCTATACAAACATCCAGACGGTGAAGCTGTTTTCCCACGCAAGGCGGGAGGCCGATTATGCACGCGAGGGCATGAGCGATTTCATGCAGACCGCCTATGCGCAGGGGCGGCTGATCACGCTCTTCTACATAGTCGTCTATGCGCTCAACTCGCTGCTGCTTCTGACCGTGGGTGCGCTCTCGATCTACCTGTGGCTCGGCGAGGTGGTGACCATCGGAGCTGTGGCGGTGGCGATCGGCCTGGTGCTGAGGCTGTGGGGCATGTCGCAGTGGATCATGTGGGAGGTCTCCGGCCTGTTCGAGAACATCGGCACGGTGCAGGACGGCATCACCTCGATCTCGCTGCCGCGGCTGGTGGAGGACAAGCCCAATGCGCCCGAGCTCACGGTGCCTAGGGGCGAGATCGAGTTCGACAAGATCGGGTTCCACTACGGCAAGGGCAAGGGCATCATCGAGAACCTGTCGCTGACGATCCGGCCCGGCGAAAAGGTGGGGCTGGTCGGGCGTTCGGGCGCGGGCAAGTCGACGCTGGTCAACCTGCTTCTGCGCTTCTACGACGTCGAGAGCGGCCGCATTACCATCGACGGGCAGGATATTTCCGCGGTGGCGCAGGATTCGCTGCGCGCGCAAATCGGCATGGTCACGCAGGACACCTCGCTGCTGCATCGCTCGGTGCGCGAGAATATCCTCTACGGCCGGCCCGATGCCGGCGACGAGGCCATGCTTGAGGCCGCCCGGCGCGCCTCCGCGCAGGACTTCATCGCGACGCTGGCCGACGCCAAGGGCCGCAAGGGCTACGATGCCCATGTCGGCGAGCGCGGCGTGAAGCTGTCGGGCGGCCAGCGCCAGCGCATCGCGATCGCTCGCGTCATGCTGAAGGATGCACCCATCCTGATCCTCGACGAGGCGACCTCGGCGCTGGATTCCGAGGTCGAGGCCGCGATCCAGGAAAACCTCTACCGGCTGATGGAGGGCAAGACGGTGATCGCGATCGCCCACCGGCTTTCCACCATCGCGGCCATGGATCGCCTCGTGGTGATGGACAAGGGCCGCATCATCGAGGAAGGCACGCACGAGGAACTTGTCGCACGCGGCGGACTTTACGCCCAGTTGTGGATGCGCCAGTCCGGCGGCTTCCTGCCGGAGGAAGTCGATGCGTCGGCAGTCGGAAAGGAACTCGCCGCCGAATGAGGATGCGTTTGCGGCAGAAAGCATCGTCATTCCGCCCATGTTGGCCGGCATGTTTTCCCGCTGCGAGCACCTATATTGGTGGAGCGGCGCGCGGCATGCACCCGGCGCCGCTTGCGGGGCGGCAAGGCCGGCTTGAATGAAGGAGAACGGGTTGCGCGAGAAGCTGTGGCAACGGGTCGAGGGTTGGATCGACCCGTTTCAGGATACGGACCGCGAGGTCCTGCCCAGCAGCGCCTGGCGCTTCATCCTCTATTTCGCCATGCAGGCGAAGGGGCCGCTGCTATTGCTTCTGATCGTCGGCGGCCTGGCCGGCGCCGTGGACGCGGCGCTCTACTGGTCGATCGGCTGGCTGATCGACATTCTCGATTCCTCTTCCCCGCAGCAGCTTCTGGCCGACCATTGGCCGCAGCTTGCCGGCCTGTTGCTGCTGCTCGTGGTGGTGCGGACCGCGGTGATGGTAGCCTCGGGCGTGGCCGAGCAGCAGGTGATCGTGCCCGGCTTTTTCTCCATGGTGCGCTGGCAATCCTTCCGCCGCGTCATCGAGCAGCCCTACGGCTTCTACCAGAACGATTTCGCCGGCCGCATCGCCACCAAGATCATGCAAGGCGGCGAGGCGGTGGGCGACTTCATCGTCAACGTGCTGCAGACGATGTGGTCCTTCCTGACCTTCGTGGTGCTGACCACCACGATCCTGATGACGCTGGACCCGTGGATGGGTGTGGTGATCATCGTATGGTTCGCGGCCTATGTGGCGATCGTGCGCTTCCTGCTGCCGGAGATGCGACAGGCCGGGCGGGCGGCGGCGGACCAGCGCTCCATCTTCAACGGCCGCATGGTCGACGCCTTCACCAACATCGTCGCTGTAAAACTCTATGACAGCGGCCGGCGCGAGCATGCCTTCGTGCGCGAGGGCATGGAGACGCTTTATCGAGCCGTCATCCGGCTCACGCGGGCGATCACCACGGTGCGCGCGGCGGTGGCTATGACCAATGGCGTCATGATGGCCTCCATCGCCGCGCTCTGCATCTATAAATGGACCGGTGGCGGCATCACCTCGGGCGCAATCGCATCCGCACTCGGCCTGGTCTTCCGGCTCAACCAGATGTCGGGCTGGATGATGTTCAACATCAACGGGCTGATCCGCTCCTATGCCACGATCCAGGATGCGACAGGCACCATCTCGGTGAGGCCGGCGATCCGCGACGCGGCCGATGCAATCGCAATGCCGCGCGCCAAGGGCGACATCCGCTTCGAGAACGTTTCGTTCCACTACGGGGCGGACGAGGGGATCATCGACGATCTGAACCTGCATATCCGGCCCGGCGAGCGCGTAGCGCTGGTGGGGCCTTCGGGTGCCGGCAAGACCACAATGGTCAACCTGCTGTTGCGCCTGTTCGATGTCGAGAAGGGGCGCATATTGGTGGATGGCCACGACGTGCGCGAGGTGACGCAGGCTTCGCTGCGCGCACAGTTCGGCGTGGTAAGCCAGGAGGCGATGCTGATGCACCGCTCCATCCGCGACAATATCGGCTACGGCAGGGAAGGGGCCACCCAGGCCGAGATCGAGGACGCGGCCGAACGGGCGGCCGCGCATGATTTCATTACCGGCGTTTCGGACCTGAAGGACCGGCGCGGCTATGACGCCCATGTGGGCGAGCGCGGCGTGAAGCTTTCCGGCGGCCAGCGCCAGCGCGTGGCGATCGCGCGGATGATGCTGAAGGACGCGCCGATCCTGGTTCTGGACGAGGCCACTTCGGCGCTCGATTCGGAAGTGGAGGCTGCGATCCAGGACAATCTCTACCGCATGATGGAGGGCAAGACGGTGATCGCCATCGCGCACCGGCTTTCCACCATCGCAGCGCTCGACCGGCTGATCGTCATCGATGGCGGCAAGATCGTGGAGGAGGGGACGCACGAGCAACTGCTGGCACGCGGAGGGCTGTATGCGCAGCTCTGGAAGCGCCAGTCGGGCGGCTTTTTGGGCGACCGGCTGGCCGCAGAGTAGGACACCATCCATGGCACTGCGCCCGCCCAAGCGACTTTCTACGGCGCTGGATTCCGGGCCGAGTGTGCTGGACGCCGAGCTTTTGGCCGAGATGGCCGTTTCGCTCGGCCGCGCCGGCCGGCGCGCCGAACAGGCGCTGACGCGGCTGCGCGAACACAAGGGTGATGCAGGGGCACGCGCCCGACTGCTCAAGGCCGCGGCCGAATCGGTGCAGGCATATTTCATCCAGCGCGAGCTTTGCGGCCTGCGCCGGCACGACGATGCGATCCGCGACTATGCGATTCCGCGGGAGGTTCTGGTGCGGCTCGGCGCCTCCTGAGGTCGGGTGCACAAGCCGGCGAAAACCCGGCTCGCGGGCCCGCTGGTAAGGTGGGAAGTGCGGGTTTTCGGGCTCCCCACAGGCTTTTCACAGCCACCCGCGACAATCTGCCCTCTCCCCGTTGTCCTGTCTGGACAAGAGCGGGGTTCACGCATAAACCGATTTCGAATGCCGGAGGACTTCGTCAGCCTGTTCCGCTGTGCGGGCCGGGCTGTCGACAATGAGCGGGGGACAGGCTCTGCCGCCGGTGAGGGTAAGGCGAAAGGATCATATTCCCGTGAGCGCAAACGATACGATCGACCCAACCCGTCGTGACTTTCTCTATGTGGCGACCGGCATGGCCGGTGTCGTGGGCGCGGCGGCTGTCGCCTGGCCCTTTATCGACCAGATGCGTCCCGATGCATCGACGCTTGCCGCGTCGTCCATCGAGGTTGACGTGTCTTCGCTGACGCCGGGCATGTCTCTGACGGTCAAGTGGCGCGGCAAGCCGGTGTTCATCCGCAACCGCACGCCGGAAGAAATCAAGGCCGCGCAGGATGTGCCGCTTGGCGAGCTGAAGGACCCGGTTGCGCGCAACGCCAACCTTCCTTCCGACGCGAAGGCGACCGACGTGGACCGTTCGGCCGGCAAGGAAAAGGAAAACTGGCTGGTCATGGTCGGCGTGTGCACCCATCTGGGCTGCGTGCCGCTCGGCCAGCAGGGCGATTTCGGCGGCTGGTTCTGCCCGTGCCACGGATCGCACTACGACACGGCCGGCCGCATCCGCAAGGGTCCGGCGCCGGAGAACATGGCTGTGCCGGTGTTCTCGTTTATTTCCGACACCACCATCCGCATCGGCTGATGGCATAAGGGGCTTATTTCCATGAGCGGTGGACACTCGACATATTCGCCTAAGACAGGCATCGGACGCTGGGTTGATGCGCGCATGCCCTTGCCGCGCCTCGTTCACGATTCCTTCGTTTCCTATCCGGTTCCGCGCAACCTGAATTACGCCTACACCTTCGGCGGCATTCTTTCGCTGATGCTGGCGGCGCAGATCCTCACCGGCATCGTGCTGGCCATGCACTACGTCTCCGACACGACGCTTGCGTTCCAGTCGGTCGAAAAGATCATGCGCGACGTGAACTCGGGCTGGCTGCTGCGCTATCTGCACGCCAATGGCGCCTCGATGTTCTTCATCGCCGTCTATGTGCACATCATGCGCGGCCTCTACTACGGTTCCTACAAGGCTCCGCGCGAGCTGCTGTGGATCCTGGGCTGCATCATCTACCTGCTGATGATGGCAACGGGCTTCATGGGCTACGTGCTGCCGTGGGGCCAGATGAGCTTCTGGGGCGCGACCGTGATCACCGGTTTCTTCACCGCCATTCCGCTGGTGGGTGACTGGATCCAGCAGCTGCTGCTCGGCGGCTTCGCCGTGGACAACCCGACGCTGAACCGCTTCTTCGCGCTGCACTACCTGCTGCCGTTCATGATCGCCGGCGTCGTGGTTCTGCATGTCTGGGCGCTGCACGTGGTTGGCCAGACCAACCCGACCGGCATCGAGGTGAAGTCGAAGACCGACGTTGTTCCGTTCACGCCCTATGCGACCATCAAGGACGCTTTCGGCATGATCGTGTTCCTGCTCGTGTTCGCCTACTTCGTCTTCTATATCCCGAACTATCTGGGTCACCCGGACAACTACATCCAGGCGAACTCGCTGAAGACCCCGGCCCACATCGTGCCTGAATGGTATTACCTGCCCTTCTACGCGATCCTGCGCGCCATCACCTTCAACATCGGCCCGATCGACTCCAAGCTCGGTGGCGTGCTGGCCATGTTTGGCTCGATTGCGGTGCTGTTCTTCGTGCCGTGGCTCGACACCTCGAAGGTTCGTTCGGCGGCCTATCGCCCCTGGTACAAGCTCTTCTTCTGGATCTTCGTTGCCAACGCCATCTTCCTTGGCTGGCTCGGCTCGCGTCCGGCGGAAGGCGTCTATGTGGCACTGGCGCAGGCGTCGACCCTGTACTACTTCGCGTTCTTCCTGGTCATCATGCCTGTGCTCGGCCTGATCGAGACCCCTCGGCGCCTGCCGAACTCGATCACCGAAGCCGTGCTCGAGAAGAACAAGGGCGGTGCTTCGGTTCACCCCGCAGGTGCGACCGCATCGCCGGAAACCAAAGGCTAAGCGAGAATCTTGAGAGGGATATCCGCATGAAGAAGATTCTCAACGGATTGGCTGCTTTCGGTCTGGTCATGGCCGGCACTTTCGGTGCCGCCCTCGCCGCCGAGGAAGCTCACAACGCGGCAGAGCCGACCCACTTCCCGATCATGAAGCCGACGCAGGAGAAGTGGACCTTCTCCGGTCCGTTCGGCCAGTACGACAAGGCCCAGCTGCAGCGCGGCCTGAAGGTCTACAAGGAAGTCTGCTCGGCCTGTCACTCGATGAACCTGGTGGCGTTCCGCACGCTGCAGGATCTGGGATACACCGAGGCACAGGTGAAAGCCTTCGCCGCCGAATACGAGGTCCAGGACGGCCCGAACGCGGATGGCGAGATGTTCACCCGCAAGGCCACGCCGAACGACCACTTCCCGTCGCCGTTCGCGAACGAGGCCGCTGCCGCCGCCGCCAACAACGGTGCGGCACCGCCTGACTTCTCGCTCATCGCCAAGGCGCGCGGCGTGGAGCGGGGCTTCCCGACCTTCCTCTTCGACATCTTCACCCAGTATGCCGAAGGTGGTCCGGACTACATCCACGCGCTGCTCACGGGCTATGACCACGAGCCGCCGGCGGGCATGGAAATTGCCGAAGGCACGCACTACAACCCGTTCTTCATCGGCGGCAAGTCGCTGGCCATGGCCAAGCCGATCTCCGACGACCAGGTGACCTATGACGACGGCTCGCCGCAGACCGTGGACCAGTATTCGCGTGACGTCTCGGCCTTCCTGATGTGGGCTGCCGAGCCGCACCTGGAGGCGCGCAAGCGGACCGGTTTCCAGGTCATGGTGTTCCTGCTGCTATTCGGCGCTCTGGTCTATGTGACCAAGCGCAAGGTCTGGGCCAACGTCGCGCACTGACCATGAATGGCCGCTGCGGCGGATTGTTTGAGAAGGGCGCCGCGGCGCCCTTTTCTTTTGACGCGGGCCGCTGCAAAACTAGCTGGTAACGGAAAAAACGCCCCATGAAGCCTTCCCTCGAAGACACGCTGCTTTCAGCGATCCGCAACATTCCGGACTATCCGAGGTCCGGTGTGATGTTCCGCGATATCACCACGTTGCTGGGCAATGCGCGCGCCTTCCGGCGGGCCATCGACGAGCTGGTGCATCCCTTCGCCGGTTCCAAGATAGACAAGATCGCCGGTATCGAGGCGCGCGGTTTCATCCTCGGCGGGGCAATCGCCCACCAGCTTTCGGCCGGCTTCGTGCCGATCCGCAAGAAGGGCAAGCTGCCGCACGAGACCGTGAGCATCGCCTACAGCCTCGAATACGGGCTGGACGAGATGGAGATGCACAAGGATGCCGTACAGCCGGGAGAGAAGGTGATCCTTGTGGACGACCTGATCGCCACCGGCGGCACCGCGGAAGGCGCTGCAAAGCTGCTGCGCCAGATGGGGGCGGAGATCGTCGCGGCCTGCTTTATCATCGACCTGCCGGAACTCGGCGGCCGAGCCAAGCTGGAAGCGCTGGACGTGCCAGTGCACACGCTGATCGCCTTCGAGGGGCATTGAAGCGAACGGGAAGCCGGATGTGCCGCTTCCCTGGCCGGCGGCGTCCCATTCGGAGGCCGCACGGGCGCAACCCTGGCCAAACTGGTCGGTTACGAATTCCAAGCCGTTTGCAGCTGAGTTTGCCCCGCCGGCCTCTTCACAGCCACCAGCGGGGGCCGGGAGCGGGTGAGCGGCATATGGCTGGCCTGCCGCGATCGAGAGCGGCTAGAGGCGCGGTTAGTCGGCCTTGACCAGCACCGCGCTTTCGAATTCCATAACCTTATCGCCGGTGGAATCGAATGCTTCCGCCTGCAGCGTCAGCAGCCGCCAGCCGGGGCGGCTGGCGATGGGCCGGTGGCTCAGCCCCGTGCGCGTGAAGGTGATGGTTTCGCCGGCATAGACCGGCTTTAGCCATTTCAGGTTCTTGAAGCCGGGCGAGGGGCCGAATTCAGGCGCGGGGCCGGGGCCCGGCCAGTGCTTTCCGCCTTCCTCCTGCTGAGCAAGGTTGTAGCGCATCCACGTTGCCGTGGTGTGCCAGCCCGAAGCGCAGAGGCGGCCGAAGACGCTGCCGCGCGCCTTCTCCTCATCGAGGTGGAAGGGCTGCGGGTCGTATTTCGCCGCGAATGTCTTGATGGCCTCGGCCGTGAAGGTGTGCGAGCCGAGCGTGACTGTGGCGCCGATGTCGAAGAACTCGTCGAGCGTCATGCCGCGCCCTCGCGTGTCAGGAACATTCCGGTGTTTTCCAGTTCAAACACTGCCTCGCCCTTCTGGTTGAAGAGTTCGTGGCGGCAGGTGACGAAGCCGAGCTGAGGCCGCGACTTCGACAGGCGCTTGGCGAGCACGGTGCTGCGGCCGGTCAGCGTGTCGCCGGCGAGCACGGGCTTTTTCCAGCGTACATATTCGATCCCGGGAGCGCCCTGGGAGGTGGAGTCGAGCAGGAAGGCATCGCACATCATCCGCATGAACATCGCGCATGTGTGCCAACCTGAGGCCGAAAGACCGCCAAGAATGCTGGCCTTGCCAGCTTCCTCGTCAAGATGCATGGGCTGGGCGTCGAACTCGCTGGCGAACTCGATGATCTCGGCGGCCGTGACCTGCTTGGAGCCGAGTTCGATCGAGGCGCCCTCCGCAAAATCCTCGTAGGCCCATTTCTTGCCGTTCATGCCAGAATCCTGTTCACGCTTGAACTTCCATTGTGGCCGCTGCATCCGCCCCAGGCAAGGCGCTGGCGGGGAGCCACAGGGCGCTACCGATTGCTACAGCCAGCCACGCCGCTTGAAGTAGAGGTACGGCAGCACGGCCGACAGCACCATCAGGAACAGCGCGAAGGGATAGCCGAAGCTCCATTTCAGTTCGGGCATGATGTCGAAGTTCATGCCGTAGATGGAGGCGACGACCGTGGGCGGCAGGAAGATTACCGCCGCCACCGAGAAGATCTTGATGATGGCGCTCTGCTCGATGTTGACCATGCCGAGCGTGGCATCGAGCAGGAACACGATCTTGTTGGACAGGAAAGAGGCGTGGTCGGTCAGCGAGGCCACGTCGCGCGACAGGGTCTTGGTCCGGGCGCGCAGGTCCTTGTTCTTGCTCTGCATCATGACATTGCCCAGGAAGCCCGACAGGCGCTGCAGGGTCATCAGGCTTTCGCGGATGCTGGAGGTCAGTTCCTCCTTGCGGCCGATGGTCTGGAACACCTTGCGGAAGTCGCGGTCGCGCTTGGACGGTTTGTCGGAACTCGGCTGGAAGATGCTGCGCGAGATGCCGTCAATGTCGTGGCCGATGCGCTCCAGCACGTCTGCCAGACGGTCCACGATCGCCTCCAGCAGGTTGATCAGTATGGCTTCGCCGGTGGTGCATCCCATGGCGCTCTTCTCGGCGCGCATGGGAAAGGTGAGGAACGCGCGCGGCTCGTGGTAGCGCACCGTGACGAGCCTGTTGCCGGCGAGCACGAAGGTGACAGGCGACATCAGTGGATGCTCGCCGTCGGTCTGGGCGGGCAGCGTCGCAGTCATGAAGATGGCGCCGTCCTCGGTATAGAGGCGCGACGAGATCTCGATCTCTTCCATCTCCTCGCGGGTGGGAACGCTGACGCCGAGCATCTGCTCGATGGCGATCTCCTCCTCCCTGGTGGGGGAGAGGAGGTCGGCCCACACCACGGCAGCCTTGTGATGCTCCAGATCGTCCACCATGCGCAGCCGGTCGCCGTCGACCACATATGCCTTGATCATCGTCGCTTCTCCGTGATCGAGGAGGGGGATGCGCCGGAGGCGCGAAGAGTTTTATCGCGCTTAACGGCAGCGAATCGGTGCGTCAAGAATGCCGGCCGGAGATGAAGAAGCCGTGTCGCCCGGTCAGGTATTGAACTTGAACATCATCACGTCGCCGTCCTGCACGACGTATTCCTTGCCTTCGTCGCGCGCCTTGCCGGCCTCCTTGGCCGCGACTTCGCCGCCCAGGGTGACGTAGTCGTTGTAGGCGATGGTCTGGGCGCGGATGAATCCGCGTTCGAAGTCGGTGTGGATGACGCCGGCCGCCTGAGGGGCCTTGGTGCCCTTCTGGATGGTCCAGGCGCGGGTCTCCTTGGGGCCTGCGGTGAAATAGGTGATGAGCTGCAGGAGCTCGTAGCCGGCACGGATGAGCTTGTCGAGGCCGGGCTCGTCCAAGCCGAGTGCGTCGAGGAATTCCTTGGCTTCCTCGTCGGGGAGCTGGGCGACCTCGGATTCGATTGCGGCCGAGATGATGACGGTGCGCGCACCCTGTGCGGCGGCCATCTTTTCTACGGCGGCCGTGTGCTCGTTACCGGTCGCGGCCTCGCTTTCGGCGACGTTGCAGACATAGAGGACCGGATGCGAGGTGAGCAGGTTCAGGCCGCGAAGGATGGCGAGGTCTTCTGCGGCGATACCGTTGAGCAGCATGCGCACCGGCTTGCCGTCCTGCAGCAGCGCCAGCGCCTGCTCCATCATCGGCAGGACGGTCATTGCTTCCTTGTCCTTGCCGGTCGCGCGCTTGCGGATCTGGACGATGCGGCGCTCGAGGCTTTCGAGGTCGGCGAGCATCAGCTCGGTTTCGACGGTCTCGGCATCGGCGACGGGGTCGATGCGGCCCTCGACATGGGTGATGTCGTCATTCTCGAAGCAGCGCAGCACGTGCACGATGGCGTCGACCTCGCGGATGTTGGCGAGGAACTGGTTGCCCAGGCCTTCGCCCTTGGAGGCGCCGCGCACCAGGCCAGCAATGTCGACGAAGGAAATGCGGGTGGGGATGATCTCCTTGGACTTGGTGGCCTCGGCAATCTTCTTCAGGCGCGGATCCGGCACAGCCACCTCGCCGGTGTTCGGCTCGATGGTGCAGAACGGATAGTTGGCGGCCTGCGCGGCCGCGGTGCGCGTCAGGGCGTTGAAGAGCGTGGACTTGCCGACGTTGGGCAGCCCAACGATGCCGCATTTGAAACCCATGGTGATCTAGCCTTATCGAGAAGCGAAAACTTGCTGAGGGCTATGGGCGAAAGGGTCGACTATCGTCAAGCCTTCGATGGCCTGCCCGTCCTGCAAATCCTCGGAGAGGAAGAATTGGCACCCGAGTTCGAGCGCGGAGGCCAGCAGAAGGCAGTCCCACCAGGAGTAGCCGTAGCGTAGGTGGATGGTGCGGGCTGTTGCGATCTCCTTGTAGGTGACCGGCGTGGTTCCGAGGACCGCGAACTGATCCACGACAGCGTAGACAGTGGCCACGTCCTCGAACCACTTCTTTCGCAGCAGAACGCTCGTAAGCTCGTTCAGTGTCTGCAGGTTGACCCGCGCAAGCCCCCTCGAGGCCAGCAAGTTCAGCCATTCTTTGCTCTGGATTGCTTTCTCTTGATTGAGACGGTCGTGCGCATAGAGAAGGACATTGGTGTCGATGAACGTGCTACCGCCGGGCATTTCTTTCCTCGGCAGTCGGCATTCGCCCATTTTCCGTCACGTCCCACATGGGGCCAGCGAAGATCCTTTCCAGAGCTTCAAGTTGGCGGTTCTTCTCGCCAGTCCCGGTCGTCCTTGCCGTGAGCGCCGATTCAACGATGTCCGCGATGAATTCCGACGTGCTTACGCCGGCCTTGGCAGCTTCCGCTTCGGTGAGTGCCAAGAGCTTTTCGTCCAGGGAGATCGTCACGTTCTTCATGGTTGCCTCGTGCCACGAAACGCGAATGTCCTCTAAAAAGGATAGGCTTGACCACGGGGACTTGCAAGGAAGGGGCACGTGTCCCGCGTGCGCCCAAAGGCTCATTCCTTGTGGAACAGCTTCTTCAGCATGGCGGCCATCGGGCCGGCTTCGGGTGCCTTCACCGCCGGCGCCTGCTGGCGCGCCTGGCGGATGTGGCTCTGGGCCTTGGCGGGCTTCTGCTTCGGGGGAGGGGTGTCGTCCTCGCCTGTCGGCTGCAGCTTGTCGCGCAGCGCCAGCGTTACGCGGTTCATGAAGCCGCTGTCGTCGCCCTTGGCGACCAGGTCGGAACTATCCGCGATGGCCTCCAGCAGCGCTTCCAGCCACTCTTTGTCGGCCTTGGCGAAATCGCCCAGCACGTGGCCGTGCACCATTTCCTTGACGCCGGGGTGGCCGATGCCGATGCGCACGCGGCGATATTCCTTGCCGCAATGCTGGTCGATGGAGCGGATGCCGTTGTGGCCGCCAGCGCCGCCGCCGGTCTTCACCCGCACCTTCCCGGCGGCAAGATCGAGCTCGTCGTAGAAGACGGTGAGGTCGGCAGGGGACAGCTTGTAGAAGCGCATGGCCTCGCCGACCGACTGGCCGGAAAGGTTCATGAAGGTCTGTGGCTTCAGAAGGATGACTTTTTCGCCGCCGATCTTGCCTTCGGCGACCTGGCCCTGGAATTTTTTCGTCCAGGGCGAAAAATCATGGCGGCGGGCAATGGCCTCCGCCGCCATGAAGCCGACATTGTGCCGGTTGTTGGCATACTGCGCGCCCGGATTGCCGAGACCTGCAAAAAGCAGCATCGCTGCGACCCTCCAGGCGCCGAGGATTATTCCTCGGTCGCGGCTTCGGCTTCGCCTTCGGCCGCAGCAGCACCTTCCTCGCTCTTGAGGCCGGCAGGAGCTGCAACGGTGGCGATGGTGAAGTCGCGGTCGGCGATGACCGGCTTGGTGTTCTTCGGCAGCTTCACGGCCGAGATGTGGATGGAGTCGTTGATCTCAAGACCGGTGAGGTCGATCTCGATGAACTCCGGAATCGCATCGGCCGCGCAGTGGAGCTCCACCTCGTGACGCACGATGTTGAGCACGCCGCCGCGCTTGATGCCGGGCGCCTTCTCTTCGTTGATGAAGCGCACGGGCACGTTGACGTTGACCTCGGTGTGCTTGCTGACGCGCAGGAAGTCCACGTGCATCGGGAAGTCACGCACCGGATCGAGCTGGTAGTCCTTGGGCAGGACCTTGATCTTCTGGCCGTCGACGTCGATCGTGGTCACGGTGGTCATGAAGCCGCCGCCGTGAATCTTGTAGAAGATTTCCTTGTAGGGCACGGTGATGGCCAGCGGGGGCTGCTTATCACCGTAGATAACTGCAGGTATCTTGCCGTTGCGGCGAAGTTCTCGGGCGGACCCCTTACCGACCCGTTCGCGTGCCTCGGCCTTGAGCTCGTAAGTATCGCTCATGGCATTTCCTTTCTTGTTGATTGGAGCGCCTGAGAGGGCGAAACCCAACCTCAAGCGTTGAAAGCGACCGTTGGCCGCCCCCATCCGCGTTGCCTCCAAGGGTGTCTACGCGGGTGGCGGCTCTATAGCGGAAGGTGCCCGCAAGCGCAAGGTTTTGACGCCGGAATGCGGGCCCGCATCGCGCCTTCAGTCCGATGTTTTCTTGGAAAACTTCTTCTTGGGCTTCTTGTGCGCCGGCCCGCCGTCAGGCTTGCCGGGCTTGGCCTTCGGCTTGGGCTTGAACTTGCCCTTCTTTTCGCTGTTCCAGGCAGGCGCCGCAGCCTCGCGGGCCGGCTTTTCGCGGGGCGGCGCCTTGCCTTCCATGCGCTGGATGGTGACGCCCTTTTCGCCAGTGCCGGTTTCCTTCACCGCCGCCCAGAAGGCGTCGGCCCTGTCGCCGGCGATTTCGAAATTGCTGTCGGTGTCGTTGATCTTGATCGAGCCGACCGCGCGCTTGGTGATGTGACCGGCTTTGCAGATCAGCGGAAGAAGCCAGCGCGGCTCGGCGCGGTGCTTGCGGCCGACCGTGACGCGGAACCAGACGCCGTTGTCGAAGTCGCTGCGGTCGCGGGGAGCTTCGTCACGGGCCTCGCGGCGCGGTGCGCGTTCGGCAAATACCGGCGCTTCCATCAGATCTTCAGGCGCTGGGCGGGCGGCAAGCTGCAGCCTGAGATAGGCGGCGGCGATGTTTTCGGCGCTGTGCGCCTCCATCAACTCGCGCACGAAGGCGATCTCGTCCTCGCTCGGTGCAAGGCTCAGCGCCTGATCGTCGAGGATGCGCTGGCGGTTATGATGCTCGATGTCGCTCGCGGTCGGGGCAGGCACGATGGTGGCGGTGAGCTTTGCCAGCTTCAGCACGCGATTGGCGGCGCCGCGCCGGTGCAGCGGCACGATCAGCGCGCAGATGCCCTTGCGGCCGGCGCGGCCGGTGCGGCCGCTGCGGTGCAGCAGCGTGTCGGGATTGGTCGGCAGGTCGGCATGGATGACGAGGCCGAGATTTGGCAGGTCGATGCCGCGCGCGGCGACGTCGGTCGCCACGCACACGCGGGCGCGGCCGTCGCGCATGGCCTGCAGTGCGTTGGTGCGCTCGGCCTGGCTGAGCTCGCCCGATAGAGACACGACCTGGAAGCCGCGGTTGGAAAGGCGGCTCGTCAGATGCTTCACTGCCTCGCGCGTGTGGCAGAAGATGATCGTATTCTGCTGGTCGTGGAACAGCAGCGTGTTGATGATGGCGTTTTCGCGGTCGGCCGGCGCGACGAAGATCTGCTGGTAGTCGATGTCGCTGTGCTGGTCGCTCTCGCCCTGGGCGGTGATGCGGTGGGCGTCGCGCTGGAAGCGTTTTGCGAGTTGCGCGATCTGGTTGGGAACAGTAGCCGAAAACAGAAGCGTGCGGCGCTCGGCCGGTGCGGCGGCGAGGATGAATTCCAGATCGTCGCGGAAGCCGAGGTCAAGCATCTCGTCGGCCTCGTCGAGCACGACGGCGCGCAGCTCCGAAATGTCGAGCGAACCGCGGGTGATGTGATCGCGCAGGCGGCCGGGCGTGCCGACTACTATGTGGGCGCCATCGGCCAAGGCACGACGCTCGCTGCGCATGTCCATGCCGCCGACGCAAGAGCCGATGCGGGCGCCGGTTTCACGGTAGAGCCACTCGAGCTCGCGGCGCACCTGCATGGCGAGCTCGCGCGTGGGCGCCACGATCAGCGCCAGCGGCAGGCCGGGGGCGCCGAGGCGTTCGCGGCCTTCAAGCAGGGTGGGGGCGATGGCAATGCCGAAGGCGACCGTCTTGCCCGAGCCGGTCTGCGCCGAGACCAGAAGGTCGGCGTCGCGCGCCTCCGGTTCCAGCATGGCGCGCTGCACGGGCGTCAGCGTCTCGTAGCCACGCGATGTGAGCGCGGCCGCCAGCGCAGGCGCCATCATGTCGAAATCGGTCATCAAACAGGCTTTCTCGGTCGGCGCGGCGGCGGCTGTTTCTCGTCAGCGGCAGGCAGCGCGGTTCATTTTGTTTAGGGGCTTTCCTAAAGCTTTGCCGTGAAAGCGGCAAGCTGTGGGCGGCTCGTTGCGGCAAAAACCGGCATGGCCCGACCCTGCGGAAAGCAAAAAGCGCCGCGTAGCCGAAGGGCTCGCGGCGCTGCAGTCCATTGTGGCGGGTCAGTCGAACAGGCTGGAGACGGACTCTTCCGAAGCCGTGCGCGAGATCGCCTCGCCGATGAGGTCACCGATGGAGATGGTGCGGATGTTGTGCGCGGCCTCCACCGCTGAAGTAGGCTGGATGGAATCGGTGATGACCAGTTCCTGCAGCTTCGAGCCGGTGATGCGCGCAGCAGCGCCGCCCGAAAGCACGCCATGGGTGATGTAGGCGGTGACGCTGGTGGCGCCGTTGGCCAATAGCGCGTCGGCGGCGTTGCACAGCGTGCCGCCGGAATCGACGATGTCGTCGATCAGCAGGCAGTCCTTGCCGCGCACGTCGCCGATGACGTTCATGACCTCGGATTCACCGGGGCGCTCGCGTCGCTTGTCGACGATGGCAAGCTGGGCATCGAGGCGCTTGGCCAGCGCGCGGGCGCGCACCACGCCGCCCACGTCCGGCGAGACGACCATGACGTTGTTGAGCTGCTTGTACTTGGCCTTCACGTCGCGGGCCATGACCGGCACGGCGAACAGGTTGTCGGTGGGAATGTCGAAGAAGCCCTGGATCTGCCCGGCATGCAGGTCGAGCGTCAGCACGCGATTGGCGCCGGCATGGGCGATCATGTTGGCAACCAGCTTGGCCGAGATCGGGGTGCGGCCCGATGCGCGACGATCCTGGCGTGCGTAGCCGAAATAGGGGATGACCGCCGTGATGCGCCGCGCAGACGAACGCATGAAGGCATCGATCATGATGAGAAGTTCCATCAGGTGATCGTTGGTCGGGAAGGAGGTGGACTGGAGGATGAAGACGTCCTCGCCGCGCACATTTTCCTGGATCTCGACGAAGATCTCCTGGTCCGCGAAGCGGCGGACGCTGGCTTTGCCGAGCGGGATATTGAGATAGCGGGCGACAGCTTCTGCCAGCACCCGGTTGGAATTGCCTGCGAAGAGTTTCATGCACCGTTCCTGGTGAAGGATTTCGGGAGGAGGAATTTAGCGGGCTTTTAGCGGGCTGTGCCGCTATTGCAAGCCGAGTCGCGGATTTTTGGCTAATATATCGCGGGCGGAGCCTAACCGGTGTGGCCCGCCAGCCACGAGGAAAGCTGGTCGATGGTCGAATCCGCTATGGTCTGCATGGCAGCCGGCGGAACCGTACTCCACCCGTCGCCGCCGGAAATCTGGACCTTCTGCTGACCATTGATGCGGTGCAGGCGCGTGCCTTCGGGATCGTAGACATCCCAGACATAGACCACCACGGTTTCCTTGCCTTCGGTCAGCGCCGAGAAATAGCCCTTCAGCACATGGGTGGCCGTGGCGTCGGCGGAGCCGGCCAGGCGAATGCCGCGCTCTCGGGCTCGAACGGCGAGCCTTTCGGTAAGCGGTGTGGCTGCTTCCACGCTGGCGCCTACGATGGGCGCGATCTGGATTCGTGCATTGGTGGAAATCGCACCCGTGGTCGCGCCCGACTGCTGGGCGGCGATGGCCGACGGCTCGAGAACGTCCTGCGTGCTGGTGCAGGCCGAAAGGGCGGCGGCGACGAAAAGCAGTGCCGTGATCCGGCCCGGCAATTGCTTCATCGTTTCAATTCTCCGCATCTGAAGGCTTCGCCGCATTGTGGCGGTTTCACTTCACGATCAAGTCGAGATCATGGCGAGAAAGCGGCCGCGGCTGCGTCTCGGTGGTGAGATAGGTGCGGCCAAGCGTCATTGCGGTCTCGGTTTCTGAGTCCATGATGATCATGTGGGCAAACAGCGTCATGTCTGGGGCGATGGGCTCGGGGTTGCCCTGGTAGAACATCGGCATGTCCATCCAGGACGGGGCAAAGCGCGCGCCGAGCGAATAGCCGCACGCGTTGAGACGATGCTTGGTCAGGCCATGCGCTTCCATGGTGCGTGCATGGGCCTCGAAGACATCGCCGAAGGTGTTGCCGGGCGTCATCGCCTTTTCCACGGCCAGCAGCGCGTCGCGGGCGGCGTCGAACAGTTCCTGATGCCGGCGCGAGACCTTGCCGGTTAGCACGGTGCGCATCATCGCGGCATGGTAATGATTATAGACGCCGGCCCATTCAAGCGTGAGCTGGTCGTTCTTGTTGAGCTTGCGGCGGCCGGCCTTGTAGCGGCACAGCAGCGCATCGGCGCCCGAGCCGATGATGAATTCGTTGGCCGGGTAGTCGCCGCCGCCCTCGAAGATGGCGCCCTGCATGGCGGCAAGGATGGCGCCTTCGTCGCCGCCTTGCTTGACGAGCGGCAGTGCCGCGTCGAGCGCGTCGTCGGCCAGTGCTGCGGCTTTCTCGACCTTCTGGATCTCCGCCGGGCTCTTGAACAGGCGCAGGCGCGAGACGATGCCCGAGGCATCGGCGATCTGGCCGAAGGTCTGCAGCAGATCGTCCAGGCGGCGGCCATTATAGGCGGTGAGGCCATGGGTGTCGTATTCCACGCCGATGCGCGCGCCCAACAGGTCGAGATCGTTGAGCAGGTTGCGCAGGTCCAGCGCCGGGTTGGCGCCCTCGCGGTCGGTCCACAAAACGATGTTCTCGATGATCGAGGTGGCGCGGGCCTGGCGCAGGTCGGCCGAGCGGGTGAGCAGCACCATGGAGCCGTCGGCCTTCACGACCAGGCACTGGAAGAAGCAGAAGCCGAAGGTGTCGTAGCCGGTCAGCCAGTACATGCTCTCCTGCGCGAACAGCAGGATCGCATCCAGCTTCTTTTCCGCCATCTCGATAATCAGTCGGTCACGACGTGCGTCATATTCGGTGCGTTCGAAATGCAGCGCCATCAAATGTCCTCCAGAGCAATTGCTGAGATCTGCCGGCCGTAGTCCGCTTCCTTGCGGTGCGTCGAACGGCGGTAGGAATAGAAAACGTCTTCCTCCTCATAGGTGCAGCGGTTGAGGCATTCGGCGGCAACGCCGCATCTGCGCAACCGATCCACCGTGTAACTGTTGAGATCGAACATGGCGTGCCCGGCATTTTGCGAGGGCGCGAAATAGCGCTGGTTGTCCGCATCGGCGGCGAGGAAGCGTTCGACGAATTCCGGGCCGACCTCGTAGTTGGCGGGGCCGATGGAGGGGCCGAGCACGGCCACGATGCGTTCGCGCTGGGCGCCAAGCGCCTCCATGGCGGTGACGGTGTTTTCGAGCACGCCGCCGAAGGCGCCTTTCCAGCCGGCATGGGCAGCGCCGATGACGCGGGCTTCTGCATCGGCGAACAGAACCGGGCCGCAATCGGCGGTCGAGGCGGCGATGGCGATGCCGGGACGGTCGGTGACGAGGGCGTCGCCCTTGGGTCGCGGCCCGTTGAAGGGCTCGCGCGCCACGATCACGTCGGCAGAGTGGATCTGGTGGGCGGTGAGCAGCGAATCGACATCGACGCCCATCCACTGGGCAACTCGCCGGCGATTTTCGCGCACCCGCACCGGGTCGTCATCGGAGCCCGCGCCGATGTTGAGCCCGCGATAGATGCCTTCGGATACTCCACCAAGGCGCGTGAAGTAGCCGTGCCGGATGCCGCGGGCTTCAGCTTCGGCCAGGCGGGCAGAGCGGATTGGATTCGGCGTCGATCGATCTGACATGGCCCGCCTTGTTCTTCGCGAAGGCGGTTGCGTCAAGGCTGAAAATTTAGCTTCAGCCGCCGCCCTCGGTCGCGAGGATGGGACAGTGGGGCAGCCGAATGGCCAAGTCAATGCGCCTGTTCGAAGGGCGGGACGGCAACTCCCGGCGGCGTGACGGCCAGAACCTTGAACAGATTTCCCATGGCATCCGGGCCGGCCAGGCGCTCAACTTCGCTGTGGATTCTTTCGCGGCCGGCGGTGTCCGCATTGGCGCCCAGCAGACCGGCGCGCTCCAGCAGCCCCATGCCGAGCAGGAAATCGCCCTGGGTGGCGAGATGCGCGTCGAGGCCGTGGCCGCGCGCAGCCTGCGCGAGCGCCTGGAAATCGACATGAGTGGTGAGGTCGGCCAGGCCGGGATTTTCCAGCACGTCCTCGTAGCGGTGCTTTCTCAAGGCCTGCAGCGTGTCGCCGACGCCGGGGACCAGGTAGCCGTAGTCGATGAACAGGCCGGCGCCGCCATGGGAGGCAATGCGCCCGGCGATGGTTTCCATGAGTGCGCTGCGTGCCGGCGCGAGTTCGACGATTGCGCCTTCCGCGGCGCCGGCGGCGTCGGGCGGCAGGAAGGCCGGATCGAGCGAGCCGACCCCGGCGACGAACTGGAGGTTGCCGGCATCGTCGAGAGCAACGGCGCGCTCGCGCCAGGCATTGCCCGCGCGCACGAACTGGCGCACCGGGATGGCGTCAAACAGTTCGTTGCCGACGATGAGCAGGGGAAGCGGTGCCAGCGCCTCGATGTTTCGGACCCACTCAACCCGCGCAGGCGCGCCGGCCAGCGTGTTCCGCTGCACCTCGGTGAGCCGGGGGCTGGTCTCGACCATGACAACGCTAGCCTGCGCCAGAAATCCGGGGTCGAGCTTCGCCAGTGTGCGCAGCATGTCCTTCATCAGCGTGCCGCGGCCGGGGCCGATCTCGGCCAGGATGAAGGGGGACGGGCGGCCGACCGCTTCCCACGCCGCGCGCAGCCAGACGGCGACAAGTTCGCCGAACATCTGGCTGATCTCGGGAGCGGTGGTGAAATCCCCGGCGATGCCGAAAGGCTCGCGGGTGGTGTAGTAGCCTTGCTGCGGGTCGAACAGGCAAAGCGCCATGTACTCGGCGACCGAGATCGGCCCGCCGGTGGCGATCTGAGCTGCTATGCGTTGCTTGAGCGTGCTCATGCCGTGCTGGGTGCCGTGTTGACAGGCTTGGCCCTGAGCATCGCCCAGATGCCGATGAGAACCATGGGTACTGACAGCACCATGCCCATGGTGAGCCAGCCGCCGAACAGATAGCCAATCTGCTGGTCAGGCTCGCGGAAGAACTCCACGAAGATGCGCGAGGCGCCGTAGCCGGCCACGAAGGCGCCAGAGACGAAGCCGGGCGATTTCAGCTTGAGGAAGCTGTGCGTGAGGATGCGCAGCACGAGGAAAAGCACCAGCCCCTCGAGCGCCGCCTCGTAGAGCTGGCTGGGATGGCGGGTGAATGGGCCGCCGGTGGGAAACTCGATGGCCCATGGCACGTCTGTCGGTCGGCCCCAGAGTTCGGAGTTGATGAAATTGGTGAGGCGCACGAGGCCGAGCGCAACCGGCACGCCGGCGGCGATGACGTCGAACATCGTCCAGACGGAGATGCCGCGCGACCGCGCGAACAGGATGATCGCCAGCACCGTGCCGAGAAAGCCGCCGTGGAACGACATGCCGCCCTGCCAGACGGCAAAGATGTCGAGCGGGTGCTCCATGTAGCGAGCCAGATCGTAGAACAGAACATAACCGATGCGACCGCCGAGCACCACGCCGGCCGCCGCCCAGACGATGAAGTCGTCGAGATCCTCCGGCTTCATCGGCAGCCTGCCGTCGGGCCAAAGCCGCGGGTTGGTGACCAGCCGCTTGCCATACCACCAGGCAAAGAGGATGCCGACGATGTAGGCAACGCCATACCAGTGGATGGCCAGCGGCCCGATCTGGACGATGACCGGATCGATGTTCGGAAACGGCAGGGCGGCCAGCGGCAAGGCGAGATAGGTGCTCAAGTGAAACTCCCGTTCGGGAAGGGCGGTTCAGGCGCGGACCATGCGGCAGGCTTTTGGCAGGGTCAAGGCAAGCGTGAGGTGAGCCAGACCGACTCAAGCGCAAATGGTTCACTATTCGGGGAAGAGAAGCCGTTCGTAGTCCATTGCGCCGTGAAGGATGTGAATGATCTGCACCGCGTCGTCCTCGACACGGTAGAAGATCAGATAGTTGCCGTGAACCCGTCGGCGGATGCCTGTTGCTTCGTGATCGGGCAAGAGAGGGTAGGCAAACGGCATGTCGCCGAGTTGCTTGCAGCGATCATAGAGTTCGTCAACGAATGACTCTGCGCGCGATGCATTGTGCTCCTTGATGGCAAGGCCGATGTTGAGCATGTCAGCTTATGCGGTTTCCGTAAGGACGACCCTCATTCGGAAGCGTCGCCTTTCGGAAGATTGAGCCGGGCACGCAAGCGCTCAAAAGCTTCGTCTATGGGGATGACCCGCCCCGCTTCGGCATCGGCAATGCCTCGCGCGATGGCCGCGTCGAGGGCGGCGAGCTTCATCTCGCGCTCCTGGATGAGGCGCACGCCTTCGCGCAGCACCTCGCTCTCGGAGTTGTAGCGGCCGCTTTTCACCAGCTGGTTGACGAATTCCTCAAGCGGCTCGCCAAGATCGGCACTGATGGCCATGGCTGGCTCCCTTTGTTGGTAAAGGCAATTTAATAACTGTTATCGTCTGCGGCAAGCGATGGAAGCCGGTGCCATCTGTGCTTCCTGGCCAATAGTCTTGCATTCCCTACGCTGCGGCACTACGTCGAAATTGCAACAACGAGGTGCTGCCATGTCAAACGGTCCAAACCGCATTCTGGATGAATTTGCAAAGCTTGTGACCGACGCCGCGGGCGCGGCGCAAGGGGTGCGCCGAGAGATGGAGACCGCCTTCAAGAGCCAGGCCGAACGCGTGCTGAACAGCATGGACGTGGTGCAGCGCGAGGAGTTCGAAGCCCTGCGCGAGATGACCCTGAAGGTGCGCGCCGAGAACGAAAGGCTTGCCGCCCGCGTTGCGGAACTTGAGGCGAGATTCCCGGCCCTTGCCGAGCAGGCGTCGGAAACTTCTTCGGAAAGCGTTGCAAAACGCGCCGGAAAGACTTCATCCAAGAAATAATTCGTTAACCTTATCCACAACGCGCTGCTTGGAAAAAGCGCTTTCGGCTGAATCATTTATCCGGCTTCCATAAGTTTTTGATTCAGCCGCTTTCCACACCCTTGTGGCGTGTCCGGCAAAAAGGGGCTGGTAACGCGACTCTGCATCAATACACTGAATTTGTTGCATGATTCGAAGCCGTCTCATGCGCCGGGCGGTGGGGGTCCGGTTCAAGTGTTCCTGTGTTGATCTATCCTGCCGACTGATTTCTAGAAAATAGCATGTGTTCGCGTGTGCCCGTCCCGCGGAGCCATCAGTTGTGCTCCGAGAACGTCAGGAAGCATTTTATGGAACTTGTCGAACTGGAATTCGCACGCGATATCCACCCGGTGGATGTGATCGAGCAGGTCGCGAACAACAACGAATGGTCGTTCGAGCGCACCGGTGACGACGAGATCGCCATCTCGGTGACCGGCACGTGGACCGACTACCACGTCTCCTTCTCGTGGATGGAGGATTTCGAGGCGCTGCATCTGGCCTGCGCCTTCGACATCAAGGTGCCCGAAACCCGGGCCGTCGAGATCATGCGGCTCTTGTCGCTTATCAACGAGCAGTTGCTGTTCGGCCATTTCGACCTGTGGGAGCAGGAAGGCGCGATCATGTTCCGCCAGTCGCTGCTGCTTGCGGGCGGCGTCGAGCCCACCAGCCAGCAGGTCGAGGTGCTGCTTTCCTCGGCGCTCGAGGCCTGCGAATGCTATTTCCAGGCGTTCCAGTTCGTGGTCTGGTCGGGCACTTCCGCCAGGGACGCGCTGGCGGGCGTTCTGTTCGAGACCCGCGGAAACGCCTGAGCGGATTGCGATGATTGCGCACGGCGAAAAAAAGCCCGAGATCACCTTTGCGGATTTCGACCGGGTGGACATCCGCGCCGGCACCATCGTCGAGGCCGAGCCGTTTCCGGAGGCCCGCAAGCCGGCGTTCAAGCTGAAAATCGATTTCGGCCCGGAAATTGGCGTTAAGAAGTCCTCTGCCCAGATCACCGAGCACTATTCGCTCGAGACGCTGGTGGGGCGCCAGGTATTCGCGGTTGTGAATTTCCCGCCGCGCCAGATCGGCAAGTTCATGTCCGAGGTTCTGACGCTCGGTTTTCCGGATGAGCAGGGCGACGTCGTCCTTGGCGCCATCGAGCGGCCCGTGGCGAACGGCAGCCGCCTTTTCTGAGCAGAATGAGGCGGCTTCGATACGCCGCCATTGCTGCATTCACACTTCCTAAAAAGCCTTGAGTCTACCGAATTGCCGCCGGGTCGAAGTACAGGCGGCAGTGGCAGGTAATCGAGGCGGGCATTTGCCTGCCTCTTGCTGTTTGGGGGAAGCAGGTGAGCGACAGCATTGTAAAGACGACCTCGGTTTCATGGTTCGAGCGCATCAAGCAGTCGGTGCTGGGTGCGCTGATAGGTTTCATTCTGGTTCTGGGCGCGGTGGTGCTGCTGTTCTGGAACGAGGGGCGCACGGTCACCACCGCACGCTCGCTGGCCGAAGGCGCCAGCGCCGTGGTGGCGGTTCCGAGCCAGGAGATAAATCCCGCCAATGAGGGCAGGCTTGTCCATATCTCCGGCACGGTGACGACCGACGAAATTTTGGCCGACGAGGAGTTCGGCATCGAGGTCGAGGGCATCCGGCTGGTGCGGACGGTGGAGATGTACCAGTGGCACGAGAGCACCAGCGAGGAGACCAAGAAAACGCTGGGGGGCGGCGAGGAAACTGTCACCACCTACAGCTATTCGAAGGCATGGTCGGACGAGCCGATCGATTCCTCGCGATTCGAACAGCCGGCGGGGCACGACAACCCTTCGATGGAACTCGAGTCAGACGTGTTCCAGGTCTCCGAGGCCCGGATCAACGCCTTTGCCCTGGATGACACGGTTCTGGACGAGATCGGCGACGGCCGGGCGCTGAAGCTGTCTTCGGACCAGCAGCGCGCGATCGAGGCGGCCTGGTCGGGTTATGAAAAGGTGACGTTTGCCGACGGGGCCGTCTATCTGGGCGACAACCCGAAGAAACCGGCCGTGGGCGACTACCGCGTCCGCTACGAACTGGTTCCGCTCGGTCCTGTCAGCGTCGTCGGCAAGCAAACCGGCAATTCTTTCCAAGCTTACCAGACCAGGGCAGGGGACAGGCTTTTGCTGGTGGAGAGTGGGTCCGTGCCGGCGGACACCATGTTCGCCAATGCCGCCAGCGAGAACACGTTGCTGAGCTGGATCATCCGTGCGGCCGGGCTGGTCGTGCTGATGATCGGCTTCGCGATGATGATGCAGCCGCTCGGTGTGATTGCCGATGTCATTCCGCTGCTTGGCGACGTGGTGCGGCTGGGAACGGGGCTTGCGGCCTTCCTGTTCACCATAATCGTCGGCACCGCGACGATCGCCATTGCGTGGTTCTACTATCGTCCGTTGCTCGCGCTGGGCGTCCTGGTGGTGGGCGGCGCGATAACGGTTGCTCTTGTGCGCTTCTTCAAGGCGCGCAAGAAACCGGCGGCCGCGTCCGTCGTCGCGTAGGAAGACCTTGCGGGGCGCAGGGTGCCGGACTTACGCCGGCACCCTGATGATGACGCGCAGGCCGCCCAGCGGGCTGCCGTCCAGCAGGATGTCGCCGCCATGGCTGCGGGCGATGTCGCGGGCGATCGAAAGGCCGAGCCCGGTGCCGGTGGCGTCGAGGTTGCGGGCTTCGTCCAGTCGAACGAACGGTTTGAAAACCTCTTCGCGCTGCTCGGGCGGGATGCCGGGGCCGTTGTCGTCGACCACTATGGTCAGCGAGCCACGCGTGTGAGTAGCGTTGACGCGCACCTGGCTGGCATAGCGGAAGGCGTTGCCGACCACATTGGAAAGCAGGCGCGTGAAGGCGTTGGCTCGCACGAGCACGACGCTCTCGCCGGTCAGCGAAGTCGAAAGCTCTCGCTCGCGCAGCTTGGCTTCCTCGCTGAGCTTGGCGAAATAGACTTCGAGGTCGAAACGGCCCGGGGCCTCGGAAGCCTCGCCGCGGGCGAATTCCAGATAGCCCTCCAGCATCGACTGCATGTCGTCGATGTCCTGGTTCAGCGCCTTCAGGTCGGGCTTCTTGCCGGAAAGCGCCAGCTGCAGCTTGAAGCGAGTGAGGATGGTGCGCAGATCGTGGCTGACGCCCGTCAGCATCGCCGTGCGCTGCTCGATCTGGCGTTCGATGCGCTCGCGCATCTGGATGAAGGCGAAACCGGCGCGCCGCACCTCGTCGGCGCCACGCGGGCGGAAGTCGCGCGGCATCGGCCGGCCCTTGCCGAAGCTTTCGGCCGCCTCGGCAAGCTGCAGGATCGGCTTGATCTGGTTCCTGAGGAAGGGAATCGCGATCATCAGCAGCACCAGCGACGTGCCCACCATCCAGATCAGGAAAATATGGGTGTTGGACGCATAGGCCTGGCTACGGCGCACGAACACCCTCAGCACCTTGTCCTTGAGCTGTACGCGCACCTCCACGATGTTGGAATTGCCCACCGTGTCGATCCAGAAGGGACGGTTGATCTGCTTGGTGATCTCCGACGACAGGATCTGGTCGAGGATGGAGAAGAACGGCTTCGGACCCGGCGGCGGCAGCGGGTCGGGCGGCAGCAGGTCGATCTTCAGCGCCAGCCGGTCCTGGGCGATGCGAATGACGTTGGCATAGTCGTCGTCATGCGGAAAAGTCTCGATCATGTCGATGATGGCCGCGATGTCGCGGGTGACCGCCTGCGACAGGCGCAGCGTCACCGTCTGCCAGTGGCGCTCCATGAAGACGAAGGCCACCACCGACTGCAGCAGGATCATCGGCGTGATGATGATGATGAGGGAGCGAGGGTACAGGCGCTTGGGCAGATAGAGCGACACCAGGCGCCAGAACCTGTGCCAGTGCCTGCGCATGGAAACCGCCGCGCGGTGGGTGCGGGCGCGGTAGCTGTCGTTTTCCGGATCGTTCAATTCCGATGTCGCCATCTGCTCTTCCGTCGCCTGCCCTGGCGCGGGCGCGTTTCGGTGGAATGCTCCATGCGGTATACGCTGAACGGACGACCTACAAGCAAAACAGCCGCCTTGGGGAGCCGGGGAGGGTTCGTTGCCCTTCTTTTCGATCGCGCCGCCGCGCGACACGCTTCATGCTGCGCCCGCGAAGGGTTCTATATAGTCCGCAAGCCTGTTGCTCCAAGCGGCAAATGGAGCATTTTGTCCGCGGTGGCCGGGGCGAGGCCCCGCCGCGCCAAGCCGCCTGCGCTATTCGACGCTCAGGCGATAGCCGATGCCGCGCACTGTCTGGAGCCAGACCGGGTTGGAGGGGTCGCGCTCGATCTTGCGCCGCAGGCGGTTGATCTGCACGTCGATGGTGCGCTCGCCCACTTCGGACTCCTCGCCCACCAGTTCGTGGCGCGGAATGGTCTCGCCGGCGCGCTCGGCGAAAATCGCCAAAATCTCCTGCTCGCGGTCGGTGAGCTTCAGAAGCTCGCCGCCCTTCTTCAGTTCGCGCCGCGCGATCTGGAAGGTGTAGGGCCCGAAGACGATCTGCTCGAGCTTCGGCGTGGTCTGCGGCCCGCCCCGGCGCAAGATGTTGTTGATGCGCAGGATAAGTTCGCGCGGGTCGAACGGCTTGGGCAGATAGTCGTCGGCGCCGGCTTCCAGCCCGGTTATGCGGCTGTCGGTTTCGGAAAGCGCCGTCAGCATGAGGATAGGAACTTCCTTTTCCTCGCGCAGCGCCTTGGTGAGCTCGACACCGGTTTCGCCCGGCATCATGACATCGAGGACAATCAGGTCGAAATCGAGCCCGGCGAGCTTGCGCCGCGCTTCCGCCGCATTTCCGGCAACGGTGATGCGGAAACCGTTTTCGGTGAGATACTGCTTCAGCAGGTTGCGAATGCGAGTATCGTCATCGACAACCAGAAGGTGCGGGGCGTCATCGTCCGGCACCGTCGGCGTTTCGGAAATCTCATTCGTCTCCATGGCCTTTTCCTGACGTATTTCCAGGCAGATTGTCAATCTGCGCTCTCAATTCGGGGTTGACCATCGCTTTAAGAAACCGCTCGATCCCCTCGCGCTCGGTCGCTGATGACTCGCCCAATGCCGCAAGGATGCGGCGTGACTGTGGCCGCGCCAGATCCAGCATCAGGGCGCGGCCCTTCTCAGTAGGATACAGTTCGCGCTGACGCCGGTCGCGCGGGCCCGGAACCTGCACGATATGCCCGGTGTCGATCAGCTGCTTCAGCACGCGGGCAAGGCTTTGCTTGGTGATCTTCAGCACGTCCAGCAGCTCGGCCACGGTCAGGCCGGGCATGCGGTTGACGAAGTGCAGAACGCGGTGATGGGCGCGGCCGAAGCCGTATTCCGCCAGCATCTGGTCGGGATCGGACGTGAAATCGCGATAGGCGAAGAAAAGCAGCTCGATGATGGCCAAATCTACGCCGTCCTCGTTGGTGAGGGCGGTTCTGATGGGGATGGCATTCGAGCCTTTACGATCCGTCATGGCAATTCCTGCAAGACACTCTCAAATTTATGTCAGCCTTGTTGACATATTTTAGGGCCGATGGTAATTTTTGCCAAGCTTTACGGCCGATTGCGAACGAAAAGGCAAGCCGCAGCCGCTTCAGGCGGAATTTCGTGCATTTGCCTATCCGGTCTTATCGGCCTACGCTTCAAACTACTAGCGGCCCATGGGGCAGGACCCCTGGCGGCTGACGAATTTCGAACAGTGAAACGGGTGCGGGCGAGGCCCGCCGGAGGTTTATTATGGCATCAGTTCCCTTTGATCAGCTTGACGGCTTCATCTGGATGGATGGTGAGTTCGTCAAATGGGCCGACGCCAAGATTCACGTACTTACGCACGGTCTGCACTATGCCAGCGCCGTGTTCGAAGGCGAGCGCGCTTATGGCGGCGAGATCTTCAAGCTGACCGAGCACACCGAGCGCCTGCATGAATCGGCCCGTGTACTGGGCTTCACCATACCTTATTCCGTGGCCGAGATCGACGAAGCCTGCCGCCAGCTGTTGAAGAAGCAGGGCTTCAAGGACGCCTATGTGCGCCCGATCGCCTGGCGCGGCAGCGACTCGCTCGGCGTCTCGGCCCAGCACAACCGCATCCATTGCGCGATCGCCATCTGGCAGTGGCCGAGCTATTTCGACCCGGCGCAGAAGCTGAAGGGCATCCGCCTCGACATGGCCGAATATCGCCGCCCCGACCCGCGCACCGCGCCCTCGCATGCCAAGGCCTCGGGCCTCTACATGATCTGCACGCTTTCCAAGCATGCCGCCGAGGCCAAGGGCTATGCCGACGCAATGATGCTCGACTGGCGCGGCCGCGTGGCCGAAGCCACCGGCGCCAACATCTTCTTCGTCAAGGACGGCAAGATCCACACGCCGGAAGCCGACTGCTTCCTCAATGGCATTACCCGCCGGACGGTGATCGGCCTGGCCCGCGCCCGCGGCTTCGAGGTGATCGAACGCGCCATCATGCCGGAAGAGCTGGAGGGCTTCGAGCAGTGCTTCCTGACCGGCACCGCCGCAGAAGTTACGCCCGTTTCGGAAATCGGGCCTTACAATTTCCAGGTCGGCGAAATCTGCAAGACCTTGATGGAAGACTACTCGGCAGCAGTCCAGCCGAAGCAGGCCATGGCGGCGGAATAAGAGTATATTCGCGCCAAATCGCGAGAAGTGAAGACGGGCGGCCTCAAGGTCGCCCGTTTTATTTTGGCGCAGCCTATTTGAATTTCCCCCGATTGAGCGTCTGATGAGCAGGTCGGGTCGAACGAGTCGGCCTTACTGTGGGAGGGAATGTCTATGGAAGCACTTCTTCCGATCATCATACAGTTGGTAACCGGCGCCATCGGCGGGCTTGGCGTTGGTGCTGGGCTGAAACAGGTAGCGATGAGTGCGGCAGTAAAGGTCATCTCCGGTGCCGTGGGCGGCGTGGTCGGCGGCCAGCTCGTCACCAAGGTGCTTTCCGATCCGAATATTGCAGGCGCGATGTCGGGCGCGCTTGGCGATGCGGTCGGCGGGCTTGTCGGCGGCGGCGTGCTGACGGCGATCGTAGGCATGGTGATGTCCACGATGAACAAGCGGGCCTGAGCAGCCGGAACAACACTCGTTTCAAGCAGGCGAAACGCGCTCCCGCTTTGGAGCTCTTCGATGGACGGCCCTGGTGCCGTCCATTTTTCGTTGGCGGCGGCTGATTGAAGCCCCGGCGGTGGACGCTGCGGCTGTTCGTGCCTAAATGAGCACCGCACAGACGAAAGGAATGCCATGGGCCAGCTCAACGCCGGGATCGTGCCTGTCACGCCCTTCCAGCAGAACTGCACGATACTGTTCGACGCCGACGACAAGTCCGGCGTGGTGGTGGACCCGGGCGGCGACGTCGACAGGATTCTCGCCGCGATCAAGGACAACGGCATCAATGTCACCGCGATCTGGCTGACGCATGGCCATATCGACCATGCCGGCGGGGCAATGGACCTGAAGGACGCTCTGGGCGTCGAAATTGTCGGGTCGCACGAGGCAGACCGCATGCTGCTGGACAATCTGGAGACGCAGGCGGTGCGTTTCGGGCTGACGGGTGCCGTGCGCAACTGCGTTCCGGACCGGTTCCTGACCGAAGGCGAGACGGTTTCCTTCGGGGAACATCAGTTCGAGGTGCTGCATTGCCCCGGCCATGCGCCCGGCCACGTCGTCTACTACAATCGCGCGGCGAAGTTCGCGCATGTCGGCGACGTCCTGTTCCACGGCTCCATCGGCCGCACCGACCTTCCGGGCGGCGACCATGACGCGCTGATCCGCTCGATCAAGGAAAAGCTGCTGCCGCTGGGCGACGACATCGGCTTCATCTGCGGGCATGGGCCCGGCGGCCGCTTTGGTGAGGAGCGCCGCGGCAATCCGTTCCTGGTCTGAACTGCGAAGCTCTTCTGGACCGTCTCACACCGGTTCGCGGACAGGGGCGATGCGCCGGTACACGAAGGTAGTATTGGCGCTGTCCGACCCCGCGGTCGCCAGCGCTTCCTCGACCAGCTGCGCCATTCTGGCATGAAGCGGCGACTTCACGCAGGCCGGGTCGGTTGCAGCGGCGTCGCCGGCGATCGCCATGGCCTGGCAGCGGCAACCGCCCCAGTCTATCTCGCGCCGCTCGCAGCTGCGGCAGGGCTGCTGCATCCAGTCGGTGCCGCGAAACGCGTTGAAAGCCGGTGAATCATTCCAGATCTCGCGCAAGGTACGGTCGCCGAAGCGTTCGAAGCTCAGCCAGGGAATGGTCTGCGCAGCGTGGCAGGGCAGCACCGTGCCGTCCGGCGCCACCATGAAGGCGTCGCGCGCCCAGCCGCCCATGCAGGGCTTCGGATAAATGGCGAAGTAGTCGGGCGTGACATAATCGATATTCATGATCCCGCGCAGTCGCTCGCGCGCCGCCTCGACGATCTCGGTCTGCCGGTCCACGGCCTCGCGGCTGGGCATCAGTGCGTTTCGGTTGAGAAGCGCCCAGCCGGAATATTGCACATTGGCGATCTCGAGCCGCTCCGCATCGAGCGAGAGGGCAAGCTCGATGAACTCGCCGACCTGATCAATGTTGTGCCGGTGGATGGGCGCATTGATGGTCAACGGCAGGCCGGCGGCGCGCACGAGCCTGGCCGTCTCCAGCTTCTTCTCATGCGCGCCGCGATAGTTGCTGATGCGCTGGGTGGTTTCGGGCCGGGCCCCCTGGATGCTGAGCTGCACGTGGTCCAGCCCCGCCTCAGCCAGCGCGCGGATGCGGCCTTCGGCAATGAGAACTCCGGCGGTGATGAGATTGGTGTAGACGCCGCGCGAGGCAAGCCGCGCGACCATCTCTTCAAGGTCAGGGCGCAAAGTCGGCTCGCCGCCGGAGAGGTGAACCTGCAGCACGCCCAGATCGGCGGCTTCGTCGAACAGGCGCAGCCAGGTCTGCGTGTCGAGTTCCCGGTTGGCCTTGAGGAGCTCGAGCGGGTTGGAGCAATAAGGACATTGCAACGGGCAGCGATGCGTCAATTCGGCGAGCATGCTGACGGGTGGAAAATACGTGGCATTCATGGCGTCACCAGAAGGTTGTCGGTCCACTCCTGCAGGAAGGCGATGACATCGGCCGCCAGTTCTTCCTCTTCAGCGTCATATTCGAGGGCCAGTGCCTCGATGATGGCGCCGACAGTGGTCTTCCCGTCGCATCGCCGCAAAATGTCGAGGCTGGCATCGTTGGGCCAGTATATCCGCTCCGGCGAGAGAAGGGCCCAAGCTTGCCGCACAGGATCAAACCTCAGATGCACGTGGTGCGGCAGTGATGGCATCGACTGGACCGATATAGTGTTTCGTTGGTGCATGGCCAGCATCAGACTGTCTCCGGCCTGAAGGCGCCAGGCGGGATATGGCCCGGCTCGACATAGGCGTGCATGAGCGCGTCGAGCATCGCCCACAGGACGTCGCATTTGAATACAAGGGCATCTATCGCCGCCTGCTGCCGCTCGGGCGTGTCGGCATGCTTCAGCACATAGGCCAGCGCGAAGTCGGAATCGCGCGACGCCTGCTCCGGCCTCTTGTCGAAGTAGGACAGGATGTCCTTCGTTACGTAGTCATAGCGCGCCAGCATCGCCGGCACGCGCTCGCCGATGATGACGGGCGAAAACAGCTCGGTGAGCGAAGAGGCCACCGCTTCCAGCAAGGTGCGGTTGGCGCAGAAGGTCAGATAGGCGCCAACGGCAAAGCGCGTGGCGGGCAGCGCCAGCCTTTCGCTCTTGACCGCCTCGGCGGGGAGGCCGAGCCCGGTGGCCAGCTTGAGCCAGCGCGCGATGCCGCCGCTCCAGCCATCTTCGCCGTCGTGATCCTCTATGCGCTTGCGCCATTCCGCGCGGAAGGCCGGGTCCTCGGCCCGCGCAAGGATGGCGGCGTCCTTGCGCGGGATTACGGCCTGGTAGCAGTAGCGGTTGAGCGCCCAGGCCTGCATCTGGGCCTTCGTCAGCAGGCCGGCGGTCATGAGGTGATGGAAAGGATGCAGGTTGTGATAGCGCTCCGCGCCGACTTGGCGCAGCACTGTCTCAAGCTCGCGGGCGCTTAGGCCGCCCCTGGCCACATTGCTGAAATCGTTCACAGGCGGATCTCCATGCCGTCGCAGCCGATTTCCCACCCGGCGGCGCGGACCAGCTCATGCTCGACCGAGCTTTCGTCCAGCACCGGGTTGGTGTTGTTGATATGGACAAATATGCGTCGCCCGATCGGGACGCCGGCGAGCTGGCTGATCGAGCCGTCCTCGCCGGACATGGCGAGATGCCCCATGCGGCTGCCGGTCTTCGGGCCGACGCCGGCGACCAGCATCTCGTCATCGGTGTAGAGCGTGCCGTCGAAAAGCAGGCATGTTGCCCCGGCAAGCCTCGTGCGCAGCTCGGGGTCGATCCGCGCGCAGCCTGGAATGTAGAACAGAGAGCCGGAATTGTTGCTTGCGGCGAGGCGCACGGCGACGGTGTCGCCTGCTTCAGAACCGTAGTTATCTTCGGGGCGGCTCGGATCCTCCAGGTAAAGCGCGACCTTGCCCGGCACTGAAAAGGCCTGGACATGCAGGCCGGTCTCCCGCCCTTCAGCGTCCCTGATCTCGAATTCCTCGCCTTCCTGAAGTTCGCGGCGGGGGACGAGGGCCGGATCGAGCACGTTGAAGACGGGATTGTCGCGAAGAGCGGCCAATACCCGCTCGGTGGCATATATGGCGAAGGGCTGGCGCTCGCGCATGCTGAGAAGCCCGGCTATGTGATCGACATCGCCATTCGTGAGCACGACGGCGCTGATCGGGGTCGAGCGCGGGCCGTTCCCCACCTGGGGCTGGAGTTCAGGCGTGTCGGCGATCTGCTGTCGGATGTCGGGCGATGCGTTGAACAGAACCCAACGCTTGCCATCGGCCGAGGCTGCCAGGCTGGACTGGGTGCGGGGCCTGACGCCCACGACCCCCGCCCGCGCGGCGCGGCTGAGGTAATGGTTGCAGTTCCACTGCGGAAATCCTCCGCCCGCTGCCGATCCGACGATCTTCACGCGCATCGCAAAAATCCCGTTTTTGAGGGGCTGTGGCCAGACGATACCGGAGGTGTTGCAGCTGAGGGCCGGGCCGGACTGAACTTGGCGCGTGCCCACCGGCTGGCGGGCACGCGCCCTCGCTGCTTACTTCTTCGGAGTGATCTCAGCCGGCAGATAGCGAGAGATTTCCATCCCTGCCGCTACCTGGCACATGCTCGGCTTTGTCCAACTCTTCTTCATGATCTTCTCCTTTTCATCGACCCTTTCAAGGAGGGCCGTCTCCTTCCCTTGGCCAATGCCGTGGCACCGTAGTGCATTGGCCGTGTCCATCGTGGAAATGGACAAATGAACGAGGTGGTCATGAAATGATAATCAAAACAACGATTTACGCGTCTATCGGCCAATCGCGCCGGTGCAATGGCGCCGTGCGCCTGTTACAGGCCGTCCGACGCCGAGGCACAAAAGCAAACCGTCATATCCGCTTAAATATAGTGCACTCGCCGCGTTTTTCAGCATTCGCAACCTTATAATTGCGGAAATAATTCGCTGCGCGGGGATCCTGGGGCGTTCTCCAGAGCGCTTGCCATCTCCGTGGCCTTCTGCGCGCGACGGAAACACGGTTGATGCGTGAATGCCGACGCGGCCCGAAACAATCATTTTCTCTCGTCGCCTCCCTGTTGTTGCCAGCCGAGAGGGGCCTGGCCTTTCCTGAAAATCATTGCGTGATCAAATTGTCGCGTTCATCGAGCAGGGGAACCTGGTACTCGAGCAAGAGCTTGTTGATCTCGCCCTGGTTCTCCTGGATGAAGCGGTTGAGCGAGCGTTTCCACTCCTGGTCGGACGGGCGCACGCCCATGGTGATGCGATAGGTCATGCGCGATCCGTTCTTTTCCTTGACCAGGGGGACCACGACGAGATCGGCGTTGGCCTTGTGGGCGAAGTAGCCGGCCATGGGGCCCCAGAGGATCGCGACGTCGATCGTTCCGGCCACGAGGTCCTGGATCATGGTTTCGCCGACGGGCGGCGTCGAGCGCGAGTCCACCACCAGCGGGTAGGCCTTGGCAGCATCCATCAGCTTGGCGGTGGCCATGTTGGTGGAAGGCGGCGTGCCGCCGACGACGCCGATCTTCTTGCCGGCGAGCCTCGGGTCCTCGATCGTTTCGACGCCCTCAAGCCCGCTGCCCTTCTTGAACACGAGCGAGTAGGTAGAGCGATAATAGGGGTTGGTGTTCTGCACCAGCACGTCGCCCTGGGCATAGCCGATGATGACGTCGCAGCGATTGGCCCGCAACGTGTTGCGCACGAAGCCCGTGGCCATGGGATACCAGGTGTAGCGGACCGACTTGCGTCCCAGCTTCGGCGCCATCATTTCGGCGAGCTTGTTTTCGAAGCCTTCGCCGGACTGGTTCGAGAAGGGCATGTTGGAAGGATCGGCGCAGACGCGCAGTACCTCCGGATCGACCAGTTCGCCGGCCGCGCCGAGGCCTGCGCCCTGCGCAAGCGCCGCCGCGGGCAAGCTGCATGCGAGCATCAGAGCCGCGGTGATCTTTGGGAGCCCCAGATTACTGCCCATGACCATGCTCACCCACCCATGCACGAGTCTTCGTGTTCGGTTGCGCTCTTGGGCTTGGGAGCCTTCTTTTCGGGGCGGCCACGCGGCAGGTCGCCCACTGCGCGCGCGCGAAGATAGATGTAGAGGTCGTCTATGTAGCAATAGACGTTCTTGTTGTCGCCAAAGGCCGGCATGACGCTTTCCTGGCCGCCGCTGACGTTCCTGCGCCCCTCGGCGACCGTCGCGATGAAGGTGCCGTAGTCCATCGTCTTCAGTGAATCGGCCAGCGCCGGCGCGTAGGACGAACCGACGCCATCAGGCCCATGACAGACGTGGCAATCGGAATGATAGCGGCGATAGCCGCTGAAAGTGTACCAGTCGACGGTGCCGTCGGGCTGAATCTTGAAGGTCGGGTTTCCATCCGCGTCGAAATATTTTCCGTCTTCCTCGGACACCGCTGCTGCCTTTTTTGCATCGTCTGCCAGCGCCGGGCGGAGGCAGGCCAAAGGCAGAACGGACAATGTCAGGATCGAAAGGGCGATGCGAGCAAACATTCAGAACCTCGTGTCGTGGCGCGCTGCGACGCAGGATGCTTCGATTTCAATGCATGATGGAGAAGAGACATGGAGAGCCCGGAGCCAAACGTTCCGGGCTCTCATTTCCGCATCCTGCTTGGGCAAGATGCTCACTGGCACTTTCCGGGCCTATCAGTCCGGAAGACCGAAGACGGTCAGCTGGCCGCCGAGTGCGGTGTAGTCGGCCAGTCCAGCATAGCCGCCGACGGCGCCGAGGCCGGCCGTGTTGACGGCCTCTTTCTCGGTGCCTTGTGCGCGGCCCTGGTCGACTGCGCCGTGCCAGGCCTTGGCGTTCTCGGGCGACAGGAGACCGCCCGCCAGACCTATGCCGGCCCAGCCGCCGACACCCGAGTACACGGCAATGTACTGCTTGCCCTTGTGCTCGTAGGTGGTGACGTTGCCGATGATGCCGGACGGCGTCTTGAACTTGTAAAGTTCCTTGCCGTTCTTATCGACCGCCTTCAGGTAGCCTTCAAGCGTGCCGTAGAAGATGACATCGCCGGCAGTGGAGAGCGCACCCGACCAGACCGAGAACTGCTCAGGCTTCGACCAGACGATCTCGCCCTTGGCAGCGTCCCAGGCAATGAAGTTGCCCATGCCGCCATGCTCGCCGGGACCCGGATACATCGACACGGTTGCGCCGACATAGGGCTGACCGGCAGTGTAGCTCACCCGATAGGGCTCGTAGTCCATGCAGACATGGTTGGTCGGCACGAAGAAGAGCTTGTCTTTCGGCGAGTAGGTGGCCGGCTGCTGGTCCTTGGTGCCAAGCGCGGCCGGGCAGATACCCGTGGTGTTGACGTCCTCGCCATTATGCTGTGGCGAGTATTTGTCGACCACTTCCGGGCGGCCGTACTTGTCGCTCTTGGGATCCATGTTGATCTGGGTTGCCCAGTTCACGGCCGGATCGAACTTCTTGGCCACCAGCAAGGCGCCGTTGTCACGGTCCAGCGTGTAGCCGAAGCCGTTACGGTCGAAGTGCACCAGCACGTCGTGCTTCTTGCCGTTCACCTCCATGCCGTCGACGAGGATCATCTCGTTGACGCCGTCATAGTCCCACTCGTCGTGGGGCGTCATCTGGTAGAGCCACTTGGCCATGCCGGTGTCGGCGTCGCGCGCGAAGATGGTCATCGCGTACTTGTTGTCGCCGGGCCGTTGCGTCGGGTTCCAGGTGGAGGGGTTGCCGGTGCCGTAATACACCAGGTTCAGCTTCGGATCATAGGACAACCAGCCCCAGGTAGTGCCGCCGCCCGTCTTCCACTGCTCGCCTTCCCAGCTCTTGAGGCTGGAATCGGCGCCGATCGGCTTGCCGAGATCGGTCGTCTTCTGCGGGTCGACCAGCATGTCGGCATCCGGCCCGGTCGAATAGGCGCGCCAGGCACGCGAGCCGTCCTTGATGTTGTAGGCCGTCAGATGGCCACGCACGCCGAATTCGGCGCCCGAGATGCCGACGATCACCTTGTCCTTCACGACCATAGGTGCGGAGGTTCCGGATTCGCCCTTGCCGCCGACGATGTCGTCGCCGTTCTTGACCGACCAGACCATCTTGCCGGTCTTGGCGTCGATCGCGGTCAGCATCGTGTCGGCCTGGTTGAGGAAGAGCATTCCGTCGCCATAGGCCACACCGCGGTTGACCGTGTCGCAGCACATGATCGGAATGACGTTCGGATCCTGTTTGGGTTCATACTTCCACAGAATCCTGCCGTCGTTGTTCAGATCGAGGGCGTATACCGTGTTGGGGAAGGGCGCGTGCACATACATCACGTCGCCGATGACCAAAGGCCCGCCTTCATGCCCGCGTAGCACGCCGGTGGAGAACATCCATTTGACCTGGAGGTCCTTCACATTGTCCTTGGTGATCTGATTCAGTTTTGAATAGCGGGTGTTGGCATAGTCGCCGGTGGGCATCGCCCAGTTCTTTGAATCCGCAGCAAGTTTCTGCAGGTCATCGTTTGCCGATACGCCATAAGCCGACGCGCATGTCATCAGAGCGGCGGCAATTGGCAGGCAAACAGCTTTGTTGAATGCACGCATTGAAATCCTCCCGGGTTGCAGTCAGGAATCAATCATCTCGCCCAATCAATCCTCGCCCATAGGGGGCTTGCCCAAGCGGCCTGGCGGGGAATGTTTCCGGCAGCGTGTCACGACCTAAGTCAAGCATGGACGGAGGGCACCGATACCGCCCACCTCACTTGGACTACGATGGAGCGTCGCATTTCCCTGATGATAGCGACGTCCTTGAAGCCGGAAACACTGGGAGGCTAAGTCAGAACATTTGGCAAGGCAAGCGCAAACGTCCCTCCGGCTGCTGCAGTGCAATAGTCGTTATGTTGCACTGCAAAAAAATGGAATGTTGCCATTTAATCGCGGAAGTATATGAACAATTATGCCGGATATAAACTTGCGCGCGTAGATAATTGACTTGTTTTCGACGGTCAAAGTTGTCTTTCGAATATTGTGGCGTGTGATTTCAGTGGATAATTTTGTAATACTGTTCCCCTGCATCAGGTATTCTTTTGATTTGCTGTTGGTGAAAAGATTAATCACCCGCATCGTCAGTTGGGCCGCCGCCAGCTTGCATTCGCGGCGAGTTCGGAAGGAGCTTTCTTGTGCGCATCGGAGGGCATTCGGAGCCGTTCGGCAGCATCCTCCTTTGGTCCAATATACTGGATACGACCTATGTCGCGCGTGGTGGCCGCTGGACAGGCGCCGCACACCGCGCCACCCTTGGCGTCAGGAAATCGCGTAGAACGGGATGAACGACCATGTTTCCGAGATTGCCGATTGCCTTGGCCCTGGCATTGACCTTGGCGGCCGCATGCCCGTCGCGCGCGGCGAGCGACTATCCGACCTCGACCCTGGCCGACTATGTGTTCGGCTGCATGAAAGCCAATGGCGAAACGCATGAGATGCTGGACCGTTGCTCATGCTCGATCGACGTGATCGCCACGATCCTTCCCTATGACCGCTACGAGACCGCGGAGACCTTCCGGCGCATGGCGCAGACCACCGGCGAGGGCGGCGAGCTTTTCCGTGAGAGCGCCCCGGCCAAGGCAGCCGGCGCCGAACTGCGGCGCGCGCAGGCCGAAGCCGACGTGGTCTGCTTCTGAGCTGTCGGCTGGAACGCCAGCGCCAGTGCCCGAAGCTTTCACTGCAGGCCCATGGCCTCCTGCATGACGCCCGGAAATTTCTGCCGGAAGGACCGCGCCAGATCGGCCATCACCTGCGGGTTGCGGCTCTGGCGGGGGATGCGAATGTCGAAGTAGCCGAGCACATGCGCCGGGCGTGCCGATAGCAGGATGATCCGATCCGACAGCATCAGCGCTTCGCGAATGTTGTGCGTCACCATCAGCGCCGTGGTCGGCCGCGCCGACCACACCGAGAGCACCAGATAGCGCAGGCGCTCCGCCGTCTGATCGTCGAGCGATACGAAAGGCTCGTCCAGGAACATGATGGAGGGTTCGATGGCGAAGGCGCGCGCCAGCGCCACCCGCCGGGCAAGGCCCAGCGACAGCTCCGACGGATAGAACGAGCGCATCTGCGAAAGGCCGAGGCTGCCGAAGAGCTGGTCCAGGCCGGCCTCGCGCATCTCCTTTGGCATGGCGAGGCGCACATTCTGCTCCACCGTGCGCCACGGCAGCAGCGTCGGCTCCTGGAACACGGCCGCGACGCGGTCGCTCTCGGCGGTAGGGAGCTGGAAGGAGCCTGAGAAATCGCGATCGAGGCCAAGCAGGATGCGCAGCGTCGTCGTCTTGCCGCAGCCGGAGGGGCCGAGCAGGCAGGCAAACTCGCCCTGGCGCACCTCGAAGGACAGATCCTTGAGCGCCGTCACTGATACGCCTTCGGCCGAGCGGAAGGTTTTCTCGAAAATGTCCACTCTAAGCGGCGCGCTGCCGCCAACGGGTTGCATGTCGTTCAAAGGGCTGCACCAGAAAGAGTTCGATGAGAAGCATGATCGCCACGAAAGCCAGCGTGTAGGCGAGGATGGCGGCGACGTCGAAAAGCTGGAAATAGAGATGGATCTGGAAGCCGACGCCATTGGAGCGGCCGAGCAGTTCCACCACCAGCACGATCTTCCAGATCAGGGCGATGCCGGAGCGGGCGGCGGCGGCGAAATAGGGCTGCAGCTGCGGCAGCAGGATATGGCGCAGCCGATCGAGCGGGCTGAAGCGATAGACGGTCGCCATTTCGCTGTAGCGCGGATCAAGCGCGCGGGCGCCTTCGCGCATCGTCACCGCCACGTTGGGGATCTTGTTGACGGCGACCGCGCCGATGGCCGCCGCCTCGGTCAGTCCGAACCAGATATAGGCAAGCACGATGATGACCAGCGCCGGGATGTTGAGGAACAACACCAGCCAGACGTTGAAAAACTGATCGGCGCGGCGGGAAATGCCGAGCATGATGCCGATGGCCGAGCCTATCACCATCGCCACCGCAAAGGCCGCGACCACGCGGGCCAAGGTGATGGCAAGGTTGTAGGGCAACTCGCCGCTGAGTGTGTCCTTGACCAGAACCGCCCAGACCTGGGAGGGCGGTGGGAAGGCGCGGCTGGGCCACAGCGCGGCAACAAGGCTCCAAAGAAGAAAGAGGCCGACGAGCGACGCAACCACCGTGAGCGTCGGCCCAGCCTTGGCCCAGCGACCCTGAGTGGTTGGGGCGCGCGTGGTGCTGGCGGCGGGCTGGGCGCGAAGTTCATCCAGGTTCATGTTTCCGGCCCCAGCCAAAAGGTTCCCGGGGCCATCTGACGCGCATCTCCGACCAGCTTTTCGCCGCCGATCTGGGCGAGCACATCATACAGCCGGGCGGCGTCTGCCTCTTCCTCCGCGGCCGAACGGGAAGGAATGCCTTCCCGATAGCGGTCGCGCAGCGTCTCCAGTTCCTTGCCTTCCGCCCGCACCAGCGGCGCAAGGCGCAGCCATTCCGCGTCGGAGCTTGCAAGCATCCGCTTTGCAGCCGCCGAGGCCTTGATGAAGCCGGCAATTGCCGCGGGATCGGCGCGGGCCCAGCTTTCATGAAAGGTATAGCCGAGGGCCGCGACGGGACCGGTGGCGCCCAACGCCCTTGCGGCATCGTCGGCGCCGATGAGGCGGCGGAAGCCATGCGCCTCGAGCCGCGCGCAGAAGTGCCAGAAGTTGAGCACCGCATCGAGTTCGCCCTCGATGGTCTTTTCCGAGAGGAGAGGCGGCGCGCCGAAGACGATCTCGTTTCGCTCGGCAAGGTCCATGTCGTGGTCGCGCCGGAACAGGGCCTGCAGCAGAAGCCAGCTCTTGTCGAGCGGGCCGCCGGCCACGCCGATCTTCTTGCCGGTCAGATCGCCGGGGTTGCGGATCGGCGAGTCCTGCCTGACCATGATGGCACCCACGGCCGTCGAATAGGGCACGAGCGTCACATCACCGCCCATCGAGCGCTGCCGCGACACCCACAGCCAGTCGGTGACGATGATGTCGATGTTGCCGGAGAGCATGGCGACGTTGGTCGCGTCCTCGCCGGCAAAAAACGAGACGTCGAGATCGATGCCGTTGGCCGCATCTAGGCCATGGTGCTTGATCGTATCAAGCTCCCAGCTGACGGTGCCGAACTTGAGAACGCCGATCCTGACACGGTTGTCCGCCCGGGCGGGGCCGGCTGGCAGGGTGGGAACGCCGGCCAGGGCAAGCCCCATCAAGCACACGAAGTTGCGTCGCGATACCACCACGGCGTCTCCCAATGTGCGACCGCGCCAGGCTGCGGTCTGCCTCAGATCGATTTCTCCTTAACGGGGAATGCGCATTTCCAGCGCACCACCGTGAGGGCAGGGTGCTGCTGCGTCCATTTCGCGATCTCGGGCGGTGCAGTGTACATGCACTGCACCAGCGAACCGCTGCTCTGGAAATAAAGATGCTCGTCGCGGCAATGGGTTGGATTGGCGGTCAGACAAACCGTCAGGATCAGGTCGACCATATTCATGTAAACACCTTTCGCCGCCACGTTCAGCCAGGCGTGCGCCGGCGCTTCCGCGTGTCAGCGAGCCTGCCGCCCCAAGGTGCCGTTGGGGAGGGTCCTGTCCAAGAAGGCTACGCGCTTGCCCGGACGGCGTCAACAAGATGCCCATTCCGGCCGAGTGTACGGCGCGGATGGGGTACGATGGTCGCGATTGACATCCCGCCAACGCGATCTAGCTTGAAGGGCGCGGGTGCAGCGGTCCCGAGGGTCGGACGCGTGCTTGCATACCCGCCCAAACAAAAGGCGCATGCCGGGGGAAGCCAACACGGCATGTGCAGTCGTCCAGGGCACCCTGACGTCCAGAGAGGAAACGCCATGCGCTCCATCGTACTTCTGCTCGCCATATCCGCTGCCGGCATGCTGGCCTCCAATGCCCAGGCGCAGGACGCCGCCGCCGGTGAAAAGGTCTTCGCCAAATGCAAGGCCTGCCACGTTGCCGACAAGGACGAGAACCGCGTCGGCCCATCGCTGATGGGCGTGATCGGCCGCACCGCAGGAACTCATCCGAACTACAAATATTCGCCGGCCATGATCGAGGAAGGCAAAAAGGGAGTTGTCTGGAACGAGCAGACGCTGACGGAATATCTGAGAGACCCCAAGGCGATGGTGAAGGGCACAAAGATGGCTTTCGCCGGCCTCAAGGAAGACAAGGATATTGCCGACGTCATCGCCTATCTGGAGCAGTATTCCAAAAAATAGGCAAAAACAACGGCTTGAGACGAGGGGCTCCCGGATTGATTCCGGGAGTTCGCGGACTGCTGCAAGAGCCGTCAGGCCGCGTCGCGCAGGGCGCGCAGGGCGAGCGGCAGGTCGCCAAGGCTGTCGCAGATGAGGTCGGCGCCCAATTCCTCCACCGGCACCTGCGTATAGCCGCCGCGCACCAGAACCACCGGCATGCCGGCCGCCCGCGCGGCGCCCACATCGGCGGCACTGTCGCCCACCATTAGGGCATTTTCCACGTCGATCCGCAGCCGTTCCAGCGCCAGCAGCAGCGCGTCGGGCGCCGGCTTCTTCTGGCTGACAGCGTCGCCGCCGACAATCGCGCCGAGCGCATCGGTGAGTCCGAAGTGCAGCAGGATCTCGCGCGAGGCCACCTGCGGCTTGTTGCTGACCACGCCCATCGCCATGCCAGACATGTGGAAATGCGCAAGCGTCTCGCGCGTACCCGGCATCAGGCGGGTGAGATAGGTGAGGTGGCGGTTGTAGATCGGCGCCATGTCGCGCGTGGCTTCTTCCAGCGCGCGGCCGATCAGTGGCATGCCCGCGGCCGCAAAGGCGCGTTCCACCAGCTTCGGCACGCCATTGCCGATCATCGTCGTGACACGCGGGACCGTGAGTGGCGCCAGCTGGCGGGTGGCCAGAAGCTCGTTCACGGCGGCGGTGATGTCGGGGGCTGAATCGATCAGCGTGCCGTCGAGATCGAACAGGATCGCTCGGGGAAAGGGTGCCTTTATGCCGTTGACGGTCATGCCGCTTCCTTCCATTTGATGGAGCAACCGATGGAGGCGACCTGCTCGCGCGGGCCATTGCCGGTGCGGGCCACCTGTTTCATCGCCTCGTAGAGATCGCGGCGCAGGTCGGCCGCGCCAGTCTCCTTGCGCGAGGCATCGAGCCGGCCGCGATATTGCAGCGTCAGCTCGTTGTTGAAGCCGAAGAAGTCGGGCGTGCAGGCCGCACCGTAAGCACGGGCCACCGACTGGTCTTCATCGTAGAGGTAGGGGAAGCCGAAGCGGTGCTCCTCGGCGAACTGCTTCATGTTGGCGAAGGAGTCTTCCGGGTAGGCCTCGGCGTCGTTGGAACTGATGGCGACGAAGCCGATGCCTTCCGCCTTTAGGTCCTCTGCGTCGCGGACGATGCGCGAGATCACCGCCTTCACGTAGGGGCAGTGATTGCAGATGAAAACGACGACGAGGCCGTTGGGGCCGGCCTGGTCGAAAATGCTGTGCTGCTTGCCGTCGACGCCGGGAAGGGTGGCATCGACGGCCGGCCAGCCGAAGTCGCAGACGGGTGGAATGGCTGCCATGGTGCCTCTCCCTGCTTGTCCTAGGCCGCCTTGCGCAACGCGCGATCGCCGGCGGCGCGGATGGCGGCGATGTTCTGGGCGTAGGCCTCGGCCGTGCCGCCCTTGAACACGGCCGAGCCTGCCACCAGCACATTGGCGCCGGCGGCCGTGACCAGCGGCGCGGTTTCGGGCGTCACGCCGCCGTCGATCTCGATGTCGATCGGCCGGTTGCCGATCATGGCTTTCACGCGCTTCACCTTCTCCACCACCGCCGGGATGAAGGCCTGGCCGCCGAAGCCGGGGTTCACCGTCATCAAGAGGATGAGGTCGAGCCGGTCGAGCACATATTCGATGGCGCTTTCCGGCGTCGACGGGTTGAGCGAGACGCCGGCCTTCTTGCCGAGGTTCCTGATCGCCTGCAGCGAGCGGTCGAGATGCGGGCCGGCTTCGGCATGCACGGTGATGATGTCGCAGCCGGCATCGGCGAAGGCCTCCAGATAGGGATCGGCAGGGGCGATCATCAGGTGGCAGTCGAAGACCTTGTCGGTGCGACCCCGGATCGCCTTGATGACCTGCGGGCCGAAGGTGATGTTGGGGACGAAATGCCCGTCCATGACGTCGAGGTGGATCCAGTCGGCGCCGGCGGCTGCCACCGCCTCGACCTCGTCGCCGAGGCGGGAGAAGTCGGCCGACAGAACCGAGGGCGCGATCAGGGTTTTTGCGGTCATTGGCTAGCCTCCTCACCCTTCGTCTTCATTGCGAAGACCCGACTTGCGGTGATGTCATCCGAGGAAATGGTCGACAGGGCCTTGGCGTCGAGCGGGCCCTGGGAGGTCTCGAACAGCCGGTTGGCTTGCCGCAAACGCGCCCGGTCCAGTGCGTTGCGGATCGAGCGCGCATTGGCGAAATGCGGCTGCTCGCGCCGACGCGCGATGTAGTCTTTGAGCGCCGCGACAGCGGATTGATCGAGCCTGTAGTTCTGGTGGTCGAGCATCTTCTTGGCGATCCCGAGAAGTTCGTCGTTGGTATAGTCGGGAAAATCGATGTGGTGCGCAATGCGCGAGCGGAAGCCGGGATTGCTCTCGAAGAAGCGGTCCATGCGCGGCGCGTAGCCGGCGAGGATCACGACCAGGTCGTCGCGCTGGTTTTCCATCACCTGAAGCAGGATCTCGATTGCCTCTTGGCCGTAGTCGCGCTCGTTTTCCGGGCGATAGAGATAATAGGCCTCGTCGATGAACAGCACCCCGCCCATCGCCTTTTTCAGGATCTCCTTGGTCTTCGGGGCAGTGTGGCCGATATATTGGCCGACCAGGTCGTCGCGGGTGACCGACACGAGATGGCCCTTGCGGATGTAGCCGAGGCGGTGGAGCAGGTCGGCCATCCTCAATGCAACTGTGGTCTTGCCGGTGCCGGGATTGCCGGTGAAGCTCATGTGGAGCGTCGGCGTTTCGTGGGCCAGGCCCATGCGCCGGCGCGCGCGCTCGACCAGCAGCAGGGCCGCCGTCTCGCGGATGCGCTTCTTGACGGGGGCGAGGCCGATCAGGTCGCGGTCCAGCTCGGCCAGAACGTCCTTGACGCCCGAGCTCTCGAACTCCTCGCGCAGGTCGATTGCCGTCGGGATTTCCTCGACGGGGGTTTCGGTTTCGGCTGTTGCTGTTGCGGACATGGGGACTACCTGTTCAGTGCATTTGTAATTGAAACTCCATCACCGGTTTGCTGCGCAAACCACCTCCCCCTGCCCGGGGGAGAGGAACGCTTGTCCTGGCCGACCGCGGCATTCGTGGTTGGCGCTTCCCCTGGGCAGGGGGAGAGGCGGCGGGCAAAGCGAGCCGGCGAGGGGTGCTTCGATGTTCCTTCGAATGTTACCCGTATCTGTTGCCCGCCGGACGATCGGCCGCATAGGGCTTGGTCGTGTAACGCACCACGCGGCCGGGCGCTTCCTGCCGCTCGAGGCGGTAGCCGGGCTCCTCGGCCGGGCGGTTGACGATGAAGGACAGCTTCACCGATTCCCAGCCATGGCTGGAATCGAATGCGACCACGCGGATGTAGCGGTCGCCATAGACCTTGCGGCAGTCCTTCAGCTCCATCATCAAAGCCGCGGCGTCCGGATTATCGAACATCGGGTGGCCCCACATGTCCCAATAGGTGTTGCGAGGGTGCGGGTCGTCGGTGAATTCGAGGCTGACGGCCCAGCCATTGTCGATGCAGTACTGCACCTGCGCCCGGATCTGGTCGTCTGTCAGGTCGGGCAGGAATGAGAAGGTTCCCTGGGTGATGCGCATTGGAATTGGCTCCTGTCGGTTGCGCCGCTTTACACTCCCCCATGCGGGGAAAGGCGGCGAATGATGCGGTCGACCCTCCCCACGAGGGGAAGGGAGAGTTCGGTCTTACTCCGCCGCCGTCGCCACCGGCACGAAGTCCGGCGAGTCGGTCGAGGCGTAGTTGAAGGTCACGTCCTTCCAGGTTTCGAGCGCCTGCTTCAGCGGCAGGCAGGTCTTGGCGGCGTCCTGCAGTATCTGCGGTCCCTCGCGCATGATGTCGCGGCCTTCGTTGCGGGCGAGGATCATGCATTCGAGCGCGACGCGGTTGGCGGTGGCGCCCGCCGCGATGCCCATCGGGTGACCGATCGTGCCGCCGCCGAACTGCAGCACCACGTCCTCGCCGAGCAGGTGAAGGAGCTGGTGCATCTGGCCGGCATGGATGCCGCCCGAGGCCACCGGCATCAGCTTGTTGAGCGAGGCCCAGTTCTGGTCGAAGAAGATGCCGTTCTCCAGCCGCTTCGGATTAAAATCCTCGCGGCAGACGTCGTAGTAGCCGTGGGTCGTGGCCGGGTCGCCTTCCAGCTTGCCCACCACCGTGCCGGCATGGATGTGATCCACGCCCGCCAGCCGCATCCACTTGGCGATGACGCGGAAGGAGACGCCGTGGCTCTTCTGGCGCGTATAGGTCGAGTGGCCGGCGCGGTGCAGGTGCAGGATCATGTCGTTCTTGCGCGCCCAATTCGACATGGACTGGATGGCCGTGTAGCCAATGACCAGGTCGATCATGACGATGGTGGAGCCGAGTTCCTTGGCGAAGTTGGCGCGCTCGTACATGTCCTCCATGGTGGCGGCGGTCACGTTCAGATAGGTGCCCTTGATCTCGCCGGTCTCGGACTGCGCCTTGTTGACGGCCTCCATGCACCACAGGAACCGGTCGCGCCAATGCATGAAGGGCTGCGAGTTGATGTTCTCGTCGTCCTTGGTGAAGTCGAGACCGCCCTTCAGCGCCTCGTAGACCACGCGGCCGTAGTTGCGGCCGGACAGGCCAAGCTTCGGCTTCACGGTTGCGCCCAGCAGGGGGCGGCCGAACTTGTCGAGGCGTTCGCGCTCGACCACGATGCCGGTGGCCGGGCCGTTGAAGGTCTTCACATAGGCGACCGGCAGCCGCATGTCTTCGAGCCTGAGCGCCTTGAGCGGCTTGAAGCCGAAGACGTTGCCGATGATCGAGGCCGTGAGGTTGGCAATGGATCCCGGCTCGAACAGGTCGAGATCGTAGGCGATGTAGGCGAAATACTGGCCCGGCGCGTTGGGAACCTGGTCGACCTGGTACGCCTTGGCGCGGTACTTCTCAGAGGCGGTGAGGCGGTCGGTCCAGACCACGGTCCAGGTCGCAGTCGAGCTCTCGCCGGCCACCGCCGCCGCAGCCTCGATCGGATCGACGCCGTCCTGCGGGGTGATGCGGAATACCGCGATGATGTCGGTGTCCTTGGGCTCGTAGTCGGGCTCCCAATAGCCCATCTTCTTGTATTCCATGACACCGGATCTGTAGCGTGCGGCTCCGGTGACGGTTTCTGTCTTGTTGGCCATAGGTCTGGTCCTTTCTTAGCTTGGGTTGGACCGCTCAGGCGGCCTTGGCGGGTGCGATGTGCGGGTCGAGCTTGCCGGCGGCGTAGCGCTTGGCCATCTCGTCCATGGCGATGACCTTGATCTTCGAGGCATTGCCGGCGGTGCCGAAGCGCTCGAAGCGGTCGCGGCACAGGTCGCGCATGGCGTCCATCGCCGGCTTCAGGAACTTGCGCGGGTCAAATTCGCTGGGGTGCTCCATGGCGATGCGGCGGAACTGGCCGGTCATAGCCATGCGGCAGTCGGTGTCGATGTTGACCTTGCGCACGCCGTGGCGAATACCGCGCTCGATCTCCTCCACCGGCACGCCATAGGTCTGGGGCATCTGGCCGCCATGCTTGTTGATGACGTCCTGCAGCTCCTGCGGCACCGAGGAGGAGCCGTGCATGACAAGATGCGTGTTGGGCAGCTTGCTGTGGATCTCCTCGATCACGCGCATGGCCAGGATGTCGCCGTCGGGCTTGCGGGTAAACTTGTAGGCGCCATGCGAGGTGCCGCAGGCGATTGCCAGCGCGTCGACCTTGGTACGGGTGACGAAGTCGACCGCCTGGTCAGGGTCGGTCAAAAGCTGGTCGTGCGACAGCGCCCCTTCGGCGCCGTGGCCGTCCTCGGCCTCGCCCTGGCCGGTCTCCAGCGAGCCGAGCACGCCGAGCTCGCCCTCGACGGAAGCGCCGACCCAATGGGCCATGCGTGACACGCGCTCGGTGATGGTGACGTTGTATTCGTAGCTGGCGGGCGTCTTTGCGTCCGCCTCCAGCGAGCCGTCCATCATCACCGAGGTAAAGCCGTGGCGGATGGCGGTAAGGCAGGTGGCTTCGTTGTTGCCGTGGTCCTGATGCATGCAGACCGGGATGTCGGGATAGATTTCGGCCAGCGCGTCGATCATCTTGGCCAGCATGATGTCGTTGGCGTAGGAGCGGGCGCCGCGCGATGCCTGTATGATGACCGGCGCGTCGCAGGCCTTGGCCGCCTCCATGATGGCGAGGCCCTGTTCCATGTTGTTGATGTTGAATGCCGGCACGCCGTAACCGCGTTCGGCGGCGTGGTCGAGCAATTGCCTCAGCGTGATGCGCGCCATGGTCAGGCTTCCTCCTTCGTCCTGCTGTACTGCTTGCGGGGTTCGAGCGTCCGGCCGATCGCCGCGGCGGTGTCGGCCATGCGGTTGGAAAAGCCCCACTCGTTGTCGTACCAGGACATGACCCGGACGAGGTTGCCCTCGATGACCTTGGTCTGGTCGAGCGCGAAGGACGACGAGGCCGGATTGTGGTTCAGGTCGATCGAGACCAGCGGCTCGTCGACGATGGCGAGGATGTTCTTCAGCCTGCCCCCGGCGGCTGCCTTCATCGCCTCGTTGACCTCTTCCACGGTGGTCGGGCGCGAGGGCACGAATTTGAAGTCGACCACCGAGACGTTGGGCGTCGGCACGCGGATGGCGACGCCGTCGAGCTTGCCCTTCAGTTCCGGCAGCACCAGGCCGACGGCCTTGGCCGCACCCGTCGAGGTGGGGATCTGGGATAGGGCGGCGGCGCGGGCGCGGTAGAGGTCCTTGTGCATGGTGTCCAGCGTGGGCTGGTCGCCGGTGTAGGAGTGGATCGTTGTCATGAAGCCGCGCTCGATGCCGATGGCCTCATGCAGCACCTTGGCGACCGGCCCCAGGCAGTTGGTGGTGCAGGACGCGTTGGAGACAACGACGTGCTCCTTGCTGATCTTGTCGTCGTTGACGCCGTAGACCACTGTCAGGTCGGCGCCGTCGGCGGGGGCGGAGACGAGCACGCGGCGGGCGCCGGCCGCGAGATGCGCCGAGGCCTTCTCCTTCGAGGTGAAGATGCCGGTGCATTCGAGCACGATGTCGACCTCCAGCTCCGCATGCGGCAGTTCGGCCGGATTGCGGATCGCCGTCACCCTGATCGGCGGCAGGTCGTCGACGACCATGGTGTCGCCCTTGACGGTCACCGTGCCGGGGAAGCGGCCGTGGACGCTGTCGTAGCGCAGCAGATGTGCATTGGTCTCGACCGGGCCGAGATCATTGATCGCCACCACCTCGATGTCGGTGCGGCCCGACTCGATGATGGCGCGCAGGATGTTGCGGCCGATGCGGCCAAAGCCGTTGATTGCGACGCGAACTGCCAATTGCTCCTCCCGTTCAGTCGATGAGCTCGAGGGCCGCGCCGGCGACCGCTTCGGGCGTGATGTTGAAGTGGCGGTAGAGTTCGGCGGCGGGGGCGCTGGCGCCGAAGCCCGACATGCCGATGAAAGCGCCGTTCTCGCCGATCCAGCGGTCCCAGCCGAGGCGGGCGGCAGCTTCCACCGCCACGCGCGGGGCGGTGCCGAGAACGGACTTGCGATAGGCCGCGTCCTGCGCCTCGAACAGCTCCCAGCACGGCATGGAGACGACCGCAGCCTCGATGCCGCGCTCGGCCTTCAGCTTCTCGGCGGCGGCCACCGCGATCTCGACCTCGGAGCCGGTGGCGATCAGCGTCACCGCGCGCGGGCCTCCCGTCTCGCGCAGCACATAGGCACCGCGTGCGGAGCGGTTCTCGCTCGAATGGGCAGGCCGCAGCATCGGCAGGTTCTGGCGCGACAGCACCAGCACGCTCGGCCGGTCCATCGTCTTCAGGGCCAGTTCCCAACACTCCGCCGTCTCGATGATGTCGGCCGGGCGGAACACGTTGAGATGCGGCGTGGCGCGCAGCATGGCGAGATGCTCGACCGGCTGGTGCGTCGGGCCGTCCTCCCCGAGGCCGATGGAATCGTGGGTCATGACATAGATGACCCGCTGGCCCATCAGGGCGGACAGGCGTATGGCGCCGCGCGCATAGTCGGTGAAGCACAGGAACGTGCCGCCGTAGGGCACGAAGCCTCCATGCAGCGCGATGCCGTTCATGGCCGCCGCCATGCCGTGCTCGCGGATGCCGTAGTGGACATAGCTGCCGGAATAGTCGCCGGCGACGAGGCGGTTCATGCCCTTGGTGATGGTCAGGTTGGAGTGGGTGAGGTCCGCCGACCCGCCGACGGTGAGGTCGGTGGCGCCGTTGATGACGCCGAGCGCCATTTCGGAAGCCTTCCGGGTGGCGACCTTGGTGGCCTTCTCGATATGCTCCTTGCGGAAGGAGTCGAGCGCCTCGAACACGGCAGGCGGGACATCGCCGGCAATTGCCGCCTCGAAAGCATCGCGGTGTGCGGAGGCTGCAAGCCGCACTTCCCACTCGCGGCGTGCAGCTTCGCCGCGGCCGGCAACTTCGCGCCATGCAGCCACAATTTGATCCGGCACCTCGAACGGAGGCCAGGGCCAGCCGATGTTTTCGCGCGCGGCGGCGACTTCGGCTTCGCCGAGCGGCGCGCCGTGGGTCTTTTCGGAGCCCTGGAGATGGGGCGCGCCCTTGCCGATAATGGTGCGGCAGGCGATCAGCGATGGGCGGTCCGAACTGCGCGCGTGGTTGATTGCCGCGGCGATCGCGTCCACATCGTGGCCATCGATCTCCTGCACGTCCCAGCCTGCCGCCCGGAAGCGGGCCGGCTGGTCCATCGAGGTCGACAGCGAAGTCGGGCCGTCGATGGAAATCGAATTGTTGTCCCAGAAGACGATCAGGCGGTCGAGCTTCAGATGGCCGGCAAGGTCGATCGCCTCGTGGCTGACGCCTTCCTGCAGACAGCCGTCACCGGCGATCACATAGGTGTAATGGTCGACCAGATCGGCGCCGTGGCGCGCGGCCAGCATGCGTTCGGCCAGTGCCATGCCGACGGCGGTGGAGATGCCCTGGCCGAGCGGGCCGGTGGTTGTCTCGATGCCCTGCGCGTGGCCGTATTCGGGGTGGCCGGCGGTGCGGCTGCCGAGCTGGCGGAAATTCTGCAACTGCTCGATCGGCATGTCGGGATAGCCGATCAGATAGTGCAGGGCATATTGCAGCATCGAGCCATGGCCGGCCGACAGCACGAAACGGTCGCGGTCGGGCCAGTCGGGCTTGGCCGGGTCGAGCTTGATGAAACGGTGGAACAGCACCGTCGCCACGTCGGCCATGCCCATGGGCATGCCGGGATGGCCCGAATTGGCCTTCTGCACGGCATCCATCGCCAGTGCGCGGATGGCGTTGGCCATGTCGCGCTCGGACACGGTTTCGGCGGCCGGATTCGGCTTGAGAGACGATTGCAGGTTCATGGCTTCCTCCTCACGACGCGCGCTTCTTGCGCTCGATGAGTTGCAGGATGAGCGGGGTAAGGATGAGCTGCATGGCGAGGTCGAGCTTGTTGCCCGGCACCACGATGGAATTCGCCCGCGACATGAAGCTGTCGTGGATCATCGACAGCAGGTAGGGGAAGTCGATGCCGCGTGGCCGCGCGAAGCGGATGACCAGCATCGACTCGTCCGGCGTGGGTATCCATCGGGCGATGAAGGGGTTCGACGTGTCGACGATGGGCACGCGCTGGAAGTTGATGTCGGTCTGGGTGAACTGCGGAGTGATGTAGCGCACATAGTCAGGCATGCGCCGCAGGATCACGTCCATCACGGCTTCGGTGGAATAGCCGCGCGTGGACCGGTCGCGGTGGATCTTCTGGATCCATTCGAGATTAATGACCGGCACGACGCCGATCTTGAGGTCGGCGTGGCGGGCAAGGTTGACCTGTTCGGTCGCCACGCAGCCATGCAGCCCTTCGTAGAACAGAAGGTCGCTGGGCGGGAATTCGCGCCATTCGGTGAAGGTGCCCGGCTGCTGGCCGTAGAGCTTGGCCTCTTCCTCGTCGTGGACATAGGTGCGCGTGCGTCCCGTTCCGCGGCGGCCATATTCCTCGAACACGGATTCGAGAATCTCCAGCTCGTTGGCCTCGACATTGAAGTGGGTGAAGTTGGGGTTTCCCTTCTCCTCCTCCTCGGCGACCTTCAGCTTCATCGCGGCGCGGTCGTAGCGGTGGAAGGCATCGCCCTCGATGAAGGCGGCCTCGATGTGCTCGCGCCGGAAGATCTGCTCGAAGACGCGCTTGACCGAAGTGGTGCCGGCGCCGGAGGAGCCTGTGATGGAAATGATCGGGTGCTTGGCCGACATGAAACGCTTTCTCCCCCCAGGTCAGGCGCGGAACAGGCCGCGATGGCCGAACAGCGGCGACCGCTCGCCGATGCTGCTCGGATCCAAGTGATAACGAGTGATGCGGGCCACCTCGCGAGCGGAGCCGAAGACCAGCGGGGTGCGCTGGTGCAGGCTCTGCGGATGGATATCCAGTATGCGCTCGATCGTGTCGGTCGCCGCGCCGCCGGCCTGCTCGATCAGATAGGCGATCGGGATGGCCTCGTAGACGAGCCGCAGGCGGCCGCTTGCGTATCCGCGGCGCTGGTCGCCCGGGTAGAGGAAGACGCCGCCGCGCATGAGGATGCGGTAGCAGTCGGCAACCAGCGAAGCGATCCAGCGCATGTTGAAGTCGCGCTCGCGCGGACCCTCGGTGCCTTTCAGGCAATCGTCGACATAGAGCCGCACGGCCTCGTCCCAGTGACGGTAGTTGGCGGCATTGATCGCAAATTCATGAGCGCGCGGCGGCACGATGCGGCTTTCATAGGCCTGCACGAAGGTGCCCAGTCGCGCCGACTGGACGAAGACATGGGTGCCGCTGCCAAGCGACAGCACCAGCGCCAGCTGCGGGCCATAGATGAAGAAGCCCGCGCCGAGCAGGTTCGTTCCCGGCTGCAAAAAGGAGGCGGCCGGATTTTCATCCGGCGCGCCAGTTGCAGGGAGGAGCGAGAAAATCGTTCCGATCGACACGTTGGTGTCGATGTTGGAGGAGCCGTCGAGAGGATCGATGGCGATGGCAAGGTCGGCATCCGTGTTGAGCAGGACCGGCTGGTCAAGTTCCTCCGAGGCGTAGAGACGCACCGGCGCATGGCGCATGGCGTCCAGAAAGATGTCGTCGGCGAAGACGTCGAGGTCCTTCTGCACGTCGCCGTCGTGATTGGTGCCGCGCGTGCCTGCGAAGGCTCTACCAAGCGCGCCCTGATTGATGGTGTTGCGCACCTTGACCGCCGCCTGGGCGAGCTGGCGGATCGTCGTGGCAATGGCCTCGCGACGCAGGTCGCTGCCGCTGCCAACGTAAGAATTCAGAACCGCATCGAGTGTTGCCGTCGTCATCTTGTCCTCCCGAGCGGTCGCAAAGCATCGACCAAGCCTGAGACGGATGAGAACAAAGGCGCTTACCTAAGTAAATTTTAATAACTTTACTTTTCTAGTAAAAAAGATTTAGCATCGGCCATGCGGAACCTCACTTTCAGGCAGCTCAGGGCAGTTCAGGCGATCATCGCCACGGGCAAAATCGTCAACGCTGCCAAGGCCTTGGGGCTGACCGCGCCGGCGGTAACGATCCAGCTGAGGCAGGCCGAGGACGAACTCGGCATCGCCCTTTTCGACCGCACCGCAGACGGGATGCGTCCGACTGCCGCAGGATTGGCCCTGGTCGATGCGGCCCAGGCGATCGAGGAGCGGCTGCGGCTGCTGGAAGATCAGATCGACGCGATAAAGGGCGTGCGCACCGGCAGCCTGACGCTGGGTGTCGTCTCCACCGCCAAATATTTCGCGCCACGGCTGATGGCCGCCTTCATGAAGGAATATCCGGACATCGAGATGAACCTTCTGGTCGGCAACCGCGCCGAGACGATCGCCAACCTGAAGAGCCATGATGTCGACATCGCGCTGATGGGGCGTCCGGCGCGCGACGTGCCTGTGCGGGCGTCGGCCTTCGGCGACCACCCGCTGGTCATCATCGCAGCACCCGACCATCCGCTGGCGAAGGCCCGCGACATTTCCAAGGAACGCATCGCCCGCGAAAACTTCCTGATCCGCGAGCCGGGTTCTGGCACGCGCATTTCGCTGGAGATTTTCCTGAGCGAAATTCCCGGCCGGCTGGACGACCTTGGCACGGAGATGGACTCCAACGAGACCATCAAGCAGGCGGTTATGGCGGGGCTGGGGATTGCCTTCATTTCCGCGCACACCGTTGCCTTCGAAGTGGAAACGAGGCGTCTCGTCATACTGGACGTACAGGGCATGCCGATCCGCCGGCAATGGTTCGCGGTGATGCGGGCCGACCGGGCGATCTCGCCGGCCATGTCCACCTTCCACGATTTCCTGATGCGCAAGGGCGCGATGTACCTGCCGCTGTTCGGCAAGCTCTATCCCGCCCAGGCGCCCCGGCCGGAGCTGGTATGAGGCGCTACTTCTTCGGTGCGAGGGTATCGGCGATGGTCTTTGAAAGCTGATAGAGCCGCTGCTCGATCAGCGTCGGCACCTCGCAAACATAGGTGAGCGACTTCACCCGCTCGTCGAAGACCCGCGTCTCCCAATTCAGCCGGTCAGTCAGTTGCGTCACCTGATTGGGGTCGGCATCGGGCTTGGCGGTCAGGTCGTCGAGTTCCGAGGCCTCCTTGCGCAGATCTGCGGCAACCTCGATCTGCTTGCGCGCATAGCGGGTTATGCCGCTCATGACGCGCGATCGTTCGGCGTTCATGTGGTCGAACAGGCCCTGTTCCAGCATGGTCATCGCGGGCACCAGCTTGTCCGGCGGCAGGCTGGCGGCGAAGTCCTTGATCTGCTGCTCTGCATCCGGCAATGGCAGCCGGCGGGCGGCGAGCTCGCGCACGCGTTTGGCAATGTCGGGATCGTTTTCCCAGCCCTTGGCCGTGTCCGGCAGTTCCGGCCCGTTCCAGATCTGGGCCAGCGACAGTTCGGGCACCTTGCGCTGCATGCATGGCCAGTCGGGTTCGGTGGTGGCGGCATTGGCAGGGTGGACGAGGGCGCATGCCAGCAGAATGCCGGCAAGGCTGCAGATCGGCAGCAAAGGTCTCATCAGGCGTTTCCTCCCGTATCCTGTTTACGGTTCATCAGGCCGCGCGACGGGTCGTAGGCGATGATGGCGCCGGCCAGGAACATCAAGGTGCACCCGACCACGACGGCGAGAGAGAACCAGTCGATCTGGCAATAGAGCGCAAAGCGGATCAGCTCGACCGTATAGGTGAAGGGGTTGAACAGGCAGATCTTGTAGAGGATGGGGCTCGACTGCTGCACGCGCCAGAGCGGATAGAGCGCCGGCGAGGCGAAATACATCGGGAAGATCACGAAGTTCATCACGCCGGAAAAGTTCTCGAGCTGCTTGATGAGCGACGACAGGAACATGCCGAGCGCGCACAGCATCAACCCCGCCAGGAACAGCGCCGGCAGCACGAAGAGATAGCCCAGCGGCGGCGCCTTGATGTCCCAGAACCAGGCCACGAACAGGAACACATAGACCTGGGCGATGGCGACGGCGACGCCGGCGAACAGCTTCGATACCAGCAGGTACCAGCGCGGGAAGGGGCTGACCAGCAGCGTGCGCATGTTGCCCATCTCGCGGTCGTAGACCATCGACAGCGACGACTGCATGCCGGAAAACAGCAGGATCATGCCGCAGAGGCCGGGCGTGATGTAGACCTCGTAGAGCACGTAGGTCTTGTAGGGCGGGATGATCGAGACGCCGAGCACCTGGCGGAAGCCGGCGGCGAAGATCAGCAGCCACACCAGCGGCCGGACCAGCGATGAAATGAAGCGCTCGCGCTGGTTCACGAAGCGCAGGCCCTCGCGCACCAATATGCCCTTCAGGCAGATCAGATATTGCCGCAGGCCCAGGCGTGGCGACCGCATCGGCACGGTGCCATGGTCGCTGGTGCGGGCAGGCAGGTCGCTCATGGCTGCATGTCCGTCATCTGCTGGTCGTCAAGGCCGCTGAGCCGCGCAAAGGCCTGGCGGATCGTCTTCATGCCCGCGGCGCGCACCACCTCCACGACGCCGCCGGCCGCGACGAGGCGGCCCTCGCGCAGCACCACGACATGATCGCTGTCCTCGACCTCGTCGATGAGATGCGTGGCCCACAGCACGCCGACGCCTTCGGTCGCCACAAGCTTGCGGATGGTGGCGAGGATGCCGGCGCGCGACTGGATGTCGAGCCCTACCGTCGCCTCGTCCAGCAACAGCAGGGGCGGGCGGTGAAGCATGGCACGCGCGATCTCGATGCGCCGCATCTGGCCGCCCGACAGGCTGCGCGCCTTGTCGTGCAGCCTGTCGCTCATGTCCACCTGCTGCAGCAGGGCCTCGATGCGCGCCCGTGCCTCGCGCCCGCCGATGCCGTGCAGCGAGGCATGATAGGCAAGGTTCTGGTAGACGCTGAGGTCGAGATCGAGCGTGCGTGCCTGGAAGACGATGCCGAGGCGTTTCAGTGCTTCGCCCGAGGCGCGGGCAACATCGTGCCCGAAGATGCGGATCGAGCCATCGCGCGTGTTGTAGAGGCGGCTGATCAACGAGAACAGCGTCGTCTTGCCGGCGCCGTTGAGGCCGAGCAGAACGGTAAAGGTGGCCGGCGCGATGGTGAAGGAGACGTCCGAGAGCGCCCGCTTGGAGCCGTAGGAATAGCTGACCGCGGCGACCTCGAGGGCCGCCACATTGCCATGTCCTTCGGTCTTCACATGCTGCAAGGCGGATCGCTCCTTTGCCTCCTGACCATACCGCCGCTTAGCTGGGGCCTCCATTGGCCTATTTGACGGTAATCGTGCCCTTCATGCCCTTGTCGGCCAGGTCAGGCACCGACCATGTGTAGGTGCCTGGCCGCACGGTGTTGAACTGGACCAGTATGGTGCCGGGGGAATCGAATTCCAGCCAGGCCGGCGCGCCGTTCATGTGGATTTCCAGTCCGTTGATGACGATCTGGTTCATCCAGACGTTACGGAACAGGTCGGTCACGAACTTGTATTCCAGTCCGGTGCCCGAGCTGATCTTCCAGCGATAGCCCTGTCCGGCAATGAGATCGAAGTCGTTCTGGTTGACGGCGAGGTTGTCTTCGGCCGTGCCCAGGATCAGTTCGGGCAGGTTCTGGCTGGCGCGTGTGGCCTTGGGCTGCTCGTCATCGTCGTCGGCCTCCTGCGCAACGGCATGGAGCGGCAGCAGGGCAGCACTGATTAATGCGGCAAAGGCAACACTGCGGTATTTCCTCATCATCGTCCTCTCCTCGCTCTTTCCAAAAATCTCACTGCGGCGACACCACCACGCCCCAGGGCAGGGCCCCGACGGTGACCGACTCGATCGGCTCGTCGCTAGCCACGTCGATGAAGGTGATGTCGTTTGAAATGCCGTTGGTGCTGATGATCATCTTCTGGTCGGGGGTGAAGGCGAGCTGCCAGACCCGCTGACCGACCAGCACATATTTCTCTACCTCGTAGGTTTGCGTGTTGATCACCGCCACGCGGTTGGCGGGCCCGAGCGCCACATAGGCCTTCTTGCCGTCGGCGGTGATGCGCACGCCCACCGGCTGGATCGCCTCCGAGCGCAAGCCCGGAATGGCGAAGGTGATCTTGTGCGTGACCTGGCGGGTGGCGTTGTCGATGACCGAGACGGTGCCGCCGATCTCGGCGCTGACCCAGACCTCGGATCCGTCCGGCTTGTACTGGGCGAAGCGGGGCCTTGTGTCCACCAGGACATTGTCGGTGATCTCGTGGGTCTGCGTGTCGATGAAATGGGCCATGCTCGTCGTTTCCGACGTGTTGACCAGCGTCTTGCCATCCGGGCTGATGCCCATGCCCTCCGGCTCGACCCCGACGGGGATCTCGGCCACCACCCTTTTCGTCTCAAGGTCGATGACGGTGACTAGATTGTCGTTCTCGTTGGCGACATAGAGGATCTTGCCGTCGGGCGAGAGCGTGAAAAGTTCCGGGTCGGGGCCTGAGGGAAGGGTGCCGACGATCTGGTACGTGGCCGTGTCGATTATCTGGATCGTGTCGTCGTCGCTTGCGCACAGATAGATGAACTTGCCATCGGGCGAGATGGTGATGCCGCGCGGGCGCTGCCCCACAGGCACTGACTTGACCACCTTCATCGTCGTCGAATCGACGACGGTCATGGTGTTGTCCTTCTCGTTGGAGACGTAGACCATGTAGGCCGATGCCGGCGTGGCCAGGAACGTGGCGGCGAGCGCCGCGGCCGCGAGTGACAATTTTCCACGCATCCAGTGCACCCTCCCGGTTTGTTTTCGTTCACGTTCCTATTTCTTGAACACGCATTTCGTTTCAGGCTGGTCGACGCCGAGCGTGTCGAGTTCCGAGACCTGGTGCAGGAACCCCTCCTGCGGCGAGGTGGAGACGACGGCCTTGGCATCGCCCAGGAAGATCGGCTGGCGCAATTGCAGGTTCCAAGGGCGGAAGGTGAGCTTCTGGCCCTTGAAGGCGGCGATCGAGAACTTGTCGCTGTGGAGATAGTCGCTGATCTTGCCTGGATCGCCGCTGTTGGTGCGCGTGGCCGCCTCGCCGACCGAGCGCACCGCGGTCCAGGCGTTCATGTCCTTGGACAGCATGTGGCGGCCGGCGTTCTTGTCGAAGCGGGTCTGAAGCTGCGAGCCGCCCCACTGCTCGCTAGCCGGGTGCCAGGAGGACGGCATGAGCCCGGCGGTGCCGGCCACCACGCGCGGCAGCCAGGTGCGATAGGGCACATAGGTGCCGAATACCTCGCTCTCGTCGGCCACCAGCACGGCGTCGTGGTCGGGAAAGTCCTGGGTGAACACCGGCATCTGCTGCTGTATCTGGATGACGCCCGTGTCGGTGCGGCGCGCAGTGCCGGTGTCCTTGAACTCCTTCTCAGCCAGAAGCTTGGCGCCGAAGCGCGTTGCCGAGCGGCGCAGGGCGTCGGCGAACAGTTGATCGTTCTCGTGCGAGCCGTAGATGAGCACCCAGCGCGGCCACTGCTTCCAGATCAGGTACTGGGCCAGCGCGTCGGCCAGCATGCTGCGCGTCGGCGCGATGTGGAAGACATTGGCCCGGCATTCCTCCTCGCGCAGGATGTCGTCGGGGGCGCCGATGTTGAAGATCAGCACGCCCTTGTCGCGCGCAATATCCGCGATCGACAGCAACTGCTTTGCCGAAAGGTCTGCAAGCACGTAGCGATCGCCCTTGGCGACCAGTTCGTTGAAGGCGCCGACGGCATCCGCACCGGGCTTGATCTCGGCGATGTCGAGCTCGAACTTCTGCTTGAGGAAGGAGCCGGTGGTGTTGTTGTCGCCGATGCCGAGCCTGGCCCCGGCAATGCCCTCATCCGGTGGCGGAATGTCGAGAACCGACAGTGCCAGCTGCGGCTGGTAGGCGCGCAGGTAGCCGATGCGTATTTCTGTCGTCTGCTGCGGCGCCTTGGCTGAATTTGTCTGGGCTTGCGCGAGAGCGGGCAAGACGTTGACGGCCGCCCAAAAAAGAACGATGAAGACCCGCAGAGAGTTCGGCACCATACTCTTCATAGTGACTCGCCCGTTGTCATCCGGCCAAAGACCGGAAGAAAGTGCTGCCATAGTTCGGTGCCGAAATGAACTTAGCCCATGGTCCAATATTGTCAAAGGCCGGCAGCCGCGATTTCATCGCGGCCGACATAGTTCATGTCGCAATTTCTCATGTTTCAGGACGGATCGAGGGGGCCGCGCGCAAAACGGACCTCGTAAACCGCTTTGTCAGCTTTGCCGCCTTGCCGGGACGGACTATGCTGGCATTGAAACGTGGAAAAGCTCGCAAAGCCGACGCCAAACCCGAATGACCGCGCGGAGGAAAGCGCTATATCGAGGCCGGTGATGCACGGCCAGACGAACGGTCCGGCGCCTCGCCGGCGACCCAGCCCGCCCTTACTGCAAACATACCGGCCTTGCGCCTAAGGAACTGATGAAATGACGAAAATGCTGGCGAGCGTGAACGGCGTCGAGGAGGCGGAGATCGCCCTTGCGGGCGGCGCCGACATAATCGACCTGAAGGACCCGAACGCCGGGGCGCTGGGCGCTGCGCCCATCGAGGTCATTCGACAGACCGTCGCTGCCGTCGGCGGCAGGCAGCCGGTCAGCGCCGTCGCCGGTGACCTGCCGATGCAGCCGGACCTCATTCGCGCCAAGGCAGAAGAGATCGCCGCCACCGGCGTCGACTATGTCAAGGTCGGCTTCTTCCCGTCGGCCGATGCCGCCGCCTGCGCCGAGGCTCTGGCTCCGCTTGCCGGACGGACCAAGCTGATCGGCGTTCTGTTCGCCGACCTCGAGCCCGACCTTGGCCTTCTGCCGGTGATGGCCCGCAATGGGCTGCACGGAGCCATGCTCGACACGGCCAGGAAGGACGGACGCCGCCTGCTGGATCACATGCCGCCAGCCATGCTGCACGGCTTTGTGGATGACTGCCGCGCGCTCGGCCTGGCGGTCGGCCTTGCCGGCTCGCTGGAGGCACCGGACATTCCGCGCCTGCTGCCGATGGCACCGGATTTTCTCGGCTTTCGCGGCGCGCTTTGCGACCAATCGGAACGCACCGGCGCCATCCACCCCGAGGCTGTGCGTCAGGTCCGCGCCCTCATTCCCGACGCGCGCCCGGCCGGCACGGCCGCCAGCGTCGACTACAGGCTGCTCGCCGCGCGCGGCTATTCGCCCGGCGCAGCCGATGCCGCACTCGGCACCGACAAGATCTTCGTGCGCGAATTCGTGCTGCCGGTGCAGATCGGCGCCTACAGTTTCGAGCATGGCCACACCCAGAAGGTGCGCTTCGACGTCGTGGCCGACGTGCTGCGCGTGACGCACGCACCGGAAGACATGCGCCACGTCTTTTCCTACGACATCATCATGGATGGCATCCGCACCATCGTCGCGCGCGGCCATGTGCAGCTCAGCGAAGCTCTGGCCGAGCAGGTGGCGGCCCTGGTGCTTGAGGACCCGCGCGTCATGAAGGTGACAGTGCGGGTGGAGAAGCTCGAACTCGGGCCTGGCGGCGTCGGCGTCGAGATCGAGCGCAGGCGGGCGAGCGAGCGGGCGCTGCATTTGCGCCACGGCGCGGCTGCGGGCGAAGGCGGTTTCGCGGCCGGCGGCGGCCAGAAGGGCTCGTCTTCATGAGGCGCATTGTCGTCAAGCTTGGCGGCAGCACGGCCTATCATGCCGAAATGCGGGAATGGGTCGAAATACTGGCCAAGGCGGCCGCACCGCTGGTCGTAGTGCCGGGCGGCGGTCCCTTCGCCGACCGCGTGCGCGAAGCGCAGGCGCAGATGGGCTTCTCCGACGCCTCCGCCCACTTCATGGCGATCCTGGCCATGGAGCAGATGGGGCTGGCCCTGCTCGACATGAGCGAACGGTTTTCGCCGGCACGCACGGTCGGGGAGATCGATGCGGCGCTGGAGCATGGGAAGGTGCCTGTCTGGCTGCCCTCGCAGATGTGCCAGACAGCGGCCGACATCGCGCAGTCGTGGGACGTTACATCGGATTCGCTGGCGGCCTGGCTTGCAGGCCGCATCCATGCCGAAGCGCTGCTGCTGATCAAGCAGACCGACGCCTTCGATGCGGAAGAGGATGTAGAGGGGCTCGCGACTGCGGGCCTGGTCGATCCGATGTTGTCTTCCATGCTGCGCCCGGAGACAGGCCTTTACCTGGCCGGGCCGGGGGCGCTTGCAACGGCGCCCCAGCGTCTTACCGCAGGCGATGTGCCGGGAAGGGAGTTTGCCGCGCGCGCGGCGCAGAGGGGGGCGGCATAGGCATGGCCAAGCTGCAGACACCACGCTGGGCCTGGGTGCTGACCGGTTCCGGCCATTTCTTCACGGAAAGCTTTGAACTGATCCACCAGCTCGAGCATTGCGACATCTTCGTCACCAAGGCGGCGGACGAAGTGCTGCGCATGTACAAGCTCAAGCTCGACTTTCCTAAGTCGATGCGGGTGATCCACGACAAGACGGCCAGTGCCATACCCGTCGGCGGCTTTTACCACGGCGTCTACCACACGGTGGTGATTGCGCCCGCTTCCTCGAATACGGTTGCGAAGTGCGTGCTCGGCATCTCCGACACTATCGCCACCAATGTCTATGCGCAGGCCGGCAAGTGTCGCGTGCCGTCGATCGTATTTGCCTGCGACACCGCGCCGGAGCTGGAGACCATGGCGCCGCATGGCATGGTCAAGGTCTATCCACGTCCTATCGATCTCGAACACACCGAGCGGCTGAAGAACTTCCACTACACCACGGTGGTGGAATCGCTTGCCGGGCTGAAGGCAGCGGTGGCCGCCCGCCGAACAGAGCTGGAAGGCCATGGCTGAGCGGCTCGTCTTCCTCACCGGCCATCTTGCCAAGGCGCGGCTGGAGCGGCTTCTGGCCGGGCTGGGGGAGACCGAGTTTTCCTGGGAGATCATCGACATCGGCGTGAAGGTTGCGGCGCTGATGACGGAGGAGATCATCAAGCGCCGGCTGAACATGCCGGAAGGGGCCGATCGCGTCATCGTGCCCGGCCGCTATCGGGGCGACCTCGACCGGCTGTCGGCACATTTCAATGTGCCCTTCGTGCGCGGCCCGGACGAAATTGCGGACCTGCCTGCTTTTCTCGGCCGCGCAGGCGAGCCGCCGGACCTTTCGCGCCACGACATGCGCATCTTCGCCGAGATCGTGGATGCGCCGATGCTTTCGGTGGCCGGCCTGCTGGCGCGGGCGCGCGTGCTGGTCGAGGCCGGTGCCGACGTGGTCGATCTCGGCTGCCTGCCCGAGACGCCGTTCCCGCTGCTGGGCGAGGCAGTGCGCGCGCTGAAGGCTGAGGGCATTTCGGTCAGCGTCGATTCAGCCAATTTCGAGGAGCTGAAGACAGGGGCGGAAGCCGGTGCCGACTATCTGCTCAGCCTCAATGAGGAGACGCTGCCGCTCGCTTTCGACCATCCGGCGGTTCCGGTGCTGATCCCTTCAGTTCCCGGTGATCTGGATTCGCTCGGCCGCGCCATAGAGGCGGCGCATAAAGCCGGCATCGCATTCATCGCCGACCCGGTTCTCGATCCGATTCATTTCGGCTTCGCGGCCTCGCTCGGCCGCTTCATCGAGGCGCGGCGGCGCTGGCCCGACGTCGAGCTTCTGATGGGCACCGGCAACCTGACCGAACTGACCGATGCGGATACTTCCGGCATCACGGCCATTCTGGCAGGCCTGTGCTCGGAGCTCGGCGTGCGCAATGTGCTGGTCGTGCATGTCAGCCCCCACACGGTTCGCACCGTGGAGGAGCACGACCTCGCTCGCCGCATCCTCTTTGCCGCCCGCGCGGATGGGGCGCTGCCGCGCGACTACCACCCCGGACTGCTGCAGGTCCACGACCGCAAGCCCTATGTAGCGACCCTGGAAGACATAGAGGCTCTTGCCGCCAGCGTGCGCGACGCCAATTTCCGCATCATGACCGCGGAGGACGGCATCCACATCTTCAACAGCAAGGGCCATGCCGTGGCGACGGATGCCTTCGAGCTGTTTGCCGGGCTCGGCGTGGAAAACGACGGCGCGCACGCCTTCTATCTGGGCGCCGAGCTGATGAAGGCCGAGATCGCCTGGCGCCTGGGCAAGCGCTACGCGCAGGACGAGCCGCTGGCCTGGGGCGTGGCCGCACCCGCGCCGGAGGCCGATCGCACGCGCCTGGCCGAAGCCGGCCATACGCTGCGCGCGAAAAAGGGGGATAAGTGATGCCTTACATTCGCGAGACCATCATCACCACGGTGAACAAGAGCGGAAAGGTGCATATCGCGCCGCTCGGCATCATCGAGGAGAAGGATGGCTGGATCGTCGCGCCGTTCCGGCCGTCGATCACGCTCGACAACCTGGCGCAGGTGCCGTTTGCGGTCGCCAACTACACCGACGACGCGCGCATCTTCGCCGGCTGCCTGACCGGGCGCAAGGACTGGGCGACGGTGCCGCTGGGAGAATATCCGGTTCCGCGTCTAGAAGCGGCGCTGGCGCATTCCGTGCTCGAAGTGGTGGATGTCGAGGACGACGGCGTGCGCCCGCGCCATTTCTGCCGCGTGGTGGCGGAGGAAATGCATGCGCCCTTCACTGGCCTCAACCGCGCCAAGGCGGCCGTGCTGGAACTGGCCATCCTGGTGAGCCGGCTGGGCATGCTGCCGCGCGAGAAGATCGAAACCGAGATCGCCTATCTCGCAATCGGCATCGAAAAGACCGCCGGCCCGGCCGAGAAGGAGGCCTGGGGCTGGCTGATGGAAAAGGTGACCGATCATTTCTCCGCGCTAGACGCCAAAGGGCGAGATGTGCAGGAACGGCCTGAGGGGCCCCTTCCTCCCGAGAATTGATATTTTGAATCGGAAGTCAGTCCGAACTGTCTGGCGGCGCTGACTTTTTCAGATCCGCCGGTTGGCGGGATTCAGTCCATATCCTGCGCCAGCAGCGCCAAGGCCGCGGCCGGGGCGGCACTGCTCGCCTCGCTACGGGCGTCGTCGCTGGCTGCGATCAGGTCGGCGAAGTCGACGAAGGGCCGTTCCATCCGCGCGGCCAGCCGCCTAATCTGCCAGCGGCCGATGCCGGCGCCGACGACCGGAGCGGCGCTGTCACCCGCCAGCCTGCCTGCCACGCGGAACGCGGCGTCGTGCACGGTGCGCAACTGCTGCTCGCTGAACCAGCGTGCAAGCTCCCGCCACTCCGGCGGCGTGAGATCGGAGGCGTCTCGCCCCACCATGCGGGCAAGGCGCGCAATGGAGCCCGCCACGGTCTTGGCCTGGCCGTCGGCGGCGGGTTGCTTGTCGTCATTCTCGTCGAGCACACTGAGGATGCGGTGCACGTCGGCGATTGAGGCGAAGTACTCGTTCATCAAGGGCGACATCGCTCCCTTGACCGGCGCGGCGGAGGCGATGCCGATGAGGGCGCTGCGGGTGAAGCCGGTATAGACGAGCTCGCCTGTGGCGAGCCGCTCGGCGTCGGTGTAGCCGTCATGCACGACCCGGCCTCCTTGCGTGACGAGGAGATCGGTGGTGGTCGAGCCCATGTCGACAAACAGCGTGTCACCGGCATGCTTGGCGACGAAGGCCGCACTCGCGTGCCAGTTGGCAGAGGCGACATCGGCGGCGAGCGCGGTCGCCTTGTCGGGCGCCACGAAGCCCGAGCGGCCGGCATAGATCAGCGACTTGCCCGGAAAATGCTCGGTGACGATGCTCAGGAGCGAGGCGATGCCGGCTTCGCGCGAGGGAAAAATGTCGGAAAGCTCGCCAGTCATGGTGAAGACGTTGAGGCGACTGCCGGCAAAAAGGCGCCGTGCCGCGCGCGCGGCATCGATGAGCCGGTCGAGCCCGAGCCAGATCGGCGTCGCCAGCGTCAGCGCCTCGACGATGCGGCCATCCTCCGCGCGGGCGATCTTCAGATGCGCGCCGCCGATGTCGCAGCCGACCACGATGTTCTTTTCTTTGCTCACGCTTCAAGCTTTCATAGGTAGGAATTGCGGAACCAGGGGTTGCAGATGCGTATCATTCCCGTGCTCGATCTGAAAGGCGGCCAGGTCGTGCGGGCCGAGCAGGGTCGGCGCGACCGCTACCGGCCGATCGTCACGCCGCTCAGCGCCAGCGCGGATGCGGTGGCCGTGGCCGAAGGGCTACGGCGGCTCCATCCATTCCCGACCCTCTATGTCGCCGACCTCGACGCCATCGAGGGGCGGGGACCGAACAGCGAGACGCTGGCGCGGCTGGCCGGTATGCGCGATGCGCCCGAACTATGGGCGGATGCCGGATATGCCGATGCGGCCAGTCTCGAAGCCGCGCTCGAAACCCCGGCGCTGTGCCCGGTGCTGGGTTCGGAGTCGCAGGCCGATACGGAACTGCTGCGCCGTTTCGGCAGACATCCAGACCTCATCCTGTCGCTGGATTTCTTCGCCGACGGTTTTCGCGGGCCGGCCAACCTGCTGGAGGACCCGGACCCGTGGCCGCAGCGGGTGATCGTGATGACGCTGGCCAAGGTGGGCTCGGGGGCAGGGCCCGACTTCGAGCGGTTGCGCGAAATCAAAGCCCGGGCCGGTGCCCGCGCGGTCATCGCCGCCGGCGGCGTGCGCAACGAGGCGGACCTGCGCGAACTCGCGCGCCTCGGCATCGCCGCCGCTCTGGTAGCGACCTCGCTGCATGACGGCACGCTGACGCCGGCACAGATCGCGACGCTTGCAGAGACGCCGAACGCATAAGCCACCCCGCTGCCGGGCGGGGCCACCGCCGGCAGCAAGACACACCCTCTCTGCCGCTCGCCTTTCGCGGGCGAGCGGACCGATATGGCCAACCTCCCGAAGAATCAGCGCGATGCTTCGGAAAGGAGCGTCAGAAACCCAGCATCTTCATCAACCGGCGCAACAGACCATCCGGCTCTGCAGAGGGTTTTATCTGTGCGGGGCTGTCTCTTGTCTATGAGGCTCCGAAGGGGTGCTTGACCGAGTCGCGCTTGGCGGTTGCCTCGGCTGCCGTCGGCGTGCCTTCGACCGCGCGCTGGATGGCTTCCTTCACAGCCTGGTAGTTGAATTGCTGAATCTTGGCGTCGTCGCTGGCTTCCCAGTGGATGAAGACGCCGACGCAGATGAAGACGTCGTCGGCTTCCTCGGCCGGGATGATGCCTTCGGCGACGCTGTCCTGGACTGCCTTCGCCACGGCGAACTGGGCGGGACCGAACATCTGCACCGCCTGCTTGGCGCCCTTGATCGTGACCTTGTTGAAGAGGACGGTGTTGGGCTTGCAGGGAAGGTTGGGCGTAAGCACTGCCAGAAGCGTGGTGAAGCCGTCCTTGTTGTTGGTGAGCGCGTGACAGAACGCGGATTCGACCGGGCTCCCACGCGGGCCGATAAGCAAATCGACGTGCGCCACCTCGTTGCCGTCGCCGACCAGCGACTCACCGACCATGACCTTATTGATCTTTGCCATGCCAATTCTCCTCCAAGACACAATTTGGGTGCCAAGACACAATCATGGTGCCCATGGATGCCGCTCACGAGCGGGCGCCCGATGGACAGCTATCCTTGTTGGCAGCGTCCGGAAAACCGGACCGGTTGGCTAGATAGCCGCGAAAGCCCTGCTTCCGCTGCGGAAATTCAAACATCAACCCGGCGATTACGCAAGGTGAGCCCCCAGATTGTGGACTAAAAGACAAGCAACGGTGAGGTCGGCCGAGGTGCCGGGATTGATGTCTGCGGCCTTGAGCCGGGCATCGAAAGCCAAAAGTACTTCGATGCGCGCATTTTCGTCGCTTGCGGCCTCAAAGCTACGCCGAACGGATGAGGCCTCGGCGCGCACAGCCTCGGCGATCCCGGCCCCGTGCTTGCGCAAAATATGGCTGTCGGGGAAGGCGGTCAGGAATTCCAGATAGGCATGCACGGCCGGCCACATGCCGCTCTCGCCACGCGCGACCGCCGCCTTGAGCGCCGGCAGGCCCGCTTCGAATATGTCGGCGAAGCCGGTCACATATTGGTGGGCGATGCGGTCGCGGTTCGAGGCCTCTTGCATGGCCTCGAGCAGCCCCGCCGTGGGGCGCTCATGCACATCGTGCCTGGGTGCCTCGCCCAGCCCGCCGGGCGAGGCGAGCACGATTGCCTCGAATACGGCTGCGGTGTCGTCGAGGTCGATGGCATCGAGCACCCGCCGCAGATTGGTGCGCAGGTCGGCGCCTTCCATTGCCGCCGCCTCGGCAAGGGGCGCGCAAAGCAGGACGATGCCGAGATTGGTGTTGGTGCCGACGGCATCGCGCGTGGCGCTCACCGCTTCGCGGATGCGCAGGCCGAGCGAAAGCTCGGGATCGGTGAGCGGCGCCGACGAGACCCGCGCGCTCGTCAGGAACTGCTCCGTCGTCATGCGGTGTCCGTCGGCGAAGCGGTGCACGTTGCCGGGCTTCAGCGCCTCGATCTCCTGGCGACAGGCGTCCTCATATGCGGCACGGATGATTTCGCGCGAAACCGTCATATGGGCACTGCCGCGCCTTCGGCCGCCGGCGCGTTTTCGACCAGCGTCAGCGTCGGGCGGCCATGCACGGCCTCCACCAGAGCTGCGGCAATGGCGTCGGCTATGCTGACCTGCGCCACCGATTGCAGGCCCGACCATGCCGGCATGCTGTTGACCTCAAGCACGAAGTGTCGCCCGTCTGCGTCGGCCACGATATCCACCCCGGCAAAGGCAGTGCCCACGGCCGCGGCCGAGGCCAGCGCCAGCGCTTCAAGCTCGGTGTCGGCTCCCGCGATGTGCTCGGGCGTGGCGCCGCGGTTGACGTTGGTGATCCAGTCCTCGCCGCGCCGCGCCATCATGGCCACCACCCGGCCGGCGCAGACGAAGACGCGATAGTCGCGAAAGGGCGGACCGGCGCGTGCGACATAGCGCTGGAGGTAGTAGACCCCGTTGATCTCCTCTTCGCCGGGCAGGTCGGCCATGTCGCGGATCAGCCGGATGCCGCGGCCCTGCGCGCCGAACAGCGGCTTCAGCACCAGGGGCCCCGATGCTGCCTCGCGGGTCACGACGGCCTGCGCCGCTGCCAGCCCTTCCACCGCGAAGGTAACCGGCGTTGGCAGGCCGGCCTGGTGAAGCAGGAAGGTGGTGGTCGACTTGTCGACGCAGTTTTCTATCGCCTTGGCCGGGTTCCACACCGGCACGCCGAGGCTGCCCAGGGCGTGCAGCACGCCGAGCCGGCGCGTGATCGCCTCGAACGAGCCGGCCGAGATCGAGCGTACCAGCACCGCGTCGGGCAGCGATCCGTCCTCGAAACCGGGAATGGCGAGGCCGGAGGGGCTTTCCGTGTCGAAGCCAACGGCCGAGAGCGAGGCGGTGACGGTTTCGCAGCCGCGCCGCTGGATGGCCGCAACGACGCTGCGGGACTGGGCGCCGGAATTGTCGTTGAGGACGAGTATCCTTGTCGCCACGCTTCTAGCCCAGACTCGTTTCCAGCATCGCAAGATCACGGCTGCCGGTGCGGAAAGTATCCCCGGTCTCGATTGCCGTCACGATCACCTCGGCCGGGCTGAACAGCAGCGGGTCGATGGCGTAGAAGTCGCCCTTGAAGTGCTTGAAGACCTCGGCAAAGGGGCGGCCATGGTCACGCGAGGCGCTGCTCGGCATGTTTTCGGCCAGGGCACGAGCATCGCTTGCCGAGCCGCGCACGAAAAGCTGCACCAGCCCGCCATAGATGATGGCATCGTTGGTGCGGCCCATCGCCGTCAGGAAATCCGGATGCGGCGCGGGAATGGGGGCGGCGCCGACGCCATCGACGATATTGTCGAGCGGGAACTTGAGATCGTTGGCCTTGTGCAAGGCGACCTCCAGCACTCGGCTGACGATCTGCACGCAGCCGGCGATGCTCTGCGTCGGCGCATAGATGAATGTAAGGTTTTCCGGGGCGAGCCCCGTGGCCGCAGCCACCTTTTCGACAACGGCCGCGGGCGGCGGCGTGGCGGTTTCCAGAACGATCACGCTCTGCGCTGCCTTTTCGCGGTAGGTAAGGGTGGAAAACAGCGGCTCGACATGCGCCAGAACGCGCACGGGGCCGGAACCCATGGCGAAATATTTGCCGCTGGAGAGGTTCCAGCCGGCATACTGGCTGGCAAGGCAGGCGAGCACCGGCTGCGAGGAGCGGACCTCGACATTGAGCGGCCATTTGCCGGCCGCGAAGTTCATGGCTGTCGAAAGCGTGCCCAATCCGCCCATCGTCGCCTCGGCCATGCGCAGGCCGGCCTCGATGCTGCCCAGCACATTGGCGCCGGCGTCGATCAGGCATTCGCCCAGCGGGCCGGTGGAGACCGAGACGCGCAGGCGCTCGGCATCGTCGACCATGCTTTGGGCGATGCGGGCGGCGTTGTCGTTGAGAAACGCGGAACCGTCTTTCATGGTCGGCCTCCATTCCAGTGGTGCTGCAGTGCTTGTTGGCGTTCGGCGAGGGTCCGTCGAGCGGCCTCGGCGCTGGGGCCGCGCGCGAAGATGGTGCAGACAGGGTCTCCCGCCTCCAGCACGGTGCCCGCCGACTGGCGGTCGGCGACCCATTCCGGCCAGGCGATGGCCGGGAAGCTGTCCACCGGCTGGTCGGCATAGGCGATGGTCGCGGCCATGCAATCCAAAAAGCGCGGCAGACGATAAGGCTCGCCGCGGCCTGCGCGAATGTGCGCCTCCATGAGCGGGGCGTCGTCGGCGTCGAATATGTCGAGCGTGGCGCCGGGGCGTGGGTTGATCTCCAGCAGATGGTAACCGTCGGCGTTGCGGATCAGGTCCGCGCTGCACAGGCCGACGAGGCCGGCACGGCGGGTGAGCGCGGTGAGCCAGCCGCCAATGATCGTCGCGTCCACGCGGTCGAAGCGGCACAGCCGCACCGCGCCGCCATAGCGGTAGGGCGCATCCGGGGCAGGCGACAGGAACTGCCGGCTGAAGCCGACAATGCGTGCGCTCTCGCCATCGCCCACGAACAGGGCCGAAACGCTCGCGCCGGCAATGCGCCGCTGGAAGTACCGGCCTGCCTGCGCCGCGTCGCCATTGGCGCGGCGGATGTGGGTTCCGCCGGCGCCGCCGTCGCGCTTGACCAGCCAGTGTTCAGGATCGGCAGGCGGTTCGCGCTGCAACGCCGGATGCGGGATGCCGAGTTCTTCGCAGTCGGCCGCAAAGGTTTCGGGGTCCTTCACGCGGCGGATCGCCTCGCCGCCACAGCCGGCAAGCGGAAAGCGCCGGGCGATGGCATCGATGAGATCGGGCTGGCGCTCGAAGCCGGAGCCGCAGACGACCGCGACCGGATGCTCCGTCCCTGCAAGCTCTGCCAGCGTCTCGACCGCTCGGCTCGCATTTATGCCATTGTGCAGGTCGCCCGGCAGCATGATGGCACGCTCCGCCAGCGCGCGCGTGTCATCGTCGCAGAACAGGTCGGCCACGAATGCGCGGTACCCGGCCCGCCGTGCCGCAGCGGCCAGTGCGCGGCCGGATATCGCCGCAATGAGAACGGCGGCCCCGGAACTATTTTGCGATCTCGCGGGCAAGGGAAAATGCGTCCTGAAAATCGAATGCGACCGCCTTATCGGCTTCTATCATCTTTTGGAACAGACCGAATTCGGTCTTGTACTTGACGCCGCCGATGGCCAACGGCCCGATGCCGACAGCCTTCGTCGCTTCGATCGGGTCGCCATTGGCGTTTACCGCCACGCCTTCGATGCCGGCCGGCGGAACCGCATTGACGTCGGCGGCGATGAGCAGGTCGCCGCCCGCGGCGAGCACGTCGCGCGAAAGCACCTGCACGCCGGCCTTGGCGGCCGACAGTACCACCTCGTTTGCGCTTACGGCTGCGGCCTTCTTGTCCTCGCTGGAGCCGTCCATTGGCGTGATCTCCACGCCGAAGCGGGCCTGCATGTCGCCCGCAATCTTGCGCACGCGCTCGATGCCGTCATGGCCGACGATTGTGACCTTGGCGCCTTCCCGCGCCGCGATAACCGCGGTGCAGAAGCCGACCACGCCGGTGGCGCCGAATACGGCGATACGCGTGTCCTTCAGGCTGCGCTCGAATTTGGTTGCGAGCAGCTTCTCGACCTTGGCCACCATGGCGGCGGCGGTGGTGAAGGAGCCGGCCGGATCGGCAAAGACCGAGATCTTGAAGGGCGGCACCATCGCCTTTTTGGCTACGTCGAACATGTCCAGCGCCAGCGGTGCATCCTTGCCGGCGATGAAAATGCCGGTGTCGACCCCGGCGTCCGGCGGGCGGGAGAAGATCGCGTCCTGGACAAGACCGGTGACCTCACCGAGGCTGACGTCGACATAGGGAACGACCGCATCGAAGCCGGCGTCGAGCGCCATGTTGACGTCGAAGGGGCTCATGTGCTTGAGCGGCGTGAGCATGTGCAGGATGTGTTTGCGAGCCATGACTGCCTTCCTGAGCTGGGAGTGAGGAGCCCGACCTGTCCGGGCGTCCATTGGTCTAGCTGCCGACGAGGTCCAGCGCCGACGTGCTTGTTCCGGCCCCCGCATTGCGGCCCCGCACGATCCTCGTTTCAATGCCTTCCGGCAGTGGGCCGGCTCTCTCGACGATCGAATGCACTTGCGCCGCGGGTGCAAAGGCGAAGCCCGTCGGTCCCCAGGAGCTCTGGCCTATGCCGACTGCACCGGCCTCTGCCAGCCTGTGCGCGACCGCTTCCACGCGCTTGCTGGTGAAGACACCGCCCTGAGCTGGCGCGAAATAGGCGCCGATGAGTGCCTGGATGGCGGTTATGGCCGCCCCGAACGCCGGCAGGTCGCGCTCGACCAGGGCAGGCATAACGCCCATCAGCACATGGCGGCAGATCTCGCCGGCGCTGGCGGCGGGGAAGGGCGGCAGCGCGCGGAAAGCCTCGATCTCGTCCGTTCCGTAGATGCCGTTCTTGCCGGCTTCCAGAACAAGTATAACGCGCCAGTCCTCGGGAAAGGGCAGGCGCGCGATCACTGGCGGCTGCTTGCCGCTGTCATCCTTGCCGGCATCGACGATGAGCCCGCCGCTCTCGAAGCTGGCGATGCCGATGCCGGAGCGCTCGCCTCGGCCAAGAAGAATCGCATCCGCAGCAGTATCCAGCGGCAACCGGTGCAGGGTGCGCAGCGCCGCCGCCACGGCAATGGCGATCTGCGTGCCCGAGCCCAGGCCGGCATGGGGCGGAATGGCACGCTCGATGACCAGCCGGTGCGGCGTGCGGATGCCGAGATGCTGCGAAAGCCGTTTCAGGTGTTCGGCGGCGCGTTCGGCATCAGGGCCTTCGGCGCTGGTCTCGCGGGCGTGCGACAGGGTGACGACCGTTTCCGGCTCGCTCAGCGGCAGGCCGAGGCTGCCGAAACGCCGCGCGGCGTCGCCGCTCAGGTCGAGGAACCCGAGATGCAGCCTTGCCGGCACTTTTATGGTTACGGAATTAGACATCTACCCTCATGTGGGTGCATCATGCATGCATCACAGCAGTTAGGTGCCCGCTTTCATGATAGCTGCTTTCATAGACGGGGCAAGCGGGAGGAAAGGAATCACATGCGCGCCTGCAAAACTCTGTGTCAAAAGTGGAGGCGATCATGAGCGACCAGAAGCAAGCTGCCAAGGAATACGTCTATTCCGAGGCCGAAATTGTCGAAAAGCTCCAGAAGGAACTGCCCAAGTGGCGCTATGAGAATGGCTGGATCAGGCGCAAATACAAGACCCACAGCTGGAAATCCACCCTGATGGTGATCAACACCGTCGGCCATCTGGCCGAAGCTGCCTGGCACCATCCCGACCTTGCGGCTTCCTATGCCTGGGTCGAGGTCAAGCTGATGAACCATGCGGCCAAGGGCGTCACCGACAAGGATTTCGAGCTGGCCAGGAAGATCGAACAGGTCGTGGGCTGGCAGCCGGGCCAGGAAGGCGGCGCCCTGGAAGGCACGCCACAGACGGACCAGCGCTTCGCCTACATCAAATACGATTGACCAAATGCGCTTTGTCCGCCTTAATCTCTCCGGGCGGAACATTCGCCCGGAAAATTTTTGTTTAGAGTCAGATCGGCACCAGAAAGTTGCATAGCATGACGGTTGCATGGATCGGCGACCGGGGCGTGCCTGTAGCGGAGGCGGCAAAACATGCCGCCGGGCTTCTGGTGTCCAGTCTCTGTCCCGTTTTCAGCCTCGATACGGATGTGCATGGCACGCGCGCGGCGATTGCGCTGGCACAGCGCACCGGCGCGGCCTATGACCAGCTCGGCGGCGCGGCGGTGGCGCGCGAGACCGCCCAATACACCGACAAGGGCGGCATGTTCATCGCGCCCGGCGAAGTGCGGCGACGCGCTGATGTGGTCGTGATTGCCGGCGAACTGCCGGCGGCCCACTACGATCTGATCGCCGAGCTTGCCAACACTGCACCCGATCTTGATGGCGGGACGGGGAGGCGGGAATTCTTCCTGATCGGGGCGGACACGCCTGCGCCAGGCAACATCAAAGCCACGCGGCTTGCCTGCGACGGCGGGCTGGAGGCCACGCTGGCCGCGCTGCGGGCGCAATGCGCCGGACGCAAGACCGCGCGCGACGTGGACAATTTCGGCAGCTTTGCCGAGGCGCTGGCAGGGGCAAAATTTCCGGTCTTCACCTTCTGCGGCCAGTCGCTCGGGGCGCTCGGGCTTGAAATGGTGCAAGGGCTGATCGCCGACATAAACCGCAAGCACCGCGCCTCTGCGCTGCATCTGCCGGCAAGCGAGAATGGTTGGGGCAGCGTGCAGGCTTCGACCTGGACAAGCGGTTTTCCACTGCGGACGGGGCTGGCGCGCGGCTATGCCGAGTTCGACCCATGGCGCTTCGACGTGGCGCGAATGATCGCCGAGGGCGAGGCCGACCTGCATCTGGTCGTCTCGGCCGATGCGGGGCAGGTGTTTGCCCATGAGGGGCTCGCGCTTGTTGCGCTTGCCAGGACCGACAAGCCGGTCGCGGGGGCAGCCGTGACCATCGCCATCGGCGAACCGGGCATCGACCACGACGCGGTCGTCTATTCCAGTCGCATCGGCACGCTGGCGGCCGTGGAGGCGAAGTCACCAAGCGAACTGCCTTCGGGGGCGGCCGTGCTGCGCCAGATCGCCGAACACTTGCCGCATGAAGAGGCGCTGCCATGCTGACCAGGATCACCGGCGGCGAAATCGTCGATCCCGTAAACGGCCGCGTCGGCAAGGGCGATCTCTGGATCGAGGATGAGACCATCGTCTCGGAGCCTTCCGGCAGGCAGCCGGACGTGACCCTTGACGCCGCCGGCTGCGTGGTGATGGCGGGCGCCATCGACATCCACTCCCATATCGGCGGCGGCAATGTGAACACGGCGCGGCTGCTGCTGCCCGAGCAGCACAGGGCGCATGCGCCGCGCCCGTCCGCGACGCCGCTTTCGCAGGTCGGCTGGACGACGTTCGAGACCGGCCGCCTCTATGCTCAGATGGGCTTCACCACCGTGGTCGAGCCGGCCATGTCGCCGGGTGCTGCGCTGCACACCCATCTCGAGCTCGCCGACATCCCGATCATCGACAAGGCGACGCTGGCAATCCTCGGCAACGACGATTTTCTGCTCTCGATGATCCGCGACAATGCTTCGACGCAGATGATCGAGGACTATGTTGCCTGGACGGTGGCCTCCAGCCGCGCGCTCGGCGTCAAGGTCATCAATGCGGGCGCGGCGGCCGCCTTCAAGGAGAACGTGCGCACCTTCTCCTTTGACGATGTCGTGCCGTTTTACGGCACCAGCTCGCGCAGCATCGTCAAGACGCTGCAGGCGGCGGTGACCTCGCTCGGCATTCCGCATCCGCTGCATGTCCACTGCAACAATCTCGGCGTGCCCGGCGCGCCGGAAACGGCTGCGGAGACCATGGCGGCGGCGGAAGGGCTGCCGTTGCACCTGGCGCATCTGCAGTTCTACGGCTACGGCACCGAGGGCAAGCGCGGCTTCTCGTCCGGAGCCGCGCGGTTGGCCGAACTGGTCAATTCGACGCCCGAAATCACCATCGATGTCGGGCAGGTGATGTTCGGCCAGACGGTGACGATCTCCTCCGACGTGCTGCGGCAGTTCTCGGCGCGCGGCACCGCCAATCCGAGGAAGTCGGTGATCTTCGACGGCGATGCCAATGGCGGCGGCATCGTGCCCCATCGCTATCGTGAGGATTTTTATGGCTCGCTGCAGTGGGCGATCGGGCTGGAACTGTTCCTGCTGATCGACGATCCGTGGCGGGTGTTCTTCACCACAGATCATCCCAATGGCGCGCCCTTCACTGCCTATCCGGAGATCTTCGAGCTGCTGATGAGCCGCGAGGCGCGCGCGAAGGCGATGGAAGGGCTGTCGCAGCGGGCGCTGCGCTTCTCGACGCTGCCCTCGCTGACGCGCGAATACACGTTTGAGGAAATCGCGATCATGACGCGGGCCGCCCCCGCCAAGCTGCTGGGCCTGAAAGATCGCGGCCATCTGGGGGCAGGGGCGCTGGCCGATGTCGCGGTCTATCGAAAGGGCAGCGACATCGCGCATATGTTCCGCTCTGCCACCTTCGTGCTGAAGAATGGCGAACTGGTGGTCGAGGACGGCATAGTCACGAACTATCGCTGGGGCAAGACGCTGCGGCTGAAGCCAGAGCCGGACAAGGCCATGGTGAAGCGGCTGGAGACCTACCACCAGGATCGCTACGGCCTGTCACTGAACTGGTTCGACTTTCCCGACGCCGCGATCCAGCGCGAGCAACCCTTCAGCGAGGTGTCATGCAACGCTTGACGGTCAACGGCGTCGCCATCGACGACACTTTTGCCGAAGCCTTCGGCATGCGCGCCACCGCCATCATCATCACCGGGCCCAACCGCAAATGGGCGCGGCGGGCGGCAATCACCATGACCGGCTTCGCCACATCGGTGATCGGCTGCGGCTGCGAGGCGGCGATCGACGTGGAGCTGCCTGCCTCGGAGACGCCCGACGGCCGGCCAGGCTGCCGGGTGATGATCTTCGCCGTCAGCACCGACGAATTGCAGAAACAGTTGCAGAACCGGCTTGGCCAGTGCGTGCTGACCTCGCCGGGCAGCGCCTGCTTTGCCGGGCTTGAAGGCACCGCCGATCTCAAGCTTGGTGCCGCACTTCGCTATTTCGGCGACGGATGGCAGGTGTCCAAGAAATTCGGTGGGCGGCATTTCTGGCGGGTGCCGGTGATGGACGGCGAGTTCCTGTGCGAGGCCACCACGGGGCTCACCAAGGAAGCCGTCGGCGGCGGCAACCTGCTGCTGGTCGCCTCGTCCAACGCCAAGGCCCTGGTTGCGGCGGAAGCGGCGGTCGAGGCGATCGAGAAGGTGCCAGGCGCGATCATGCCGTTTCCGGGTGGCATCGTGCGCTCGGGCTCCAAGGTCGGCGGCAAGTACAAGGGCATGATGGCCTCGACCAACGACGCCTTCGCGCCCACGCTGCGCGGCGTGGTAAAGAGCGAGCTCGGCCCTGACGACAATGCCGTGTTGGAGATCGTCATCGACGGCGAGACGAGCGATGCCGTGGCGGCTGCCATGAAGGCCGGCATCGGCGCGGTCACCGCGCTGGGGCCGGAAAAGGGCGCCTCGCGCATCAGCGCCGGCAACTATGGCGGCAAGCTGGGCAAGTTCCACTACCATCTGAAGGAATTGCTGCCGTGAAGCCGCTCACCTTCACCTTGCGCGAGATCCCGCCGGAACGGCTCGACCTTTCGCCGCTGACGCCCGAGGGGCTGGCCGGCCTGTCGGCCAGCGAGATCGGCGAGATTCGGCTTGGCATGTCCAAGCGCGGGCTGAAAGTGGGCGACATCTTCCGTGTGTCCGGCAGCGACGTACAGAATATCGTTTTCGAAGGCGGGAGTTCACGTTTCGACGGCGTGGGCACCGGCATGACCGAAGGCAGCATTCGCGTTGTCGGCGATGTCGGTGCGCAGGCGGGCCGAAAAATGCGCGGCGGCCAGCTTCTGGTCGAGGGAAGCGCCGGCCCCCATGCCGGTTCCTGCATGCGCAAGGGTCGGCTGGAGATTCTCGGCGATGCCGGCGACCATCTCGCCGGGCCGCTGGCGGGCGAGCTCGCCGGGATGAACGGCGGCGTGCTGATCGTGCGCGGTCGTGCCGGCGCTTATGCGGGCGACCGGATGCGGCGCGGCGTGGCGGCCGTGCTGAGGGGCTGCGGCGACTATGCCGGCGCGCGCATGATTGCCGGCACGCTGGTCGTTACCGGCGGGGTTGGGCGCATGCCGGGCTATCTGATGCGCCGCGGCTCGATCCTGCTCGACCGTATGCCGGAAGAGCTGTCGCCCAGCTTCGTCGAATGCGGCGCGCCCGACAGCGTGTTTGCCGCCGTATTCGACCACTATCTGATGGCGGAGGGCATTTTGGAGGGCCCGCTGCTGGGTTCCGCGCCGGGCAAATTCGGCGGTGATAATGCAGTCGCCGGAACCGGGGAGATCTTGTTCCGGCGGTGATTAGCGGCGTTCTAGCGCCGCTCTGGCCGTTGGACTGTCGAGGCGTGGGTCCCCGGAACCTCCGCATCTCGCTTCGCTCATGCTCCGGCCCGAGGACGACGGATTGAGAGGTTCGTTTCTCATAGCTCGAAAGACGACGGGCTGAGAGCTTCGCTTCTCATAGCTCGAAAGGCGATCGGCTGAGAGTTTCGCTTCTTACGGCGCGAAGTATGACAGGCTGAGAGATTCAGTCCCACGGGTCGATGGAAGCTAAGCCGTCATTCCCGATCCGGTGAGCGAGCGAAACCCCTTCACCCGTCGTCCTCGGGCCCGAAGCCCCGCAGGGGCGTAGGGTTCCGGGGACCCATGCCTCGACCCATCTGCAGTCCAACCCGTTGCAAGACCCCGCAACAGCGGCCGGCTCAATGCTCGTGTTCGCAAAGCTCGTGATGGGCCAGCGCGCGGATGACGTAGCAATCCTTCACCTGGTCGCCATGGCAATGGTTGGCGATGCGCTCCAGCTCACTTTCCAGCCGCTTCAACTTCTCGATCTTGGCACGCACGGCCCGCAACTGCTCGCTGGCGATGCGGTCGGCATCGGCGCAGGGGCGCTCGGGATGCCGGCTGAGGTCGATAAGCTTGCGGATCGCTTCGATGGTCAGGCCAAGATCGCGGGCATGGCGGATGAAGGACAGGCGGTCCAGTTCCTCGCGCGTGTAGCGGCGCTGGTTGCCTTCGGAGCGCTCTGCGGCATCCATCAACCCCATCTGCTCGTAGTAGCGGATGGTGGGAATTTTCACGCCGGTTTGCCGCGACAGCTCGCCGATGGTCAGCATTCTTGGCTCCCTTGAAAAGCTCCAGCCTCTAGAGATGTGAGGCTGGCGCGCTGCTGCGTCAAGAGGGGGGCACCCCTGCACACGCCTCCGAGCCATTCCGGCGAAAAAGTTCAAAAGGCCTCTTGTAGCTCTAGTTGCTAGAGGTGTTACGCATTTCCTGTACGAACAGGAGCAAGCCATGTCAGGCCGGAAAGACGCCGACCTCATCAAGCTGGAACACGCCTGCTGCGGCAGCGATCAAAGCAACAATCCCGCAACGGAAGGCCACCGGCATTCGCACGACCTTGCGCAGGAACACGGCCACGCGCACCGACATGACCATGGCGGCTGCTGCGAACACGACCACGACCACGGCGAGTTCAATGCCGAGATCGCATCCGCGCCGGTCGTTTCCGGCCGCAGCTTTCGCGTGTTCGGCATGGACTGCGCCGAGGAAGTGGCGACGCTGAAGTCGGCCGTCGGCCCGGTGGTGGGCGGCGACAGCCATCTGGCGTTCGACGTGCTCAACGGCCGCATGACAGTCCTCGCCAGCGCGGGATCGATCCAGAGCGGCACGATCATGTCGGCAATCGCCGCCACCGGCCTGCGGGCCGAACCGTGGCAAGAAGGCGCACCGCCGGCCAAGGATGCGCGCCTGGCCGAGCAGAAGCTGTTCACCGCGCTCAGCGGGCTGTTCCTGCTTGCCGGCTTCGCCGTCCATGTCATGACCTCGCCGGGGCAGTCCTTCCTCGAGATCATGGGCTTTCACCATCCAGAGGGCGCGCCTCTGGCGGAACAGGCGGCGCTGCTTTTGTCCGTCATCACCGGCGCGCGCTTCGTTGCAATCAAGGCCTGGTATGCGCTCAAGCGCCTCTCGCCGGACATGAACCTTCTGATGATGGTGGCCGTGGCCGGCGCGCTGATCATCGGCGACTGGTTCGAGGCGGCCACCGTTGCCCTCCTGTTTGCCCTTTCGCTGATGCTCGAAAGCTGGAGCGTCGGCCGCGCGCGCAATGCTGTCTCGGCCCTGTTGGATCTGGCACCACCCGTCGTTCGGGTGAAGGAGGCAAGCGGCGAGCGCGAAATGGAGGCGGCCGATGTGCCGGTGGGCAGCCGCTTCATCGTACGCGGCGGCGACCGCATCGCGCTTGACGGCCGCATCGTCTCGGGCGCCAGCGCCGTCAACCAGGCGCCGGTCACCGGCGAGAGCCTCCCGGTCGCCAAGGAGGTGGGCGACGAGGTCTTTGCCGGCACCATCAACGGCGAGGGATTGCTGGAGGTCGAGTCTACCAGGGCGGCGACGGACACGACGCTGGCTCGCATCATCCGCATGGTCTCCGAGGCACATAGCCGCCGTGCAGCGGTCGAGCAGTGGGTGGAGCGCTTCGCGCGCGTCTACACGCCGGCGGTGATGGTGCTGGCGCTGCTGGTATTTCTGTTGCCGCCGCTGCTGCTGGGCGGCGAATGGGGCGCCTGGTTCTACAATGCGCTGGTGCTGCTGGTGATCGCCTGTCCTTGCGCGCTGGTCATTTCCACGCCGGTTTCCATCGTGGCTGCGCTGGCCTCAGCCGCGCGCAACGGCGTGCTGATCAAGGGCGGCACCTTCATAGAGCTGCCGGCGAAGCTGACTGCGCTGGCCATGGACAAGACCGGCACGCTGACCAAGGGCGAGCCGCAGGTCTTGCGCGTCATCCCGCTCTCGGGCCACGACGAGAAGGAACTGCTGCAGCGCGCCGGCGCCCTTGAGGTGCGCAGTTCACATCCGCTGGCGGACGCCATCATGCGCCACATGGCGGAGGAGGGCGTCGAACCCTTGGCCGGCGAGGGCATAAAACTGCTGCCCGGCAAGGGCGTGCAAGGCGTCTTCAATGGCAAGACCTACTGGCTGGGCTCGTGGCGCTACGCAGTGGAACGCGGCCAGGCCGACGATGCCGTGGCGGCACAGGTCGCCGAGATGGAAAGCAACGGCGCCACCGTGGTGGTCGTCGGTTCGGAAGGGCATCTGTGCGGGGTCATCGCCTTCGCCGACACCATCCGCCCCGAAGCAAAGGCCATCCTTTCCGCGTTGCATTCGCAGGGCGTGAAGGAGGTCGTGATGCTGACCGGCGACAACCGCGCCGCTGCGACGAGCGTGGCGCGGCAGGTCGGCATCGACACGGTGCGGGCGGAACTGCTGCCGGACCAGAAGGTCGAGGCCATCGATGAACTGACGAAGCGCCACGCGATGGTCGCCATGATCGGCGACGGCGTCAACGACGCCCCGGCCATGGCGCGCGCGCATTTCGGCATCGCCATGGGCGCCATCGGTTCGGACGCGGCCATCGAGACTGCGGATATCGCGCTGATGACCGACGATCTTTCCAAGGTGCCGTGGCTGATCCGCCATTCCAGGCGCGCCATCGGCGTCATCCGGCAGAACATCGTCTTCGCGCTGGGCGTCAAGGCGCTGTTCGTGGCGCTGACGGCGGTGGGCATCGCCACCATGTGGGGCGCCATCGCGGCCGATGTTGGTGCCTCTCTGCTGGTGGTGGCCAATGCGCTTCGCCTGCTGAACGGCAAGAGCGAAACTGCGGGCGGCTGAGGCTCGCACGTGATGTCGGAAAGGTTCCGTTAACCACGACTGCGGACAATGTTGCCAAACATGATTTGACGCCCGCAGTTCCGCCACAGATGGTGGGCAAGCGGAGAGCGGGCGACGGGCTTTCGGGGACGAACCGGATTTGAAACTGCTGCGCAGACTTGCTGTTCCTTTGGCCGTTCTGGCGCTTTCGACGGCGCTGGCAGGCTGCGTGTCGAGCGTGCTCGACGTCGACAGCCGCGGTATCCAGCCCATTCCGGCGCGCCTCGTCAGCCAGATGAAGGCTAGGCAGATGAAGCCGTCGGACCCGATCCTGATCCGCATCTTCAAGGAAGAAAGCGAGCTGGAAATCTGGAAGCGTGATCGCAGCGGCCGCTACGCGCTTCTGAAGACCTATCCGATGTGCAGATGGTCGGGAAAGCTTGGCCCGAAGAAATACAGCGGCGACCGCCAGGCACCGGAAGGCTTCTACCAGGTCTCGGCCAGCATGCTGAACCCGGCCTCGCAGTATTATCTTTCCTTCAATCTCGGCTTCCCGAACAGGCTTGAGAGCGCGCTGGGCTATACGGGCGACGCGCTGATGGTACATGGCGCCTGCTCCTCTGCAGGTTGCTATGCGATGACCGACGACGGCGTGGCCGAAATCTATGCGGTCGCGCGCGAGGCGCTGCGCGGCGGCCAGACCTCGTTCCAGGTGCAGGCATTCCCGTTCCGGATGACGGCGGAGAACATGGTGCGGCACCGCAATAATCCGAACATGCCGTTCTGGAAGAACCTGAAGGAAGGCTACGACATCTTCGACGTCAGTCGCCGCCAGCCCATGGTTTCGGCGTGCGCACGGCGCTATGTGTTCGACGCCCAGTTCGAGGGTGGCGAGCCGAACGATCCGCTTGCGGCCTGCCCGCCCATGACGATCGCTGCCGATCCGGCACTGATCGCCAAGCGCGAGGCCGACGCCCGCGTCATCGAGGCCGCGGCCGCCGAGGGCAACGAGATTTCCACTCATGCCTACGCCGACGGCGGCATGCATCCGAGCTTCCGCGCGATGCTGCAAAAGAGCGGCGCGCAGGAACTTGCAAAAAAAACCTCCCGCACCCGGGTGCCGATAAGCCGGCCCGACGCGATATTGCTGGCTGAACAGAGCGCCCCGGATACCTGACGCAACGACCCACGGCGAACCACATTTCCGCCAATGGACAAGGTCGCGTGGCGTCCTATCTTCGAAGCGAATAGCTATCGCATTTCAAGCATATTCGCGTTCGAGAGGCAGGTCATGTTCAGTCGCCGAGCGTTCATCCTGGGGCTGGCCAGCGCGGTTTTCGCTCCCGGCGCCGCATTTTCGGCCAGGCACAAGAAGCACTTCGTTCTCAATCCCAGATATGAGCCGCGAACGGTGCCGTTTTCGCGGCGATACGAGCCGGGCACCATCGTGGTCGACCCGCACCGGAGGTTTCTCTACCTTGTCGAGCAGCCCGGCGTCGCCCGGCGCTATGGCGTCGGCGTGGGAAAGGCCGGCCTTGCGTGGTCGGGGCGCGCGGTGGTCGGGCGCAAGGAAGAATGGCCGCGTTGGCAGCCGACGAAGGACATGATCCGCCGCAGTCCGCGCAAATACGCCAAATATGCCGAAGGCGTCGAGGGCGGCCCCGACAATCCGCTCGGCGCAAGGGCGCTCTATCTCTTCAGCCACGGGCGCGACACCTACTATCGGATCCACGGAACCAACGAGCCCTGGACGATCGGCCATGCGGTTTCGAACGGCTGCATCCGAATGCTCAATGAACATGTCGAGGAGCTCTACGACGAGGTGGGCATCGGCACGCCGGTTGTCGTGCTCTAGCCAGTCAGCGCATGAGGTCGAAAGCCTTTGGGCCTGAATGGCGGATCAAGCCGGCTGGCAGGGCGTCTGTTCGGGCGGAGGTTTGCGATGAGCAGGTCCCTCGACAGGCTCGAGGGACCATGCGGTTGTGGGGTCAGCGCCCGCAGAAATGCAAGCGGCCATCGGTGCCGACAAAGGTGCCGGTGCGCGGATTGAAGCTGCGGTAGCGGGCTTGGCAATACTGGAACCAACCTGGCGACCACGCACGAACGGTCACGACGCCGGGGCGGTAGAGCGGCGCGGTTCCAATATAATCAGGTGATGGGGCCACGTAGTTGGGCGCGTAAAGCGGCGCAGTGCCCACATAGTTGGGTGCGTAAAGCGGTGCCGTGCCTGCATAGGCGGGGCCATAGCCGCGCCAGGAAGGGTATGCGAGCGCGGCTACCACCAAAGCACCCGCCGCGATGCCGCCGGCTATCCACCAGGCCGCCGCCGGGTTGGCATCTGCCGTCGGTGTATAGGCTATTGTGCTGGCAGCCACGGCTGCGGCGAGAACGGTCGTCTTGAGGGGGTGGATCATCACTGTCTCCTTCTCGCAGGCTCGCCTTGCGAGCGACGAGCCAGGCTCAGAAATGAGAAATAAGGGTGAGGCCTTGGCTTGCAACCTGTGCGGATTTGCAGCGCCTTGAAAAGTGATCGGCCGTGATCGCGCTGCCCGGGCCGCGGAACGACATGCAATGGGCGGCCCGAGCGAACCGCCCAAAGCAGGCTTTTCCAGCCAAGCTCATGATTTGAGGTCCGACTATGGTGGTGTTAGTACCAGCCCCACCATGGCCGTGCCCTGGGCACGATGACCACGCGGCGGGGCGTATAGTACGTCCTGGGGCCGATGTAACGCCGCGAGTAGTAATCGCTTATTCCATAGCTCCGCCCCACATAATTTGGCCCTACCCGATAGGCCGGCGGGGTTATGCCATAGCTCCGCCCCACATAGTTTGGCCCTACCCGATAGGCCGGTGCGGTTATTCCATAGCTCGGCCCAACATAGTTTGGCCCCACTATCCTATAGCCAGGCGCCGTGATCCCATAGGTCGGCCCAACCAATGCGGGGTTCACCGCCAGCGATCCGTTTGGAAGCCTGTAGAGTGTTTCAGGGGGATAATAGCGCTCATCCAGGGCACTTGCCGCCGGCAGGAAAGCCAACGAGGCCACGCACGCGGTTGCAGCTAACACAGTAGTCTTGAGGACATAGTTCATGGCGATCTCCTTCCCACGGGCCCGCCCGGGGAATGACGAGCCCAGCTTCAAAAAACATAGGGCAGGGTCTTTTGATGTAAGCTGGCGAGTCGGAAATGCTCTGAAATTTGATCGCGGCAGCCCTTGGCTGCGCGAAGCGAGATGAAACTGAAATGGGCGGCGCATCGGCCGCCCATTCGCGCGCACTCATGTCCAATCAGTTGAATTCGGCGCGTTCAGCGGCCGCAGAAGTGCTGCCGGCCGTCGTAGCCGGTGAAGGTGCCTGTACTGGCGTTGAACGAGCGATACCGCCCTTCACAATAGCGATACCAGGCCGGTGTCCAGGGCTGCAGCGATACAACCACTGCTCTGGCGGGGGCATAAACGGGGGCGCTGATGTAGTTCTGATAGGTGTAGTTCGGCACCAGGATCGGCCTGGTATATGTGAAGCGAGGCTCTCCAACATCGGGGCCTACATAGGAATAATCCGGCTCGATAACCGGCGCATCGTAGAACTGCGGGCCGAATGTGTAGACAGGGTCGGCGACGCCGAAAATGCCGGTTGCCAGTGCATAGAGTGGGGTGTCCGTGTCCCAGAACAGCACGTTGGCGTGTGCGGCCGGCGCGCCGGCCAGGAAGCTCGCCGCAAGAGCCGCGGCGGCGAAGGTGGTGCTCGGAAAGAAGGTGGTTCTCAGAAAATAATTCATGACAATCTCTCCTTCGCGCAAGTCCGTCTAGGCGGACCAAGCGTCGGAGGGAGAGATAGGGCAGGGTGTCCGGCGGAGCAGACTCGCAGGCGAGCTTTTAACCGGCGGGTGGTCTATCCAGACACCTGCTGCTTTTCGAACACCAATCCCTCCCGGAACTTCGAGGCACCGAGATCCGGCATCGCACTTTGGCGAGAGGGAAGGGCGGCGACGGACGGCCGAGCGGCCGTCGCCGCGTCTTGATGCTGGGCGTCAGCCTACTGTCAAATTGACTGCTTTCGGGCCCTTGCCTCGCTTGTCCGGTTCGGTCTCGAAGGTCACCTTCTGTCCGTCTTCCAGACCCGGGAGACCCGATGCCTGGACGGCCGAAATGTGCACGAACACATCCTTTGCGCCGTCATCCGGTGTAATGAAGCCGAAGCCTTTAGCGTGGTTGAAGAATTTGACAGTGCCGGTCTGCGGCATGGGAAACTCCTTGTAATCCCCTCATAGTCATAGTGTCAGGCGAAATATCCGCCTGTTTCGGTCGCATTCTGGGGGAGAAGAAATAGTCATCGTGCCGGAACCTACTGGTCCTCTTTTCACGACGCCTGCCGGAAGACTTGGATATTCTCCCGGGAAGCCATTCCAATCTCTGGGCCCATTACTACCCGAAGTCTAAGTTTCTCCATATTTTAGCGCGAGGGGCAAGCAAAACTTTTCCTCTGCGCCTGGAAAGATGGAGAAGTTGTTCGATTTGGTTGTTGCACGCATAGGCTGTAGGCCTTTTGGATGACGCTCAGCCCTCAAACGCGCGATCGTATAGTCACCTCATTTCTCAGGACATCAGCCGAAACGGACATGCGTCCGCAAAACCCCCGACTCAGGCGAGGCTGAGGTTTACGGCCTTGGGGCCCTTGCCCTTGCGATCGGGCTCGGTGTCGAAGGTGACTTTCTGGCCGTCCACCAGCGTGCGGATGCCCGACGCCTCGACAGCCGAGATGTGAACGAACACGTCACTGGCGCCACCATCAGGCGTGATGAAGCCAAAGCCCTTGGTTGCGTTGAAAAATTTTACGGTTCCGCTCTGGGACACTGGGAGAACTCCTTCGCCCGTTTGATTTGCCCTTGCCGATCTGGCGCGGGAGACAGGATGGGTGCTAATTGGCGGTCATACATTCGCGCATGGTGAAACCCTCCCGCCAAAACGGGCCTACCAGAGGTTCACGGTATCGGGGAAAGGGGTCGTGCAAAAACGTTCCAATCTCCGGGCCGAAAAAATGCCCGAACGCCCCTTTATCGCACGAAAACGTGATATCCGCAAGATCATGTCGCTGCGAGCGGGCAGCGTTACTTCAAAAGAGTGGTTGAAGCGTTCCGTTTGCAAGCAAATCTGTCACCCGCCATGACTAGATGGGCGCAGCGCCCCTCGATATTGGCGCAAACTGCCGAACGGCAAGGTGGGAATGGCCGGGGCCCGCAGGACTCGCGCGCGCCCCGGCCTGGCTATTGGGACTATGCCGGCTTCACCGGGGCATTCATGCCCCACGCAATGCCGAAGGGGTCACGCAACTGGCCCCAGCGATCGCCCCAGAACATCACATCGAGCGGCACAACCACTTCGCAGCCAGCGTCGACTGCCCGTTTCCACCAGCTATCGATGTCGTCGCCGAGGATGAGCTGCATGGTGTAGCCCTGCGGCACCTGGTGTGGATGGCCATGTTCCGGGTACGCATCCGAGAGCATCAGTGAACTGCCGTTGATGTAGAGGTGCACATGCATCGTCCGCCCCTTTTCATCAGGCGGGTAGGCGAAGGCGATATCGGCGCCAAAAGCGCGTTTGTAGAATTCCGCTGCCTTGGTAGCGCCGTCGACCTGCAGATAGGCGACCAGGCCGCCGAGAACCTTCGGCGCGGGGCTGGGTTGAGGCTGCATATTGGCATCGTTCATGATGGTCCTCCGGTTTCATGCTGGGCTTATCGCTCCAATGACGACTGGGAACGTGTGGCGCCGACAGCGGCGGTCAATTTTCTGCGCGGTGTTTGTTGCAGGCGCGGCCGAAGTTCATGGCTCAAGCGGTGAGCTTCGGCTTAATCACCCGCTTGTCATCACAAGTTGGCCTGCAATTTTGCAGGCCCATATTGTGACAGTTCTGTGAACGGTTTATGTCGATCCCGGGGCAGATGTGGGAGCAGGGTGTGCGCTCCTTGCCCATTGCGGGGCATAAAATGATCAGAACCAAGCGCGTTGTTCTGTTTCTTTTCCTGATGTCGTTTTTCTATCCGATAAGGATGATCTTCGACTTGCACGGGCGTCAAAGGATTCTCTACATCCTGTCAGCGCTATGCGCCGCGCTGTTGTTCAAGCTCTATGACGACAAGGACACTTCAAGGAAATCTCTGTTTCTGTGGAGCTTGATCCCGGTTATATTCTTGTCTGTCTATGTTTTTGTCTTTGCCGTGTTCGGCAGCTTCGATTTCGGTGCGGTCGTCTACCACTTGCAGTCCGGCATGCGCGGCGGGCACCCGGACATTCGCAGCACGAAGTTACTGTATGTCGCGCTCTCCCTTGGCGGGTTCATTTTCTCGCTGCTCTATCTCAAGCGCCGTGACAGGCGTTTCCACTATGTGGATATCAGCCTCGCTTTGGCCTTGCTGGCTGCAAATCCCATCTTCTGGACCGCTGCCGATTTCTATCTGAGCCCGCCAGATCCTACGCTGACCAACTTCTATGCCGCTCCTCCGAAGCACTTCCCCGATGGGCTGAAAAAGAAAAACGTCATTATCGTCTACGCGGAAAGCGAGGAGCGGACGTTTGCCGAGATCAGCCGGGGTCCCGAGACTTTCGCGGAAATGCTGGAAGTGGCGGCCACCGGCATCGAGGTTCAGGGAATACGCCAGGTGACGAACACCGGCTGGACCATGGGCGGTTTCATTTCTTCGCAGTGCGGTGTGCCGCTTCAGCCGCGCGGCTTGTTCAGCGAGAACAATTTTTCGAAGCAGCCGAGTTTCTTCAGCGGCATTGACTGCCTGAGCGACGTTCTGAGTGCGAACGGCTATCACACGGAGTTCATGTATGGCGGTGAAGGCTCATTCGCTGGCATGGCCCTGTTCCTGAACGGCCACAATTACAGCTTCCGAAGCGGTTTGCCGGATTATCGCGAAATCGCGGGCGACTACGTCAATACATGGGGGCTCTACGACGACACGTTGTTCGAACTCGCGCAGACGCGCATTGAAGCGCTGCAGGACCAAAACAGACCCTTCGCCTTTTCCATCGCCACGATCGGCGGGCACGCACCCAAGGGCCATGTAACACGGACTTGCCGGCAGAATCTTGAGCAAGGCGAACTGAGCGAAATGCAGTTCGCCATCAAGTGCACCGGTTATCATATCAAGAGCTTTCTGGCTCACCTGGCGCAGAGGGGCCTTCTGGAAAACACCATCGTCGCCATTCAAAGCGACCATCTTATCATGGACAACGAGCATTCCCGCGAGCTGAACCGCAAGCGGCGGATGAACTATTTCAGCATGTCAGGGGATGGCATCGCTCCCGCCGTGATCAATCGCGAGGCGGCAATGTTCGACGTTTTCCCGACACTGCTGCAGGCGCTGGGTATGGATCTGCCCGGCGGACGCGCGGGAATAGGTGTTTCCTTGTTTGCCAAGGAACAGAATCTCGTCGAAACTTATGGAGAGGACAAGCTGAGCGGAATGCTTCGCCGCGACTGGATGCTCAGCCGCAGATTGTGGGGCGACCCGGAGAGCTAGTGCAGGAACGCGCGCGATGAAGCGGCGCAGCATTCTAGGAAACTGCAATTCCCGAGTCGGGGGAGGAGAAAAAATGCGGCGGGCTGTCGGATAACGTACGGCTGGCGCGTCCTTGCCAGGTAACCGATGTGAGGAGAACCGGAATGTCCTATGTCGACGGCTTCGTAGTTGCGGTCCCCCGGCAGAAAATCGAATCCTACAAGGAACTGGCGCGGAAGGCCGGCGAGATCTGGAAGGAATATGGTGCGCTCGCCTATGTGGAGTGCATCGGCGATGACGTGCCCTATGGCGAATTGACCTCGTTTCCGCGGGCCGTTCAGGCCAAGGAGGACGAGGTGGTGGTCTTTTCCTGGATCGTCTACGCCTCGCGCGCGGACCGCGATGCCATCAACGCAAAGGTCATGGCCGACCCGCGGCTGGAGCGCGAGATGAATTCCATACCGTTCGACGGCAAGCGCATGATCTATGGCGGGTTCGAAGCCTTCATGGGGCTGGACTAGCGCGCGCTTCCCATTCTGCCGCCGGCTCCAGTCCTGCGGGAGCCGGCGCGGGGCTGCGCGGGTGCCGGCCGGCGCCCTCAGTCCTCCAGGACGAAAGTGATTTTCAGGTTGACGCGGTATTGCGTGATCTTCCCGCCGCTGACCGTCACCTGCTGCTCCTTCACCCAGGCGCCGGCTATGTTCTTCAACGTCTTGCTGGCGCGCTCTATGCCCAACTGAATGGCGTCTTCGAAACTCCTGTCGGACGAGGCGCTGATTTCAGTGATCTTGGCGACAGTCATGGCATCCTCCCTGATCTTTGATGCGCGGGCCGAGGGCCTGCGCAGGAGGAAGCTAGGGCGTCCCCGGCCGATGTCATCGGCCGGCTATCCTGTCGAGCGGGATTTGTGGGGTCGCGCGGGAGGCGGGGCAAGCGCCCCGCCCGGTCAATGCCCCGGCCGGCCGGTCTTGCCCGGACGCCGCTTGGCGGCGCGCTCATCGGCGGGGTCTTCGTAGGAGCCTACGCCGATCTTGGCGCGCTTGATCGGCTTGGCGCCTTCCACCGGCTGCTCCGTGCGGCGCACGGTCATCTCGTCCAGGCTGTTCTTGCGGAACAGGGATTTCGTGCTCTTGCCGTGATCGTCCGGCAGGCCGTAGTCGGCACCGTGGGCTTCCTGCGCCGACTGCTTCTTGAACAGCGAACGCGAGACGGCGCCGGCAGGCTTGGCCATGTCGGTGCCCGGGCCCATGTCGTCGATATGCGGCTTCTGGAACAGCGACTTGCCGCCGGTGTCGTCGACTGCCCGGTGCTTGGCGATGCCCTTGTTGTGCTTGCCCTTTTCGCGTCCGGAGACCGGGCTTTCCATCTCGGCATATTTGGCCAGCGGGTCGTCCGAGACGGAAAGTTCCAGCTCGCGCAGGCGCTTGATCTCGTCGCGCAGGCGCGCGGCGCGCTCGAAGTCGAGATCGGCGGCGGCGTCGCGCATCTGCTTGTCCAGCGCTTCCAGATGCGCCTTGAGATTGTTTCCAACCATGTTGCCGTCGGCGGCGAAGTCGGAAATGTCTGCGCGGACGTGGTCCTTCTCGTAGACGGACTCAAGGATGTCGGCGATGCGCGACTTGACGCTCTCGGGCGTAATGCCATTCGCCTCGTTCCACGCCACCTGCTTCTCGCGGCGCCGCGTGGTCTCGGCCATCGCCCGTTCCATCGAGCCGGTTATGTTGTCGGCATAGAGGATGACCTTGCCGTCGACGTTGCGCGCGGCGCGGCCGATGGTCTGGATGAGCGAGGTTTCCGAACGCAGAAAACCTTCCTTGTCGGCGTCGAGGATGGCGACGAAGCCGCACTCGGGAATGTCGAGGCCCTCGCGCAGCAGGTTGATGCCGACCAGCACGTCGAAGGCGCCGAGGCGCAGGTCGCGCAGGATCTCGATGCGCTCCAGCGTGTCGATGTCGGAGTGCATGTAGCGCACCCGAACGCCGTTCTCGTGCAGATATTCGGTCAGGTCCTCCGCCATGCGCTTGGTCAGCACGGTGACCAGCGTGCGATAGCCCTTGGCCGTGGTGGCTCGGATCTCGCCCAGCACGTCGTCGACCTGACTCTTGGCCGGGCGCACCTCGACCGGCGGGTCGATGAGGCCGGTCGGGCGGATGACCTGCTCGGCGAAGACGCCGCCGGATTCCTCCAGTTCCCAGCCTCCGGGCGTAGCCGAAACCGCCACGGTGAGCGGGCGCATGGCGTCCCACTCCTCGAACCGCAGCGGGCGGTTGTCCATGCAGGAAGGGAGACGAAAACCGTATTCGGCCAGCGTCGCCTTGCGGCGGAAGTCTCCGCGATACATGGCGCCGATCTGCGGCACGGTGACGTGGCTTTCGTCGATGAACACCAGCGCATTGTCGGGAATATATTCGAACAGCGTCGGCGGCGGCTCGCCCGGCGCGCGGCCGGTGAGATAGCGCGAATAGTTCTCGATGCCGGCGCAGGAGCCGGTCGCCTCCAGCATTTCGAGGTCGAAGCGGGTGCGCTGTTCCAGCCGCTGCGCTTCCAGCAGGCGCCCGGCCTTTTCCAGTTCGACAAGGCGGTGCTGAAGTTCTTCCTTGATCGACTTGATGGCCTGGTTCAGCGTCGGGCGCGGCGTCACATAGTGCGAATTCGCGTAGATCTTCACGCTCTTCAGGTCGCCGGTCTTCTGGCCGGTGAGCGGGTCGAATTCGGTGATCTGTTCGATCTCGTCGCCGAACATGGAGATGCGCCAGGCCGAGTCTTCCAAGTGGGCCGGGAAGATCTCGATCGTGTCGCCGCGCACACGGAACGAGCCGCGCACGAAGTTGATGTCCTGGCGCTTGTATTGCTGGGCGACGAGGTCGGCGAGCAACTGGCGCTGGTCGAGCCGGTCGCCCACCTGCATCTGGAAGGTCATGGCCGTATAGGTCTCAACCGAACCGATACCGTAGATGCAGGAAACCGAGGCGACGATGATGACGTCATCGCGCTCCAGCAGCGAGCGCGTGGCCGAGTGGCGCATGCGGTCGATCTGCTCGTTGATCGACGATTCCTTCTCGATGAAGGTATCGGTGCGCGGCACATAGGCCTCTGGCTGGTAATAGTCGTAATAGGAGACGAAATACTCGACCGCGTTGTCGGGGAAGAACTTCTTGAACTCCGCATAGAGCTGCGCGGCCAGCGTCTTGTTGGGCGCGAGGATGAGGGCGGGGCGCTGGGTCTCCTCAATCACCTTGGCCATGGTGAAGGTCTTGCCCGAGCCGGTGACGCCGAGCAGAACCTGCGTGCGCTCGCTCTGGCCTACGCCTTCGACAAGGTCCTTGATCGCGGTCGGCTGGTCGCCGGCCGGCTCGAAGTCGGAGACCATCTTGATGGCGACGCCGCCTTCGGACTTTTCTGGGCGTTCAGGCCGGTGCGGCACCCAGGCCTTGCCATTTTTGTGCAGCGGGTTGCCGCTCTCGATCAGTGCCGAAAGCGCTGCCACGGTGGCGGTCACGCCGGCAGGCGCGAGGGTTTCCGCCTCTTCCAGGCTGATGTCCATGCCCGCGACCGGATTGAGGCCGGCGGCGGCGCGCTCCTTGGCGGTGGCGGCACCGCCCATCGACGTGCCGCGCGCCGTTCGCGCGGGCGCGGCGGAGCGCTCGGGAACCTTCTTCGCGGCCTTGGGCTTGGTCTTCTCTGCCTCCCTGGAAATCTCTTCGGCCCAATCCGCGATGGAGCCACTCAGGGGCGTGCCTGATAGCTCAGGCTGCGGGGCTTCGCCAAAACCCTTGCGCTCGAGGGGCTCGGCTGCGTCGAGGAAATCGGTCAGCGCGCTTCGGCGTACGCCCTTCGCAGGGCGATCGTCGCGGCTCGCCGGCGGGCGCAGAGATTTTTTTTCGGGGGATTTGGCCATGACCGGGAATATGGTAGGAGTTCGAAAAAATGAAAAGAGCAAGCAGGACAAAAGACCGCTTGGACTATAGCTGCTGACAGGGCGGTGTCAGGAAAGCAGGACCAAGCTCGCAGATCATCGACTCTACGTGCTTACGCCAATGGATCGGAGCTCCGTAGGGAGCGCTGCACTCCGTGGCAACGCCTGCAAACCCTGAACCGGTCCGAAAATTCATGAAGATTGCCCATCTTATGAGCCATCCGGCGCTGAACGGCGTGGCAACCAGCACGAAGATGCTGATCGATCAGCAGCTTCGGGCAGGGTATGAGGTCATGCTGGTTTGCCCGCGCAATTCCTGGATCGCGAAGCAGAGCTTTGCCGGTCGGCTGACAATGATGGCGAGCACCTTCAAGACCCTTCCGGCCGATCTGCGCAATACGGGCTATCCGATCCGCGATTGGGGCCGCACGCTCGTGCATGCGCATGGCAGCAGGGCCAACAAGATGGCCATGATCTTCACGCTGTCGGACGGCGCGCCGCTGGTGATGACTGCGCATGCGCGCCAGTTCCAGATTCCATGGCGGTTTGCCCACGCGGTTGTCGGGCTTTCGCGACAGACGGCCGACTATTACACGCGCCGGCTGCTGGTTTCGCCGCGCCGCATGCATATCGTTCCAAACATGTTCGATATCGGCCCGCTTCAGCCGGTTACGGCGGACGCGAGGGTCGAAGCGCGCCAGAAGCTCGGCATTCGCCGGGAGGCGCTGGTGCTGGGCAGCGTCGGGACAGTCGGTGCACGCAAGCGGCAGGTGGACATGCTGCGCGTCCTCAAGCGCGTGGTCGCTTCGGGCGTCGACGCGGAACTGCTGCTGATCGGGGGGCTGGACGAAGGCGATGTCATGCGAGGGTGGCGCGAAGCCATGGACGATCCTGCCGTGAGCGGGCGCGTGCACCTCGCTGGCCAGCGCACGGACGCCGTCGCACTTGTACCCGCCATGGACATCTTTCTTTGCACATCGGTTCGCGAGGAAGCCCCGATCGCGCCCCTTGAAGCCATGGCACAGGCGATTCCGGTGGTTTCCACCGATGTCGGCAACATGGTGGATCTGTTGCCTTCAGAGCGCGTCCGCCCGATCGGCGACGTAGAGGGTATCGCTCGGGCCGTGGAGCCGCTTGCCGGGAACGATGGGCTGCGCGTGCGCGAGGGGCTGCGCGACCGCCAGATAGTGGCCGACAAGCTCGCGCCATCCTCCATCCTACCGCAGATCGAGGGCATCTACCGCGCTGCGCTCGGCCGGGCGCGTGATCGCGGCTGGAAGCATTTCAAGAACCCCGCCGATCGATGGCGACCCGAAGGGGAGTAGCCGCCGGCAAGGGCTTTTGCCGGTCGGCCTGGAGACGAGTGCGCTGACTGGGGCGATCGTTCACCCGTAACGCCATTTCAGGCCGAGTATGGTGGCGATGAACAGGAACGTCACCACGTTGGACAGTATCACCGGCCACGAGCCGATGAACACGCCGTACACGACCCATAGAACGACGCCAGCAGCCAGCGCGCCGGTGGTGGCCCATGAAATGTCGGTGGCTTGCCTGTCGCGGAGGATTTTCGAGATCTGCGGCAGCCAGGCGAAGGTGGTCATGGTTGCGGCGACCGAACCGACAAGCTCGATGGAAGGAAACAAGGCAAGGGCTTTCGAAACAGGAGAGGATTGCAGGATCCATTGCAGAAAGCCTGATTCGTGTGAAGTTATGATGAGGGGCCGCTGCTCCAACCGGATGAAACTTCCGTGGCTTGTTTTCCGCCGCCCGCGTGATCGGCGCCTCTTCCAAATTCGGCGCAGGAATGGCTGTAACACGGCAGCGGCCTTTTTCGCCCAACGCCAGTGTTTTGAAGGGGGTTGGTTGAAACATTTCCCGTCATGGAGTGGCAGCGAAGCAGTCCGACGGCCTCGCGTGCTGCCAAATATGACTTAAATAAGCCTCTGTTTTAGTTCGGTAAATTCACTTTTCGTGATTTGCGGTTCTCGGTCTGCGTCGCCTATCTCAGGGATGTCCGGTGCATGAGCCGTCTTCCACGAAGCGCGCTGCAGAGCCGGGCGAAAACCAGAACGGAGTATTTGTCATGAAGAAGATTCTTGTAGCCGCCGTCGCTTCTCTGGCCTTCATGGGTGCCGCTTATGCCGGAACCGTCGAAGGCGTGGTGCAGTCGGTCGACACGACGACAAAGACAATCACGCTCGAGGACGGCACGCAGGTCGTCGCCGGCGCGGACATGGCCGCAGAATCCCTCGACGCGCTGAAGGCCGGCACCAAGGTCAAGGTGACGCTCGACGAAGGCTCGACCAACGCCACGGCCGTGGAAGTGGTGGAGTAATCTCCTCCGCTCTGACTGGGGATATCGGGCCGGCCCTTCGAGGGCCGGCCCATTTTGCGTCTGGTAACATCTGGGCGATCCCCGCCGATTGCGGAGCAACCCATTCGGCTGTGGCGCGTTACCGGCTGGTCGTGCGCCCGGATGCGCCGATCTCGGCGCACTTCCGGCGCAAAAACGGGAGAAGACCTCATGAAGACCATCCTCGGAACCATGCTCGTGTCGATGTTGATCGTGGCGCCGGCGCTTGCTGGCGAAATGCAAGGCAAGATCAAATCGATCGACATGAAGAAGCACATGATCATGATGGACGACGGCATGTCGGTCACCGCGAAGCCCAATGTGAAGCTCAACCAGCTCAAGGCCGGCGAGCGGGTCAAGATCACGACCGACAGTGACCAGATGGCAACTTCGATTGAGAAGATGCAATAATCTCGCTGCAGACTTCAAAGGCCGGCCTGTATCTCAGGCCGGCCTTTGTGTGGCATTTCGCGGCTGCGCCTCCAAGCGCTGATGCGCTGCACCTTTCCAGTTCAAGGAAATAGCGGCTCCTGCGCCATCTGAAGGTGCAGTTCCGCGCCGGCCCAGGGATGCGCCTCGCACACCGCCTCGTTGAGCTCGACGCCTAGGCCGGGCTCCTTTGATGGAATGACCTTGCCGTCTTGCCACTCGATCTTCTTCTTCAACAACTTCTCGTGGAAACCGTCCCACTGCTTGAGCGATTCCAGGATGAGGAAGTTGGGCAGCGTTGCTGCAAGCTGGATGTTGGCCGCGCCGACGATCGGCCCGCAATAGCAGTGCGGCGCGACCTGGATGTGGTAGGCCTCGGCCATGGCCGCGATCTTCTTGGTTTCCAGAATGCCGCCGGAGCGGCCGAGGTCCGGCTGCAGGATGGAGGCGGCGCGGTTCTCGATGACGCGCGCGAATTCCCACTTGGTCGTTAAGCGCTCGCCCGTGGCAATGGGAATCGACGTGCCCCGCGCAACCTGCGCCATCACCTCCGGCATGTCCGGCGGCACCGGCTCCTCGAACCACAGCGGATCAAAGGGCTCTATTGCCTTTGCCATGCGCAGCGCGCCCGAGGCCGTGAACTGGCCATGCGTGCCGAACAGAAGGTCGGCGCGGTCGCCCACCGCGTCGCGGATCGCTTTCAGCATGCGCACCGAGAGATCGATGTCACAGAGGCGCGGTTGGTGGCCGTCGAAAGCCGTGTATGGCCCCGCCGGGTCGAGCTTCACCGCATTGAAGCCTTGCTCGACATAGGCGAGGGCGCATTGGGCCGCGAGGTCGGGGTCGTTGTAGACGTTCTTGTCCCGGTTTTCTGCTTCGGCCGGCACCACGCTGCCGGCGGTCGGGTAGAGATAGGTGTAGGAGCGCAGCGCCTCATGCACCTGGCCGCCCAAAAGCTTGTAGATGGGCTTGCCGGCTTCCTTGCCGATGATGTCCCAGCAGGCGATTTCCAGCGCCGAAAAGCAGCCCATGACGGAAATGTCCGGCCGCTGCGAGAAGCCGGACGAATAGGCGCGGCGGAAGAAGGTTTCGATGTCGTGCGGATCGCGCCCGACCAGATAGCGCTCGGCGAGGTCCTCGATCATGCGGGCGGTGACATGCGGGCCGAAGGTGGCGTTGTAGGCCTCGCCATAGCCGACCACGTTACTGTCGGTCGTGAGCTTGACGAAGATGAAATAGCGGCCGCCGATCCCCGGAGGAGGGTTGCCGACGACGAAGGTTTTTACGTCGGTGATCTTCATGCGTGGTCCTCCAAAATCATCTCCGCGCCCTTCCAGCCGGTCATGATGGAAGCTGCATTGGTGTTGCCACTGATGTTGTCGGGGAAGATCGAGGCATCGACGATGCGCAGGCCCGCAAGGCCATGCACCCGCAGGCGCGGATCGACCACGGACTGCGAGGCGTCCGGTCCCATGCGGCAGGTCGAGACGGGGTGATAGACCGTGCCGCTGCGCTTGCGGAAATCGGCGATCTGCTCGTCGTCGCTCACGCATTTCGGGCCGGGCAGCACCTCTTCCGTGATCACCTCGCTCATCGCCGGCATGGACGCGATCTTGCGCACGAATTTTACCGCCGCGAGCATTTCGGCCACGTCTACCTCGGTGGAATAGGCGTTGGGCACAATCTTTGGATAGGCGAGCGGGTTTTTGGAGCGGATCGTGATCGAGCCGCGGCTCGACGGCCGGCAGTTCGACAGGCCGATGGAAAAGCCCGGCCAGGGGTCGGGCGTCAGGATGGGGCGCTCGCCCGGCTTCGGCAGCACGGTCGAGAACGCCTGGAAATAGAGCTGCATGTTGGGGCGCGGCTGGCCTTCATCGGTACGGAAAAAGCCGCCGCCCTGGTTCATGCTCATCGACAGCGGGCCGGTACGCAGGAGAAGGTATTGCATGCCGACCAGCATCTTGCCCCACCACGGCCGCAGGGTCTGGTTCAGCGTCGGCAGCCGGCCCTTATAGGTGTAGTTGATGCCGAGATGGTCCTGCAGGTTGGCCCCGACATGGGCATTGGCGAGCACCACCGGGATGCCGAGGTTCTTCAAGAGATCGGCCGGGCCGACGCCGGAAAGCTGCAAGAGTTGCGGCGTGTTGACCGAGCCGCCGCACAGCACCACTTCGCGGCTGGCGCGCGCGGTAACCGTGCGGCCGTTATTCAGATATTCGATGCCGACGGCGCGCGTGCCCTCGAAGAATATCTTCGTCGCCAGCGCGTTGGTGACGACTCGGACATTGGCGCGCTTCATGGCCGGGCGCAGGAAGGCGCGGGCGGCGGACCAGCGGCGGCCGTTTTTCGTGTTGATCTGATAGACGCCGACGCCTTCTTGGGCAGCGCCGTTGAAATCCTGATTGAGGGCGAGGCCTGCCTGCTGGCCGGCCTTCAGGAAGCGGTGGGTGAGGGGATGCACGCGGCCGCGATTGTCGGTCACGTGGATCGGACCGCCGCGGCCGCGCCATTCGTCGGCGCCGGCCTCGTTGTCCTCTATTGCCTTGAAGATCGGCAGCAGGTCGTCAAAACCCCAGCCGGGATTGCCCGCCGCTGCCCAGCCATCAAAGTCCTCGCGCTGGCCCCGGATCCAGACCATGGCATTGATCGAGCTGGAACCGCCGAGCAGTTTTCCGCGGGGCCAGTGGTCGGCATTGCCGGCAAGGCCGGGGTCGGGCTCGGTCTTGTAGTTCCAGTTCACCGCCGGGTCGAAGAAGGTCTTGCCGTAGCCCAGCGGCATCTGCACGAAGAAGCGGCGATCTGTGCCGCCGGCCTCCAGCACCAGCACCGAAAACCGCCCGTTGGCCGACAGTTTTTCGGCCACCACGCAGCCTGCGGAGCCAGAGCCGACGACAATGAAATCATGATCTTGCATGAGAAATCCAAGGCGGTCCGCAAACTGGCTGAAGTATCGATTCAAGCCTAGACCTCATCTCGTCGCCTCGGCCTATGGGCTACCGGCATGGCTTGTGAAAAAAGCGACGGGTGGAGCTGTCGCGAATGACGAAACTTGCCCCGCACGGCTGCAACTGCCATCCATGGCGCAGACATGTTCGGAGATTCCAGATGCCCCATTACGCAGACGGCCAGCCGACGGGCGAGCTTACCTTGCGCACGCTGGCGATGCCGGCCGACGCCAATGCCGCCGGCGACATTTTTGGCGGATGGGTGATGGCGCAGATGGACCTTGCCTGCGGCATCCGCGCCGCCGAGCGCGCCAAGGGCCGCGTGGTGACGGCGGCTGTGAAGGAAATGTCGTTCGCCAAGCCGATGAAGATCGGCGACACGCTGTGCATCTACACGCATGTCACGCGCGTCGGCCGCACCTCGGTGACGTTGAAGGTGGAAGCCTGGGCGCAGCGCTATCTCACCGACCTGATGGAGCGGGTTACCGACGCAGATTTCGTCATGGTGGCGCTGGACGGCGAGGGCAAGCCGAAGCCTGTGCCGTTGGAGGCTTAAAACTCCTAGCGCAAAGGCCACTCTGTCAGTAAGGCAATGAGTGGCTCAGGCAGTGGCTGGCCGGGCAGGTGTTCAAAATGCTTGATATCTGTTCGGCCATCGAAAAACCGATAGAACTCGTAATGGTCGTCGTGAATTTCGACTTCGATCGGGGCAGGCTTCGCCTCAGTCCAATGGGCCGAAATCGTGGCCCAGTAGCCTTCTCCCACCTCGTTTGGCGGTAGCAATCGACCACTGGCAAATGCCAAAAAGTCTTCAGTGTTCTTTGTCGTCTCGGCCGAAAAATCCCTGACCTTTTCAGCTATCAGCCGCTCGATTTCAGATATCGCTTCCTGCCACGACGTGATCATGGCTCCGCCTAGCTTTTCGGGTTCGCCAGATCGAACTTCATCCGCGCCTCGGTCACGCGCGCGGTGTTCTTGCGTGCCCATTCCCCTAGCGCGGTGACCGGCAACAGAAGCTCGCGGCCCAGGCCGGTCAGCTCATAGTCGACGCGCGGCGGGGTGGTGGGCAACACGGTGCGGGTGACGAAGCCGTCGCGTTCCAGCCCGCGCAGGGTCGTGGTCAGCATCTTCTGCGAAATGCCGCCGATGATGTGGCGCAGCTCGTTGAAGCGCATCGGGCCTTTGCCCAGCTGGCTGACGACCAGCACCGTCCATTTGTCGCCCACGCGCTGCAGGATATCGCTGACGGCCCTGCAATCCTCGCTGCGATGCTGGTGCCTCGGTTTCAAAAAAGTGCCTCCTTGCGCACCTGAAAGGTGGTTTCCTATATAGTTCTAGTATCCATTGGATACCAGATTTCAAAAGGAGAGAATTACAAATGCCAAAGCTTAAGATCGGTATTGTCGTGGGCTCGACGCGCGCCGCGCGCTTTGCCGACAAGCCAACCGAATGGATCGTCAGTCTGGCCAAGGCGCGCGGCGATGTCGAGGTCGAAGTTGTCGACCTGCGCGACTATCCGATGCCATTTTTCGATGAGGCGGTTTCGCCGGCCTGGGGCCCCTCGCAGAGCGAAGTCGCTCGCAAGTTCCAGGAGAAGGTCGCTTCGCTCGACGGCTTCATCTTCACCGCGGCCGAATACAACCACGGCCCGACCGCCGTGCTGAAGAACGCGCTGGATTACGCCTACAACGAGTGGAACAAGAAGCCGGCCGGTTTCATCGGCTATGGCGGCGTGGGCGGGGCGCGTGCCGTGGAGCAGCTGCGCATGCATGCGGTGGAACTGCAGATGGCGCCGACCAAGGCTGCCGTTCACATTGTCTGGGGCGACTTCCTCGCTATTCGCGAGGGCAAGAAGATCGAGGAATTCGAGCACCTGAACCAGGCCGGCAAGGCCCTGCTGGACGAGACGATCTGGTGGGCCAAGGCGCTCAAGGCTGCGCGCGATGCCGATGCGGCTGCCGCCAGCAAGGCTGCCTGAGCAGCAGGAACACTTCCTCCCAGGGACGGGCAGGGCGGCAGCGATGCCCCCCTTTTTGTCGGTTCGCTCTCGGCCATCGTGAATGGCGTCCTGAAACCCGCCGTTCCTGTTGGAGTGCATTTTGCGGTGCCTGCACCGTTGTCGATTTTACCGGTGGTGAGGCATGGATTCCCGACACTCTCCGCTCGTTTCACTCGCTCACGAGGTCGGGAATGACGGCTGCACCGGGGCTGTCAACGGTACTTCGACGTTGGTGATTTGCAGAGGCAATCCGTACACGCCGTCATTCCCGACCTTGTGAGCGAACGCAGTGAGCGGAGAGTGTCGGGAATCCATGCCTCGACCGGCGGCAGCCAGATGCGGTTCAGAACGACATCCCCGTCGCGCGATCAGCTCGGAGATAGCGAAACAACCGTCGGGCTGCATTCCCGCCGTGATTCAAGCCGATCCCGCAACTGGCTGTCTTGTAACGCGAAATGCACCGTCAAGCGGTGCTCATGCGCCCGCCAGCTTGGCCGCCAGCACCTTGTCGATGCGGCGGCCGTCCAGGTCGACGACCTCGAATCGCCAGCCCTGCGCGTCGACGCATTCGCCCGTGGTCGGCAGGTGGTGCATATGCGCCAGCACATAGCCGGCGACGGTTTCATAGTCGCGGTGCTCGGGCAGCTCGATGCCGAGATGATCGGCCATTTCATCCGCCGGCATGAAGCCGGCCAGCAGCCATGAGCCGTCCTCGCGCTGGACGGGCGCAAAATCGTCCTCGTCCGCGTCGGCGCGGAACACGCCGGTGATGGCTTCCAGGATGTCGGCCGGGGTGACCACCCCCTCGAAGTGCCCGTATTCGTCGTGCACCAGCGCCATCGGCACGTCGGATTGCTTGAGGATGGTCAGCACGTCGAGCGCGTCGGCCTGGTCGTGGACGATCGGGGCGGTGCGCACATGCTTGGCGGGGTCGAATGGCTGGCCGGCCAGGATCGTAGCCAGAATTTCGCGCGTCTGCACCACACCCACCATGGCGTCCACGCTGCCCTCGCCGGCAGGGAGACGGGAATGGTAGGTCTCTATCAGCATCTTGCGGATCGCGGCTTCGTCGGAGTGAAGGTTTAGCCAGTCGACTTCGGTGCGCGGGGTCATCAATACGCGCACGGCGCGGTCGCCGAGCCGCATCACGCCGGCGATCATGCGGCGCTCGTCGGATTCGATGGTGCCGTGATGCTCGGCCTCGGCAACCAGCATCTTGATCTCTTCGTCGGTAACCTTTTCCTCGCTGGTGCCGCGCTGGCCCAGAAGCCACAGCACGGCGCGCCCGGAGACATCGAGCAGCCAGACCAGCGGCGCGCCGATCATCGCCAGCACGCTCATCATGGGCGCGACGCGCGCAGCCACCGTCTCCGGGTTGCGCAGCGCGATCTGCTTGGGCACGAGCTCGCCGATGATGAGCGAGGCAAAGGTGATGATCGCCACGACCACACCCACGCCGAGCGTATTGGCAACACCTGTCGATACGCCGTTTTCCAGGAGGAACTGGCTGAGGCGCTGGCCGAGCGTGGCGCCGGAAAAGGCGCCGGACAGGATGCCGACCAGCGTGATGCCGAACTGCACCGTCGAGAGGAAGCGGCCGGGATTGGAGCCGAGTTCCAGCGCGTGACCGGCACCCTTCACGCTGCGGTCGATCATCGCCTTGAGGCGGGCCGGCCGCGACGAGACGATAGCCAGTTCCGACATGGCCAGAAGGCCGTTCACGCAGATGAGGACAAGAACTATCGCAAGTTCGACGTATAGCATCGCCGCTCCATAGCACCACGTCAGGCCAATCGGAAATAGGGCGGCTGCGTTATTTTGCGCCGAAGGCGCGGCTGGCCTTGTTGAAACTGCTGCCCAGATTGCTAGCGGCAGGCGACATAGCCGTTCCGGCGCGGCTTGATGTCGAAATGAAAATGGTTGCGGTGGTCGTAATTGTATCCCGGTCCCAGCACCGTTGTGAAATAATCGCAGCCATCAGCGCGCACGGTGTTGAGAAAGCCCTTTTCGCGGAATGCGAACCAGCCCGGCTTGCGCACGTCGATGTCGCGCCCATTGCCGAGTTCTATGCGCATGACATCGAGAGCATTGCCCCTGGAATGCTCCGATGGCGTGGTGGTACGCGCGATGCGCCGGCAGGAATAGCTCGAGCCCTGATGGATGGTCTTCACGCCCGACCAGTAGCGCCAACGTGCGGCGGGCACCAGCTCGTTGCGGGTCCAGCGCGAGAAGCTTGCAGCCATGCGGCAGCTCAGCGTCGCGGCGGGCTTCATCTTCACGCTGCCTATGGCCGAGACCTGCACCGGATAGTCCACCCGGCAGGCGCCGCCGTCGTTGATCGGGGCGAGGTCGCGAAAGGTCACGCCGAGCCGCTTCAGGTCGTTGCGGCAGGCGACTTCATCAGCCGGCAAGGCAGTGCCGGGCTTCAATGGCGTATCGAGCCGCGGATAAGCGACCATCATCGGGTTGGAGGGCACCAGCGTTTGCAGGCCGGTCGTGGACGGTCGCGCGACGGGCACGCGCGGAACGGCGGCGGCAAGCGTCACGGACGATTGATCCGGGGGCGGGGCGGGCTCGAACGGCTGTTGCGCCGAGGCCTCGCCGAACTCCTCGTCTTCGATGTCCGGAATGGCAAAGGTCGGCTCGGGGGAGTTCGGGATTGGATCCGGCGGTGCGACATTGGCCACGGGCAGCGCGGCGGTCCGCATCCCGACATCGACTTCCGGGCGCAGCGTCATCACGCCGTCGGTGCTGCATGAGGCGACTGCGGCGACGACCATCGCGGCCGAGGCGGTCGCCAGGGCGCGTGCGACGCCGAGCCGCCGCGCGCCTTTGCGCCAAGCTCGAAATTTGCGGGCCATCGACTGGCTCCCTGTCCTGAAAGCGGCAGGATAGGGCGCGAGAGTAAATGAAAGGTCAGCGGGCGTGTTTACGGCTGCGGCGAGATTGCGGCGCAGCGCTTAAGGCTTTCGTTGGCAGGCAGAGAACGGCTTTGCTCAGGCGCCGATGGCTTCCAGACCTTCCTCGAGCCAGTCGCCCAGCATCGGCATGCCGAGCAGATATTTCGCGGTGCGATTATTGCTTCGCCGCCGCGCCTCGGCCACCGCCTCCCGGAACTCGGAGGCATCGTAGTCGCCTCGGCCCACCCAGGTCAGCGCTACGAGCTCGGCCGCCTCGTCCACATTGAGGTCGTCGATCAGTTCCCGAAGCTCTTCTTCGGTGAAGTTGACGGCTTCTTCCTCCGCCAGGCCGTCATGGGCGTGGGTGTCGCGCGTATGGCCGTTGAGCTCGATCTCGTGCTCGCTGCCGTCGGTGTAATCCTCGTTGACTGCCGCGCTGATCGCTTTTGCCTTTTCGATGAAAAGACGCACAGTGTCAGGACCGATTGTCAGTTCCCACTCCCTTTCGGGCTTGTGCTCCACGGGCGTCGTCCTCATCGACCTCCAGCGGATGATATCCTATTTGCGAGCCACGTCACGCGGGATGTTTGCGCGGGGTCCAGGCGGGCGCATTGACTTGCCGATGCGATGCCCCGAAATGTCCGATCTTCCAAGCAAGGGCCCGCCGAATGAACCTTCTGTTGTCTCCCAAAGTCCTCCCGATCCTGATGCTGGTGGCATCGAACGTCTTCATGACGTTCGCCTGGTACGGACATCTGAAATTCAAGACGGCGCCGCTCTATGCGGCGGTCGTGGTGAGCTGGATGATCGCCTTCTTTGAATATTGGCTCGCCGTGCCCGCCAACCGCATCGGCAGCGAAGCCTATTCGGCAGCCGAACTGAAGACCATCCAGGAAGTGGTCACGCTTACCGTGTTCGCGGTGTTTTCGGTGTTCTACCTGAGAGAGTCGCTGACCCTGAACCACGCGCTCGGTTTTGCCATGATCGCGGGCGGGGCGGCGCTGATCTTCAGGGCGTAACCGCTGCCTTCCTTGCCAGCATGGCGGGCAACAGCTCGACGGCAAGGATGGCAACGAAGATGAGTCCACAGCCCGTCAGCCCAGAGGCGGGCAGACGTTCGCCCAGGAACAGCGCCCCAAACAGCGCGGCGAAAAGCGCTTCCGAAGACAGGAAGATCGCGGCCTGCGGCGCCGTGGTGTAGCGCTGGCCGATCACCTGCAGCGTGAAGGCGATGGCGCCGGAGAAGATGCCGGCATAGACGATTTCCGGCGCGGCAACGCGGATCGCGCTCCAGTCGATCGGCTCATGGACCAGCGCAATGGACATCCCGGCGACGGCGCATACGGCAAACTGCGTGACCGCCAGCGTGATCGGCCGCCCGGTGCCCGAGGCGGCGCGGGCGATGAAGATGACCTGCAGCGCGCAGAAGGCGGCGGCAATGACCGTGAGCCAGTCGCCAGGGGTGAGTTGTTCGATCGAGCCGCCGGAAAGGAACCAGATGCCGGCGAGAGCCGTCAGGGCCGCCGGCCAGACGATCGGATGCGGCCAGTTGCGAAACAGGATTACCGCAGACAGCGGCGTCATCACCACATAGAGCCCGGTGAGGAAGCCGGAATTGGTAACGGTGGTTGAGAGAAGGCCGATCTGCTGGAAGGCGATGGCGCCCAGCATCATCAAGCCGACCCAGAGGAAAGCAAGCCAGTTGCGCGTGGTGAGCGCATGTTCGGCGCGGCGCGCCTCGCGGATCGCGAAGGGCAGCACCGCAAGCGTCGCCAGAACGAAGCGCAGGCCGATGAATACGAACGGGCCGACCGACTCCATGGCGGACGACTGGGCAACAAAGCCCATGCCCCACATGGCACCGGCAAGCAGAAGAAGCAGATTGGCCTGAAGTCGTGTCATTTTAAGTGGGAACCGGCGCTCGAATGGTGGAGAAGAAAGGCGGCTTGTCATAGCATCGCGGCCCGTGGCGGCAAGGGCCAGAGTCGGCATTGCTGAGGCCACGCGCGAATGGGGGCTTTTACGATGCGGCCGTTTCTGATCACGGCGTTTCTCTCGCTTTGCGGTGTGTCCGCGGCATCGGCCGACGCCTACAAGGCGATCAAGGATTTTGAAGTGCTGTGTTCGGCGGCCGTGACATGCCGCATCCAGACGCTGGCGAAGTCGCCGGCGCAGCCGGTGGTTGCCTCCTTTTCCATGGTGCGCAAGGCCGGGCCCGATGCGCCGCTCGATCTCGTGGTGACGGCGCAGGATGAGTTGAAACCGGGCAGCGCCGTTGCATTCGCGGCCGACGGCAAGACTGTGCTGACCCTGCCGGTGGCAAGGGCCCGCCGAAGCGAGGATGGCGAGTACAGCTTTGCCGGTGACGCCGAGACGCTGACGCTGCTCGATGCACTGCGCAAGGCCAGCAAGCTTGAGCTGACCTATGTTTCCGCAGCCGGCGAGGGGCGCTCGACCTTCTCGCTTTCCGGCCTGGTCGGATCATTGATTTTCGTTGACGAGGCGCAGGACCGCCTCAAGGCCCGGGATGCCCTGCAGGTCAAGGGCGAAGGCGCGAGCCCGACCATCGACGTGCGGGAAGTCTTGTCCATAGCGGATATTCCGGAGGCCCTGCGCGGCCGCTTCCAGGAGGGCGGCGAGTGCGGCTTCGACGATGAGAGCCGCTTCGGCCCGGGCGGATTCGACGCCGGTTTCGATGAGGGCTTCCGCCTGCTCGCACTGCCCTGCGGCGAGGGCGGTGCCTACAACCAGCCCTTTGCGTTTTTCCTGGAGCGCGACGGTGCCTTCGAGCGGCTCGCCCTGCCCGACATGTCGGAAGAGGGCCCGACCACCGTTTCCCAAGCTTGGAACATCGAGTGGAACCACGCGGTACGCACTTTGACAGCCTTCTTCAGAGGACGCGGCATCGGCGATTGCGGAAGCTGGAACAAATGGCGGCTGCGCACCCAGATGGAAGGCCCGGCCTTCGTGCTGAAGGAAGCCCGCGCCAAGGGCGACTGCGACGGCAACTACGCCGGCGGGCCGATGGAATGGCCGGCAACATGGCCGGTGGCCAAGAAATAGCTGGCGGAAACAGCCGGCAGTGCCTTGCCGCGCGGCCGGCTATTTCGCCCGCGACAGGCGAATGACCTGGCCGTTTTCCTCGTCGGTCAATAGCCAGACCGAGCCGTCCGGTGCCACCCTCACATCGCGGATGCGCCCGAAGGCATTCTTGAACATGCGTTCCTCGCCGGTGATCTTGCCCTGGGCGTTGCGGGTGAGCCTCGCGACCAGTTCAAATTTCAACGCGCCGACCAGGAGGTCGTCCTTCCATTCGGGGAACATCTTTCCTTCGTAGATGGCAAGCCCGGAAGGCGCGATCGAAGGGTCCCAGTAATAGAGCGGCTGCTCGTAACCCGGGGCGGCGGTGCCGATGCCGATCTTGGCGCCGGAATAGTCGCGTCCGTAGGTGATGACCGGCCAGCCATAGTTCTTGCCCGCTTCCGGCCGGTTGACCTCGTCGCCGCCCTTCGCGCCGTGCTCGGTGGTGATGAGGCCACTGGTCAGCGGATCGTAGGCCGCGCCCTGAATGTTGCGATGGCCTTTGGACCAGAGCGCGGGCAGGCCCTTCTTGCCGTCGGAATAGGGATTGTCGGGCGGAATGGAGCCGTCGGGTTCGATCCGCAGTACTGCGCCCGCGCTGTCATGCATGTCCTGCGCGCGCTTTGCGTCGCCGCGGTCGCCCGTGGCTACGAAAAGGGTGCCGTCCGGGGCGAAAACGAGCCGCGAGCCGAATTGCAGCGGCGAGGCGGTCTTGCGCGCCATGGAGAAGATGACTTTCACATCTTCGAGACGGGCGCTCTCGCCCTGGCGCACGAGTCTTGCCCGGGCCACGGCGGTGCCGGCGCCGCCCTTGCCTGGCTGCGCAAAGGAAAAGAAGATCAACTGGTCGGTGGCGAAATGCGGCGACAACACCACGTCCAGCAGGCCGCCCTGGCCAAACGCCGCAATCTCGGGAAGGCCCTTGACGGGCGCGGACAGCTTGCCCTGAGAAAGGATGCGCATGCGCCCCGGCCGCTCGGTGATCAGCATGTCGCCTCCTGGCAGGAAGGCGAGGGCCCATGGATGCTCCAGCCCGCTGGCCACGACTTCGGCGCTGACCCGAGCCTTCTGCGTGTTGAAAATCTTTGGTGATGCAAGGCTGTTGCCGGCCGTGAGCAGGCCGAAACCGAGCAGGAGCCAAAGGACGCCAAGGGCGAGGGTTCTTCTCAAGGCCATAACTCCGACATAGGCGACATTGCCTCCCGGGCAAGAAGACGTCGATGCCGGGGGGCTTGGCCGGCGCCGATCGAAGCGCTCTTCCCAAGCGCGCAACCCTAACGGTGCATGATCGGCGTTATACCGTTTTTTAAGGTGAAAAATTTGCGAACGTCGCTATATTGGGTCGAAATGCATCAACGGTTCGTGCGGCCCTTGCCGCTGGACCGTTTTCTTTTTGTGCCGGCCCACGTTTTTTCAAGCAGGAATTGCAGCGGGGGAAGGTGTTTTGAGGAAAGGCTGACTATCATGAACAAGGTCCCCATGACCGCCGCCGGATTCGAAACGCTGAAGGAAGAACTGCGCTGGCGCCAGCAGGACGAACGTCCGCGCATCATCGAGGCGATCTCCGAGGCGCGTGCCCATGGCGATCTGTCCGAAAATGCGGAATATCACGCCGCCAAGGAAGCGCAGAGCCTGAACGAGGGGCGTGTCAACGAGCTCGAGGATCTCATTGCCCGCGCCGAGGTGATCGACATCTCCAAGCTGTCCGGCGACAAGATCAAGTTCGGCGCTACGGTCAAGCTGGTCGACGAGGAAACGGAAGAGGAAAAGACCTACCAGATCGTCGGCGACCAGGAAGCTGACGTGAAGGCGGGACGCATCTCGATTTCCTCGCCCATTGCGCGGGCGCTTATCGGCAAGGAAGTCGGCGAGAGCGTCGAGGTCAATGCCCCGGGCGGGCCGCGCGGCTATGAAGTCGTCGAGGTCCAGTTCATCTGAGGTAGCCAAAGTGGCCGGACATGAAAACGCAGCCCGTGGTCCGGCCACGGCCATCGGCGAGCCTGCTCCCGACATGGCCCGCGTCGAGGTGGTCGCTCCCAACCTCAAGCGCCGCCTTTCGGGCGTGACCAGCACGATCATCCAGCTGGTTCCCATCCAGTCGCAAAGCGTGGGCATCGCCACCTTCGGGCCAGGCCTGCCGGATACGCTGCCGCGCATGCGCTGGTGGCAACTCTTCTCACTATGGAAGCGGCCAGGCTCGGGGCGCAAGCGCATCTGGCATGCAAGGCGCAACACCGAGATGCTGACGGGCCTGGTGCTGAAGCTGCTTGGGGCGCCGCTGTCGCTTGTCTTCACCTCCGCCGCGCAGCGCGAACACACGCGCTGGACCAGGTTTCTGATCCGGCAGATGGATGCCGTGATTGCCACCAGCAGCAAGGCAGCCGCCTATCTCAAGGTGCCCAGCACCGTGGTGATGCACGGCGTCGACACCAGCAGATTCACGCCGCCAAAGGACAAGGCCGCCGCGCTGAGCGCGCTCAGGCTCGATCCGACGCGGAACTATGTCGGCTGCTTCGGCCGTGTGCGTCATCAGAAGGGGGTCGATCTCTTCGTAGACGCCATGATCGAGCTTCTGCCGGGCCGGCCCGGCTGGTCGGCGGTGATATCCGGACGCGCGACTGCCCAGCACGCCGGGTTCGAGCAGGAACTGAAACAGAAAGCCGCCGCAGCAGGACTTGCCGACCGCATCCTGTTTGTCGGCGAGGTTGCGGACATCACGCCCTGGTTCGGAGCGATGTCGCTCTACATCGCACCCCAGCGTTGGGAAGGGTTCGGGCTCACGCCTCTCGAGGCGATGTCGAGCGGCGTGCCGGTTGTGGCGACCGATGTCGGTGCCTTTTCTGAGCTGGTCGTTGAAGGCGTGACCGGAAACGTCGTTGACCGCGAGGACCTGCCGGCAATCATCGCGGCTGCCGGCCGCCTGATGGATGACGAAGCCGTCCGCAAGGCCGCGGCTGAAGCGGCCCTTGCGCATGCACGCTCAGCCTTTCCGCTGCGGCGCGAAGCCGATGGCATTCGCACGGTCTATGACCGGGTCTGGTCGAATGGGTAGGGCAATGGTCCCGAAAGGTTGCCTTTCGGCCAGGCCGGCTATTCCGAAGGCATGCCATCCTTCGAGAGACGATAGAGCTTCGCCTCGGTCATGAAGACGTAGCTCGACAGCATCACGGAATAGATCAGTCCCGGTGTGCCGCACAGGAAAAAGCGCTGGGCGAGATAGAATTTGAGAAACTGCGCTAGCGGCTTCAGCATGATCTTTGAGAAGCTGGAGGTCTTCCCGCGCTGGTGTCCGGCAAGTGCCTTCAGCCTCGAATAGCCATTCATCTTGCCAAAATCCTGATTGATGGAAAGGTTGCGGAAGTGAAGGATGCGACCTCGCGTCAGCTTCCTGACCTGACCTTCGACCCTCAGGGATTCATGCACGGCCAGGCCCTGGTCGTAGCTCGCCCTGTCCTTGCGCACCAGGCGTACGAGGTGCTCTGCATGCACGGCGGCCGGGGGGTAGCCGTAGCCCGGAAGATATTCCGGCCGCTTGATCGAATACCCCGCAACGTCCGGGTGATCGAAATTCCCGGCCAACAGCTCGGCCCTCAGTTGCTCGTCCAGGCGCTCGTCGCAGTCCAGGTTCAGGCACCAGGCTGAGGTGCACTGCTCCAGCGCAAACTGCTTCTGTTGGGCAAAGCCCGGCCATTCCCGCTGGATGAGGCGGATTGGAAAGCCGCGAGCCGTGTAGTCTGCAATCAACTCCAGCGTGCCATCGGTCGATCCTGAATCGACGATGACGATTTCCCGGCAGATATCGAGGCTGTCGAGGCAGTCCCCCAGCACCGATGCTTCGTTCTTGGAAATGATGTAAGCTGAAATCGGAGCGATGTTACGCGTCATTTTTTTGCCTAGGGCTGCCGATAATGCGGTGGCTTGAGCTCGAATGTGTGCAGTTTCTTTAGGGAATGCCGCGGCGATGGTCCAGACCGCGCCTCGGAACGAATATTCAACAGTATTCGGATCCTGGCATGAAACTCTACCTGATCAATCTCGACCGATCTGCCGACCGTCTCGCCTGGTTCAGGAAACAGATCGAAGGCATGTACATCGACCTGGTGCGGGTGCCGGCGGTGGACGCCAGGGAACTGCCCGACGCGGAGCTGGAACGGCTTCGCGGGCTGTCTTCGGGGCGCAATTCCTTATCCGCTGGTGAAATCGGCTGCTTTCTGAGCCACCGCAAAGTGTGGGAAATGGTCGTCGCGGAAAATGCGCCCTGGGCCTTCATAGCCGAGGACGACATCCATTTTTCCAGTGATGCGGGGAACTTCTTGCGTTCGCACGAGTGGATTCCGGCTGGTACGGATATCGTCAAGGGGGAGGCTACGCTGAAGCGGGTCGAGATGGGCCACGTGGTGGAGGCTACGCCGTTCGGGCACGAGTTGCGCCGACTGATTTCGTATCACTTCTGCGCGGGAGGGTATTTTGTGACACCCCGGACAGCTCGGCGATTGCTGGCCGCAACCGAGCGGAACTGCGAGCCGGTCGACGAGATAATCTTCTCCCCGAAATACGGAATTCTCGGTGAACTCCATGCCCTGCAGTTGGTGCCCGCGATCTGCATGCAGCACAACCTCGTTTTCGGTTCGTCGGCAGACGAACAGATGGCCAGCACACTGGAGACGGATAGGGTCAGCTTCCATCGCCACGATCCAAGAAGCCCCAGGCTTCGGGGGTGGGGCAAAATTCCTCGGGAACTTGGCCGCGTCGGGCGTCAGATCGCCGTTTCCGTGCGCAGGGCAGCTCTTCTCGCGACCGGTCGCCTCATTTTCCGGACCGTACCCTTCAGCCCCAGGGGATGAGCATTTCTCTCGTCATCCAGCCGGCCGGGCGTGCGCGGAGGCCTATCCACGCACGCGCCCATGCGGGGGTTACATCGGCCTGAAATCGGGGGCGATCCTCAGCGCTTCCTGACGCCAGACATCCCCGTATTCGACATCCTGCCAGTCCTTGAACCAGGGACCGCCGCTCGTGTAATGCACAGCCTTGGGCGGGCCATCGGCCGGTTTCTCGTTCCATCCCTCCAGCCAATTCCACTCCATCGGCAGATCGCCGATTTCGTCGTCTTCCGCCCACTGCATGCGATGCAGGTAGGCACCGGATTCGCGGTTGGCGAGTTCCGCTGTCAGCCTGCGGGTCGATGGATGGGCGCAGTTGAAAAACATGAAGGAAGACCAGTTCTTGCGCGGGTAGCTCGTCTGCGCCTTGCCGTCCATCTTCAACCCTTCCTTCGGTCGGTAGTCATGCTTGACGCACATGACGGCCTTGGTCGGGTCCTGATAATCTCGCAGTTCGGCAAGGTCCCCGAAGAACAGAAAGTCGCAGTCGCAGAACAATGCCCATCCTTCGAAATTGGCAAGGTGTGGCGTAAAAAAGCGTGAATATGTAAATTCTGTCGAGGCAAGTGGATCAATGTCGCGAGAGTAGAGGCCTCTGGCGACAAGGTCGTTCAGCTTGATCGGCTGAATGTCCAGTGGAGTAGAGGCATTCTTCAGGGCTGTGCTTTTCGCGACCTCGTATGCGATTGACTCACGAGAATCCCAGCCGATGAATATCTTCAGCGTGTCGTTCATGCCGAGTATCCAATCTGATTGTTCCCCAGAAAGGATTATGCACGAATTTTTTTCGCGAAGAACTGATATTTATTCCAGTATTATTACGCGGCCGTGATCCACCTGTTCCAAGACCCATCGGCGCTCGTCGGCCCAGGTATGTTGCTGCCATCCCTCCCAGGTGAAGCCGCAGATTTCTATGCGCCACTCGTCTGCTGGGTGGTGTTCGAGAGCGTGCCAAATCCCGAAAAAACCGGTGCTTGGAAAGAACTCGCGCATTTTGGCTTCCGGCAATCCGAGTGCGCGGCAGCCCTGTTCGTAGAACTGCGGAGGCATGATCCGTATTTCCTTGCCCGCGCCTCCGAACACCTCGATGCCTTTGAGCGTATATTCGGCTCGTTTGCCCTTCAGGCGGGACAGAAACGAGACCTTTATGAAATATCGCCGAACTATGAGCGGGTGATAGGGAAACACCAATTCCCTGGCGGCCTGAAAGATAGGCGAGGTGATCAGCTCAGGAGTTTTCAGCCGCCGCCGCATGGGTGGTCCGGTGTTGGCCATCAGCAACCGGTCGGTCTTGACCCCGCTCAGGCCAATTCCGGCCTTCGGATCATTGAAGCGGATTACGAAGTCGGCGCTGTCGACATGCTCGGAAAGGTCGCGCGAAAGCGGACCATTACCGACGATTACCATGCGTTTTCTGGTATCGGTCGTTCCCAACGTTTCTCCTTGCGGAATTCTCGCTAACTATATGCTTCTATGGCCACCAATCCTTCGTTCTTCACCTGGCGGATGGTCAGAGCAGTGCGCACGGTATCGACATTGGGCGCGGAGGCAAGATCCTCGATCACGAAGTTCTGGAAGGTGGTGAGGTCGCTTGCCACGCAATGCAGCATGAAGTCGGAGTCGCCCGAGACCATCCATGCCTGGCGCACGATCGGCCATAGGCGCGTCCGGTCGGCAAATGCCTTCAGCTCCGCCTCGGCGTGGTGATGAAGGCCCACCAGGCAGAAGGCCACCACGTCCATACCAAGCGCGGGGGCGTTGAGCAGGGCGCGATAGCCGCGGATAATGCCGGAATCTTCAAGCCGCTTGACCCGCCTGAGGCAAGGCGGGGCCGAGATGCCCACCCGCCGCGACAGCTCGACATTGGTCATGCGCCCTTCATTCTGCAGTTCCTGCAGGATCTTCCAGTCGATCGCGTCGAGGTCGGCCTTCAGCGGCATGTTGGTTTTCCAGTGCGGTGGCGCAAGAATCTGTCGCCATCGTGTAATTAAACTATAAGCGGGGCGGCGTCAGGCCCACGCAGCGAAATTTTCTACTGCCTTTCGGGGGTGCTTCGCTGCGTCAGGGGCCGCGCGGGCAAAGCTTTCCGGGGACGGTCGATTCGTCGCCTTGCTGCCTGCGCCGCCAACACTTAGATTAGCGCGAAATATCAATCCGCATCGCTACGTGCCGCCCCAAGTTCATGAAGGCCTTTACATGACGACCAAACATGCGCCCGTCCTTATCATCGGCTCCGGTCCTGCAGGTTATACGGCTGCCATCTATGCGGCGCGCGCCATGCTGAAACCCGTGCTGGTGGCCGGGCTGGAGCAGGGCGGCCAGCTCATGATCACCACCGATGTCGAGAATTATCCCGGCTTCGCAGACCCCATCCAGGGTCCCTGGCTGATGGGCGAGATGCTCAAGCAGGCTGAGAATGTCGGCGCCGAAATCGTCAATGATCTGATCACCGAAGTGAATCTGGACGTGCGGCCCTTCCGTCTGAAGGCGGATTCTGGCGCCGAATACACCTGCGATGCGCTGATCATCGCCACCGGCGCCAAGGCCAAATGGCTTGGCATTCCCAGCGAGCAGACCTTCATGGGCTTCGGCGTCTCGGCCTGCGCCACCTGCGACGGCTTCTTCTATCGCGGCAAGGACGTGGCGGTGGTGGGCGGCGGCAATTCGGCTGTCGAAGAAGCGCTGTACCTCTCCAATCTTGCCAGAACCGTCACCGTCATCCATCGGCGCGACGATTTCCGCGCCGAGCGCATCCTGCGCGAGCGCCTGCTGCAGAAGGACAACATCAAGGTCATCTGGAATACGGTGGTGGACGAGATCACGGGCAATCCGGGCAAGCCGCCGCTGCCGCCTTCCGCGAGCGGGCTCAAGCTGCGCAACGTCGTGACCGGCGAGCACAGCGACCTGCCTGTCGATGGCGTGTTCGTGGCGATCGGCCATGCACCGGCGGTCGAGCTCTTCGTCGGCAAGCTCAAGCAGAAGCCGAGCGGCTATCTCTGGACCGAACCGGATTCAACCCGCACCAGCGTGCCTGGCGTATTCGCGGCCGGCGACGTCACCGACGATGTCTACCGCCAGGCGGTTACGGCGGCCGGTCTCGGCTGCATGGCGGCACTGGAAGCCGAAAAATTTCTTGCCGGAATAGAAGTTCATCGTGAAGCCGCGGAATAAGCCAGAACAGAACAACGTCAGGGTAGGTCGGCGCAGCGAGGCGCTCGACTGGGACAAGCTGCGCGTGTTTCACGCCGCGGCGGAAGCCGGCTCGTTCACACATGCGGCCGAGACGCTGCGCCTTTCCCAATCGGCGATCTCGCGCCAGGTAAGCGCGTTGGAGAGCGAAGTGGGGGTGGCGCTGTTCCACCGCCATGCGCGCGGCCTGGTCTTGACCGAGCAGGGCGAAATGCTGTTCCGCACGGCGCACGACGTGCTGATGAAGCTCGAATCGATCAAGTCGCGACTGAGCGAGGCCAAGGATCGGCCTTCCGGCGTTCTCCGTGTCACCACTACGGTGGGGCTTGGCGCCGGCTGGCTGACGGAGCGCGTGCAGGAATTCCTCGAGCTCTACCCGGACATCAACCTGCAGCTCATCCTGGCCAATGAGGAGCTGGACCTGACCATGCGCCAGGCCGACTGCGCGCTGCGGCTGCGCCAGCCCCAGCAGCCCGACCTGATCCAGCGCCGGCTGTTCACGGTGCATTTCCACCTCTACGCCTCGCCGTCCTATGTGAACAAATACGGCAAGCCGGAAAGCATGGCCGAACTGCGCAACCACCGCATCGTCACCTTCGGCTTGCCGGTGCCATCGCATCTCAGCGAGTTGAACTGGCTGGAGACCGTGGGCGACTTCGAAGGCGGGCAGCGCATCGCCAACCTGCAGATCAACGACATCTTGTCGATCAAGCGTGCGGTGCAGACCGGAGCTGGCATCGCCATGCTGCCGGACTATGTTGTGAGCAAGGATTCCGGCCTGGTCCAGGTGCTGCCGGAAACCGAGGTGCCGTCCTTCGACACCTATTTCTGCTATCCGGACGCGATGAAGAACCAGGCGAAGCTGCACGTGTTCCGTGACTTCGTCATCGCCAAGGCGCGCAACTGGCCCTATTGAGTCGGCCGCGCCGATCCCTTCCCATGTGATCGCTTGTTCTGGTGTCGCGCCACGGCGTGAGGCGTGGCACCCAGCCGCGCACCGTGCGCCGATAGGCCTCGTATTGGTCGCCGTAGCGTCGCGCCAGCGTCGGCTCTTCGTAAAAGTGCACGAAGGCGAAGGTGGCCGCCCATGCCGCTGCCGCATAGAGCGCGACGGCCCAGGAGGCGAAAAGCAGCGCCTGTCCGAGAATGATCGCCAGCACTGCCACATACATCGGGTTGCGCACATACCGATAAGGCCCGCCGACGACCAGCCGCTCGGTGGGCGCCACCGGGGCAGGGGTGCCGGCCCCCTCCAGGGCGAAACGGGCGAAGGCTTGAAGCAGCACCGCGGCGCCCGCCACGACGAGCAGCAGACCAAGCGGCACCGCGCCAGCCACGGATGAGAACGGCCGACCATAACGCTGGGTAAGCAACCAGGGCACAACACCGGCCACGACGCCGGGCGCAAGGATGAAGAAGACGGCACTGCCGGCGATGGCGAGAGGCCTGCGCATGTTTCACCCCCTGCATTCAGCCCCTGTTAGGGAACTGAGATTAGCCTGATCAACTCTGCGGCACTCGAGGCCGTCGGGCACTCGGGCCAACTCCGTTCGCAGCTCGAAAATCTCCTGGCCCTATCGACTGGTCCAAGTTTGGGCCACAGCCTGCGTCATTTTGCATGGGTGCCTTGCAAGGAAGCGGCTTGTTTCCCCAGCAGGTATAGCCCATATACCAACCATCTCCTGGGCGCGTTCCTCCTCCCATTAGCGCCCTAGAGTGTTCCCCTCTGGAGGTTTAGCCTTAATCGGCACTTCCAATCAAACTTAGCCGGGTCTTTTGATCCGGCTTTTTTTGTGCCCGAAATCCAGTGCGCCTATGTAACCACCCTCCAGTCGGCCGGAACTCGGTCGCTGTATGTCATTGGATACGACGCGCCGCCGCGCCGGAAGGCCGTAGTGTAACCGTGACATGTAACCTCTCGTAACCTGTCTCGCCGTGCCACCCTTTGCTATGCATGTTCAGGACGCGGCGTGCGAGCCTTCGTGAGATGGGGGCATCACACGAAAGCTCGAAGCTCAGGCAGCCGCCGCGTCCGACTGCTTCGCCGCAACAGGCGGAGCAGTTCGTGTCTGAATTGATTGCGGCGGACCTGACGTGCTGCCTCCTCCCCACCCCAAACCAGGGCGGCATGGTCCGCGAGTCGGCGTCCGGGATTGTCCGGGCGCCGATTTTTCTGTTCGCTCTTGGCGAAGCCGCTCATGCAGCGTTCAGGCCGCCTTGCCGCTGGCGTTCATGGCCTCGTCGGCCAGCCGGCCGGTCAGTTCCGCCATGTGGTCGAAACTCGCGCGATAGCTGGCGACGCCGGCCGTTGCCGAACGCAACTCGATGATGAGGTCGCCGATCTCCGCTTGTGGCATCGTCGCTTCCACCACGTCCCATCCCGGCCAGCCCGGCCGGGCGTCGTAGCCCAGGATCTGACCGCGCCGTTGCGGCACGATGCCGGTGATGCGGGCGGTGGCTTCCGAGGGCGTAAATATCTCGACCTTCATGATCGGTTCGAGCAGCACCGGCGAGCAGGCGGTCATGCCTTCCCGCATCGCAAGCTTGGCGGCCATCTGGAAGGCCATGTCCGAAGAATCGACGGTGTGGTAGGAGCCATCGGCAAGATTGACCGCGATGTCCACGATCGGAAAGCCGAGCGGGCCGGAGCGTAGAAAATCGCGAACGCCAGCCTCGACCGACGGGATATAGGTCTTGGGCACTACACCGCCGGTGATCGTGTCGGTGAACTCGAAACCCGTGCCGCGGGGCAGGGGTTTTATGTCCAGGACCACGTCGCCGAACTGGCCATGCCCGCCTGACTGCTTCTTGTGGCGGCCCCGCTGCTGGGTCGCCTTGCGTATCGTCTCGCGGTAGGGAACCGCCGGCGGCTTTGCCTCGACCGGAATCTGGTACTTGCCTTCCAGCCGCTCGACGGTGACGCGCAGGTGCATTTCGCCGTGGCCCATCAGCACCGTTTCGCTGGAATCCTGCTGATGGCGAAGCGACAGCGACGGGTCTTCCTCCGCCAGTCGCTGAATGGCGGCCGACATCCTGACGTCGTCCTTGCGCTCCTTCGGGCGCACGGAGAAGGCGAATACCGGATCGGGCATTTTGAAGGTGGCGAGGGGCTGCGTTCCACCCTTGCTCGTGGTCAGCGTCTGCCCGGTTCGCACACTGTCAAGCTTGCCGAGTGCCACCGTTTCACCGGCCGCGGCCGAAGCCTGCTTGGCCTGGTCCTTGCCGAACATGCGGTAGATGCCCGACACCTTGGCGCTGGCGCCGCCGGGCAGGAACAGTTCCGCGCCGTCTGCCACCGAGCCGGACAGGATGCGCGAGACCGAGAGCTTGCCGCCGTGTGGTGTGTGGATGGTCTTCATCACCTGCACCACGGTCTGGCCGCTGTTCGGCGCGCCGAGCCGTTGCCTGGTCGTCTCCACGTCGGGCGCATCATGGCGGATCGTCTTTAGCAGGCGCAGAACGCCATTGCCCTTTTCGGCCGACCCGATCAGCACGGGCGTCACCGCGCCGCTGCGCAGGTCTGCGGCAAGGTCGTCGAAGACCGCGTCCTTGGGCGGCTCGATCTCTTCCAGCAACTGCTCCATCAACGCGTCGTCGTGATCGGCCAGTCTTTCGAGCATTGAAAAGCGCGCCTCTATCTCACGTGCCTTCTCGTCGCTCGGGATCTCGGCGATCTCGCTTTCAGAGTATTCGCGGTAGATGTAGGCCCGCTCCAGCGCCAGGTCGATCGAGCCCACCACGATGCCCTCCTTGCGCAGCGGTATCTGGCGCAGCAGCAGCGGTGTCCGGCTGGTGGGCTGCAGCATCTTCAACGTTTCGCGCACGCCCACTTCGGCCTTGTCGATCTTGTTCAGGAACAGGATGCGCGGCACGCCGAGCTCGTCCAGCCTGCGCATGATGAGCTGCAGGGCCGGCACCTTCTTCTGGTCCGCTTCGGCCACCACCAGCGCCAGGTCGCAGGCCGCCAGCACCGGCTCCGCCTCGAAGGCGAATTCGATCGAGCCGGGGCAATCCACGAAGGTCAGGCTTTCGCCCATGAAGTCGGTGGTGGCGAATGTAGCCTCCACGCTCATGGCATGCGCCCGCGCCTCGGGCGAATGGTCGGATACGGTGTTTCCGGAAGAGATCGGATTCTGACGCGGAATTGCGCCCGTGCGGGCCAGAATGGCTTCGAGAAGGGTGGTTTTGCCGCTAGAAAAGGGACCGACGATGGCGATGCATTTCGGTCCCGTGCGTCTTCCTCCAGCGCGATTGCCCATGATGATGCGACCTCCTCCTGATGCGTGAACACCCAGGCGGCGGCCGGCCTGTTCCGGCCGTCGCGTGGCGGGTTCGTAAGCTCCGCCAAGCGGCATCGTCACACGGGCCGAGGTAGAGGGCAAGGAAATTGAGCGCCGGAGGCTGCGCTGTCTGCGCCATCCGATGTCGTTGTCGGCTCATTGGGCCATCGGCACCGGCGTCCAATATTCCGACCGACGGGGAACCAGAACGACAACAGTCGACCCGATCGAGGAGGAGAAGCCGAAATATGACGAATGAACTGGAGTTTCTGAGCCGCGAGGTCGTGCGCGGCCGCCTGTCGCGCCGCGATTTTCTCGGCCGCGCTGCGGCCCTCGGCGTGACGGCCACGCTTGCCAATACGCTGATCGGCAGCGCCGCGCGTGCGGCCGGCCCGGTCAAGGGCGGCATCCTGAAGGCCGGCATGGTGGGCGGTGAATCCACCAACAGCCTCGATCCCGGCACCTGGGCGAGTCAGGTTCCCTATACGCTCGGCCGCTGCTGGGGCGAGCAGCTTCTGGAAGTCTCGCCCGCCGGCGAGATCGAGCCGCGCATCGCCGAGGAATACGATGCCTCGCCTGATGCCAAGACCTGGACCTTCAAGATCCGCAAGGGCGTGACCTTCCACAACGGCAAGGAACTTACGCCGGCCGACGTGGTGGCTACCCTGGAGCGCCATGCGGACGAGAACTCCAAATCCGCCGCGCTGCCCTTCGTCAGCGACTTCGAAAGCGTCAAGGTCGACGGCGGCAATGTCGTCATCGTGCTGAAGGAGCCGAATGCCGACCTGCCTTACGTCGTCGGCGACTACCACCTGATGATCCAGCCGAACGGCGGCAAGGACGCTCCGACCGCCGGCATCGGCACCGGCCCCTACAAGGTGGTAGCCAACGAGCCCGGCGTGCGCCATGTCGGCGAGCGCTTCAAGGACTATTGGGCACCCGATGCGCGCGGCCATGCCGACCAGATCGAGATCACGGTGATCAACGACGCCACGGCGCGCATGTCAGCGCTGCAGGGCGGGCAGGTGCACATGATCAACCGCATCGAGCCCAAGATCATCGAGATGCTCAAGCGCGTGCCGGGCGTCACGATCCGCAACGTGCCGGGCAAGGGGCACTATGTCTTCATCGCCCATTGCGACACCGCGCCCTTCAGCAACAACGACCTCAGGCTGGCGCTGAAATATGCCGTCGACCGCGAGGAAATGGTGCAGAAGATTCTCGGCGGCTACGGCTCGGTCGGCAACGACATGCCGGTGACGGCGGCCTATGCGCTATTCTCCGACGACATCGAGCAGCGCACCTACGATCCCGACAAGGCGAAGTTCCACTTCAAGAAGTCGGGTCATGACGGGTCGGTGCTGCTGCGCACCTCGGACGTTGCCTTCCCCGGCGCGGTGGATGCTGCCCAGCTCTACCAGCAGAGCGCTGCCAAGGCCGGCATCAACATCGAGGTCAAGCGCGAGCCCGGCGACGGTTACTGGTCCGAGGTCTGGAACAAGCAGCCCTTCTCCATGTCCTACTGGACGGGCCGGCCGACGCAGGATCAGGTCTATTCGATCGCCTATCTGTCGCAGGCCGAGTGGAACGACACGCGATTCCTCCGGCCGGACTTCGACAAGCTGATCTTTGCCGCCCGCGCCGAGCTCGACCAGGCCAAGCGCAAGGAGATCTATCGCCAGGCGGGCGTGATGCTGCGCGACGAGGGCGGTGTGATCATCCCGATGTTCAACAACTATGTCGACGCCACCAGCGACAAGGTCGGCGGCTGGGTGGATGACCCGAACGGCGAGCTGATGGGCAGCCACGCGCTGACCAAGTGCTGGCTGGAGGCCTGACGGGTTCTATTCTCGGAAGCGGGAAACTCACCGCACGACAATAAAAAAAACCCGGCGGAAACGCCGGGTTTTTCTGTTTCGGGGCAACCGTTTGGATCAGGCCAGCGAGGCCGTGAAGCGCTGGATGCGGCTGCAGGCTTCTTCCAGAAGCGCCTCGGAGGTGGCGTAGGAAATGCGGAAGTTCGGGCCAAGGCCGAAGGCCGAGCCGAACACCACCGCCACGCCTTCGGCTTCTAGAAGCTCGGAGCAGAAGGTCTCGTCGCTGTCGATCACCTTGCCGGTCGGCGCGGTCTTGCCGATCAGCGCCGCGCAGGACGGGTAGACGTAGAACGCGCCTTCGGGCGAGGGGCAGGTGATGCCGCGCGCCTGGTTCAGCATCGACACGACCAGGTCGCGGCGCGCCTGGAAGATCGCCTTGTTCCTGGCGATGAAGTCCTGCGGGCCGTTCAGCGCTTCGACCGAGGCCCACTGCGCGATGGTGCAGGCGCCAGACGTCTGCTGGCCCTGGATCATGTCCATGGCCTTGATGAGCTCGATCGGGCCTGCGGCGTAGCCGATGCGCCAGCCGGTCATGGCATAGGCCTTCGACACGCCGTTCATGGTCAGCGTGCGGCTGTAGAGCTGCGGCTCCACCTCGGCGATGGTCTTGAAGACGAAATCGCCATAGGTCAGGTGCTCATACATGTCGTCGGTCAGCACCCAGACCTGCGGGTGCCGCAGCAGAACCTCGGCGAGCTCCTTCAGCTCGGCCTCGGTATAGGCCGCGCCCGAGGGGTTGGACGGCGAGTTGAGCACCAGCCACTTGGTGCGCGGGGTGATCGCCTTTTCCAGCGCCGCGCCGGTCAGCTTGAAGCCGTTGGCGTCGGTGGTCTGGGCAAAGGTCGGCGTGCCGCCGCACAGCAGCACCATCTCGGGATAGCTGACCCAGTAAGGGGTGGGAATGACCACCTCGTCGCCGGGGTTCAGCGTCGCCATGAAGGCGTTGAACAGGATCTGCTTGCCGCCGGTCCCGACGATGGTCTGCTCGGGCTTGTAGTCGAGGTTGTTCTCGCGCTTGAACTTGCTGGCAATCGCCTCGCGCAGCGGCGCGATGCCGGACACCGGCGGGTACTTGGTCTCGCCGCGGCGGATCGCCTCGATCGCCGCGTTCTTGATGTTGTCCGGGGTGTCGAAATCGGGCTCGCCCGCACCAAGGCCGATGACGTCACGGCCTTTCGCTTTCAGCTCGCGCGCTTTCTGGGTCACCGCGATGGTCGCAGAAGGCTTCACGCGGGAAAGGGCGTCGGCAAGGAAGGCCATGACTTTTATCTCCATTCATGGGCGCCTGAAATTTGGCGGCGTTTTTCATGTCGGATTGCGCGCAAAATCGCAAGTGCTGCGTCAAAAAGGACGGGACAAATCGTCCAAAGGTTCATCTCGTTAATGCGCGGTAAAACCTTGTATGCAAATGTTGCCCGTCAAATTTGGAGCAAACAAGAATCGTGTCTCGCACTGTCGGGTCGGCCCATATCATCCGACAGGATGGCGGAGTTTCCAAGGGCGCTTGGGGAGCGTTCGTGCTGGAAACCGCATTCCAGCCAATTTTCGCCTTCCAGCCGGGCAGCAAGCCGAAGGTGGTGGCCTATGAAGGGCTGGTTCGGCCGTCCCTGGGTGGAGAGCGCATTTCTCCGGCAATCTTCTTCAGCGCGGTGGCGGCTTCGGAGCGCCTTGAGGTCGAGACGCTGACGCGCACGCTGCATCTGTTCAACGCTGCCGCCTTTCTGGCGACGGAAGCGATGATTTTCGTCAATTTCGATCCGTCCCTGTTCACCGAGCAGTCGGTTGCAGACAGTTCGCTGCAGGACATGCGCATGGTGATGGGAAAGGCGGGCATCCATCCGCGCCGCGTAGTCTGCGAACTGACCGAGCAGAAGGCAGCCTCGCCCGAGGCGCTGAAGGCTTTTGTCAATGCGCTGAGAGCGAACGGGTTGAAAGTCGCGATCGACGACTATGGGGCCGAGGATTCGGACATCAAACGTGTCGAGGCGCTGCGTCCGGATATCGTGAAATTCGACGCGCAGTGGATCAGCCACATGATGGGCTCGGGCGCGGGGTTTGCGCTTCTGACCGCCATGGTGGAAAAGTTTGCCGAGCAGGGCATCACGACCGTCTTCGAGGGCATCGAGGAGGGGTGGCAACTGGAACTCGCGGAAAAGTCGGGCGCCTCGATGGTGCAGGGCTTTGTGCTGGCGCGGCCCGAAATCGTTTCTTCCGAACTGGCCATCAAGAACGCCTTCAAGGCGAATGAGCCGGGTTCGGCACCGGCATCGGCCATACGCAAGTCGCCCGGTCGAAAGAAGCCGACATGACCAGTGCGGCCGCAATCCGCGAGTCGATCGTCACCGACGAGATCGGCATCGCGACCGCGGTTTTGGGGCCGTACCGGCTTAAGAGCGTCTTCCAACCGATCTTCTCACGCTCTGGGGGTACGCTGCGGCTGACGGGCGTGCAGGCCACAGCGGCAACGCTGGGCAATGGACGGCCAATCGGCAGCGGTGCGGATCTCGCTGTGGCAACAACGCGTGAGGCCGCCATGGCCGAGCCCCTGAGCTTGGCGCTCCACCTGCGCAACTATGCCAATATCGGCGTTGCCGGCCTGGACCTGCATGTGGATTGTGTTTCCTGCCCGGGCGTCGACCTCCTGTCTGTTCTGACCACCGTGCCGATGGCCGGGTGGGACGACATCGTCCTCGGTGCCGAAAAGCTGGTCTGCGAGATCGCCCCGGCCCAAAGCCGGGACTACGCATTCTGGCAAGCCATAGACGACTTGCGCTGGAAAGGCGTTCGCCTCGCCGGCACATTCGGCGCCGAGCGGAAGTTTCCTGCGGAGGTCGTGCCAGACATCGTCCGGATCGACGGCGGCTGGCTTGGCAAGATCCGCACCGAGGCAACCGCGCAACTGCTGGTGCCGGTGATCTCGATACTGCGTCGCCGCGGCGCAAAGATCCTGATCGATGGCATCGACACCGCAGGGGAATTGCAGGCCGCGGTCGAGATGGACGCCGATCTGTACCAGGGCAGTTTTCTGGCTCGTTCGGTCCCGGCCGGCGGAGTGCTGGACGACGCACCGCTGTCGCTGGCGGGCCTGCTGGCCGGCGGCAGCAACGTCGTGGCCCTGCGCGGCTGACGCATCACCAGCGTTGATCCATCCGCCAAAACAAATCACTGGATGCTTCGACCGCCGGGGGCAATAGTCTCCTCCTCAACGAGGGGAGGCGCGACGTGATCAAGCTTTACGGAATGGTCGATAGCGGCAATTGCTACAAGCCGAGGCTGCTGCTGGCCAAGCTCGAGCAGCCATTCGAGCATGTCGAGGTCAGTTCCCACACGGGTGCCACGCGTTCGGCTGAATATATGGCCAAGAACCCCAACGGCATGGTGCCGCTGGTGGAACTCGAGGACGGCCGGCTGCTGGCCGAGTCCAATGCGATCCTGCTCTATTTCGCCGAAGGGACGCCGCTGCTGCCGACAGACCGCTATGCGCGCGGACTGGCCTATCAATGGCTGTTCTTCGAGCAGTACAGCCACGAACCCTATATCGCAGTGCGCAAGGCGCTTCTGACTGTTCCGGGGCGCGCCAAGGATGCGACGCCCGAGCGCCTGGCGCTGACGCTGGAGCGCGGCAACAAGGCGCTGGGCGTGATGGAGAAGCACCTTTCCGGGAGCGACTTCTTCGTGGGCAACACCATGAGCGTGGCCGACATTGCGCTCTACGCCTACACGCATGAGGCCGGCAAAGGCGGCTTCGATCTCTCCGCCTATCCGGCGGTGTCGGACTGGCTGGCGCGCGTGGCAGCCGAGCCCGGCCATGTGCCGATCGAGTGGCTGCCCTGAAGTGCTCATCCAGGCAGTCACATCCGGCGATTTTTCGGCAAACAAAAAAGGCGAGGAATTACCCCGCCTTCCGTGTCCCAATCGGGCTGATCAGGAGTTCGCTGGCCAGGTCCGGCGGCAATCTGCCGCGTCGGCTTTCCGGCCTTGACCTCCGGCGCGCTTGTCGCGCAGCCGCCAGTACATCCGTGACTTGCCGCGCGCTCCGAGCCCTGCGGCCGGCGCGCGCTACGAAATCAGCCGGCCTTGGAAAGAGATCCAGCAGCGGACTTGCCTGTGCGGCGGTCCTGCTCGATCTCGAAATTGATCTTCTGGCCTTCGGTGAGGCTGGTCATGCCAGCGCGCTCGACAGCGGAGATGTGGACGAAAACGTCCGCGCCGCCATTGTCAGGCTGGATGAAACCGAAGCCCTTGGTTGCGTTGAACCACTTTACGGTGCCGGTTGCCATGCTGTGTATGTTCCTTGCGTTTGCAACGTAGTTTGACAGGTGGCCGATGGCCAAAATCCAGTCGTTGGTATCGAGATTTTGGAGATAGACGTCAGCAAACGCGATAATATCGCGAGTATACCAGATCGATCGGCCGAAATATCAACGTGGCTGATATATATCGTCTTGGCTGCGAACACAAGAGGCGTCTCGCCCGAAATAGCTTTTTGGGGAAAGTCCACCGCTTTCGAAGAGGTGGGCCGCCCGCGCCATTCTTCCGGCCATTTCCCGCCATAGCGCGGTTAGAGCCGGGGCGGTATGCGCCGGCTCTAATGGAGATGTCGGTGAAACGTGTCTTGCTTGGTCTTTGCCTGTCGCTGGTGGCCTATGAGGCGCAGGCGATTTCCCGTTACGATTCAATGAACATGACTTGCACGCAGGTCCAGTCCGCCATCGAGCAGGAGGGAGCTGTGGTGCTGCGCTTCCGCTCCCCGCGCGACGCTTCCATCGAGCGCTACGACCGATTTGTGCGCGACCGCCGCTTCTGCAAGCACAATGAGCGCGCCGAAACCACCATGGTGCCGACCGCCGACCGCAAGGCATGCGCGGTGCGCGAATGCCGCCTGTTCGAGCCGGAGCGCCGGCCGAAGCTCTTGCGCCGCCCCTAGAGTGTGCACGCTAGAACCCGAACGAGCCTTGCGCGGGCGGCGGCGGGCCAAGCTGCACGCCTTCCAGTTTCAACAGCCGCTCCTTGGTGGCCGAGCCGCCGGGGGCCGAAAAGCCGCCGATCTTGCCGCCGGCGGCAAGGATGCGATGGCAGGGCACGACGATGGGAACCGGGTTGGTGCCCAGCGCCTGGCCGGTCTCGCGCGCTAGCCCGGCATGGCCGGCCCGGCTCGCCAGTTCGCCATAGGTGGTCGTCTCGCCAAAACCCAGCCGGCGCGCGGCGTCGTAGATGGAAAGTCGGAAGGCATCGGCAGTGCCGAGATCGACCGCGATGCCGGAAAAGTCGACCGCTTCGCCCGCGGCATAGCGCCGGATCGCCGCGACAGCCTCGGCCACGGGCGGCGGAAGATCCTCGGCCGGGTACTCCACCGGCCGGGTGCCCACGGCGCCGGGCAGGGTGGCCAGCAGGCGCCTCAGCGTGGCGGCGCGGTCGCGCTCGGGCAGTTGCACCCGCGTCAGCCCGCGCGCGCTCCAGGAGATGCCGATCCAGCCCAGCCCGGTTTCGAAGAGGTGATAGGGAAGGGGAAAGGACATGAGCCGGCCACCTGTTTCGCGCGCCTTATATCACGGTTAATCCCTGGGACAAACAGCGAACAAATGCTTTTCTTTACTCTCTGAAACAGCAGTTGATCGGCCGCTCTATTGCGATTTTGCACCCGCGTGTTGCCCAGGCTGGATGCCTCATGTAAGAGATTTTCGGGCGGGACTGATATTTTTGAAACGATTGCAGTGAGAGCGGGCTTGCCCAAATTGCGGATTTCCCTGGCTGTCGGCGTCGCGCTTTCTGCGGCAAGCCTGTCGGCCTGTACTTCCACCGGAAACGGCACCTCGCCGGACCTTTCGCTGAGCATGGCGCCTGCCTACGAGCAGGAAATCGACATTCCGCTGCCCGAAACGGTGGCCGTGCTACCCAGCTCCTATGCGCCGGTCGAAGGCGCGCCGGTGCCGCTGGTGGCCGAGGCAACTGAGGCTCCGGCCGAGGGCGTCGCGCAGGTGGCTGAGGCGGCATTGCCCGAAGCCACGCTTCCGCCCCCCTCGCGGCCGGGCGACATATTGGCGGCAGCAGTGCAGCAGCAGAAGCAGCAGCCGGCCGGCACGCAGGTGGCGTCGCTGGAGCCGGTGGCGCTGCCCAGCGCCTATGCCGCGCCGCAGGCCGGTGCGCCCTCCGGCAATCTCGACCAGCTCATCGCCAAGTATGCCGCGGTCTACGAAGTGCCGGTGGACCTGGTGCGCCGCGTGGTGCGGCGCGAGAGCAATTTCGACCCGAGCGCCTACAGCAAGGGCCATTGGGGCCTGATGCAGATCAAGCATTCCACCGCGCGCGGCATGGGCTATGACGGCCCGGCCGACGGCCTGCTCGACGCCGAGACCAACCTGAAATATGCGGTGAAATATCTGCGCGGCGCCCTGCTGGTGGCCGATGGCAACCATGAGCGCGCCGACAAGTTCTACCAGCGCGGCTATTATTACGACGCCAAGCGCAAGGGCCTGCTGAACGAGACCGGCCTGGGCATCGACCGCCACCGCATGCGCCGCAAGGAAGAGGTCGCCGAGACGGCCCAGCCGCAGGCCGATTTCCCGCCGGCACCTTCGGTCCTTCCGGCCTCGGTGCAGGGCGAATTCCCGCCGGCCCCGGCCGCGCCGGAAGCTATGCCGGTGGCAGCCCCTGTTGCCGACCAGCCGGTGCTCACGCCGGCAATCGCGCCTGTGCCCACTGCTGCCCCCGCACCCGCCGGCGCCGCCTGATTCTTTATCTGGGCGCTGGCGCGCTTCGTCATCGCCACGCCCGGTTTTCACCGTCTGGCCATTTCAGAGAACCTGGGAAGACGGGCGGTCGTCGGACGCGCTCATCTAAGTAAATCTTGCGGCCCTTCGACCGCCCGTTCGATGCTCTTGCCCCCGCTCCGGCCCTCCGCTATGGCTCCGGGCGTTCGTCATTCGAAAAGCCAAATCGTTGGCTTTTCGTCCGCTTCGCGGACCATTCCTCACCCTCCACATTCGCGTGGCCAGCCGCCGCCAAGGCCCGGGCTTGGGGGTTCATCACCCAGCAGCGCCACCGTAGCGCCACCAGCCCGGACATCGTCGGCCTCCACGCGCATCCGGTTCATGACCCGTGTTCCCGTGAGGCCGATGCGGAGGATTATAAGGGGGGCCGAAAGGCGGGGATGAAGAAATTAACTTCACGGCGTTGATGATTGTAAAATCAACGACTTACAGCAAAATCGCGTTACAATTCATCCACGCAATCTTCTTCTGGCCGGTAAGCGCGGCCCTCGGTGACAAAGTAATGTGGGTGTGGTTCTAATTCAAGGGTAGAATCGGTAGTAGACAGTTAGTGTAATCATGTCTGTTCACAATATGTACGGATTGTGTACTGTACAAAAGGCGCTTTGCCGAATTTATAGCTTGGGGAGCAAGGATGACAGAACGTTATGTGAGTGCCCTCAATGAGATAGAGGGCCTTATTGGCAACCCGCCTGTTACAAGCCGGATACTAGAAATCGACCCATTGTCGGCGCGAGTTATTTTGGAGCAGAGGAATAAAGGAAATCGGCCACCTAAGCCGAATAAGGTTCAGCAATTTTCGTCAGATATTGGATTAGATCGCTGGGGGCTGACCGGTGATACTATAAAGTTTGGTAGCGACGGTAGATTGCTCGACGGCCAAAATCGGTTAGCCGCTTGTGTGCGAGCCAACCGCAGTTTCAGAACGCACGTCGTGTTCGATATCGATCCTGCTTTGTTTGGTCGAATGGATATAGGAAAGCCTCGAAATGCGTCTGACGTGCTGCATATTGCAGGGTATAAGTATGCTTCTACGCTGGCGTCAGCGCTGCGGTGGGCATATCTGCTCGACACGAACCCCTACAATCGAGACACCCTAAAGCCAGACTTTGTTCTGGACCTCGCTAGATCAAGATATCCTGATATTGAGCCCTTTCTTTCGAAGGGGCGGGCATTGAATCGACAGTACGCACATCCGGCGGGTCAGGCTGCTGCGCTCCTCTTTAAATTTTCGAAGTCTGATCGGTCCAAATGCCTTGAGTTCTATGACGCATGGATGGCCGGAAAACGTAACGGGCAACATCAGATCATCGACACAATGCAGGCCCTACTGCACTCTCAAAAGGTCAACAACAACGGCAGAATGCACGAACTGGTTCGCGCTTCCATAATCATCAAGGCGTGGAATATTTTCCGCCTTGGACAAAAGGGTTCTCTTGCCCAATTGCAGGCTGCCATGAACTCACCAATTGAAAAGGTCGGCTGACTTTAGGCCGCCCATCAAAGATGCTCCTGCAGCGGCCGCGCCTCCAGGCTGCCGGCCTCTAGCGCGGCGATGGCTTCGGCCACCGCCTCCATGTAGGCTAGGTGGTCGCTAATCAAGTTTTACGCTTGTCATTCAAGTAGTTTCGGCCTGATTCAGAGTGAGGGGTAGAAAATGACTAAGCTTCCGAAGAAGTTCGTTGATCGCGTTGCGCCGGGTCTCAAGAAATATCAGCGAATAGCGTTAAGTCAGCAGAAAGCAGACGTTGCCGAGGCGGACACGGTCACGCTGGTCAAGGACGTGCTTGCGGACGTTTTCGGCTACGACAAATATGACGAGCTGACTGCAGAGCACCAGATCAAGGGGACGTTCTGTGACTTGGCAATCAAGATTGCCGGTCAACTTCGGTTGCTTATCGAAGTCAAATCAGCAGGATGCGCGCTTTCTGAGAGTCACCTGAGGCAGGTCATCGACTACGGCGCTCACCAAGGAATACATTGGGTAATTCTTACCAATGCCATCGAGTGGCGTCTGGTCAGAATTTATGTCGCCAATCAAATCAGTCACGAAGAGGTCTGCCGGGTGGCCTTCACGGAGTTGAATGCGCGAAACGAGGACCATCTCCAGCAACTGTTCCTCTTCGCCAAAGAGGGGCTGACGACAGATGCGATGGATGCATTCCATCAGCAGGCTCAGCTGTTCAATAAATACACGGTGTCCGCGATCATTCGCTCGGAGCCAGTCATCTCAATTGTCCGCAGGGAAATCCGTAGGCTGTTTCCGGACATCAAGGTCGGTAACGAAAACCTTGCGGCACTTATTGAGAACGAAGTGGTCAAGCGGGACACTATGGAAGGCGACAAAGCCAAGGAAGCTTCTGCCCGCATAAGAAAGGCGACGAACAAGCTCGCCAAGGCAAAGGCCTCGAAGGTCATGGCCGAGGCCGCCGAGTAGCTGGGCTACCGGCCAGAGGAGGCGAGGGCGCGCGAACGTCGCCCCCGTCCTTAAGCGTCATTAAGCGCTAGGCTCAAAAATACTCCTGCAGCGGCCGGACCTCCAGGCTGCCCGCCTTGAGCGCGGCGATGGCTTCGGCCACCGCGCCCATGCCGGCCAGCGTGGTGTAGTAGGGCACCTTCTGCATCAGGGTCGCGCGGCGGATCGATTTCGAATCCGACACCGCCTTCTGGCCGTCGGTTGTGTTGAACACGATCTGGATCTGGCGGTTGCGGATGGCGTCCTCGATATGCGGGCGGCCTTCCAGCACCTTGTTGATCTTTTCGGCCTCGATGCCGTTTTCGGCCAGGAAGCGCTGGGTGCCGCCGGTGGCCAGCACCTTGAACCCCTGTTCGGCCAGGCGCTTGACGGGCGCCAGCACGCCCTGCTTGTCGTCGTCGCGCACCGAGACGAACAGCGTGCCGGAGCGCGGCAGGTCGACGCCGGCGCCAAGCTGGGCCTTGGCGAAGGCCAGCGCATAGTCGCGATCCAGCCCCATGACTTCGCCGGTGGAGCGCATTTCGGGCCCGAGCAGGATGTCGACGCCGGGGAAGCGCGCAAACGGGAACACCGCTTCCTTGACCGCGATGTGGCCGGGCGTGCGCGCGTCAGGCCTTGCGCCGTAATGGGCGAAGGCTGAGTCCAGCGTCTCGCCGGCCATGATGCGGGCCGCGACCTTGGCGATCGGCTTGCCCACCGTCTTGGCCACGAAGGGCACGGTGCGGCTGGCGCGCGGGTTCACTTCCAGCACATAGATGGTGCCGTCCTTGATGGCGTATTGCACGTTCATCAGGCCGCCGACCTTGAGCGCGCGGGCAAGGGCCGCCGTCTGGCGCTCCAGTTCCTCGACGATTTCGGCGGACAGCGAGTGGACCGGCAGCGAGCAGGCGCTATCGCCCGAATGGATGCCGGCCTCCTCGATGTGCTCCATGATGCCGGAGACGAAGACTTCCTCGCCGTCGCACAGGCAGTCCACGTCGACTTCGATGGCGTCGGTGAGATAGGTGTCGAACAGCAGCGGGTTTTTTCCCAGCAGCGTGTTGATCTGGCCGGTCTTGTCGTTCGGGTATTTCTGCTTGATGTCCTCGGGCACCAGGCCGGGCACGGTGTCGAGCAGGTAGGTCTGCAGCATGCTCTCGTCGTGGATGATCTGCATGGCGCGGCCGCCCAGCACGTAGGACGGGCGCACCACGAGAGGGAAGCCGAGCTCGCCGGCCACGGTGCGCGCCTGCTCGACCGAGTAGGCGATGCCGTTCCTGGGCTGGGTGAGGTCGAGCTTCTGCAGCAGCTTCTGGAAGCGGTCGCGGTCTTCGGCGAGGTCGATCGCGTCGGGCGAGGTGCCGAGGATCGGGATGCCGTTCTTCTCCAGCGCTTCGGCCAGCTTCAGCGGGGTCTGGCCGCCGAACTGCACGATGACGCCGACGAGCTCGCCGCGGCTCTGCTCCATCTTCAGGATCTCGATCACGTCTTCCGCCGTCAGCGGCTCGAAATAGAGCCGGTCGGAAGTGTCGTAGTCGGTCGAGACCGTCTCCGGGTTGCAGTTGATCATGATGGATTCGTAGCCGGCCTCGGCCAGCGCGAAGCAGGCGTGGCAGCAGCAATAGTCGAACTCGATGCCCTGGCCGATGCGGTTCGGCCCGCCGCCGAGGATCACCACCTTCTTGCGGTCGGAGACGCCGGCCTCGTTGGCGGGCTGGCCGGCAAACGGCACCTCGTAGGTGGAGTACATATAGGCGGTGGGGGAGGCGAACTCGGCCGCGCAGGTGTCGATGCGCTTGTAGACCGGGTGGACGCCGAGCGAATTGCGCAGCTGAGCGACCGCCTTGGCGGTCTTGCCCGTCAGTGAGGCCAGGCGGGCGTCCGAAAAACCCATGGCCTTGAGCATGCGCAGGTTCACCGCGTCTTCCGGCAGGCCGTGCTCGCGGATGCGCTCTTCCATGGCGATGATGCCGGCGATCTGCTCCAGGAACCACGGGTCGATCTTGCACATGGCGTGCACGTCTTCCAGCGAGGTGCCCATGCGGATGGCCTGGGCGACCATGCGAAGCCGGTCGGGCGTAGGCGTGCCGAGTGCGGCGCGGACGGCGTTCTTGTCGTCGCCGTGGCCGTAGCCGGGGATCTCGATCTCGTCGAGGCCGGTGAGGCCGGTTTCGAGGCCGCGCAGGGCCTTCTGCAGCGATTCCTGGAAGGTGCGGCCGATGGCCATGACCTCGCCCACCGACTTCATGGCGGTGGTGAGGGTGGGCTCGGCGCCGGGGAACTTTTCGAAGGCGAAGCGCGGGATCTTCGTTACCACGTAGTCGATCGACGGCTCGAAGGAGGCCGGGGTCGCGCCGCCGGTGATGTCGTTCTCCAGTTCGTCCAGCGTGTAGCCGACGGCGAGCTTTGCGGCGATCTTGGCGATGGGGAAGCCGGTGGCCTTGGAGGCGAGCGCCGACGAGCGCGACACGCGCGGGTTCATCTCGATGACGACGAGCCGGCCGTCCTCGGGGTTGACCGCGAACTGGACGTTGGAGCCGCCGGTCTCGACGCCGATCTCGCGCAGCACCGCGATCGAGGCGTTGCGCATGATCTGGTATTCCTTGTCGGTCAAGGTCAGCGCTGGCGCCACGGTGATGGAATCGCCGGTGTGCACGCCCATCGGATCGATGTTCTCGATGGAGCAGACGATGATGCAGTTGTCCGCCTTGTCGCGGACGACCTCCATCTCATACTCCTTCCAGCCGAGCACGCTTTCCTCGATGAGGACTTCGGTGGTCGGCGAGGCATCGAGGCCCGACTGCACGATCTCGAAGAATTCCTGGCGGTTGAAGGCGATGCCGCCGCCGGTGCCGCCGAGCGTGAACGAGGGGCGGATGATGGCCGGCAGGCCGACCACGTCGAGCGCCTGGGCGGCCACGCCCATGGCGTGCGAGACATAGCGCTGCTTGCGGTCGCCTTCGCCGAGGTTCCACTGCGTTTCGAGCGCGTCGAGGGCGGTGTCGGAGGCGCCGGAGGCCTTCAGTTCGGCGCGCTCGGCCTCATGCTTCTTGCGGTCGGCGTCCTTTACGTCGGTGGCGTTGGCCAGCATCGAGCGCGGCGTCTCCAGCCCGATCTTGGCCATGGCCTCGCGGAACAGGGCGCGGTCCTCGGCCTTGTCGATGGCGTGCGCGTCGGCGCCGATCATCTCGACATTGTAGCGCTCGAGCACGCCCATGCGGCGCAGGGAAAGCGCGGTGTTGAGCGCGGTCTGGCCGCCCATGGTGGGCAGCAGCGCATCCGGGCGCTCCTTGGCGATGATCTTGGCGACGACCTCGGGCGTGATCGGCTCGATATAGGTGGCGTCGGCCAGGTCCGGGTCGGTCATGATCGTGGCCGGGTTGGAATTGACCAGGATGACGCGGAACCCTTCCTCTCGCAGCGCCTTGCAGGCCTGGGTGCCGGAATAGTCGAACTCGCAGGCCTGCCCGATGACAATGGGCCCTGCGCCGATGATCAGGATGGACTTGATGTCGGTGCGTTTTGGCATGGGCGGGGTCCGTTCGTCTTTGGCTCTACACGAAACCCCGGCGCGGGAACGCCCGGCCGGTGGGGATGCAGAGTCTGTTGTCAGGCTAAGGGCGCCTTATAGGCAAATGCCGGCACGCTTGTAACCCCAAATATGCGTGAATCTTTGCGACTTTTCGGCATGGCTGCCATGCGGACGGGGAGGAGCCTGAAACGTAGCTCTGCTTCGGCCGTACGGCCTTCGCAGGACACGTGAGGATGCAGGCGGAAACTTGCTTGCCGTTGGGTGCGGGAAAGCTGATTGCGACCTTATCGCGGTCGTTCGTCTCCACCTGCTTAAATCCAGTAAGCTGACGTTCCCCTTGGCTCTCAGGCTCGCCGCTGGCTTCGACGGGCGTCCTCGTGCAGGTTCTATTGGGTCGGCACGGTTTATAGGGGCTTCCTCACTGGAACATCCGCGGAATATGGTCTGCCCATGTCTTTTCTCTAATCAGTTCGCCGTTCTTCCGCAAAGTCTTGGTGAAAGTGACGTGGAAATATGAGGCATCCGACTCGATCCGTGCCTTGGTCGAGAGGTCTATTTCATTGCCCTTGATGGTAAAAATATTTCTACGTTCGCCTTGGTAGCGGGCGTTGGCGGGCATGGCGTCATTGACGTCCCATCGGTATGACTCGCTGGATCGGTATTTGTCGTCACGAATGATCCAGGCAATGTCGCTGGCGGTCGTGAATGTCGAATCGCCGGTTTGTTCATTGCGGAAACTGTTGAATACAGGGCCGTTATTTTCCAGCTCTTTGCCAAAAGGTGCCGCATCGCTGGGCTCCGGCGGGGGGAGCATACAAGCCTGGGTCGTTTCGTTTTGCGTCGGCACCACCGGCAATTCGAGCCATGTGTCGTTGCTCAGCAAAAGACTGGTGGTGCCCGGCGTAGGGCTGGGCCAGATCATGGGGAATTGCGCGTTGGCGACGGCCAGGCGGATACGATGGCCGGGTTTGAAGCGCCATGTGGTGAAGTGAACCGAGGTGGTCAGCGTAGTCGGTTCACCGGGTATCAGCGCCACAGGCTCAAGCCGCGAAAAACGCTGGGAAGGATTGATGATCGCGCCGCTGACCAAGGACACCTTGCCATCCGGAGCGACATCCTCCAAACGCACTGTCCACTGGTAAAAAGGAGCATCTGCGGCCACGCGCAAACGCACTTGTGGCAGGCCCATGATTTCCAGGGCCTCCGCCAAGGGGGCAGAGTCGTAGACCAGACTGTGGGCGTCGTCCGTTGCCATGTCGCCCGTTTGTTCGCCCCACCAACCACCGGCTGCCATCCCGCTGCCGGCGCGGTAGAGCAGGGTTTGGGCGGTTTCCAGCGCTGCAGGGACATTGCCCAGATGTTGCGCGGTTTGAGGGTAGAGCCGTTGGGTGGTGCTGCTGTCCGATGGCAACTGCTTATCGCAGCGCCAATAACCGGGGACAGTGGCCAGATCGGTGGCAGGCGCGTGCCCGGTACGCATGAATGCCATCCAGCGGGGCTCATCCAGAATCCCATCGTCTATTCCCTTGAGCCAGTAATCCCACCAGCGCAAAGCCTTTTGCCGCCACTCGTAGTTGGGGCCGGGGACGCCGTATTCAGGCCATGCGTGGTTCCATGGCCCGATTTCCGCAATGACCGGCGCCTTGGCGGTCCGACCCACATCCATGACGAAATCCCGGTAGCCGTCGAGCAATCCCCCGATCAGATAGGTTGGAACCTCCAAAGGGGCTTTGAACTTGAGGGACTCCTTGCGCCAAAAATCGCCATCCTGTTGCTGGCGCAGCCAGGTGAATATCCAGGGTTCCCTGTCGAAACGATTCCGGAAATAATCTTCATCAATGCGGTAGTCCGGGCTTTGCGGCATCGCATTATCAGTATCAATTTGATGCGCATAGGAATCTATGTGCAAAGCGCCGTCGATGTAGTGCACGTCATTGTAGAAAAGGTCGGTCGACCCATGCGCCGCAATGATGGCCTTGAGCGCAGGCGGTTTTCTGTGGGCCGTCATCAGTGAGTTGAAGGCACTCCATGAAAGGCCATACATCCCCACATTGCCATTGGACCAGCTCATTTTGGACAGCTGGGCGATCAATTCCTCCGCATCGGAAATCTCCGCTTCGGAATACTCGCTTTCGGGAATGCCGCCCTCACTGCCTCCCGTACCGCGCACATCCACACGGGCAACAACATAGCCGCGCTTGGCAAAATATGAGCCATATTCATAATCACCAAGGGTGAAAAAATCATCCTTGCGATATGGCAGCATTTCCATAATCACCGGGAAGGTTTCTCTGGGCTCTTTGGCCACGGGCCGGTAGTAGGTCACAGCCAAGCGCACGCCATCTTTCATTTCGAGCGTGCTGTTCTCCAGAAAAAATTCGTAGTGCGTGACGTCCGCTGACGCCGCGGCATCTCCCGAGCAGCCGAATAAACCCCCTATGAGGAATAGACAAACTGCTAGTTTCCCCAAGATGTTTGCCCTCAAAGCTATCATTTGTCCCACGGTGTTTTGTGTTGTTTGCAGCTGCTAATGGCACGTGTCAGCCTGGTGGTTGATTCACGGCTTCGGCGCCCGTGTGCAATCGCCCGCAGTCATAACAGTGGCCGTGGTATTTTGCGCGCCCGACACGATGCGAACGTGCGGCCGCCGCCGCGGGCTCTGCTTTCTCACAGATCCGGCGTTGCCGAGCAGCCGCGATCGGCTACGGCGCGCTCGGCCGATAGGCGGATGCGTCGGTCGTGAAGTGGGCATGTCCCCACGAAGCAAGCTGCTTCCCGATGATCGCAACCAGACGTCGGTCCACTGCACCTGCAAGCATCGGTATGTTCATCGCGAGCCTGTAAGCCAGGAGGCGGCTACCGGCCACCGCTGCGGCGATGCCGTAGCAGGCCTTGTCCAGCGCATTGGGAACCACTCCCATGCCTGCGGCCCTCGCCGCATCCCCGCCCGCATAGTTCTTGACGAAGAACACCTTCGAGAACCCTTTCTCCACACGGTCGAAGACGCGGGATGTGAGGGAGTTGTCCGGCGGGAGATAGGCGCCGAGCGTCGCGCGCAGCAGATTGCCGCAGGTATCGTCATCGAAGCCCGACCGCAGTGTCGCGAGGCTCGCGGCCATCAGCGTCACGATCTCCTTTGGCGTGGTCGCCAGGAGAGTCTCGGGCAACCCGAGCAGGTAGCAACGGTAACGGCTGAGTTCGACGCGGGCCCGCTCCTCGGCCGTGAACTCGCTGCGGCCCTGACGCAGCACGCCGGCTGCCATCATGGTGACCGATATGAGACCGGCCGGCATCTGATCGACCTGCGGGATCGGGACGCCGTAGACCGAGACGTCCCAGCGGCCCTTGCGCATGGCGTTGAAGCGCACCATCGCATGCATCAGGCGAACCATCGCCGCAGCACGGAAGCCATCGCCGCCGCGGGCAAGCGCGCCGGGCAGCACCGAGGTCGCGAAGAAGGTCGCCGTCTCCTTGACACGCCTGGCTGCGCTCTCATTCGAAAGCGCGCCAGTCAGCGCCATCGGGAGCGCAGCGTACCGGTTCATGAAGGTCGCGATGAAGGCGGCGCGGATGGCAATGGGGCTCATGATCGCCATGGCCGCCCGCTCGAGACGAGCTCCTTCCTCCACCATTGCCATGTCCAGCCAATCGGGCACCGTTTCCATCGCCGCGATGAAGGTGCGCAGTTCCGGCGGGGCGTCGGCAACGGAATCAATGCCGTTCTTGCAGGCCTGATCGACCATGTCGATCAGGCGCTTGAAGCCATATTCCGGCATCAGGGCGGCATAAGGATCGGCCACGCGATCGCCCATGAAAGTGTAGGCGCGGATGAGTGTCATCAGGCGGTCATCAGCGAGAAGCTGGGCCCGCTCTGCCTCGCTTGCAGATCGCAGTTCATTCGGATCACCGGCAGCGCCGGCAAAGCGCTCCGGTACGGCATCAAAATCCACCGCCCCGTAGATCGAAGGCGTGGCAATGGCTTGTGACCGCACCTGGTCCCAAATCTGCTGCTTATCCATGCTGCTCATCCCGATCGGAGCCGTGTCGAAGCGGCTCCCTGGAGCAACGCCGGGCGCACAATAGGAAGCAACACTTAACTCCAGCTTACCCGTGCGCACGCCCGGTTCCGGCGTTGCTTGACGAACGGCCGATGCTATCTGCCGGGCAGCTTCCTCTCCATTTCCGCCAGTCCCCGCCGGCGCTCCAGTTCCGCCTCGCTCGGGTTTTCCAGCCCGAAGTCGCCGGTCTCGACCTCGCCGGCGCGTCCGTAGGTCGCGATGATGACGCCGTTGGGCGTGACGAGGCTGTCGGTCAGCTTGAGCGCCGCCGGCATGGTGCCGGACCCGAACAGCTTCTTGCCGCTGCCAAGCACTACCGGCATCACGATGAGCTGGATGCGGTCGATGAGGTCGTGCTGCAAGAGTTGCTGGATGAGTTGGCTGGAGCCCTGGATGAGCAGGTCCGGCCCGTCGCCCTGCTTCAGTTCGCGCAATGAAGCGGGGACGTCCTCGCCGAGCCATGTGGTGTTCTGCCAGGTGAGGCTCTCAGGCTTGTGGGTGGCGACATATTTGGTCACGCCGTCGAACAGCGGGCCGATCGGATCGTCTTTCGCATAGGGCCAGTGAGCGGCGAAGATGTCATAGGTGCGCCGGCCCAGAAGCAGGTCGAAGGGTCGCTCGAACAGCTTGCCCATGACGCCGCCCACTGCCTCGTCGAAATGGGGCACCGCCCAGCCTTCATGCTGGAAGCCGCCGGTGGGGTCTTCCTGCGGGCCTCCAGGTGCCTGCATGACCCCGTCGAGGCTGACGAACACCGTGGCATTGATGGTTCTCATGATGTGTCTCCCTGAACTCACGGGCGCCAGAATGCCCGAGGACAGCCCAAGGACGCACGGCGCGCCTTGGTGCCGACATGCACGAGATCGATTTTGCGGGAGAATGCATTTGCGCGCCAGAGCTTGAGAAGTGGCGGCTCTGGGCGGGTCGATCAGCCCAGAACGAAGTCGTAGATCAGCTTCAGGTTAAGCACCGCGATGACCACGGCAATGACCATCGCGAAGGCGCTGAGCCAGCGCGGCGCCACCAAGGCGCCCATCTTTGCCTTGCTGGCGGTGAAGATGACCAGCGGGAACACCGCAAAGGAAAGCTGCAGGCTGAGCACCACCTGGCTGAGGATGAGGAGCTTGGCCGTGCCGCTTTCGCCGTACCAGACGGTGACGGCGGCGGCCGGCAGGATGGCGATGGCGCGGGTGATGAGCCGGCGCAGCCAAGGCGCCAGCTTGATGCGGATAAAACCTTCCATGACGATCTGGCCGGCGAGCGTTGCCGTGACGCTGGAATTGATGCCGCAGCAGATGAGCGCGACGCCGAACAATATCGGCGCCATCGACAGGCCGAGCAGCGGGGCAAGCAGCGCGTGCGCCTGGGCAATATCTTCGACATCGGTCTGGCCGACCTTGTGGAAGGTGGCGGCGGCGAGGATGAGGATCGAGGCATTGATGAGCAGGGCGAAGGTCAGCGCGATGGCGGAATCCCAGGACGCGAATTTCAGCGCCTCGCGCTTGTGCTCGATGGTTTCGCCATAAGCGCGCGTCTGGATGATGCCGGAATGCAGGTAGAGATTGTGCGGCATGACCGTGGCGCCGAGGATGCCGAGCGCCAGATAGAGCATTTCCGGGTTGGTGACGATCTGGGTGGTGGGGGCGAAGCCGCGCACCACCGAGCCCCAGTTAGGGTCGGCCAGTGCGATCTGGATGGCAAAGCAGGCGGCGATGACCGCAAGCAGCGTGATGATCAGCGCCTCGACCCAGCGGAAGCCAAGCTTCTGCAGGTAAAGGATGAGGAACACATCGAGCGCGGTGATGAGCACGCCCAGTTCCAGCGGAATGCCGAAGATGAGGTTGAGGCCGATAGCCGTGCCGATGACCTCGGCAAGGTCGGTGGCGATGATGGCGATCTCGGCCATGAACCACAGGCCGTAGGAAACTTGCTTGCCGTAGGCATCGCGGCAGGCCTGGGCAAGGTCGCGGCCCGAGCCTATGGCAAGCCGGGCGCAGAGCGCCTGCAGCACGACCGCCATGATGTTGGAGATCAACGCCACGAACAGCAGTGCATAGCCGAATTTCGAGCCGCCGGCGAGCGAGGTGGCCCAGTTGCCAGGGTCCATATAGCCGACGGCGACGAGATAGCCGGGGCCTATAAAGGCAACGGCCCGACGCCAGGTCGGGCCGTGGGTTCTGACTGAGATAGAGCGGTGTACGTCCGAAAGCGATGCTTCGCCTCGCGGCTGGCGCCAGCCCTCGGCGGTTTCGGTGGCGGTGCGGCTGGATAAATCCATGCAATGGTCTTTTCGGGTTATTCGCAATTGCAAATCATTGGCAATATAACATGGGAGCGATCAAGGCCGAAACAAGGCTGGCGCATGCGATTTTGGCTGACTGCACCGGTTCCGGGGGCCGCAAGACGCGTCGGCGGCGATGCCCGGAAGGGCAGCAGCGCGTGCGGGGAACGGGTGCGGAGGTGATGCGTTGGTGCCGAGCCGGGCCGACCCGGCGGCAACGCAGGAGCAGCGAGATGGGAGCGAACCAGGCACCGACGCCGAAAGGCAAGGAAGCGGCCAAAGGCCTCAGGAAGGCGGCGGCCGGGGACGAGCGCAAGGTGGAGGCCCGCACCGGCCACGAGCTGAAGAAGGGCGAAAAGCGCTTCGAAGAGCGCGCGAAGAGTTCGGACGGCAAGAGCGCCGGCACAAAGCAGAAAGGTTGAGGGTCGGCCGGCGGCTGAGTTTCAGGCCCGCGCCTCCGGCGGTCGCCCGGCCGCGGTAAATGGAACTTCACCCGCTTGATGCAACCGTTTGAGGTGTTCATCGGTTTCAGGCAGAGCGGCGCAACAGCAAGTGCGCCGCATGAGGACAGGAGGCGCGTGCATGCTTTGGAGAGGGCGCCGGCAGAGTGACAATGTAGAGGACGAGCGCGGCGGCGGCGGCTTCGGCATGGGGCCGGGCGGCGGCTTCCGTATTCCCGTGGGCGGGGCGACCGGCGGCGGCCTTTCGCTTTCCGGCATCATCTTTCTCGTCATCCTGTTCCTGGCGCTCAGGGCCTGCGGCATCGATCCGGTCGAGATACTAGAAGGCGGCGGCGGGATGGGAACGGGCGGCGGCCAGGTGAGCCGCACCGCGCCGCAATCACAAGACGAGATGAAGCAGTTCGTGTCCACCGTTCTGGCCGAGACCGAGGACGTGTGGAACGGCATCTTCCAGACCAACGGCCGGACCTATGAGGAGCCGAAGCTGGTGCTCTTCTCCGGCCATGCGCGCTCGAACTGCGGCTTTGCGTCGTCGGCGGCCGGTCCGTTCTACTGTCCTGACGACCACAAGGTCTATATCGACCTGTCCTTCTTCGACCAGCTCGACCGGCAGTTCGGCGCTTCTGGCGATTTCGCGCAGGCCTATGTGCTGGCGCATGAGGTCGGCCACCATGTGCAGAACCTGCTGGGCATCCTGCCCAAGGTCAACCGCATGCGGCAGTCGATGGACGAGGAACAGTCCAATGCCGTGTCGGTTCGCGTGGAACTGCAGGCCGACTGCTTCGCCGGCATCTGGGGGCATTACACGGCGCAGAAGGGATTGCTGGAAAAGGGCGATCTGGAAGACGCGCTGAACGCCGCCAAGCAGATCGGCGACGACACGCTGCAGCGGCGTTCGCAGGGCTATGTGGTGCCCGAAACATTCAACCACGGCACCTCGGCGCAGCGGATGAAATGGTTCAACCTCGGCTTCCAGAGCGGCAAGCTGCAGGATTGCGACACGTTCAACAACCCGGTGTGAGATGCCGTGGGGCGCGTTGGCGTGGCGGCAAGAGTTGCCGGGTTCGGCCTGTCGCCGCTAGCCGTCGACCCAGTCGAGCGGCACCGCAAGGGCTTCGGCGAGCCTGGCCGCGGTTTCGGCAGAGGCCGTTCGGCGGCGGGCCTCGAGATCCGAAAGGAAGCCCTGCGTCAGGTCGGCCTTTTCGGCAAGCTCGCTTTGGGTGAGGCTGCGCCATTTGCGCAGTGCCTTGAGGCGACTTTCGCCGCGCAGGATCGCCATTGAAAGCTCGGCCGGAAAAGGCTCCGTCCCGTGCAATTCAGCCTTGCGGGCGTCGTAGATGGCGATATCGGCCGCATCCTCTGCGGCCTGGTCGGCGGCCTGCACGAGTGCCTCGTACTCGGCCCTGGGAAGGACGACCATTTCCTCCCCGCCGGGAGTTTTGATGATCTGGGGCGCGTTCATCTCTTTTGATCCTGATTCCGGCGATAGGTGACCGTGTCGCGCTTGCCGATGTAGATGGCCAATATGGTTGTCCGGTCCTCGTCGAAGATGACGCGATAACGGCCGATCCGCAGGCGGAAACCATCGCGTCCGACGAGGCGCTTCACGTCGCCCTTGCCACTGATCGCGTAGTCGACCAAGCCGTCCGACACCTGCCTGCGCGCCGCGGCGGGGAGATTGTGCAGATCTCGCGCCGCCGAAGCGGTCAGCACAATCGTCTTCATGCGACGATATTGCTATATTATCGCAAGAGCGCAAGCCGCGCAAAGATTTCCACTCTGGCTTCTTACTGCCCGGCCAGCGCCGGTTCGGCCTGGCGGGCGCGGATGGCCTCGACGAAGCGGCGGAACAGGTAGTGCGAGTCCTGCGGACCGGGCGAGGCCTCGGGGTGGTGCTGCACCGAGAACACCGGGCGGCCGGTGAGCGCGATGCCGCAGTTCGAGCCGTCGAACAGCGAGACATGGGTTTCCACGACGCCTTCCGGCAGCGACTTGGCGTCGACCGCGAAGCCGTGGTTCATCGACACGATCTCGACCTTGCCGGTGGTGTGGTCCTTGACGGGGTGATTGGCGCCGTGATGGCCCTGGTGCATCTTCTCGGTCTTGCCGCCGAGCGCCAGCGCCAGCATCTGGTGGCCGAGGCAGATGCCGAAGACGGGAATGTCGGTCTTGAGCAGGTCCCGGATGGTCGGCACGGCATATTCGCCGGTCGCCGCCGGGTCGCCGGGGCCGTTGGACAGGAAGATGCCGTCCGGCCGCATGGCCAGGATATCCTCGGCGCTGGTGGTGGCCGGTACCACGGTGACCTTGGCGCCCAGCCCGGCGATGATGCGCAAAATGCTGCGCTTCACGCCATAGTCGACGGCGACCACGTGCATGGTCGGCGCGGTCTGCTCGCCATAGCCTTCGTTCCAGACCCAGGGCGTCTCGCGCCAGACCGAGGACTGGCCCGAGGTGACCTCCTTGGCGAGGTCGAGGCCGACCAGGCCGGGCCAGCCGGCGGCGCGGGCCTTGAGCTCTTCGAGATCGAACTTGCCATCGGGCGAATGCGCGATGACGGCGTTGGGCGAGCCCTTTTCGCGGATCAGCGCGGTGAGCGCGCGGGTGTCGATGCCGGAGATGGCGACGACGCCGCGCCGCTTCAGCCAATGGTCGAGATCGCTGGTGGCGCGGTAGTTGGAGGGCGAGGTGATATCGGCCTTGAAGACAGCGCCGACGGCGCCGTTGTGGGCGGCCGGGTTCAGGTCTTCGGCGTCTTCGTCATTGGTGCCGATGTTGCCGATGTGGGGGAAGGTGAAGGTGACGATCTGGCCGGCATAGGACGGATCGGTGAGGATTTCCTGGTAGCCGGTGAGGGCGGTGTTGAAGCAGACCTCGGCGACCGCGCTGCCGGTGGCGCCCAGGCCACGGCCCTCGATGACCGTCCCGTCGGCCAGAACCAGAACTGCGGTTGGCGCTTGGGTTGCCCAGGGGGCGGTGTTGGTGGCCATGTCGGCTACTCCATATCCTGTCTTCGCGGTCGGCTTGGTCAGCGGGCAGGCCGGATGCGGCTCGAGCGGCACCTTGGTGACGGCCCGGCGAGCGGGCCGAATGGCGCAGCAAAAAACACGGGGCCCCGCGCGAACCGCAAACCCCCGTGCATACCCAAAAACAAGTCCATGCAAGGCACGCACAATAGGGGAAGGTGCCCGCACGGTCAATGTTGGCGCCGGCCGCAGCCGGCAAAAATTTTGCAGCGCAATATCGCAATCAGATGGCGATCGCGGTGGGGTTTGCCTTCCATCACGGGCCGCATTAGACGGGTGCGCTTCCCGATGGAATCGGGAGCAAGCCGCCCCTTCGCCCGAAAGTAGAAAACCATTTTCCCGCCAGCGGGATCATGGTCTATTGTCGGCGCCAATCCAAGGAGTTGTCGCCATGCGCGAGATCATCGCTGAGGCACTGAAGACCGCACTGAAGGCGCAGGACAAGCGCCGCACCTCGACGCTGCGCCTGATCAACGCGGCGATCCAGGACCGCGACATTTCCAACCGCGGCGCCGGCAAGGACCCGGTCAGCGACGAGGACATCCGGCTGATCCTGGCCAAGATGGTCAAGCAGCGCGAGGAATCGGCCAAGGCCTTCGAGGAGGGCGGCCGGCCGGAACTGGCCGCGCAAGAGCGCGACGAGATCGAGATCATCCGCGAGTTCCTGCCCAAGCAGATGGACGACGAAGCGGTGACGCAGGCCGTGCGCGACGCAATCGCCGAGACCGGCGCCGAAGGCCTGCGCGACATGGGCCGCGTGATGACGGCGCTGCGCGAGAAATTTGCCGGGCAGATGGATTTCGGCAAGGCCAGCGCGCTGGTGAAGGCGTCGTTGCAGTAGGCTGCAACTGTCAGAGCGCGATGACCTTCCGTCGAGACCTCATCGCGCTCCGACTATCCGAGCCCTAAAGCCGCTTCCCGGCTTTTCGGGATCAATAATCCAGCTTCAGTTCACCGCCAGTCGCGTTCCGCGCAGCAGGCCCTGCTCCTCAAGCACCGGATAGGCCATCGAGGCCAGCAGGGAATTGATCTGCTTGAGGTCGCGGATGGTGTCGAGGTGGATCGAGCTGGTCTCGACACTGCGGGCCGAACCATCGCGCAGCCGCACGAAATGGCTCTGGCTCGTCTCCTTCTCGAAGTCGCGCAGCCGGTCCTTTTCCTCCACGAGCTGGCGAGCGGTGTGCGGATCGCGCGAGATCAGCACGTTGACGGCCAGCCGCGCATTGGCAACGACAGAAGCGTGGAAGGCGGCCAGCTCGCGCCAGCCCTCGGGCGTGAATTCAAGGGCGCGCTCAGTTTTCTTCTGCACATGCACCAGCATGTTGCGCACGATGATGTCGCCCACCTGCTCGAGCTTGACGCAGGCGCCGATGAGTTCCTGGCAGCGCAGCGCCTCGTCCTCGGTCATCTGGCGGATGGTCGCCTTGGCCAGATAGAGCTTTATGGCCGCGTGCTTGCTGTCGACGCGGTCGTCCAGCGCGGCCAGCGCGTTGATCTTGCCGGCATCAGCGTGCTCGTAGAGCTCGATGATGCGCTTGAGCATGATCTCGACGATCTCGCACACCTGCAGAACCTCGCGCGTGGCATTGGCCAACGCCTGGCTCGGCGTGTCGAGGTCGGCCTCGTCGAGCGCGCTGAATTCGACCGTGGCGAGCGGATCTTCCTGCGGGGCAGGGGTGGCCAGTGCCACGATGCGCTGCGAGGCCCGGTAGACCAAGCCGGCGAGCGGCATGCCGGCAAGCAGGATAATGCAGTTGAACAGGATGTGCGCGTTGACGATCTGGTCCGGCACGGCCGTGCCGAGGAAGCTCACTGGCGGCTTGAAGGTGAGGAACAGCGTAAGCATGACCACGGAGCCGAGCCCGCGCATGAGCAGGTTGCCCACCGGCACCACGCGCACTTCCGGAGCCGCACCCCGCGTCAGCAGCGGCGCGATGACCGAGCTGCCGAGATTGACCCCCAGCACCATCACAACGCCGAGTTCTGGCGGCAGGAGCCCGCGGCCGGACAGAGCGACGAGCAGCAGCACCGCCGCGATTGAAGAATGAAACAGCCAGGTGATGAGAGCTGCGAGCAGGAAGGCGGTGACCGGATCGCCGGAGAAATAGTCGACGATGACCGGCAGGAGCTGGCTTTCGCGCAGCGGCTCGGAAGCCTGGCCGATCATCTCCAGCGACAGGAGCAGCAGGCCGATGCCCACCAGAATGCGGCCGAACTGTCGCCATGTCCGCCGCTCGGTGGTCATGAAGATGGCCGTGCCGGCGGCAAGGCAGACCGGAACCAGCAAGGAAAGATCGAGGGAAAGGATTTTCACCACCAGCGCCGAGCCGATCTCGGCCCCGCGAACGGCAAGCTGGCCAGCCATGCCGCTGACTATGCCGGCGCCCGCAAAGGAGCCGACCAGCAGCGTGACCGCGGTGGAGCTTTGCAAAGCGACGGCAAGGCCGGCGCCGAGGATGACCGCCATCAGCGGGTTGCGCATGGTGGCGCGCAGCTTCTGGCGCAGCACGTCGCCATAGGCGCGCTCGACGCCCGTGCGCACCATGCGCGTGGCATAGAGCATCAGCGCCACCGCGCCTGCCAGATGCAGAAGAACCACCGAGCCGCTCATGACCAAAATCCTCCGCGACCACCGGCAGCTAAGGCCGACAGCAAGGGAATGCCACAGCGGTCTTCTTCGCGAATCAGGGTCATTTTGCGCCTGAGGGTAGATTAGCCGGATAATATTTTCCGTCTACCGCGCCGGCGTCCGTCAGGCCGACGCAAAGTGTCGGAAATGGAGCCTGGCCTGTGAAAAGCGGGCATTTTCTCCGCCGGGAGTCGTATCCCGCGACGGTCATGTTATAGGGGGACGACAACGAGCTATTCCATGCGCTTTTCACCCTCCTTCCTCGACGAGATACGCGACCGCGTGCCGATTTCGGCCGTGATTGGCTCGCGCGTGACGTGGGACCGGCGCAAGACCAACGCCCCGCGCGGCGATTTCTGGGCCTGCTGCCCCTTTCATGGCGAGAAATCGCCGAGCTTCCACTGCGAGGACCGCAAGGGGCGCTATCACTGCTTCGGCTGCGGCGTTTCGGGCGACCACTTCAAGTTCCTGACCGAGCTGGACGGTCTCAGCTTCCCCGAGGCGGTGGAGCGCATTGCCGACATGGCCGGCGTGCCGATGCCGGCGCGCGACGTGGTCGAGGAACGGCGCGAGCGCGAGCGCGCCTCGCTGCACGACGTCATGGAGATGGCGGCAAAGTTCTTCCAGGACCGGCTGCAATCTTCCGACGGAGCCAAGGCGCGCGCCTATCTGCGCGACCGCGGACTGACAGCGGCGACGCAGCAGAAGTTCGGCCTGGGCTATGCGCCCGACAGCCGCAACGCGCTGAAGGAATTCCTCGCTTCCAAGGGCATCGAGCGGGCGCAGATCGAAGCTTGCGGGCTGGTGGTGTCGGGGCCGGACATTCCCGTTTCCTACGACCGTTTCCGCGACCGGGTGATGTTTCCGATCGAGGATGCGCGCGGCAAGGTGATCGCATTCGGCGGGCGGGCGCTGTCGCCGGACGTTGCGGCCAAATATCTGAACTCGCCCGATACCGAGCTCTTCCACAAGGGCAACGTGCTCTACAACTTCGCCCGCGCCCGCAAGGGGATGGGCCGCGAGGGCACGGTGATCGTGGTCGAGGGCTACATGGACGTGATCGCGCTGGCGCAGGCCGGCTTCGACAACGCCGTGGCGCCGCTGGGCACCGCGCTGACGGAGAACCAGCTCGAGCTTCTGTGGCGCATGAGCGGCGAGCCGGTGCTGTGCTTCGACGGCGACCAGGCCGGTTTGCGCGCGGCATGGCGCGCCGCAGACATGGTGCTGCCGATGGTGCAGGCGGGCCATACGGCGCGCTTCGCGCTGCTGCCGGAGGGCAAGGATCCGGACGACCTGGTCAAGGCGGAGGGACCCGACGCCTTCAGGCGGCTCCTGGGCGAGGCACGGCCGCTGGCCGACATGCTGTGGATGCGCGAGACCTCCGGCGGGGTCTTCGACACGCCGGAGCGGCGCGCGGAGCTGGAGAAGACGCTGCGCGAGCTGACCAACCGCATCAAGGACGAGAGCGTGCGCTTTCACTACGCGCAGGAGATGCGCGACCGCGTGCTGAGCTTCTTCGGCGCGCAGCGTGCGGGCGGCAAGCAAAGGCAGGGCGGCGGGGGCAGGCGCTTCGGCGAGCAGCGCGGGCGGCCGGGCGCCGCGACGGGGCGGCTGGCGGTTTCGGAAAGCCTGGCGCGCTCGGCCATGGTGCGGCGGGCCAGTGGCTTGATGTCACTGCGCGAGGCCGCGCTGGTGGTGACGCTGGTCAATCATCCCATGCTGGTCGACGAGCAGTTCGAGCATGTCGAGGACTTGGACCTGTCCGACCAGGACCTGCGCCAGCTGCACAGTGCGCTTATCGACGCTGTGGCGCATGACGCCGAGACGCGCGAGGAGGTGACCGCCCATGTCGAGCGGGCCGGCCTTTCGGAGGTCTGGGAGCGTGCCACGGCGCTGGTGCGCAAGGCGCGGCTGTGGCCGGCGCTGGAGGACGCGGCGCTGGAGGACGCGCGCGACGCCTTCGCCCAGGCCCTGCACTTGCACCGCAGCGCCCGGACCCTACATAAGGAGCTTAAAGCAGCGGAGACGGCTCTGGCAACCGACCCTACCGACGAGAACTACCGTCATCTTGTCGAAATCCAGGCTCAGTTTCGCGATGTGCAGGCAACCGAAGCGCTGATTGAAGGCTTCGGCATATCTTCGGGTCGCGGCGACCGCGGCTGAAGGCGCGGAAACGGCGGTGATTCGCATTTGATTCGCCTTTTAGGGGCGAATCATGCGAACAGGCGCTTGACGTTCGTTCCGTTTGACGGAATCAGAACGATTCGAGTTGTATGAGCGGCTCGGTCCGCACCCGAATTGGCAGGATGGGAAGCTGATCTGGACGAGGCGCGCAAGCGGCCCCAGATATTAGGGTTAATCAAGAGGTAACTCGGTCGCTGCTAACGGCATGCACAGACGCAAGTCAGCGCAGGTGATTTGTTACCCGGTCCGGGAGTCTCATGGGCTCCCCACATCCGGTCGCTTGGAGAAAGCAAAAGAATGGCGATAAAGGAAAAGGAAGAGGTCGAGAACGAACGCGAAGGCGCCCCCGACGGCCCTCTGCTCGACCTTTCCGATGATGCTGTCAAGAAGATGATCAAGGCCGCGAAAAAACGCGGCTATGTGACCATGGACGAGCTGAACTCGGTGCTGCCCTCGGAGGAAGTGACCTCCGAGCAGATCGAGGACACCATGGCCATGCTTTCGGACATGGGCATCAATGTGGTCGAGGACGACGAGGCTGGCGAGGACAGCGAAGGCGCGGGCGGCGACGCCGAAGACGACGCCAACGAGCTGGCCGAACAGACCGGCACCGCGGTTGCGGCCGTCACCAAGAAAGAGCCGACCGATCGCACGGACGACCCCGTGCGCATGTATCTGCGCGAGATGGGCTCGGTGGAGCTTCTGTCGCGCGAGGGCGAAATCGCCATCGCCAAGCGCATCGAAGCCGGCCGCGAAACCATGATCGCCGGCCTGTGCGAAAGCCCGCTGACCTTCCAGGCCATCATCATCTGGCGCGACGAACTCAACGAGGCCAAGATCCTGCTGCGCGAGATCATCGATCTCGAAGCCACCTATGCCGGCCCTGAGGCCAAGCAGGCGCCCGCGCTCGACCGCGAGGAGCTGGAACGGCCGAAGACGCCCGAGGACAGCAAGCCGCGCCGCGCCTCGCGCAGTGACGACGACGACATTACCAATGTCGGCGGCGAAACGCGCCCCGAAGAGGAAGAGGAAGAGGAAGACGAGGCTAACCTGTCGCTGGCGGCCATGGAAGCGGAGCTGCGCCCGCAGGTCATGGAGACGCTGGACGTCATCGCCGACACCTACAAGAAGCTGCGCAAGCTGCAGGACCAGCAGGTGGAAAGCCGACTGGCCGACGCCGACATGCTTTCGCCCAGCCAGGACCGCCGCCTGAAGGAGCTGAAGGACCAGCTCATCAAGGCCGTGAAGTCGCTGTCGCTCAACAACGCCCGCATCGAGGCGCTGGTCGAGCAGCTGTACGACATCAACAAGCGTCTGGTGCAGAACGAAGGCAAGCTCCTGCGCCTGGCCGAAAGCTATGGCGTGCGCCGCGAAGAGTTCCTGCGGGAGTATCAGGGCTCGGAGCTCGATCCCAACTGGACGGACAAGATCTCCAAGCTTTCCACCCGCGGCTGGAAGGAGTTCAGCGCCAGGGAGAAGGATGCCATCCGCGACATCCGCTCCGAGATCCAGCATCTGGCCACCGAAACCGCCATTTCCATCATCGAGTTCCGCAAGATCGTGAACCAGGTGCAGAAGGGCGAGCGCGAGGCGGCGATTGCCAAGAAGGAAATGGTGGAGGCCAACCTGCGCCTCGTCATCTCCATCGCCAAGAAGTACACGAACCGCGGCCTGCAGTTCCTGGACCTTATCCAGGAAGGCAACATCGGCCTGATGAAGGCGGTCGACAAGTTCGAGTACCGCCGTGGCTACAAGTTCTCGACCTACGCCACCTGGTGGATCCGGCAGGCAATCACCCGCTCGATCGCCGACCAGGCCCGCACCATCCGCATCCCGGTGCACATGATCGAGACGATCAACAAGATCGTCCGCACCTCGCGCCAGATGCTGCATGAGATCGGCCGCGAGCCGACCCCGGAGGAGCTGGCCGAAAAGCTGGCCATGCCGCTGGAGAAGGTGCGCAAGGTTCTGAAGATCGCCAAGGAGCCGATCAGCCTCGAAACGCCGGTTGGCGACGAGGAGGATTCACACCTCGGCGACTTCATCGAGGACAAGATGGCGATCCTGCCGATCGATGCGGCGATCCAGGCCAACCTGCGCGAGACGACCACGCGCGTGCTGGCCTCGCTGACGCCTCGCGAGGAGCGCGTGCTGCGCATGCGCTTCGGCATCGGAATGAACACCGACCATACGCTCGAAGAGGTTGGCCAGCAGTTCTCGGTCACCCGCGAGCGTATCCGCCAGATCGAGGCCAAGGCGTTGCGCAAGCTCAAGCATCCGAGCCGCTCGCGCAAGCTGAGAAGCTTCCTCGATAGCTGAGAAACCGAAGAAAGCCCGGGCATGTCCCGGGCTTTTTTCTGTCCGGTGAAAAGGGGAGGAGCGAAGAGATGGCAATCGCCCTTCGAATGCAGTGCTTTGTCATGATCCCCGCCTTGATCGCCCTGGTCGGGTGCTATCCCAGACCCCGGGCGGTGATAGGCCTGGCCAACGCAGCAACCGACTATTGCGCCGCCATTGGCGGGCAGTCGGACACCCGGCAAGATGAGAAGGGCAGGCAGTTCGGATTTTGCCGGCTGCCGGGTGATGACCGCATCTGCGAGTTGTGGAGGCTTTTCCGCGACGGAAGATGCGTGCCGCCGCCCGGAGGAAAGGGCTGGGACCGGCCCGAATGACAGGCTCCCGGCCGACGGCATGACGGTGGCCCGGCCTGACGCGCGGGCGGGCTCAGCGTTGCGGTGCCCGCTTGCCTGGCTCCGCCATGGCTCCATATTCCCTCCCGGGTGAATGGGGGCAATGTCCCGATGCCGGCTCAGGGCCTGTCTCGCCCCACGGCACCGGAAGGGAGGTGTGCTGTGACCACTTACATCATGCTCGTGAAATGGACAGATCAGGGCATCAGGAACGTGCGCGAGTCGCCCAAGCGGCTGGATGCGGTGAAGAAGCAGCTCGAGGACATGGGCGGCAGCTTCAAGGCCTTTTACATGACCATGGGCAAATACGACATGGTGCTGATCGGTGAGGCACCGGACGATGCGGTGGCGGCGCGTTTCAGCCTGCAGATCGGCATGGCAGGCAACGTGCGCACGCAAACGCTGAAGGCCTTCCCGGAAGCCGCCTATCGAGAGATCATCACGTCTCTTGGCTAGAGCAAGTCGCGCCCGGAAGCGGTGGCCCGGCTGACGGGCAACCGTGGAGCGGCCGACATCTCCGCCTGATTGTTGCACCGCCTCGACGGGGCGGCGCGAAAGAGCTAGTTTGCGGTTGAATCGGAGGCGAGGTGGCCATGTCCTTTCTGAAGCGTCTTTTCGGCGGCGGCGGTGAAAACGCCGGTCCGGCCCAGGAAGCGGCCGTCAAGGAGATCGAGCACAACGGTTTCCGCATCCGGGCCACGCCTTTCAAGGAAGAAGGCCAGTTCCAGACCTGCGGCGTCATCTCCAAGGAGATCGGCGGCGTGGTGAAGGAGCACAGGTTCATTCGCGCCGATCGGTTCGCCTCGCTGGACGACGCGATCGATGTTTCCTTCCGCAAGGGCAAGCAGATGATCGACGAGCAGGGCGACCGGATTTTCGGCTGACACCCTGCACGCCGCTGGCTGCGGCAGGCGCCATTCGACCAGATCTGAATTGAGGCTCGATGCCGAGCCCATTCGCGGCGCACGGAATAAGGCCGGCGACCGACTGGCTGCGCCGTCTGTCGTGCGGGCGCTTCGCAACCGCAACCTGTTCAAACCCTGGGACGCGGGATTTAGAATCACGCTATGCAGCGCCGTGCATTGCAGTATTGCAATGGCGCGGCTCCGTTGCGGCACAGGCGCCGGCGGGGCGGGGACGACAAGTGCCGGAGGAAAGAATGTCGCTTGGAAACAAGGCCTCGCGTTTTCGCGGCGGGGCAAGAGGGGTAGGCTTGGTTCTGGCGCTGCTGGCGCCGGCACTTGCCGCGTGCACGACCACCGAGGAAGCCAACAAGGCGATCAAGTCGCGCTTCATCGGCCAGCCGAGCGACGTTTTCTTTTCCAGCTATGGCGCTCCAATCTCGGAATTCGACCTGAACAATGGCGGCAAGGTCTATCGCTGGCGCGGCGGCGAGACCTCGCGCACGATACCCGCGGAGTATATGACGGTCGGCAACCCCAGCGATCCGATGGCCGGCAGGACCAACACCAAGACAACTACCACCGTGTCGCAGCCCAACAGCTCGACCACGGTGACCGAAAGCCGTACCACCAGTTCCAGCGTGAGCTTCGGCGGCTTCGGTCCGCGGCAGGTGATGGTAAAGCCGGCGCGCGTTGAGCACCTGTTCTGCGAGGCGCAGATAACCGTCGACGCCAGCGGCACAATCACCAATGTCGAGGCGACGCGAGACACCGACGGCCAGGGCCTGAGCCTTTCGCGCTGCGCCGAGGTGTTCGGCGTCAAATAGCGCTGCGGCGCCTCGGCTGGGGGCGGGCGACGGGCTTCGGCCGAATAGTCGTCGCCCGTGGTCCGTGCCCGCCGGGTCGCGGCCGAGGTTTTTGCCTGCGCCGAACTTGGCGGTAATCTTGAGGTCTGGCTCCACGACACTGGTGGCTGGCGATTGCGCCCGGCGCGCGGCCGGCTTGCAAGGCAGCTTGCGGCGGGGCAAGATTGTTCAAGGCTAGACAAATTCGGAGCGCGGCAATGTCCCTCAAAGGAAAGACCATGTTCATCTCGGGCGGATCGCGCGGCATCGGCCTTGCGATCGCCCTGAGAGCCGCGCGAGACGGCGCCAATGTGACGATCGCCGCCAAGACGACCGAGCCGCACCCCAAACTGCCGGGCACAATCTACACGGCGGCCGAAGAGATCGAGAAGGCAGGCGGCAAGGCACTGTCGGTGATCTGCGACATACGCGAGGAAAGCCAGGTCGCGGAGGCGGTGGCCAGGACGGTCGAAAAGTTCGGCGGCATCGACATCTGCATCAACAATGCCAGCGCCATCCAGCTTACCGGTACGCTGGAAACGGACATGAAGCGCTTCGACCTGATGCACCAGATCAATACGCGCGGCACTTTCCTCGTTTCCAAAATGTGCATACCGCACCTGAAGTTGGCGCAAAATCCTCATATTCTGAATCTGGCGCCGCCACTCGACGTGGACGCCAAATGGTTCAAGAACCACGTGGCCTACACAATGGCCAAGTTCGGCATGTCGATGTGCACGCTGGGCATGAGCGCGGAATTCGCCAAGGCCGGCATCGCGGTCAATTCGCTGTGGCCGCTGACGGCGATCGACACGGCGGCGGTGCGCAACCTTCTGGGAGGCGAAACGGTGGCGGCCATGAGCCGCTCGCCCGAGATCGTGGCCGATGCGGCCCATGCGATCCTGACCCGGCCTTCACGCGAGACGACGGGCAACTTCTTCATCGACGAGCTGGTGCTGCGCGAGGCGGGCGTCAACGATTTTTCGAAATACTCGCCGGGCGCCAAGGGCGCGCTGGCCGGAGACTTTTTCGTGCCGGACGAGATCTTCGCGCAGACAGACACGAAGGTGGCCGGTTTCCTGTGACGCAGGCCGGTGTGGTTGCCAGCCTGATTCAGGAAAGGCGCCCATCCGCCTGATCTTGTAGGAAATTTGGTGGCGCTAGCGCCGTCATGCCAGCTACGAATAGAAAAGCCCGGCCGGGGAGGGGGCGACCGGCCGGGCTTTCGCCTGTCCCCCGGCTGGGGGACGGGGCAGGGAACTATCAGGACAGACTGCGTGGCGAATCTGTCGAGTCAATGGCAAACCGGCCTCACCTCGCGAAACCGTGATCGGGCAATGCGACGATCACGGTCGTTGCGCGGGCCGGCCTTGCCGCTACTGGTTGCTGGCAACCGGGGCCACCAGCGGCGTAATGCGGCGGATGGCGACACGGCGGTTCTGGCGTTCGGGCGACTGGGTCTTCACCTTCAGGAACTGCTCGCCATAGCCCTGGGTGGCCAGGTTTTCCGGCGGAATGCCGAACACATTGGTGAGCGCCGCGGCTACCGCTTCCGCCCGCTTGTCCGACAACGCCAGATTGGCGAGGTCGGAGCCGACGGCATCGGTATGGCCTTCGATCAGGAACGTCTCGGCGGGATTCCTGTCGAGGATGCGTTCCATGGCGTTGGCCACGCCTTCAAGACGGGTGATCTCGCTTTCGGCGATCGTCGCCGAACCGAAATCGAAGGTGACCGTGTCGAGGTCGATGCGCCGCGTCTTGTCGCGGATGCGGGCCGAACGCTTGACCTCGTCGACGGAATAGAGCCGCTCCACACGCTCCACCGGCGGCTGCTCGAGGAAGCGATAGTACATGTCCGGATCGCGAACGCGGTCCGAGGTCAGGATGTAGTCGTCCACGGGGATTTCCAGCCGCAGCGGCGGAAGATCGCGGCCCGGATCACGCCAGTCGCGCACGCGGTCATAGTCGTCCTCGTCAACATAGGAGAGCACATATTCGCGCCCGTCGGGTGTAATGCGCGAGCGGCGGACGACGTCGCCATAGGCGTTGCGGATGGTCACCACCCGCGTGCCGTCGCGCCGTTCGATCGTCTCGCGGGTGCGGCCGCGCGGCAGATCCTCATAGTAGACGTCGCGGGCATTGTGCCGCATGCGCGGGCGCTCGCTGCTCTGGACCATGACCTGGTTGTCGAGCTGGATGATCAGTCGGTCGCCGAATTCCTTGAGGATCTCGGTGCCCTCCGGCCGCTCGCGGCGCTTCAGGTCCACCGGTCTTTCCTTCACGCGCTTGCCCTGCTCGGCGGTCACCGGCTCGACCTTTTCCGGCTGCACCTCCTGCTGGGCTGACTTGTCGTCCACGGGCGGCGGACCGGCTTCGGCGGGCTGCGGACGACGGTTGCCGCCCTCCCGCTGACCGCGCCTGCCCTGCTCCTTTGCACCCTGTTCCTGGCCTTCGGCGGGAGCGACCTTCTGACTGTCCGGTGCCGGGGCGACCTTCTGGCTGTCGGCTGCAGGCGCCTGGCCTGCCCCGGTGGCCTCCGTCGGAGCCGGCTGTGCCTCGCCGGGAACCGGCGCGGGAGCCTGCGTGGCCGGTTCAGCCGGAGCGGGCTGGACCTGGCCTTCGGATTCCGCCGGCTTCTCGGTCGGAACCGGCGTTACCGCCTCGCCCGGAGCGGCGGGCTGCTCGGCGGCAGGCGCCTGCTGGTTGCCCTTCTTGCGCGGCTTGTCCGGCGTGGCTTCAGCGGGCTTTTCCGAAGGCGTTACCGCTTCGCCCGGAGTGGCGGGCTGTTCGGAAGCGGCAGGAGCCTCCTTGCGGTTTTTCTTGCGCGGCTGCGCCGGCTCTTCGGCCGGGGCGGGGGCGAGTTCCGGCGCGGCAGCCGGCTGCTCGGCGGCAGGGGCCTCCTTGCGGTTCTTCTTGCGCGGCTTCACCGGCTCTTCGGCCGGGGCGGGCGCGAGTTCCTGCTGGGGCGGCTGCTCGGCTACAGGGGCCTCCTTGCGGTTCTTCTTGCGCGGCTGCGCCGGCTCCTCGGCCGGTGCGGGCGCGAGTTCCTGCTGGGCCGGCTGCTCGGCGGCTGGCGCCTCCTTGCGGTTCTTCTTGCGCGGCTGCGCCGGCTCCTCGGCCGGGGCGGGCGCGAGTTCCTGCTGGGCCGGCTGCTCGGCGACAGGGGCCTCCTTGCGGTTCTTCTTGCGCGGCTGCGTCGGCTCCTCGGCCGGGGCGGGCGCGAGCTCCTGCTGGGCCGGCTGCTCGGCGGCAGGGGCCTCCTTGCGGTTCTTCTTGCGCGGCTGTTCGTCAGGTGCGGCTTCTGCCGGCTGTCCTTCGGGGGCCCGCTCTTCCTGCGCCTTGCGGTGCTTCTTCTTCGGCAGCAACTCTTCGGAGGGCGTGAGCTCGTCTTCGGCCTGGGCGATGACGATCGGCGCGCTCTTGTTCATGCCGGCCGAGAGAAGGGGAGATTCGCCGCTGCCGCCATTGGGCAGTGGCGGCGCGGCCATCAGCGGCGCGGATGCCATCAGCAGGCCGAGGGCGGTTCCCACCAAGATCCTTGGTTGGCGTTTCATATACGAATTCTCCTGTTATGCATAAGGTCCCGTCCGAGCGGAACATAAGACACGCAAATTTGTTCCCGAAAGGCCGCAAACGAGGCATCAGTTGGGCGATTGACGGGCGAAGAGGCTTGTGGAGCCTGCTCGCCGGCTTGACCTTGCCGCGCGAGCGGGCCACATGCAGCCGATGAATGAGCCTTTCTGGAAGACCACCGAACTCGAGGCAATGACGCCGGCCCAATGGGAGTCGCTGTGCGACGGCTGCGGCAAGTGCTGCCTGTCGAAACTGGAGGACGAGGACACCGGCGACATCTACTGGACGAGCGTCGCCTGCCGCCTGTTCGACGCGGAAACTTGTCGCTGCGCCGACTATGAGCACCGCCTGTCGCGCGTTTCCGATTGCGTCGGCCTCACCCCTCAGAACGTGCGCACCATACCCTGGCTGCCCAATACCTGCGCCTACCGGCTGGTGGCCGAGGGGCGCGATCTTTACTGGTGGCACCCGCTGGTTTCCGGCAGCGCCGAAACCGTGCACGAGGCCGGCATTTCGGTGCGCGGCCGGGTCAGCGCGCTGGAAAGCGACCTTGCCGAGCCGGAGGATTTCTTTGCCCATATGCTGGCCGAGGAGCCCTGACAAGCCGGCGGCGCGGCTGTTCGTACACGCATTGTTGCGATGGTATTTCAATAATTTACCCGCATGAACCGAAGATGAATATGCGGTTCGACAAAGGTTCAGCCACCACGGCGCATTGTTGCCACATCGCTTCGGCAGGACCGCCGAACGGTTCAGCCACCGAGGAGAAGACAACAATGCACAAGCTGTTCAAGACCGCCGCACTTTCCACTTTCATCGGCCTCAGCGGCCTGGCTGCGCTGCCGGCAGGCGCGCAGGCCGATGGCCTTTACCTGAATTTCGGCGGCGGCGAGGTCGGCGGCGGTTTCTACGTCCGTGACTCCGGACCACGTTGGTATCCTGACGAGCGGCAGGAGCGCTGGGACCGGCGCGACCGCTGGGAGCGCCGCTGCACGCCCGACCGCGCCCTCGACAAGGCCGAGCGCATGGGCATGCACCGCGCCCGCGTCGTCGACATGAGCCGCCATTCGATCACCGTCGCTGGCCGCGAGTGGGGCGACCGCATGATCGTCACCTTCGGCCGCGAGCCGTTCTGCCCGATCCTGCGCTGATCCGGTCCTGCCCTGAAAAGACTTACGGCTGGACCTGAAGTAAAAGCCCCGGAGGAACGATCCTCCGGGGCTTTTCTTTTCGGGTGCGATGGAGGCGAGGGCAGGGCCTGCCGGCCCCTTCCGCTACTTGATCTCGAAGGTTACGTTGACCTGCACGTTGTAGGTGTTTTCGCCGGCCTGGAGCGGCACGGCGCCGGAAGCGTCCAGCGCCATGGTCTTGGCCATCGGCATCGGCCGCGGCGGATAGGTCTGGTCGGAGATTTCGATCACCCGGCCAAGCTGCACGCCGGCGGCCTCGCTCAGCACCTTGGCCTTATCCACCGCATCCTTGACCGCGAGCTTGCGCGCCTCGGTCAGCGCGGCGGAAGGGTCGTTGTTGGTGAAGACGATGCCGCCGCCCTGGTTGACGCCCAGCGACACGGATTTGTCGAGGATGTCGCCGGCCTTGGAAAGGTCGCGCACCCGCACGGAAAGCGTGTTGGTGACCTGGTAGGCGACCAGCTCGGCCTCCTGCCCGCCGTCCGGCTTGTTGGTGTAGTGGTAGCGGGGGACGATCTGGATGCCGGAGGTCTGCAGGTCGCGCTCTTCGATCCCGGCGGCCTTCATCGCCGAAATCACCGCCGCCATGGCGTCGTTATTGGCGTCCAGCGCCTCGCGCGCGGTCTTGGCCTCGCGCATGACGCTGAGCGAGAGCAGGGCAAGATCCGGCGCGACCGCCTTTTCGCCTTCGCCCGTCACCACGATGCGGGAGGGCGCTTGCGTCTGCGCCGATGCGGATGCCGCCGGCAGGGCGATCGCCGCGGCCAGCGCCAGGGGCAGATGAAACTTCGTCATGCAAATCTCCAATATCGTGTCCCTTCGGGGGCCCGACTATGTTGCGATTATGGACCGATTGCGGCAAGTGGAAACTGTTTTCGGTTAAAGCCTTGTGCGCGCCGAAAAAAGAAACTATCCAGCCACTGGGTGGGGCCTGTAGCTCAATGGTTAGAGCCGGCGGCTCATAACCGCTTGGTTGGGGGTTCGAGTCCCTCCGGGCCCACCATCGATTTTTTTGACCGTTCAAGTTTCCTAGCAAAAATCAATGGCTTAGCTTTTCAAAATGGCCCGCAAAGCCATTTTACGGTGTCCAAAAACCTAAAATACCGTCACTCTTTGACCCTCGGATACCGTCAGGCCCATTTGATGCAAGTAATCCCGAGTCCGGTCGCACTTCGCTAAATCGAAAATTTACGTTAATTATTAAATACCTAGATGAATACAGCAAGCGCTTGATTCGAGGCGTTTCAGCTGAGCGGTGAAATCATCATGGTTGCGGGTTCGAGTCCTGAACACGAAATCACGCGCAATCACATGCGAAATACAAAATATGCTTCAGTAAACGGAGTGTTGAACAAGTAAACGCATCGATTCATGGCTATTTTAACTTAGCGCCATTTTGATTGACCCGAGAATAATGCTAGTTTCAGAGCCCACACGGCTGCTCGGTGACTGCCTTGAGCGTATGAAGGAGATTCCAGATGGGAGCGTCGATTTGGCACTGACAGACCCGCCGTATGGGACGTGGGAGCACTTGCTTAGGATCGCGATTGGGGCATGATCGTAGAGAGTTGGCCGTGGAAGCAGCAGCTATTGAAGGACGCTGATCTGATTGACAGGTGGGCGTCCAAGGCTTCCACACGCCGCTCGTTCCATCTTGAGAAGAAGGTATTCCTCTCAGCCTATGCGATGCGGAAGCTGTTCGACGCTGAGAAGCTAACTTCACAACTCGCCGACCTAAACGTCAAAGCCGAACGCTTTAGCCTCTTGCCGTCGAAGCAACCCGATTGGTGGACACGCTTCAACTTCTTTGAATATTTCGATCTCAACGCGCCTGAGAAATGCACCGTGGGCGTGAGGCAGCTACTCAACCTCTTCATCCATAGCAAAGTGTTTGCTGAAGCCGTCTGCAGCGAGTTGGACCTTCGGGTCGCAGCGTTTTTCGTGAACTCCGACCTCACTAAGGACACCCTCTGGCAAATACCAGTTTCAGAGTTCACGCGCCTGATGCGAATTGTCGGAAACGACGATTTCCCAACCTTCAAACTGATCATTCACCCGACGACCCGCGAACACCGGTCGTGGCGTGGTGAGGGTGACCCGCCGCCGCACATAACGGCCCGTCTTGAACGCTTTCTGAAGGAGGATAAGACCTAAGAAAGTGGCGGGATTTGTGACGGTATCGGAGAACGATTGAAATTGCTTATTTCTTTTAACGGCTAGGGCCCACCATCGCTTTTGTTGGCACTGCCGCCGCTCGTTAACGTCTTCCAGTTGGTTTACGCCCCAAGATTCTGCCGAGCGCGAGGCAGCTCGAGGTTTAGCATTTTGCGGCCCGTTTCCGCGACGAAGTTGATCAGATCGGAGATCGGTGCCCGCGGCAGGACGGTTTTTGAAGCCGTCCTCATGCTCTTTCCGAGGACGATCCGGGCAGATCTGGTTGAGGCGATTGCGTACTGCAGTACTGGGCATTCTGATCCGATGGGGTCGTTTTCATGATCCTGGCTTTCACGAAGACGTCGTAACGAGTGCTCTTTCCCAAGATCTGATGGGACGGTTTGGGTAGCCCTGGCATCGGCTCCGCGCGCAGGGGCCACTTGAGCACCACTCGGTTGCGCGCGGTCTCCAGGGCGACCTGCATCAGTTGTGCGGCGTCGGGATCGGTGCCGACGATTTCGCGGATCAGCCGCATCTCCTTCTTGACCAGGGCCGTGTTGCCACGTGGAGGGTGCATCGGATCGACCAATACCACCTGCGGGTTCAGTTGCGGCAGCAGGGCGCATGAGTCGCCATGTATCAGCGTCATGCGCGCAACCGTTTCGGCATACCGCCCCCCTTGCGCTCGGGCGCGATCGAGCCCCTCGGCAAGGAGGTCATGCATCGTCCTGGAGCGCTCGATGAGGGTGACGCGCGCACCAAGCGACGCCAGGAAAAACGCGTCACGGCCGAGGCCGGCAGTAGCGTCCACGATTTCCGGCACAACGCCGCGCGAAAACCCGGCGGCTTTCGCCAAAGCCTGCCCACGCCCCTCGCTAGAGCGAAAACGGTGACCGGTCGCGCCGCCGACGAAGTCGACGATCAGGGATGTTGTGTCGAGGTTTTGCGCCATCGTCGCTCTCAGAACGGCACGGGGGCGGTGAAGGTGACGTCCGAGCCACGGGGATGACGAAAGCTCAGTTCTTCGGCGTGGAGCAGCAGCCGGTCTGCGGCCGCCAGAGCCGCGCCGTCGGCATAGAACTCGTCGCCCAGGATCACGTGACCCAACGCCTTCATGTGCACGCGCAACTGGTGTGTGCGTCCGGTCAACGGGAAAAGGCGCAGTCGCGTGGTGTTCTCACCGTATCCGAGAACGCGCCAGCGCGTCTGCGCGGGCTTGCCGTGCTGATGGTCGACGCGATGCCGGGGTTTGTTGTCCGGATCGATGGCCAAGGGCAGGTCGACCAATCCTTCCTCATCCTGGACCCGCCCCCAGACCTCGGCCACATAGGATTTCTCGGTGGTGCGCGCCTCGAACTGCGCCGCGACCGCGGCATGCGCCTTGCGGTTGAGCGACATCAGCACCAGGCCGGACGTGTCCTTGTCCAGTCGGTGAATGATCAGGGCTTTCGGAAATTGTTCCTGAACGCGCGTTGCCAGGCTGTCCGCGAGGGCGGGGTGGCGTCCGGGCACGGAAAGAAGACCGCTCGGCTTATCGAGCACGAGAAGGTCTGCGTCGCGATGGAGGATCGAGAAATAGGGTTCCCGCGGCGGGTTATAGACGGGAAAGGCATCTGATAACGAGTCCATGGCGTCCGATATACCATGGAATTGCGCCCTGCGGAGAACAACATGGCCGGCCGGCTTTCGGTATTTGCGCTGGTGAGAGAAGCCCGGCGGCGTCGACGGGCGCGCCCGCCCCGGACCAAGGGTTTTTCAGGTGCCGCGCCGGCCGGCGGGAAGCCTGCCGGCGCGTCGAGGGTCACTTGCCTTAGCGCAGGCCTTCAGCGGCATAGGCCGCGATGTCGGCATGGGTGGCGAACCAGACGTCGTCATGGCCGCGGATGTGCCGGATCAACTCCTCCAGGATGGAGATGCGCGAGCGGTAGCCGATGACATGCGGGTGCATGGTCAAAAGGAACAGGCCGCCTTCCTCATAAGCGCGGTCGAACTCGCGGCGGAAGATGTCCAGCACTGCCGTCGGCGGCGTGTAGGGCCGGTGAGCGGTGAAGCGGTTCATGTTGAAATAGACCGCGTCGTCGCGAATCCACTCCACCGGGAGCTCGACGATACCGGTCGGCTCGCCTTCCTCGACGATCTCGTAAGGATCGTCATCGGCCATCAGCGAGGAATCGTAGAGCAGGCCCAGTTCGCGCTGGATCTTGAGCGTGACGCTCGAAAAATCCCAGGACGGCGTGCGCATGCCGACGGGGCGAACGCCGGTGATCTTCTCCAGCGTGTCGGCGGCGCGGAAGTGCAGGTCGCGCTCGTTTTCCGGCGGCACCTTGGTGTTGAGCTCGTGGATCCAGCCGTGCAGGCCGATCTCGTGGCCCTCGGCGACCACCCGCCGCTGCTCGTCGGGATAGAGCAGGCCGACCACGGCCGGCACGAAGAAGGTCGCCTTGATGTCGTTGTCGGAAAGCGTCTTGAGGATGCGCGGGATGCCGACGCGGTTGCCATACTGGCCCTGCGACATGCGGCCGATGGATTCGCCGCCGTCGCGCAGCTCGTTGCTCTCATGGTCGCTGTCGAAGGACAGCGCCACGGCGCAGCGTGCGCCGTTCTTCCAGGCCTTCGGCTTCAGCGAGCGGCCCGCGCGGATCTTCTCCACCTTGCCGCGCCAAACCGACTCGTCCCACTGCCAGGGTTCCATCATTCACCTCGTATTTTGATGGTTCAAACTGCTGCCGCGGTCGCCTGCGCCGCTTGCGGCAGCACCGGCACCGCCGCGAGCAGCCTCCGCGTATAGTCGTCCTGCGGGTTCTCGTAGATCTCGGCGGTCTGGCCGGCTTCCACGATGCGGCCGCGATACATGATCGCCACTCGGTCGCACAGGTGCCGAACGACCGAGAGATCGTGCGAGATGAAGATCAGCGTCAGCTCCAGTTCCTTGCGCAGGCGGATGAGCAGATTGATGATCTGCGCCTGGATGGAAACGTCGAGCGAGGCCACCGGCTCATCGCAGACCACCACGTCCGGCTGCATGGCGAGCGCACGGGCGATTGCCACGCGCTGGCGCTGGCCGCCGGAGAACTGGTGCGGATAGCGGCCGGCGAAGGCCGGGTCGAGCCCGACCGCCGCGAGCCACTGGCGGACATATTCGCCGGCCTGCGCCCGCGTGATAAGCCCATGCGCCAGCGGCCCCTCGGAGATGCTGTCGCCGACGCGCATGCGCGGGTCAAGCGAGGCGAACGGGTCCTGGAAGATGGTCTGGACGCGCGTGGTCACTTTCGTCGGGTTGCGGCCACTGGAGATGACCGGGTTGCCTTCGAGCCTGACGAAGCCGGTGGTGGGCGCGTAGATGCCCGCTGCGATGCGGCCGAGCGTCGACTTGCCGCTGCCCGATTCGCCGACGAGGCCCAGAGCGTCGCCGCGCGCCAGCGTCAGGCTGATATTGTCCACCGCCTGCACGAAGGGAACGGGCGAGGCGAGGCCCGCCTTCTCGGCGAGGGCATGCAGCAGGCCGGTGTCCCTGCGGAACTTCTTGCTGACGCCCTCGATGACGAAATACGGCACGCCGTCCTTCGGCATCCGTTTCTGGCCGGAGGCCTCGCGGCGCGGCGGCGGTGCCGGATCGGCCTCGCCGTCGCCGCTGTTGCGGGCCAGCATGGCGCCGGGTTCGGCGCGCGAGGGCAGGGCGTCGAGCAGCCCGCGCGTATAGGGATGCTGCGGGTTGAGCAGCACGTCATTGGTGGCGCCTGCCTCGACGATGCGCCCGGTCTTCATCACGGCGACCTGGTCGGCGATGGAGGCGACAGTGGCGAGGTCGTGGCTGATCCAGATAAGCGCGGTCCCGGTCTCCTTCACCAGCTCCTTCATCTCGGCCAGGATCTCGGCCTGGATCGAGACGTCGAGCGCCGTCGTCGGCTCGTCGGCGATGATGAGCTTGGGCTTGTGCAGAAGCGCAATTGCGATCGCCACGCGCTGGCGCATGCCGCCGGAGAACTGGTGCGGGTAGAAGTCGACCTTGAGCTCGGGGTCGGGGATGCGCACCTGCTTCAGCGCCGCGATCGCGCGCTTGCGCGCCTCGGCGGTGGAGATTTTGCCATGCGCTTCCAGGGCGAGTCGGATCTGCGTGAAAATGCTGAGCACCGGGTTCAGCGTCATCATCGGATCCTGGAAGACCATGGAGATGACCTTGCCGCGGATGGCGCGCAGCTCGTTGGGCGCGAGGCCGACGAGCTCGCGCCCCTCGAGCTTGATCGATGAGCCGCCTTCGATGCGGCCCGGCTGATCGATCAGGCCGATGATCGAGAAGCCGGTGATGCTCTTGCCCGAGCCGGATTCGCCGACGAGGCCGAGGACTTCACCGGCGGCCAGCGAGAACGACACGCCATCCACCGCCTTCATCACGCCCTTGGCGGTGTGGAAATGGGTCTTGAGGTCGGTGACCTGCAGGAGCGGCGCCGTCATTTCTGCAGCCTCGGGTTGAGCTGGTCGCGGATCTGGTCGCCGACGAGGTTCAGCGACACGATGAACAGGATGAGCGCGATGCCGGGGTAGATCGAGATCCAGTAGCGGCCAGACAGCAGATACTGGAAGCCGTTGGCGATCAGCATGCCGAGCGACGGCTCCGTCGGCGGCAGGCCGACGCCGAGGAAGGAGAGGGTGGCTTCGAGCGAAATAGCGCTGGCGACCTGCACCGTGGCCACCACGATCAGCGGCGGCAGGGCGTTGGGCAGGATGTGGCGCAGCACCACCCGCCGTGCCTTCAGCGGCACGGAGAGAGCAGCCTCGACATAGTCCTTCTGCCGTTCGGCCGACGCCGCGCCATGCGCTGTGCGCGCGAAATAGGCGTATTGGGCGAAGATCAGCGCCAGGATGAGCTGGTACTGGCCCTGGCCGAGAATGGCCGCGATCACGAAGGCCAGCAGGATCGCCGGGAAGGAAAGCTGCAGGTCGACGATGCGCATCAGCAGGCTTTCGGTGCGGCCGCCGATATAGGCGGCGCTGGTGCCGACCAGAGCGCCGACCGTGAAGGCAATGGCACCCGAGATCACGCCGACCTTCAGCGAGATGCGCAGGCCGTAGAGGATCGCCGACAGCAGGTCGCGGCCTTGCGCATCTGTGCCGAGCAGGTGGACGTAGCCGCCGGTGCCGACATAGCCGGGCGCCCGGCGCGCATCGCGCAGCACCAGATGGGCGAGGTCATACGGGTCCTGCGGTGCGACAAGCGGAGCCGCCAGCGCCAGCACCGCGATCAGCAGGGTCACGATGCCGGCGGCGAGAGCGACGCGGTTGCGGGAGAATTCCGTGAGGAAATTGCGCAGCGGGGTAGAGGCGTTCGTCATGCCCGTCCCTTTCTCAGACGCGGATCGAGCAGCACGTAGACAAGGTCCACCGACAGGTTGATGACAATGAACAGCAGCGCGACCAGCATCAGGTAGGCCACCATGACCGGGCGGTCGAGCGAGGTGATACTGTCGATGATCAGCTTGCCGAGGCCGGGCCAGGAGAAGATCGTTTCCGTCACCACGGCGAAGGCCAGCGTGGAGCCGAACTCCAGGCCGAAGACCGTGACCAGCGGGATGGAGATCAGCTTCATGACATGGCGCAGCAGGATCGTGCGCTCGCTGATGCCGGCGGCCCGGGCAAATTTCACCGTGTCGCTCAGCATGACCTCGCGCGTGCCGGCGCGGGCCAGGCGGATCATCATCGAAAGCTTGAACAGCGCCAGGTTGATGCCGGGCAGCAGCATGTGCTTGAAGCCGTCGGCGGTGAGGAAGCTCCATTCGACGCCGAAGAGCGAGACGGTCGCGCCGCGCCCGCCGGCCGGCATGCAGCCGCACTGCACGGCAAAGACCATGATGAGCATCAGGCCGAACCAGAAGGTCGGCACCGAGAAGCCGAGGATCGAGGCGCCCATGATGATGCGCGAGGCGAGGCTCTGCGGTCGGTAGCCGGCATAGACGCCAAGCGGAATGCCGACAGCCGAAGCGAGGATGACCGCAAACACCGTCAGTTCGAGCGTGGCTGGCAGGCGCGACAGGATCAGCGAGCCGACCGGCATGCCGTAGACGAAGGAGGTGCCGAAGTCGCCGTGGATGAGCCGGTTGGCGAACTCGAAATATTGCTGCCAAAGCGGCAGGTCGAGGCCGTAGCGGGCGATCACCTGTGCACGGATTTCCTGCGTGGCGTCTGGCGAGATCAGGACGTCGATCGGGTTGCCGACTGCGTAGACCCCGCAGAACACCAGAATGGACATCGCGACGACCACGAGTCCTGCCTGGAAGATGCGTTGAAAGACGAAAGAAAACATCGCTCCCCTGTCGCGTCCGTTGCGGACGTCATCTTGCCCTAGTTGGTTCGGCTCAATTCCAGTCGGCTTCCAGGAGTGCGCGGGTCTCTGCCACCGCAACGTCCCAGATGGCCAGCATGTCAGCGTCGGGGCGCTCGAACAGGCCGTGATAGTTGCCTTCGCCCAGCATCTCGCGCTTCGTCGCGGCATCGACGCGCGCAAGCCGGGCGAAGTCGATGCGCGGCTTGGGCTCGATCGGCTGCACGACCTCGGCCAGCCGCGTCCACGGGAAGTTTTCCATCCAGGAGGCATGCGAGGCCGCCGGGTCGGTGTCCATCACCTTTTTCCAGGTCAGGGGTGCGCGCCACCAGTCATGCATCTTGACGCGGGCGTCGGGATGATCGTTCAGCCATTCGGAGATCACCGCGCCTGCGGGCGTGTTGCCGCCGTGGCCGTTGACCACGAGAATGCGGCGAAAGCCCGAGCGGTACATGCTGTTCAGCAAGTCTTCGATCACGCCGACATATGTCGAAAGCTTCAGCGTCATGGTGCCCGGATAGGCGGAGAAGGACGCGGCAAGCCCGTAGGGCATGACCGGGAAGACGGGAACGCCGAGCGGCTCGGCCGCATCGATTGCGACCTTCTGTGCCAGGATCATGTCGGTGCAGAGGCTTAAGTATGCGTGCTGCTCGACGCTGCCGATGGGCAGGATGCAGCGGTCGTCGCTGGCGACGCGCTCTTCCACCTGCATCCAGTTCATCTCGGCTATGTCCATCGTGTTCTCACTTTCAGGATATGCGAAATCGGCTCGACACGAGCGTTGACGCAGAGGCGAAAGCGCCGTCAGCGCCGCGTCGCATTAGTTCAAGATTGTTCTAGTAGGAACTAAAAAAAGAAATTGACAGCGGATTTTCGCTAAGTCAAGTTCCATCCGGAACAAATGGCGAGTGGGGAGAAGAGGCCATGGCGTCGCGCGACTCCGGGTTGACGACGACCCTTGATGATCTGCTCATGGAGGCGGGAAGGCGGGATGCGCCCGACGGTGCCGTCGACGAGCTCATCGCCGTCAAGCTGTGGCAGAATCCCTGCTGGTTCTCGTTTCGGATCAATTTCCTGGCGCTGCAGTTCAACGTGCCGATCTACCGCTGGATCGAGGTGGAATTCGGTCTGCAGCGGGTTGAATTCGTGGTGCTCTACTCGCTCAGCCTCAAGAACGGCGTGACGGCGAGCGCAATCTGCAACTCTTCAGGCTTTCCAAGGAACACGATCAGCCGCGCGATCCAGAAGCTGATCGACAAGAAGATCGTCCGCCGCGAGGTGGATCCAAACGATCTCCGAAGCTTCGTCCTGCATCTGACGGATGAAGGAAGACGTATCGTCGACGAGGCCATGCAGCCCATGCGGGAACGGGAGCAGCTGATGCTGAAGGGGCTCAGCCCCGCCGAGCAGCTGATGCTTTCGGAACTGCTGGCCAAGGTCGTCGCCGATTCGAGGAAGTGGCCAGAGACCTGGCCGTCCAACAAGAAATCCAGCCAAGAAACCGACACTCCAGAGGAGATGGAAGAAGTATGAACATCTTGCGCGCAACCACCGGGCTCGCACTCGCCCTGGGCCTCTATGCCAGCGTTTCGTCGGCCGCGCTTGCCGCCGACCTGACGATCGGCGTGCGCTCGGGTCCGTCCTCGATCGATCCCGACTTCACCGCCACCGGCACGCAGGCCGAGGCGATGAAGCACATCTATGACACGCTGATCAGATCCGGCGACAACCTGCAGCTCGAGCCGGGCCTGGCCGAGAGCTGGCAGGCGCTGGACGACACCACGTGGGAATTCAAGCTGCGCCAGGGCGTGAAGTTCCACGACGGGTCGGACTTCACCGCCGAGGACGTCAAGTTCTCCATCGAGCGCATCCCGCATGTCACCGGCCCGAACCCGACGACGGTCTATGTGCGCCGCGTGCAGGGTATCGAGATCGTCGATCCCTACACCATCCGCATCAAGACCGACGGCCCGGCGCCGACGCTGCCGAACGACTTCATCCGCCTGTTCGTCGTCTCGCATGTCGCGGCCAAGGACTATTCCGACACGCCGGAAAACGCCACCGAGGGCTTCAACTCCGGCAAGGCGGCAATCGGCACCGGCCCCTACAAGTTCGTTTCCTGGACGCCGAAGGAAGAGCTGGTTCTCGAGCGCTTCGACGATTACTGGGGCGGCAAGGAGCCGTGGGAGAAGGTGATCCGCAAGGAGATCCCGAACGACGCCGCGCGCGTTGCCCAGCTCAAGGCCGGCCAGGTTGACGTCGCCGCCCGCATCCCGGCTTCGGACATTCCGACGCTGGAGCAGGATTCCTCGATCAGCATCACCAAGATCGACAGCGTCTACTCCTTCCTTCTCTATTTCGACTTCCGCGAGCAGACGCCGCAGGTGACTGCCAAGGACGGTTCGGCGCTGCCGAAGAACCCGTTCCTCGACCCGCGCGTGCGTGAAGCCTTCGATCTGGCCATCGACCGTGACACCATCACCGAGATCGCCATGGAAGGCATGGGTAAGGCCCAATCGCAGATCGTGACGCCGAATATCTTCGGCTACAATCCGGACATCCAGGTCACGCAGCCCGACATCGAGAAGGCCAAGCAGCTGATGGCCGACGCCGGCTATCCGGACGGCTTCAAGGTGGTGTTCAACTTCACCAACGACCGCCTGCCGAGCGACAAGGAAGTGGGCACCACCATCGCCCAGATGCTGGCGTCGATCGGGGTGACCGTCGAAGCCAATGCGCAGCCCGGCGCGGTCTACTTCCCGGCCAATACGCGCGGCGACTACAGCTTCGGCATGTCCGGCTGGGGCACGCTGACCGGCGAGGCCAACTACACGCTTGGCGCGCTTGCGCACACCAACGATCCGGCCACCAAGCTCGGTGCCTTCAATGTCCACTTCTATTCCAACCCGGAAATGGACAAGCTGATCGAAGCCGCGGCTGCGGAGATGGACACCGCCAAGCGCGAGAAGCTGTTGCAGGATGCCAACGCCCTTGTCGCCAAGGAGCGTCCGCTGCTGCCGGTCGCCTCGACGGTTTCGGCCTGGGGCCTGAAGAAGGGCCTGACGATCATCCCGCGTTCCGACGAGGACACGCTGGCGATGAACATCCGTCCGGCGAACTGATATAAGGCAAACGAAGAAAGCGGCCGCCCCCAGGGCGGCCGCAACATTTGAGGAATTGGAAATGGGACCTGTTGCACTGGCGATCCATGGCGGCTGCGGCGTCATGGCCAAGCTCGATCTTAGCGAAGAGGAATGGGCGGCCGCACGCGTCGACCTCCGCCGCTCGCTTGAAGCGGGGTGGGCTATCCTGTCCGCCGGTGGGCGCGCGCTCGATGCGGTCGAGGCCGCAGTCGTGGTGATGGAGGATTCGCCGCATTTCAACGCCGGCCATGGTGCAGCGCTCAACGCGGCCGGCTATCATGAGCTCGATGCCTCGATCATGGATGGAGCAACGCAGACCGGCGGCGCCGTGGCGGGCTCCCGCCACATCCGCAACCCGGTGAAGGCTGCGCGGCTGGTGATGGAACGCGGCGAGGCGGTGCTTCTGGCAGGCCACGCCGCCGACGACTACGCCACGGCAGGCGGGCTGGAAGTGGTGCCGAACAGCTACTTCACCACCGAGCGCCGGGTAAAGGCGCTTGCCGCCATGAAGGAGCATGAAAGGCAGGGCACCGCAGCCAAGGCGAGCGAGTCCGAGAAGCACGGCACGGTGGGCGCGGTGGCGCTCGACGCGGCCGGGCATCTTGCGGCGGCAACCTCGACGGGCGGCTACAACAACAAGCCCGAGGGCCGCGTCGGCGACTCCCCGATCATCGGCGCTGGGACCTATGCCCGCGACGGCGTTTGCGCCGTGTCGGGCACCGGCAAGGGCGAGTTCTTCATCCTGCACGCGGTCGGCCATGAGGTCGCCTCGCGCGTTGCCTATCTCGGCGAAAGCCTGGAGCAGGCAGCCTCGAAGATCATCATCGACGAGTTCCAGCCGCGCAGCATCGGCGCCGGTCTGGTGGCCGTCGACGCCAAGGGCAATATCGCCGCGCCCTACAACACCGACGGCATGTTCCGGGGCTGGGTCACGCCCGAAGGCAAGTTCTTCGTGGGCACCCACGATCAGGTCTTCGCCCTTTAAGCAGTTCGCCGGCCGGCCTCGGGCTTCTCTGCCTGCTGGCCGGCTAGGCGACGCCAACGTCTGTCCCGCTCTGGACAGACTTCCAGCGCGTTGTTGTGCGGCCCGCACCATTAGGCGCTGGAAAATGGGGCAGGGCAGTCGCAACCCATTGCCTCAGAACCTCGTCCACCAATCGGTCAATTCTTTTGCGCCGATTCAGCACGCATCTGTGCCCGTCCCTGACGATGCGCATCCATGGCCCATGCGACGTTCAACTGAGTGCTGCATTCGCTCACGCGAGGGGCGAAGCGAGCCCAAGCATCTCTAGCGTCACCGCCGAAAAAGGGTGAGCACTTCCGTTCCGTAGATGATACTTAGCAACTTGACGAAGTTTTCGCTTGCGCCGCCGGCAAATCGGACGATAGTTAGCATCATGGCTAAGCATGATCCCGATCTCTCCCTGCTTTTCCACGCTCTGGCCGACCCGACCCGTCGGTCGATCCTTACTCGACTCGCTGAAGGGCCCGCGCGGGTGACCGATTTGGCTGGTCCAACGGGGCTGCGTCTGCCCACGGTGATGCGGCACCTTTCGGTGCTGGAGGAGGCAGGGTTGATCGCCACGTCCAAGGACGGGCGGATACGCACCTGCGCCATCGTTCCCGAGGCGCTGGATCCGGTGCGGACATGGCTCGATGAACAACGCGCCATCTGGGAGGCTCGGCTCGACCGGTTGGACGCATTTGTGATGAACGTGATGGAGGAACGCGCGAAATGACATCGAACCCGAATACGAGCAGCACGACCCGTGCGCAGCCTGACGACAGGAAGGGCAGCTTCGCGACGCTGACCTTCGAAAGGGACCTGGCCGCGCCGTCGTCGGTGCTGTGGCAGGCCTGGACGGCGCCGGCCGCGCGGGCGGTCTGGGCGGCGCCCACGCCCTCGGTCACCGTGGAGTTTTTGGAGGCCGACACCAGGGTGGGTGGACGCGAGGTCTCACTCTGCAAGGTCAAAGGCCAGCCGGACATCCGCTGTGAATGTGGCTGGCTTGAATTGCTGCCGGCGGTGCGCAGCGTGAACTACGAGGTGATCTCGTCCAGGGGCGCGACGCAATCGGCAGCGCTGGTGACGGCTGATTTCTCAGGCACGGACGAGCACAGCCGGCTGGTCGTGACGGTGCAGCTTTCCTCGCTGGCCGAGGACATGGAGGCCGGCTACCGACAGGGCTTCGACGCGGGACTGGACAATCTCGCCGAAGTTGCAGAGCGGACCATGGTGCTGCAGCGGGTGATTCAGGCGCCGCGTTCCATCGTGTGGGGCGCGTGGATGAACCCCGAGACGCTGCCGCGATGGTGGGGGCCGGACGGGTTTTCCTGCCGCACGAAGAGGATCGACCTGCGCAGGGGAGGCGAATGGGTATTCGACATGATCGCACCTGACGGCACGGTCTTCCCGAACCACCACCTCTATGTCGAGGTCCGGCCCGAGGAGAGGCTCGGCTATACGCTGCTATGGGGCGAGAACGGCCCGAAACATGCCGACGCCTGGGCCTCGTTCGAGGATCAGGACGGGGCGACGAAGGTTACGCTGGGCATGGTACTCAGCACGGCTGCCGAGTTTCAGGAGGCGAAGGGCTTCGGTGCCGTGGAACTGGGTCTGCAAACCCTGGGCAAACTGGAACGCTTCATCACATCCCGCTGAATGCCGCGACTTCCCGTCGGCTCGAATTAGGGCTCGTGGACCGACCTTAGCCGCACGCGGGCCGTGGCCTGTAAAAGACGTCCCGCCGGTCAGCGGGACGCCTTCGATCAGTCGAGGGCAGGTGCTCGACGATCTCCGGACTGCCAACACCTTGCTCCGATTACAGCTGAAGGCAGCAAGGACGCGTAGTGTGTCAGGAAGCCATCTGCAGGGCTTCGATGCCATGGCGCTGCATGGCCGCGCCGATGCGGGCGAAATCCGGCGCGGTCTGGGGCTCGGCCGTTCCGATTTCCCGAAAAAAGGCGGTCATCGATGGTTCGATAAGCACCAGCATGCGCGCAGGCTTGCCACTCTCGTTCATGTAGTTGTGCGGCGCGTGTCTGTCGATGCGCACCGAGGTTCCGGCTCCAGCCGAGACCGTCGTCGGCGGCTTGCCGGCAGCGAAGTGCCGGATGGTGACCTCGCCAGCGATCACATAGAAAAGTTCAGGCGAGGCGTGGCTGTGCGGAGGTGTGCCGGAACCTGGTGGAACCTCCACCTCGAGAAGTTCAAGGTTGGATCCCGCAAGACCGCCCAGAAAGCGGATGCGGTCGGCGACGACCCAGCGGGTCTCGCCTTGCTGCATGGTGGTGACGCTTATGCTCATCGCCATTCTCCTTGGCTGTCGATGTTACGTCCGCGTCAATGAGCCCGAGCCGACCGCGGACAGGATCGTATCGAGCGCCCAAGAGGCTGCCTCTCCGGCTTGAGCGCCGGTGAGACCGCCATAATCCTTCAGGACCTCCCAGGCGGAGGCCGAATAGAGCAGGTGCGCCAGCGCCTCGACCCTCCGGGCCTCAGCGGGCGATAGTTCGGAAAGAACGGGAGCGAGCGCGCCAGCAAAGCGTAGGCGGCGGCTGGCGACCATGCCGGCGCGCATGTCGCGCCCTGTGCGCGAATGCAATGAGGCGCGGATGGCCGCCTCATGCGCATCGAAACGCGGAAAGGCTTCCTGGGGTCCCTTGACGATGTCCCGGACATCTTCCGGTGAGATGGAGGCGCCCATCAGTTCATTCAGCCAAGGCCAGAAGGCGGTCAGGAGGTCATCCTTGGTGGGGAAGTGACGGAACACCGTGCGCCGCTGCACGCCGGCTTCGGTTGCGATAGCCTCCATGCTGATCTCGTCCGGCATGCACGAAGCGCTCATCAGCCGGTAGAGGGCGTTCAGGATCGCTTCTCGCGTCTCTCTGGCTTTCCCTTCCCGGAGCGGGCTGTTGTAGCTGCGTGTGTCCGACATCCATGATCCTTCCACTAATCATGGCACTGTATGTGTCACGAAATTCAAGCGGTGTCAATTCATGTCACCAATGGTGTCATAAAATGGTGGCCGGTTCGTGGCAGCGTCCTCAAGGCGGACAACGCCACGGGCGACTTCACGAAGGTGGTTCAACGTGTGCTGGGCGCAACCAGAGCCGTTGCAAATGGCGCATCGATGCAGACTTCGAATTTTAATTTCGCGCATTCTCCTGTAAACTGCAGGCAAGAGGACGAGCCATGGTTTCAAGGCGCATCTTTCTCCAAGGCCTGACAGGTGTCGCTGCCGCACTTGCGACGGGCGTTTTCTCCAAGAGTCCTGTGGCCGCGCAACCGGCCAGTCCCGTCGTTACGATCGACAGTGTCGAGACGCCGATCGCGCCTGCCAAACAGGCGCTTCGGCATATTCGTCTCTCGGGCCCTCAACTCGAACGTTACAAGACGATGAGAAGCTTGTTCGGCTCCCCGTCCGGGTTGCGCATAGTGGCGAACATCGATCATGCCACGCAAGTTCTGCTTGAGGCGGCGCTGAACGAGGCAGGCAGGGCGGTAGTGGATCCTGTCCGCCATGGGGCGTCCTACAGCGTCGTTGTGAAGGCCGCATAGCCGCACAGGAGTGCGAAATGACACTTGGCAAGCAACTCGGGGTTTCGATCGCCGCTTTGGTCATGCTCAATCTGTCCGGCCTTGCTGCCATCGCCCAGGATGGGAACGCTGAGCGATTGGACGATCGCCGTATGTTCAAGTCCGGTCAGGAAGCCTTCGAAAAAGTATGCGCGCGCTGCCATACCGGTCGACCGGACGCTGTGGGGCCCGAATTCTTCAGCAAGGGGTATGACGCCGACACCATAAAATACTTCGTTCGCAACGGTTTCGCGGGGATGCCCGCCTTCACTGAATCCATGATCGACAATGCCACGCTCGACGAGCTGGCAGCCTATGTCGCCGCCCAGGCAAAAGGAACGCCCCAATGAGCACAGAGCGCGAAGTGCCGGTCGTGCCGCAAGGCGTGAGCAAGGATGACTTCCTGGCGGCGATCACGAAATTCGAGCAGATCGTCGGGCAGAACAACGTGCTGACGGAGGAAGATCGCCTCACCCCTTACTACAAGACCATGATGCCCGTGGAAGACGCTGAATATGCGGCGTCTGCGGTTCTTCAGCCCACCACCACCGAGCAGGTCCAGGCCATCGTCAAGGTCTGCGACGAACATGGCATTCCGGTCTGGCCGACTTCGACGGGGCGCAATTTCGGCTACGGCACCTACGGCACGGGAAACGCAAAAGGCCACCGTCACCAGGTTGTGATCGACTTCCGTCACATGAACAAGATCCTTGAGGTCGATGCCGAGCTCGGCACGGCACTCCTCGAACCGGGGGTGACGTATCAGCAGCTGGTCGACTATCTCGAGGAGAAGAACATACCTCTGTGGGTCTCGTGCCCGGCACCTTCGGCAATCGCCTCGCCCGTCGGCAACACCTTGGAGCGCGGGGTAGGCTACACCCCCTACGGCGAACATTTCATGATGCAATGCGGGATGGAAGTCGTTCTCGCCAACGGCGAAGTCCTGCGCACCGCCATGGGCGGCGTCGAGGGCACGCATGCCTGGCAGGTGTTCAAATGGGGCTTCGGACCTTATCTCGACGGCATCTTCACCCAGTCCAATTTCGGCATCGTCACCAAGCTCGGTCTCTGGCTCATGCCGAAGCCGCCGGTCTACAAGCCGTTCTGCATCCAGTTTCCCGACGATGACGACATCGCCACGATCGTGGACATGATGCGTCCGCTGCGCATTTCCGGAACGATCCCGAACGCAGTGGTGTTCGCATACGTCCTCTACGAGGCTTCCGCTGTCTTTCCGCGGTCCAAATATTACGAGGGCACAGGCGCCATGCCGAAGGACGCCATCGAAAAGATGAAAAAGGAAGAAGGCTTCGGCGCCTGGAACATCTATGCGGCGCTTTACGGCACCAAGGAACAGGTCGACGTGAACTGGCAGATCGTGCTCGATGCCGTGAACGCGCACGGCAAAGGCAAGATCATCACCGAGGCAGAGGCGGCAGGCACCGAACCCTTCGACTACCGTGCGGCCCTGATGCGCGGTGGCATGAACCTGCAAGAGTTCGGTCTATACCGCTGGCGTGGGGGCGGCGGCTCGATGTGGTTCGCTCCCGTGACCGTCGCCAAAGGCTCCGAAACCTTGGCCCAGACCAAGCTGGCCACGGAAATCCTGAACAAATGGGGCTTCGATTATTGCGGCGAATACATCGTCGGCATGCGCGACATGCACCACATCATCGACCTGCTTTTCGACAAGACTGACGAGGAAGACACCAAGAACGCACATGCCTGCATGGCTGAACTCATCGAGGAGTTCCGCAAGCGCGGCTACGCCGTGTACCGGACCAACAACGAGTTCATGGATCAGGTTGCAGATTGTTACGGTCCGGTTCAACGCCAGGTCAACCAGACACTCAAACGCGCCCTCGATCCGAAAGGCATCATCGCGCCCGGCAAATCGGGCATCGTCGCCTGAAGCCTTTTGGGGTTGCGTTGGTCACGTTCCGGCGCGACATGCCGCCAGCTTGTCACCGCGTGTGACACGGCGGGATGCGCCAGAGGTACGGTCGTGTCAGTTCCTCGCCCGGGGCGATCCGTTGAAACAGATCAATGGGGCAAACATTTCGAAATGGTGGTGGCCTCGAAGCTCCCATCAATGCCGAAGGTCTCGGCCACTACGCAAAGGGAACGATACATGTTGGAACTTCAACAGATTATTGGTGGCGAGTTCGTGCCGGCCAGGTCCGGCAGGACCTATGAGCGCTTCGATCCGTACACGGGCAAGGTCGCGAGCCGTGCGCCTGCGTCCGGGCTGGACGATGTGAAGGCCGCCGTGGCTGCAGCGGCGGAAGCTTTTCCGGAGTGGTCCAGGACTGGCCCCGGAGAACGCCGCAGGTTGCTGATGACGGCCGCCGACGTCCTTTCGTCAAAAGCCGATGAGGCTGCCCGTATCATGGTTGAAGAGACGGGGGGCACTGCCTCCTGGGCTGGCTTCAACACAATGCTTGCGGCGGACATCCTGCGCGAAGCTGCCAGCATGACGACCCAGGTCCAGGGTGAAATCATTCCGTCGGACAAGCCCGGCATCTTGTCGATGGCGGTGCGGCAGGCGGCGGGGGTCTGCCTTGGCATTGCTCCCTGGAACGCCCCTATCATCCTGGGCACTCGCGCCATCGCGATGGCGCTTGCTTGCGGCAACACCGTAATCCTGAAAGCGTCGGAAGCCTGCCCCGGGCTGCATCTTCTCATTGGTCGGTCGCTGGTTGAAGCCGGTCTTCCGGACGGGGTGGTGAACGTCATCACCAACGCACCGGAGGACGCCGCCGAGGTCGTGGAAGCCTTGATAGCAGCGCCCGAGGTGCGACGGGTGAACTTCACGGGCTCGACCAGGATCGGCCGCATCATTGGCGAGCTATGCGGCCGGCACCTCAAGCCGGCCCTGCTCGAGCTCGGTGGCAAGGCGCCGATGATCGTGCTCGACGATGCCGACATCGATGCTGCGGTCAATGGAGCGATCTTTGGAGCGTTTGCGAATGCGGGCCAGATCTGCATGTCGACCGAACGGATCATAGTAGACGAGAAGATCGCCGACGAGTTCGTGAAAAAGCTGGCAGCGAGGGCCAGCGAGCTACCGGCCGGAGATCCGCGGGGTCATGTTGTTCTCGGATCGCTCATCACGCCCCAGGCGGCTGCGAAAATGGAAGAGCTGATCGCCGATGGGGTAGGGAAGGGTGCCAGGCTGGTGGCTGGCGGAACGCGCACCGGGTCGGTTGTCGAGGCGACGCTGCTCGACTACGTGAAGCCGGGAATGCGCAGCTTCGAAGAAGAATCCTTCGGGCCGGTGAAGCCGATCATTCGTGTGAAGGACGAGGCCGAGGCCATACGGATCGCCAATGAAACGGAATACGGGCTGTCGTCTTCCGTCTACAGCCGTGATGTTCGGCGAGCCATGGCAGTTGCCGCGCAGATCCAGTCGGGGATTTGCCACATCAACGGCCCCACGGTGCATGACGAGGCGCAGATGCCGTTCGGCGGTGTCAAGAATTCCGGATATGGTCGTTTCGGCGGGAAAGCCGCGATTGACGAATTCACCGATCTTCGCTGGATCACGGTGGAAGACCCGCATCAGCCTTACCCGTTCTGAGAAAGCTCGGGAAATTTGCACAGCGGGATAAGTGGAATTTTCTGCCTGTGCCGGAAACAGGAGAGACGATGACGACCGCGGTGGAACCACAGCCCGGCGTTCGAAATGGCGCCTGCCGCCGTCAGCAGTTTGACGTCCGCCAACCTGCTTGGCTCCATGAAGCGGCTGGTTTGATCGGCGCCAATTATGGTAAAGTACCGATCTGCTTCCTCTGCTCGCGCTGTCGAAAATCGTGGCCGCACGCGGCCATGGGCCATTTCGGATCTGGTAGCGATCTGGCCATCAACCGGCGGTGAATGGGCCGGCAAGTCAGGCGGCGAATTTTTGGAGTGTTGGTCCGCAGTAGGAAGGGCGCTCCCGAATGGGTTGGTTGCAGCCCCCCAAAAATGCTCTGCGCCGTGCCTGCCGCGGTGGGCTGCCGTGTCTGCTCAGCACTGGGCTTGCCTCCTGTTCCGGCGGCGTTTTGGACCCGCTCGGCCCCGTCGGCGCGGATAACGCCACGATCCTCATCAATGCCACGGTCGTCATGCTGGCCATCGTCGTTCCGACGATATTTTTGGCCTTCTGGACAGCCTGGCAGTACCGGGCGTCGAAACCGCGCGGGGAATACCTCCCATACTGGTCCTATTCGGGGCGGATCGAAGCAGTCGTCTGGTCGATCCCGACCCTGACCATCATGTTTCTCGGCGGCCTGATCTGGATCGGCACCTACAAGGTCGACCCGTTCCGGCCCTTGCCTTCCAAAGTCTCGCCGCTGGAGGTGCAGGTCGTATCGCTCGACTGGAAATGGCTTTTCATCTACCCCCAGCAGGGGGTCGCATCCGTCAACCAGCTGGTGATTCCGGCGGCAACTCCGGTCCATTTCTCGATCACCTCGGCGAGCGTCTTCAACGCCTTCTTCGTGCCCCAGCTGGGCTCGATGATCTACGCCATGCCAGGCATGGTCTCGCAGTTGCACCTGCAGGCCGACGACCCCGGGCAGCTCTGGGGCATCTCCGCTCAGTTTTCCGGCGACGGCTTCACCGACATGCAGTTCGAGGTGAAGAGCGTGCCTGGCACGGACTTCGGGGCTTGGGTGGGCAGCGTCCGGGGCGCCGGCCCCGTCCTCGACCGCGCGGCCTATGCCGAACTCCTGCAGCAGACCCAACGCGTGCCCCCTTCGACCTACGGCGGGATCGATCCCCAGCTGTTCCATGCCGTGGCCACCCAGGAAATAGCGCCAGGCCCGGGACCGCAGCCCGAAGCCCCGACGCACGCAGGGCGTGAAATATCGACTGGCGGAAAGGACTGACCATGTTCGGCAAGCTCGACCTTTCAGCGATCCCCTTTTCCGAACCGATCCCGCTGATCACCTCCGTGGTCGTCATTCTCATCGCCTTCGGCGTTCTGGTCCTGATCACGGTGAAGGGCTGGTGGCCCTATCTCTGGCACGAGTGGATCACCAGCGTCGACCACAAACGCATCGGCGTCATGTACTGCCTGCTGGGGGTCGTGATGCTGATCCGGGGGTTTGCCGACGCCATCATGATGCGCACCCAACAGGCGGTTGCCATCAATGCGCCCGGCTATCTGCCGCCGGAGCACTACGACCAGATATTCACGGCCCATGGCACGATCATGATCTTGTTCGGGGCGATGCCGCTGGTGCTGGGCTTCATGAACTTCCTGGTCCCGCTGCAACTTGGCGTGCGCGACGTGGCGTTCCCGACCTTCAATTCGGTCGGCTTCTGGCTGACCGCAAGCGGCGCCCTGCTCGTCAATGTGTCCTTGTTCATCGGCGAGTTCGCCCGCACCGGCTGGCTGCCTTACCCGCCGCTCAGCGAGACGACTTACACGCCGGGCGTCGGCGTCGACTATTACCTGTGGGCCGTACAGATTTCCGGGGTCGGCACCCTCATTACGGGGATCAACATCGTCACCACGGTGCTGAAGATGCGCTGTCCCGGCATGAGCTATCTGCGCATGCCGGTGTTCTGCTGGACCGCTCTGGCCTCATGCCTGCTGATCGTCGCCACTTTTCCGATCCTGACCGCCACCCTCGCGATGCTGACGCTGGATCGCTATCTCGGCTGGCACTACTTCACGAACACCGCCGGCGGAAACCCGATGATGTTCGTCAATCTGGTCTGGGCCTGGGGGCATCCGGAGGTCTACATCCTGGTCCTTCCGGCCTTCGGCATCTTCTCCGAGGTCTTCTCGACCTTCTCAGGCAAGCCGCTGTTCGGCTACCGGTCCATGGTCGCCGCCACCCTGTTCATCTGCATCGTTTCCATGATGGTGTGGCTGCACCACTTCTTCACCATGGGCGCGGGACCGGCGGTCAACACCTTCTTCGGCATCTCGTCGAGCATCATCGCGGTCGGGACCGGGGTGAAGATCTACAACTGGATCTTTACCATGTATGGCGGCCGCGTGCGCTTCGAGGTTCCCATGCTGTGGTCCATGGGCTTCATCTTCACCTTCATCATCGGCGGCCTGACCGGCGTGCTGCTCGCCATACCGCCGGCGGACTTCGTGACCCACAACTCGATGTTCCTGGTGGCGCATTTCCATAATGTCATCATCGGCGGGGTGGTGTTCGGAATCTTTGCGGGCCTCGAGTTCTGGTTTCCCAAGGCCTTCGGATTCCGGCTGCATGAAGGCTGGGGCAAGGCTGCCTTCTGGTTCGCCTTTATCGGCTTCTGGGTCACGTTCACGCCGCTCTATGTTCTAGGGCTGCTCGGCATGACACGGCGCCTGCAGCACATCAACATCGAGGCGTGGCGGCCCTGGTTGTACGTGTCGGTGATCGGCGTCGGAATACTCGTTCTGGGGGTGATCGCGCAGGCCCTGCAGCTGGTGGTCAGCATCCGCGACCGCGAGAAGCTTCGCGATGTGACGGGCGATCCCTGGGATGGCCGCTCCCTCGAATGGGCCACGCCTTCGCCCCCGCCCTTCTTCAACTTCGCCGTCATGCCGGACGTCGAAGGAGAAGAGGCCTATTGGGGCATCAAGCTGCGCGCGGTGGAGTCCCAGCAGCTGTCCCCCGAGCCGAAGTACGAGCCTATCCACATGCCGGTGAACAGCCCGGTTGGCTTCTATACGGCGTTTTTCACCTCGGTCTTCGGCTTTGCGATGGTCTGGTACATCTGGTGGCTCGCGATTGTCGCGCTGGTGGCGGCATTCGCGGGCTTCGTCATTTTCGCCTGGCGGGACGTCCAGGAATTCGAGGTGCCGGCCGAGCAGGTGGCCAGCGTGGACCGGAACCGCCGTGCGGCCCGCGCAGCCTTGCTCGAGAGACTCGGCAGGCATGAGGTCCTGACATGACGTATACCGGGCTGCCCGCCAGCATAGAGACTATCCGACGCGTCCGTGAAGACCCTCACCGGCTGGGGCACCGCGCCCACGGAATGGCGGAACCAATCGTGGGCGCCGGCCATGGCGAAACGGGCCCCGCCCGCAAGCGCATCATCGTCGGCTATGGTTTCTGGATCTACCTGCTCAGCGACGTCGTCTTGTTCTCCTGCTTCTTTGCGGCCTTCGCCGTGCAGCGGGGAGCGACGGCCGGCGGCCCGACGATTTCCGAAATCGTCGACCTCAACCGAGTGGCGCTGGAGACGGCGGCACTGCTCCTGTCCAGCTACACCTGCATGCTCTCCTACGCGGCAATGAACGCGCGGAGCCGCACGTGGACGCAGATTTTCCTGCTCATCACCGGTCTCCTTGGGCTGGCGTTCGTCCTTCTCGAGTTGCAGGAGTTCATTGAACTGGACATGCAAGGGATAACGCCCCAGCGCAGCGGAATGCTCACGTCCTTCTTTGGGCTGGTGGGTCTGCACGGCTTGCATGTCACCGCCGGCGGGCTGTGGCTCGCCACCATGCTGGCACAGGTGCAAGTCAAGGGCTTTCGGCCAGAGATCGTACACCGGCTGATCTGCTTCAACCTGTTCTGGCATGCCCTCGACATCGTCTGGATCGGCATCTTCACCGTCGTCTATCTGATCGGGAGCATCGCATGAGCCATTTTGAATCCGATCCTCATCTCTACACGGGTGTCCTGGACGATCGGGAAGATCACGCCCCTGGCGATGCACCGGAGGAGAGCGCCGGTCACTGGGTGCGAAACGCAAACATAGGCCTCGGGTTCTCCATCGTGCTCACGGTCGCGTCTTTCCTTCTGGTGGATTCAAGCATCATCTATGCGCCGGCCATTCCGGTCGCGCTGGTCGTGCTCGCTATCGCCCAGATGGGCGTGCACCTCGTGTTCTTCCTTCACGTCACGACAGGCCCGGACAACACGAACAACGTATTGGCCCTCGCTTTCGGCGCCCTGGTTGTCTTCCTGATCGTCATCGGATCGGTCTGGATCATGGGTCACCTCAGCTACAATATGATGCCAATGGAGCAGCTGATGGAGATGCAGAGATAGGGGCCTGAGAAGCAAGCGGGCCGAAGGAGCGCCTGGGAATGGAAGCCGGGAAGATTTTTCTTTCTTCTTTGGCGTGATCCACGAGGGGCGCTGCGGAGCGCGTTCGACGGTCAGCGGACGCCGAGCGCCGCCAGGCGCGATCCTGGGGCGGACCGACGCCATCATTTCCGGTTGAAGTTCATCGGCACGCTGAAGTTGAGGCGGGGCGCGGTGACGCCCTTGGGAAAGGGCGGGAACGGGGCAGCTCTTTCCACGATCTGCAGCGCCGCCTTGTCGAGGATCGGCGATCCGGAGCTGCGGGCAATTTTGCGGCTCGTCAGCTTTCCGGAGGGGGCAATGCTGAAATTGACCACCACCGACCCGGAGGGCGCACCGGTGGGAAAGTACCTGCGCGCAAGAAGGCGTGATGCAACGCCCGCCATGTAGCTGGCCTGGGCGCGTGCATCGGCCTTGCCGCCAGCGGGGAGGGCAGGTCGGCTGTTCCGGCGTTGCGCGGTGGTCGCCTTCTCCCTTTCGTTGGCGCGGCCGCGGGTCTTCTCTTCAGGCGGAGGCGCGGTTTTCTTGCGCGGCGTCTCGGGCCGTGCGGCTTCAGACTTCGTTGTAACCTCGGGAGGAGCAGGGGAACGAGGTGCCTCCAGGGGCGTGGCGCTTTCCGATACCAATGGCGGCTCGGGCGTGGCCGCGGGGGCCTCCGAAAGGTTGCGGCTGGCCGACAATTGCTCCGACGGAGGGATGGAGTGAACCGTCTTCGTTGGTCCGCTGTCGGAAGTGGCCGGCGGGGCCTTGCTCTCGACCACCTGGTCTTGCGAACCGGGCGCCGCTTGCGGAACTGTTTCAGAACTCGCGGCCGGAACCTCACTTTGCTCTCGGCTGGGCGGGATCTCTGGGGGCGCTGCCTGCTGGCTTTCGATGGGCTCGTCCACGAGCGGGACCGTCGTCACCTCGATCTGAAAGTCGGATCGGGATTCGGCGGGCGGACCCGAAGCGCTGAAGATCCATGCCGCAACCGCGCCATGCGCCAAAAGGGAGAGGGAGATGGCAACCAGGCGTGCCGCTTGCCAGGGCCCGGAGCCAGGACGCCGTGTCACGGCGAGGCCGCAGCCTTTGCCGGTGCCTGCGCAAGCAGGGAAAAGCGCCTGTAACCGGCTGCGTTCACGCGGCCCAGCATCTCCATCACCGTGCCGTAGTCCGTGCCCTTGTCGGCGCGGATATACACCACGGCATCGCCTTCGGCGGCGCGCAGGGCGTCAAGTCGGGCAGCGAGATCCCCCGGCGGGATCTTTTCATTGCGGAGATAGACACTGCCATCCGGCGCTACGGTGACGATGACCGGCTTCTTCACCTGTCCGATCTTCTCGGCGCTGGTGCGCGGAAGATCGACGCGCACGCCCGTCATCATCAGCGGTGCGGCAACCATGAAGATGATGAGCAGAACCAGCGTCACGTCGACCAGCGGTGTGACGTTGATCTCGGCCGAGGGGCGATAGACGAGACCGTCGCGGCCACCGAACGCTTGCCGACGCGACATGGCCATCAGTCGATCTCCGCAAAGCTCTTTGCGCCCTCGCGCGCAAGGGCCCTGGCGATGGGAGGAATTGCGGCACCGCCACTCTGGGCGGCGCGGCCCAGCACCGCCGATATCTGATTGAAAGCGATGACGGCGGGTATCGCCACGGCCAGCCCGGCGGCGGTTGCAAACAGCGCTTCCGCAATGCCGGGCGCGACGACTTCGAGGCTGGTGTCTTGCGATTGCGCGATCGACGCAAAGCTGGTCATGATGCCCCAGACAGTTCCGAAAAGGCCGATGAAGGGTGCGGCGGAGCTGATCGTCGCCAGGAACGGCAGGCCACCCTCGAGTCGCCGCAACTCGATGAGCATTGCTGCGCGCATGGTTTCCTCGATCCGCGAACGCGCTTCGTAGGGCGGTGCGGGACCCGCGGCGAGATCGGCTTGTTCGCTCCGGGCGGCGGACATCACCGCCCCCGCGACGCCCGGAAGCTGCCCGGCGCCACGCCCGCCATGCGCGGCAAGCTGCTCCAATGCGCTGATCTGGCGCCGCAGGCTGGTGAGCCTGATGAGCTTTTCGATGATGATCGCCCAGCAGGCGACGGAACAGAGAGCCAGGCCGAGGACGATGGCTTGAACCACCGGGTCTGCGTGGCGGACGAGATCGATGACCGAAAGGCTGGATTCCATGCCAATCAACTCCGCAATCTCTGGAAGGTTTCCGACCCCCGGTCGCCGATGGCGTTGCTATTTGGACAGTGTGGCAGGCCCGCGCGATGACACCGCGATCCTGTCCAGACAGTCGGAGATGTCCTGCTCGCCGGATCTGCACTCCAGCACGTCGTTGACGAACATGCTTCCGATCTGGCTGCACGGCGTAGCCTCCAAGTCGAAGGTCTTGACGTCCTTCTTGGTCGCTGGAAGTGGCCCAAGGTCGATGGCAATGCGCCGGTCGATCACACCGTCGGGACGAAACAGGACGAGGTCGATCTTCAGCACCGTGTAGGCGGAATCGGTGGCATTATCGACCACGACATAGGCGCGGCAGCCCCTGCCGACGGGTTCGAGCTTGTTCAGTTCGACCGAAATCTTCTTGGGTGCGGAAGGCGCGGCAGCCTTGGATATTGCTGGTCCGAGCACAGCCGCGAGCGCCACGGCAAAGATACCGGACAGGCAATGACTTCCAACCATTGCTTTCCCCTTGCCTGAAATGATCTCAAGAAAAGCAGACCTCTCAAAAAGGCGCACTCATCGTGCTTGAGTTAATCTGTTCAAGAAACCCGTTTCGGCAAGGGTCAGAAGGTGACCTTCAATCCTGCATAGACGGCAAAGGGCTTGCCCGGCGTCACCGTGTCGGTGTTGCTGCCCCCGATCAGGCTGCCGAGGGAAGTCGTGTTGTCGAAATAGGTGCCGTTCAAATAATACCGGGTGTTGAGGAGGTTCTCGATCTGCGCATGGAACTGCATGTTCTTGGTGATCTGGTAGGTAGTGTTCAGGTTGACGGTCGCATAGCCGGGCAGCCTGGGGTTCACGTTTGACTCGTCGCCGCCAAAGAACTGGCTGCCGACGGCGATCACATTGCCGCCGACCGTCCATTTGTCGTTGACCTTGTAGTCGAGCCCGAGCTTGAAGTGGTGAGCAGGGATGCGGGAGATGTGGTCGCTCGGCACCACATGGATCGGCTCGTCGCCAGCCGGATCGCCGGAAGGCGCGTTGAGCGTCACGGGGGATTGGTAGGTCGCGTCGACAAAGGCGTAGCTCGCATAGACCGACCAATCGCCATTCTTGTAATCCGCCGCCGCCTCCAGACCCTGTCGACGTGTCTTCCCGACATTTGCGAAATAGCCGAAGGTGAGGCCGATGGGGGCCACGACGTGCAGGATGTCGTTCGAGTTCTCGGTCCGGTAGAGCCCCAGGCGCCAGCCGAGCGTGTCCTTGCCGGAGAGCGTCGTCCTGCCGCGCAGCCCCATCTCGACCGTGCGGGACACGACCTGATCGAGATCCGGGTCCGACACCAGGAAAGTGTCGACGACGCAGGGCAGGTTGGGGTCGGAGCAGCCCAGTTCGAGCGGTGTCGGCGCACGGTTCGATTCCGAATAGCTGGCATAGGCCAGCATCTGGGGTGTGATCTTGTAGGTCCCACCGATCACCGGATTGAAGCGGGCATATTGGTGATCGCCGCTGAGCGAACTGGGACCGCCTTCGAGCAGGTCCTTCAGATCGATATTGGCGAAATTGAAACGGCCGCCAAGCGTCAGCGAGAGCTTTGTCGTCACGTCGAGCGTGTCGAGCGCGTAGATGCCGAGATAGGTGTTGGTGGTGTGCAGTTCGACTGGCCCGATCGACCCTTCCGGGCTGCTCGTAAAGCCGAGAAACTGACCGTTTCCGGTGACAACGAACGTGTCGGGATCGACCGTGCCGAGTTCTGCGCTGGCGTCAAAGTTCGTCCCGGCCATGTCGAGCGAAGCGCCGATTACGAAGGTATTGTTCATGCCATTGAGCTTGGCGGTATCGGCCAACTGGACTGTGCCGCCCCAGCCATTGGTCCGCGTGTTGTTGCGATCGATCTCGCCGATGACATCCGTCGGCAAGAAAAGGTTCGGCAACTGTTCGCCGTTCAGTCCGTTTGCGGGCGTCTCGCCGTCGCCGAAGCAGAGCAGGTCTTCGTTCGGGGGATCGCAGACCTGTACTTCCGTGTCGTTCCCGTCCACATGGCGGTCTGTCAGGTGCCGGAAGTAGAGCGTGCCGGAGAGCGTCCGCGTGTCGGTCAGCCTGGTGTTTCCCTGCAGGCTGATCATCCCCATCAGCAGGTCGTCGGTCTGGGGATTGGTGTAGACGGCGCTGTAGTCCTGGTCGAGCAGCACAACCGGTGTCGTGGCCGGCGCATTGAAGAAGTTGTGCGCCGCCGTGACGTTGAGGTGGATTTCGCTTTTGTCGTCCTTGTAGCCGACGTCGCCGTAGAGGCGACGGATGGTTGACGACGAGCGCTCGCGAAAGCCTCTTTCGTAGGCGCCGTCGAGGGCGAGATAGGTGGCGAAATTGCCGTCCTGCTTGCCCCATTGGAAGGAATCCTGAACCCGCCCGAACGACCCGACCACGAAGTCGTTTTCGACGCCTTGGAAGTTGAAGCCGTTCTTCATCTGCACGGTGACGGCGCCGCCGAGCGCATTCAGGCCGAAGATCGGGTTGGCGGTGACGATATCCATCGTATGGACGGCGTCGGGCGGAATGAAGTCCCAATGGACATTGTCGCCGAACGCCTCGTTGATGCGCACGCCGTTCTGGTAGACGGCAAGGCCGACGGGAGTTCCCGTCAGCGGCGTTGCGATGAAGCCGCGGAATTGCAGGTCCGGTTCGAATGAGTTGCCGCTTTCGCTAGTGCTCGAAACGCTCGGTACGTTGACCAGCATGGTGCTGACCACGCTGGGTGAGCTTTGCTTTTCGAACTCCTTGGCGTCGATCTTGTTGACCGCTGCCGGGACGTCGGCAGACAGAACCTCCGTACCCGTCACCGGCGTCGTCGGCACGGTCTCGGCCGCCACGGGAAGCGGCGCAGGGGCCGGCGCTGGAGGTGGCGCTGGCGGACGGGCCTGGGGAACTGGCTTCTTCGCCGTGGAGGCTGCGGGCTTCTCGGGGCTGATCTCGATCGGTGGCAGTTTGAGCGTCTGCCCGGCCTGCTGGGCAAGTGAGGGTGAGCTGACGATGACACATTGTGCGCCAACGATGAAGAATAGTCGCTGCAGTGAAGTTCCCATGCCCCCTCACGCACCCGCAACAACTGAGCTTCGACGCTCAATGATCAACGCTACTTCTTCGAATTGCGGGCCTCAAGCCTGAATCCGCAGGCGATGGGAGGAGCTATACTAGAACGCAATCCGCGCTTGCCGGCTATGTCTGGCCAACATGCGATAGCACGTTGAGTATTTTTCCCGTCGGGTCGTAGATGAAAAAGCGCCTTACGCCCCATGGCTCGTCGGTCAAATCGTGGACGAACTCGCATCCCATTTCTCTTGCTCGACGATGCACCTCGTCCACATCGTCGACCTCAATCGACAGGTCGGGAACAGGAGCGCCGGAGCCGCCTTCGCTGAGGATGCTGATCTGGGTGAGGGCATTCTCGCGGGAGGTCAGCGTGACGATCCATCCCAGATCCATTATCGTCTCGAGCCCGAAGAGATCGGAGTAGAATTTCCGAACCTCCGGGACTGCGTTTGCGGCAATGTTCGCGACGATGCGGTGTACTGCCATTTTGTCCCCCTCTGAAAGGCTGCCGGTTTCGGGCAACCCGTGTGAGTTCCGCTGGCTAGTTTGCACCAAACTCCTGTGTCTTCATAGGATCCGCTCGCTGCCCCCGGCAGGTAGCCGAGGGCTCGCTCCCTCCTGCCGCGCCGGTGGAACGCCGAGGAGGAGCACTGCTTGAACTTCAGGAGGGCGTGAGGGACGAGGCCGAACGAACTGGCTTCAGCGCTCAAGGGCTTGGCGATCCTGGCGAGCGGGTGCTGCGCCGGCCGATTTGTCTTCTTCCGTCAGGCGACGGCGCTGCCGCTCGGTCCTGATCCGCTTGGGGGGCGGGCTATCCGAGCGCCGGCCGCCGGGCGCGAAGCCTTCCCGGTGCAGGCGGATCGTCAACTCGAGGATGTCTTCCTCGCTTCTGCCGCCGAGGGTGTAGAGCGACAAAACCCTCGCCGCCACTTCGTTGCGATCGGCGGGATCATCTATGTGCAGCGCCTCGGCTGCTCGCCGGATCAGCTTGTCGAGCAAGTCCAATTCTTCGGGGGCAAGATTTCCGCGTTGATGGGGATTGGTCGAGAGATAGGTACGCATACCATCTCCTTTCTAGGCTTCAGCCTGGGGGGCTCTCTGATAGGCGCGGCTTTCCTGATGTGGCCCGTCTTCAGAGGATTGCGTGCCTTAATGCCAAGGCGTTGCACTTCCACCCCGCAACGGGGCAGACGCCACAACGGACGCGTTCAAACGCGGGCTGCACGATGATTCGGATATTGCGGGGGAGGAGGATCTATGTTGGGCGGGCCATACGCTTTCTCCAATTGGGGCGAAAGCGCGATGATCTCTTCCAATCGCCGGCGCCCTAGAAATTGGCCGGAGACCCGATCATAGTACGCTCATTCCGCCGCTTGGCAAGACAAGCGCTGTTCGGTTGCCAATACGCAAGATAGTTGCGCGCAAAAGAGCCCGCCGCCTCGGGTGAGACGACGGATGAGTGACGAGTTCATTCAGAAGAAGAACGTTTTTTTATACGACGAAGATTTGCCGAAATTGACAGTGGACCAGTTCATACTGGTCGCATTGTCTGGGTCGGCCTTGCCTCGGCGTGCAGAAATTCAGGCGAGAAGTGGCCGCACCAGTCATCGGCGGCGACCACTGGCCAGAGTCCATGACCTAGCGGATCAGGCTGGGACACGGGTGGGTTGAAGCGGCAAAGACCGCGATCGTTATTGGCCACTGCCTCGTTCAATTTGTGATCGTCATAGAAGCGGCAGCTTGCACAGCAGGTTGAGTCGTTGGGCATCTTTGCCTCCATCTAAGGGATTCCGCTCGCGGCATCAGTCCTTGCAATTCGGCAAGGCTGTTCGGGTTCCATTCCCTGAAACGAGCCGTGGGCAATTATGATCCAATCTGCATGGAGCAAAAGTGTTCGTCACGTCGGGGCGGCAGCGGTTATCGCAGCGGCGAACGCCCGGCGACGTCTATTTCCCTTTGCAGGGAACGCACTAACTAGCTGCCATTGCCGGAACAACCGGCCATCCGGCTCGAACAAGCGGCGCCCCCGATCAGTGCGGGTGCATGAAGCAGTGAGCGGCCGAAGGGAGCTCGAACAAGCAAAGCAATCGCGCATTTCGATGGAATGCCCAGGAGAGGGAGCATGCCTGCCAACTCAAATTGGTGATCTCAATCGAAGGAGCGTGCGATGTCCAGCAAGCAGGAAGAAGGCCGTCGAAGCGAGGCAACCGACGCTGTCGTCAACAGGCGCAGCGTCTTGCTCGGCGGCACGGCGCTTGCAGCCGCGTCAGCAATCGGAACCGGCAGTTCAGTCCGGATTGCCCAGGCGCAGGAAGAAGCCCCGGACACTTCAGCCAACAGGCCGCCCAACATCATCTGCATCATGGGGGACGATATCGGCTGGTTCAATGTGGGCGCCTATCACCGCGGCATCATGGCCGGCAGGACGCCGAACCTCGACAGGCTGGCCAGCGAAGGCATGCTGTTCACCGACTACTATGCCGAAGCAAGCTGCACCGCCGGTCGCGCCAACTTCATAACCGGGGAATTGCCGATCCGCACCGGCCTCACCACCGTCGGCCAGGCAGGCTCAAAGCTCGGCATACCGGCGCAGGCTCCGACCATCGCCACGGCGCTCAAGTCGATGGGCTACAACACCGGCCAGTTCGGCAAGAACCATCTGGGCGATCTCAACGAATTCCTGCCGACCGTCCACGGCTTCGACGAATTCTTCGGCTATCTCTATCACCTCGACGCCATGGAAGATCCGGCGCACCCGAACTACCCGCCGGAACTCCGCGACACGGTCGGGCCTCGCAACATGATCCACTCCTGGGCGACCGCCACCGACGACACGACGGTGCAGCCGCGCTGGGGAAAGATCGGTAAGCAACGCATCGAGGACGCCGGGCCGCTCTATCCAAAACGGATGGAAACGGTGGACGACGAGATCCTGAAGTTCACTCTCGCCTTCATCGATCAGGCGAAACAGCAGAACAGGCCGTTCTTCGTCTGGCTGAACCCGACGCGCATGCACGTGGTGACCCACCTTTCCGAAAAATACGAGAAGATGCGCAAGCCCGAAAACGGCTGGAGCGAGGAGGAGGCGGGCATGGCACAGCTCGACGATGTCGTCGGCTCGGTCATGCAGAAGCTGAAGGACGACGGCCTGGACGACAACACCATCGTCGTCTTCACGACCGACAACGGGGCCGAGAATTTCACCTGGCCAGACGGCGGACAGACGCCGTTTGCCGGCGGCAAGGGAACGGGACTGGAAGGCGGCTTCCGGGTGCCCTGCATCATCCGCTGGCCCGGTCATGTGCCGGCAGGCAAGATCGAGAACAGCATCATCTCGGGCCTCGACTGGTTCCCGACCTTCGTCGCGGCCGCCGGCAATCCGAATATCGCGGAAGAGCTGAAGGCCGGCAAGCAGCTGGGCGAGACCAACTACAAGGTTCATCTCGACGGCTATAACCAGATGGATCTGATAACCGGGAAAGGTCCGTCGGCTCGCCACGAGATCTTCTATTTCACCGAGAGCACGCTGGCCGCGGTACGGATCGACGATTTCAAGTATCGTTTCACCGACCAGCCGACCGGGTGGCTGGGCGGTACCGTCAAGCTTGATTGGCCAATGTTGACCAACCTCCGTCTTGACCCCTTCGAGCGCACCGGCATGCCGAGCGGCGATAGGGGCTCATTGGCCTTCTACAACTACTTCGTCTACCAGTTCTGGCGCTTCCAGTTCGCCCAGCAGCAGGTCGCGAGGCTTGCGCAGACGGCACTCGAATTTCCTCCCATGCAGAGGGGGGCGAGCTTCAATCTGGAGAGCGTCAAGGCGCAGATCGAGAAGGCAATGAAGTCGCAAGCGGGCAATTGACGCCCGCTAGGCCGGCGGGCTCCTGCAAGCCGCCGGCCCGAGGCGCCCGCGCGATTGAAATTGGGGTCCATGGTGAGGTGGCGATGGACAAAAGCACAAAGCTGAACAACCCCGGTGCCGCTGCCGGCCAGGCACCTTTTCCCGACATGGTCTGGGTGCCCGGCGGCGAGTTCCTGATGGGCTCGGATCGACACTATCCAGAGGAGGCTCCGGCCCATCGGGTCTGTGTGGACAGTTTCTGGATGGACATGTTCACCGTCACCAATCGGCAGTTCTCGCGCTTCGTGGAGGAGACCGGCTACGTCACGCTGGCCGAAAGGCCGGCCAATCCGGACGACTATCCCGGCGCGCTCCCGGGAATGCTCGCGCCGTCGTCGACCATATTCGTAAGGCCATCGGCCCCGGTCGACATGCACAACCACTACAACTGGTGGGTCTATGTGAAGGGGGCGAACTGGCGCCACCCGCGAGGCCCCGCCAGCTCGATCAGGAAGCTGATGGACCATCCCGTCGTGCATGTCGCATGGGAAGACGTCGAGGCCTACGCAAAATGGATCGGCAAGGAGCTGCCCACCGAGGCCGAGTGGGAGTTTGCGGCCCGAGGCGGCCTGGAGGGCGCCGAATTCGTCTGGGGCGACGAGCTTGCGCCCGGCGGCAAGCATATGGCCAACACCTGGCAGGGCGAGTTTCCCTACCGCAACACGCTGGAAGACGGCTTCGAATACACGGCCCCGGTCGGCTCGTTTCCCCCCAACGGCTATGGCCTCTACGATATGGCAGGCAATGTCTGGCAATGGACGGCCGATTGGTATCAGGAGCACGGCCGGGCGGACAGCCCCTGCTGCACGGCTGTGAACCCGCGCAGCGCCAGCAGGGAGGCGAGTGTCGACCCGCGACAGCCCGGCACGCGGATACCGCGGAAGGTGACCAAGGGAGGCTCTCATCTCTGCGCGCCGAACTATTGCCGTCGCTATCGGCCGGCGGCCCGCATGGCTCAGCCGATCGATACATCCATTTCGCATCTGGGCTTCAGATGCATCGCAAGAGGAGCGCAGGGGTAAGCGATGGTGTCGATGCTCCGATGGGAACTGTCTGACCGCCGGTCGATGGAACCATCGGGAGAGTTTCTGATTTGATTGGCCATTCCGGCTGCATGACTGGACTGTAGACCACAGACTGCCTCGAGAGCCCACACAACGGATCGAACTTGAAGGGCAGGGGGCGATATATTAACGGGACGCGGAATTCCGTGGCGGCGGACCTGCGCTCATGGAGGAATCTATGGGTACCATTGGCCGTCTCTTGCACAACGTAAGCCAGAAGGCTGCGTCTGTTTCCATACTGGTCTGGGGCCTGGCTTGCGCGGCATCGACCCCGGCGATTGCGCAGGAAGCGCCCAATGTTCCAGGCGCCCCCAATGCAACGTCGACGATCGACGGCCGCTACCTGCCGCCGCCGCCGCAACCCTTCCAGGGCGAGATAAACCTCAACGCGGCCCAATCGAAGCCGGCCTGGCCGCCGCGCGTGGTGCCGCCGAAGGGTGCTCCCAACGTCCTGCTCATCATGACCGATGACGTCGGCTTCGGCGCGCCGTCCACCTTCGGCGGAGTTATCCCGACGCCCACCCTGGACCGCATCGCCGCCAATGGCCTGCGCTACACCAACTTCCATTCGACGGCGTTGTGCTCGCCGACCCGGGCGGCGCTGATCACCGGCCGCAACCACCATTCGGCCGGGTTTGGGGTGGTCTCCGAGCAATCGACGGGCTTTCCCGGCTATAACAGCATCATCCCGAAGGACAGCGCCACCATAGGGCGTATCCTGCTCGAAAACGGCTATCGGACGTCCTGGTTTGGCAAGAACCACAATACGCCGACCTACCAGGCAAGCCAGGCGGGCCCCTTCGACCAGTGGCCTACCGGAATGGGGTTCGAGTATTTCTATGGTTTTGTCGGCGGCGACACCAGCCAGTGGCAACCCAACCTCTTCCGCAACACCACGGCCATATACCCCTATGTGGGCAACCCAAGCTGGAACCTGGAGACAGCGATGGCGGATGACGCCATCCACTGGCTCAATCAGCTGAACAGCATCGATCCATCGATGCCGTTCTTCCTCTACTACGTGCCGGGCGCCACCCACGCCCCGCATCATGCGACGCCGGAATGGATCAAGAAGATCAGCGGCATGCACCTGTTCGACAAGGGCTGGAACGCCCTGCGCGAGCAGATATTCGAGAACCAGAAGAGGCTCGGCGTGATCCCTGCCGATGCGCAACTCACGCCCTGGCCCGACAAGCTGCTGAGGCAATGGGATACGCTGAACCCGGACGAGAAGAAGCTGTTCATCCGTCAGGCGGACGTCTATGGCGCCTATCTCGCATACGCCGACAATGAGATCGGCCGCGTCGTCCAGGCGGTAGAGGATCTCGGCAAGCTCGACAACACGCTGATCATCTACATCAGCGGCGACAATGGTGCTTCCGCGGAAGGCTCGCCCAACGGCACCCCAAGCGAGATCATGCAGTTCAACGGCGTGGAACTGCCTGTCGCCGAGCAGATGAAATGGTATGACGCCTGGGGCAGCGACAAGACCTACAACCACATGGCAGTGGGCTGGGCCTGGGCCTTCGGTACGCCGTACAAATGGACCAAGCAGATCCCGTCCTTCTTCGGCGGCACGCGCCAGGGCATGGCTATATCCTGGCCCGGACACATCACCGACAAGGGCGGCGTCCGCAATCAGTTCCACCATGTTATCGACATCGTGCCGACACTGCTGGAAGCCACCGGCATCCCTGCACCCTCAATGGTCGACGGCATCGCCCAGAAGCCGATCGAAGGGGTCAGCATGATGTACACCTTCGACAAGGCCAATGCCGGCGCACCGACAGCACACAAGACGCAGTATTTCGAGATGTTCGGCGTGCAGGGGCTGTACAATGACGGCTGGATGCTGAGCGCCGTTCCCATTCGTCCGCCCTGGGATCTTCTGGGCAAGGCCATCCTGGACCCGGCAAGCGCCTTCAAGTTCGAGCTTTACGATACGAGCAAGGACTGGACGCAGAACAACGACGTTGCGGCGGACCATCCAGACAAGATGCGCGAGATGACCGACCTGATGTTCGGCCAGTTCGCCAAGTACCAGGTGCTGCCGCTCGACGCGTCCGTGGCGACGCGCGTCGTCTCCCCGCGGCCGAATCTCGCGGCAGGGCGGAAGGTCTTCACCTATTCGGGCGAGGGCGTGACCGGTATCCCGGACAATGCCGCCCCCGGCCTGCTCAACACCTCCTATACGATCAAGGCCGAAATCGACGTGCCGCAATCGAGCGCCGAAGGCGTGATCGTCACCGAAGGCGGGCGGTTCGGCGGCTACGGGTTATACCTGCTCAAGGGCAAGCCGATGTTCACCTGGAACCTTCTCGACCTCAAACGCATGCACTGGGAGGGCCCCGAGGCGCTGGCGCCCGGCAAGCACACCATCGAGTTCGATTTCAAATATGACGGGCTCGGCTTTGCCACCCTGGCCTTCAACAATCTGAGCGGCATCGGGCGCGGCGGCACCGGTGTGCTGAAGATCGACGGCCGCGAGGTTTCATCGCAGATGATGGAACGCACCATCCCGCTGATACTGCCGATCGATGAGACGTTCGATATCGGTTCCGATACCGGCACCCCGGTGGACGACCAGAACTATCAGGTCCCATTCCCGTTCACCGGCAAGATCGACAAGCTGACGATCACCCTCGAGCCCCCGCATCTTACGCCGGAGGACGAGAAGCGGCTGTCGGATGCATACCGCGCCGGACAGGACGCGAAGTGACGGTTCCGGATTTTGGACGCGAGGGCCGCGACCGGGTTCGAGCCGGCTAGCGGTTGGTCGTCCGACGCGGTTGTGCTGTCCGGCGGAGCAAGAAGCTGCCCCGCCGGAACTCACATGAGCCGTTCCCGCCTCGCCGTCGCGGTGACCCGAAATTCGGTGATGCTTTCTGTCGGATAATCAATGCCGTTATTTGTGCATGCCAAATAACATGGTAGAAGAAGCACTCTGCGGGAGCAGAGGAATTTTGAATTGTCTCATTTGATCGCACGGTAGACGCGAACGTCTATTGCGCCGAACTCCTGGCCCCGAACGAGGACCGACATGAAAGCGATTGGCCTTGCATGCCTGACTTCGCTGACGATCTTCACCTCTCCTGTCACGGCGGCCGATCTCGAAACGGCGCCGCCGCCCCCGGTCCCTTCGGAATGGCGCTACCAGCTGACGCTTTATGGCTGGGCAGCTGGCGTCACCGGTGATGTCGGGGTTCTCGGCCTGCCGCCAACCCACATCAACGTGACGCCCCTGGACGCCCTCAGGCATCTCGACGGAGCCCTCATGGGCTCGTTTGGCGCAAGGAAGGATGATTGGCTGCTGCTTGCCGATCTGATGTGGGTGAAGCTTTCGGAGGACAAGTCGACCCCCGACGGCGGCTCGATCGATCTGGATCTAAGACAGCTTACGGCTTCGGCCCTGCTTGGCTACCAGCTGCCTGTCGGCGTGCCCAACATGGATCTCAGCGCAACTGTCGGCGCGCGTTACCAGCGTCTGACGATGAACATTGATCTCCAGCGCCCCGGCGGACTGCCCCAGCTCAGCGGCGAGGACGTGAAGCAGTGGGTCGATCCGACCGTAGGCCTTGCCATGCATTACGACATCAATGATCGCTGGTTCATCAACGCGCTCGGCGATGTCGGCGGCTTCGGTGCCGGTTCGAAGATAACGGCGCAGGGCTTCGCGACCGTGGGCTATAATTGGTCTGAGACGATATCGACCGCCCTGGGCTACCGAGCCATCTACACCGACTACAGAAAAGGCGGCTTTGTCTTCGACGTGACCCAGCACGGCCTCTTCGCAAGCCTCGGCATTCACTTTTGACGGAGTGCGGGTCCGCTTTGGCTCCAGACTAATCGCTTGGGACGGCCGCGGTGACCGTCCCAAGCGCCTCGTTTGCGGCCAGCCGGAAACGCCTTTGACGACGGGTGTTTCTGTGGCGCCAACCTAGCTAAGAACTTGCCTATTCGGCCGCGCCCGGCCGTGCGGGGAACTCGCCTCTGGTCTTTGCGCTCGGCTCCATGAAGCCCATGACAGTGCCACTGAGCGTGCTGCCGGTCATGAGCACGGTGGCCCCGAGAACGAGGAGGCCCGTGAGGGTGAGCACGTAGGGGGTTGTTCCGGTCACCGCAAGAATGCCGAGGACGATCGCGGCAAGACCTGAAAGGCACTGCAGAACCCCAGAACCCGCCGCCATTTCACCGGCCACGAACTCGGCCGCCGACATTTCCCGGGCAGCCCCGCTTCGATACCGGGCCTGCTTTGCTCGATAAAGATGCCAGACCGAATTGCTGCTCAGCAGCAGCGCACCTCCGAACGCGATGACCGCCGCAGCCGTGAGAGTGGCCGAAGAGATGCCGATAAGCGCAAGCACACCAAGCACGATGCCAGCTGCTCCCACCAGGAACAGCGCCGAAATGCCGCCGCCTCCCGTCAGTTCCTCGGTCGCGCCGCCGGCGCCAGCCGGTCCAAGCAGCTTGGTGTATTCCGTCAGCATGGTGCCGCCCTGTATTAGCAGGGCCACGCCGAAGACGATCGTGGCAACGGCGGCCAGCATGGGCTGGCCCAAACCGGACAAGGCGACTATGGCCAGGACGATGGTCGCTACGCCGCCAATGGCATCGACCAGTCCGCCATATGTTGCAGCTTCCTGGAAGGTGCTTTCAGAACTTGAGACAATTGACATGGGAACCTCCATTCTTCGAGGTGCGCCCGATGTCGTTCGGTCGTGAAGTCTGGTCTACCCTCGACACCCCTCCGGGTAGCCGAGTTCTCGCGGCCGCATCTTGCCTTGTCGTGCGCGCCTTGGTCCTTCCGGTGTAACGCGCTGGCCACCCACCGGTTGCAAGCAAATCGTCTTCTCTCCGAGGTGGCGGGCTCTTTTTGCGTCTCATCTGCCCCTTGCGCGGCCTCAGAACTTGATCGTGGTCCGCAGGCCGATCACGGTTGCGTTGGGTATGCGAGAGGAAGGATTCGCAGGATCGGGAGCTCCACCGCCGGGCCGGACAATGTACTGGAAGTCCGGCTGGAGCGACCACCAGGGGCTGATCTGCGCTATGTAGCTGACCTCCACCGCCAGTTCGCCGGAGCGGATCGGGCCCGCCCCGAGCGTTGCGACCTTCTCACGGTCGAGCGCAATCGCGTCGTTGCTGATCCTGGAATAGGCGAGGCCGACCGTCAGACTGTCCTTGGGACGCGACTCGAACGGTGCCTTGATCCCGATGCCGCCATCGACATACCAGGAAACCAGGTTGCGGTCGGCAGGGACGACCTCGCCTCGCAGGAAGGCGCTGATGTCGCGCGAGCCGACGCTCCACAGCGGCTGGTCGGCAACCGCATAGATCCCCCAGTTGCCGCGATGCATGAGCGGAGAGACGCCCGGTAAGGCAAGCGAAATCTCATCGCCGGCGCGATCGGTTCCAAACCGTTGGTCGGCGAAATCTCCGGTATGGTACCAACCGCCCAGCTTGTAGATCGCGGCTTGGCCTGCATCGTGACCCGTTTTTTCGGCAGTGTAGCGCGCCTCCGCAAAGATCAAGGCCCCGCCGCTGAAACTGAATGTCAGGCCATAGCGATCGCAGGCCTGCGGATTGGTCGTGCAATGCGAGCCAGCCGGATTGCCGCTGAAGATCGCGGTGAGGAACGACCAGGGCTTGTCCTGCCCCAGCAGCAGTCGTGCGCCGGGCGTCGCAAGGGGGTAGGCGGGCCCTCCGCTCGGCAGATCCGCCATGTTGAGAGCCGGCCAGCCGAAGGTGCTGTTGATCAATCCTGCGGCAGTCGGAGCTATGATGAATTCGCTGTCGGCCGCCAGCTGGCCAATGCGGAAGGAAGCCGATTTTTCGAAATCCCGCTCGATCCATGCGGTAAAGAGACGAGTGGTCGGCAGCGCATCGATGCTGCTGGGGTCGGCCAGGCTCTCGACATTGCTCTCAACATTGCGGTTATCCACATCGTGTATCTGGAAGATTGTGGCCTGGGCCTTCATCCCCTTCCAGCCGAGAAGCCGCTCAAGGTCGAGATCCGTAGTGACGTTCAGTTGCCCCTCGTAGGTGGAGCCGCGTCTCACTCCTCCCGAGATGACGTTCATGATCTCGCCGATATAGTTGATCGTGAACTCGATGCCCTTGTCCTTCAGGGCCTTCCGGTGTCCGCCCCAATCGCCGGTTAACGTGCCCCATTCCCAGATGCTCTGAGGCGAGCTGCTGTCGGCGGCATCGGCATGTGCCGGCAGGGGCCGGAACGCCGCGAGCGCCAAGCTGCTTATGAGCAGCGCCCCGCCAAGCAGGCGCTTCAGTAGGGGGAGTAATGCAGGCTTAAATCGCATCAGCGTCCGCTCCATTCAGTACCTCAGCTTTTGCGCCAGAGGCAGGTTACGTTTCGGAAGATGCACCGCCGCAGGCCCGGATTTGCAGGCGATGAGATGGCCCGGCGATACCTCCTATTCTGAAACGGAGCCTGAAAGGACCCCGGCAGGCGTCGGCACTTCGCATGGGGCGCCGATGGGATTTTCGGGGCCGGGGCCGAAGCGGCCGATGGGTGTGGTGCAATAGACGCCAAGGCCGCTCTCCATTTCCGTGGGCGGGTAGACGGAGATCGGATCACCTTCGGGCGACAGCGTGTCTGCCTTCGTTTCCTGGAGCCGCCGTTCCGCATCGAGCACATCCAGACGGACGGAGAAGCCGGCCGCAATGTCGCTCATGAATCCGCCGGCAATCTGGACGGGCCCGTCTGCCTGTGCGTCATTCGCTCTGGCCTGCGTGACGATGCTGTTGCCAAGAAGTGCAGAGATACTGTTCTGGTTTGCGCCGCCGTTGATGTATGAAGTGATCAGGGCCGGGGCGGCTATGCCTAGTTGCACGAGTGCAATCGGGCTTCTAACTTCATTGTTCAGTGAAGCTATTATTCCTCCAAGCAAGATCAGGATGGATACTCTTACGCCATAACCTATGTAGTTTCCCGGCGTAAGGGGGCTGGTGCCATCAAGCAGTGGTGCGAAATCAACGGTCAGCAGGCTTACAAGGATCGGCAATATTCCGCCAAGTGCACCGAGCCCGAATACAGATGTCCTGGACATGCATATGCCCCCACTTCTGTTTTATTGCTGGAAAATATCTCTTCCAACTTGTTAAAATGCAAGGGCCGTGACATCTGGCCTGCTCGCAATCTGCGACCTAGGCCATTGTTGGGGAGCCAGAGTTTCCTGAAGGCAAAGGGAGGGTGGAATGCGCGTCAATGAAAATCATCGTCTGGTGGCAGACAATGGACGACTGGTGCCGTTCGAACTCACGAACAACAAGGGGGCTCAGTTCGGGTCCGGCCGGCCGTCACATCTGATCATGCACTACACCGCCGGCGGGACGGCGGACGGTGCGATCTCATGGTTCAGGAACAGGGAGTCCGAGGCATCCGCGCATCTGGTCATCGATCACATCGGAGCCATTACGCAAATGGTGCCGTTCAATACGGTTGCCTGGCATGCCGGTCGCTCAAGCTGGCGAAACCTCGTCGGTATGAACCAGTATGCAATCGGCATCGAAATCGTGAACTGGGGACTGCTGAACGGGGAGCCGGGCAACTGGCGAAACCGGGTCGGCGGCCGGGTGCCGGACGAACGCGTGATACGGGCGCGCCACAAGAACTTTGACCCCAGCACAATGCACGGCTGGGAAATCTTTGAACAGGCCCAGATGGAGGCGGCGCTGCTGGCCGCGTCGGCGATCGTCAAGCATTACGGCATTCCCGAGCAGAACCTGCTCGGCCACGACGATGTCTCGCCGGGTCGCAAGCAGGACCCGGGTCCGGCTTTCAACCTGGAGCGGTTCCGGGCGCAGCTATACGGGCGATCCTCGGATTCGGATAACCTGTTCAAGGTAGTGTCCGGAACCGGGCTGACACTCCGCGCCGGGCCGGGGGTCTCGTTCAACGCAATCGAGATGCTGAAGGACGGATCGCTTGTCCGGCAGATCGGGGCTGACGGCGTCTGGTTCGAGGTGAACCCGGTAATCACCGGCGCTCCCCAGGACAAGATCGGCTGGGTGCACTCGCGCTGGCTGGAAGCGGCCTGAACCGGCTAATGGGCGAGGGGCCGGGCGCCCAGCAATGAGTGGCTGGCGCCCGGCGGAAAGCTGGAAACTACTGCTGCAATATCGTGTTCTGCGTACCTTCCTCGACCTGATCGATTACCAGCAGCTTGACGTCATCGGTGCCGACATTGGCGCCCCGATGCCACTGTCCGATCATTTCCACGACAAAGTCGCCGGGCCCGTAGGTGGTGCTCTTGCCGGTCTCCACATTGGTCACTTCCAGCGTGCCGGCCTGGACATAGGCGTAGCGCGGGAATGGGTGCTTGTGCACCGGCAGTTTCGCGCCGGGCGCGATCTCATAGGTCGAGACCAGAACCTGCACGTTCTTCTGCGGCAATGTGATCGGCTGGCCGGACGCGGTTTGCGTGGCTGACGCGACCGGAGATACCACCACCGCCGCGCCATGACTGTCGAGCGCCTGAGCCGCGCTTGTGGCGCATGCCAGCAGCAGCACTGATGCCAGTGTGGTTCGCATGAAAGCCTCCCATTTGCCAGGCAGCAGGGTGCGGAAAACGTCGCAGGCCGTCAATCCACGTCGGCTCATTCTTTGCCGCTTATTTGCAGCGGTACAGACGTGGGTGGAACTTTCACCACCGCTCCAAGTTATTGGTGTTATTGAGCATCTGCACAGAGGAGCGATTATTATGGGTCGTGGCATTCTTCTTTGGCTTCTTGGCGTACCTATCCCGATCATCATCCTTATCATGCTGTTCATGAGATAGGAGATCGTGATGGAAACGGTGCAGACCGGGCGTCCGGTGGTGGAATCATCATCATCGGCCGTATCGTGGGGCCCGATTATCGTCGGTGCCATAGCTGCTGTTGCGGCAACCCTGATCCTGATGCTGTTGGGAGCTGGCCTCGGACTGAGCGTGATTTCGCCGTGGTCGATGCGCGGAGTGTCGGCCACCACCTTCGCGGTTTCGGCGGCGGTGTGGCTGATCATCGTCCAGTGGCTTTCTTCCGCGCTGGGCGGCTATCTGACCGGCCGGCTGCGCACCAGATGGGTGGGCGTGCATGACGACGAAGTGTTCTTTCGCGATACCGCGCACGGCTTTCTCGCATGGGCCCTGGCAACCGTGGTCATCACTTTCATCGTCGGCTCGGGTCTGACCTCGGCGGTGAGCGGTGGCGTACAGGCCGCTTCCACCGTCGCTTCCGGCGCGGCCCTCGGGGCAGGCAGCCAAGCTGCCGGCGGTGGCGGTGGCACGGCGGAGAATGCGACGGGCTATTTTGTTGACTCACTCTTCCGGCCGGCAAACCCGTCGCCGACAGCCCCGGAAGATCGGGCGGCGGCGACTGCCGAGGCGACGAAAATCTTGTTGATGGGAGCGACGAGCGGCGAGATACCGGCCGAGGACCGCGCCTATCTGGTTACGCTCGTGGGGTCCCGGACGGGCCTCTCGCAGGCGGATGCAGAGGGCCGGGTGAATGCCGTTCTGCGACGCATCGCCGATACAAAAGCCAAGGCGAAAGAGGCCGCTGATACCGCACGCAAGGCCGGGCTAACCCTGTCGCTCGTTGCCTCCATGTCCCTCCTGATCGGGGCCTTCATTGCGGCCGTTGCCGCGTGCGTGGGGGGAAATGAGCGCGACAGGCGAGAGACCCTGATAGGCTAGGCGGGTTGCCACCTATCTTGAAAGCAGGAGCCGTTTCGCGGCTCCTGCTTGTCTTAATGACGCTGCGCCCGTCTCACTGACCAACTTCAATACGGCCGGTGGCACACAGTCACTTTCTTCGTGACCATATGGTTGTGTCGCCATTCACGGGTCACTTCCGTGTGGCAGCCGTGGCGATGATGACGGCGATATCCCTCGTCGTACTCCCGCTCGCGATATTCGGGACGGCCGTGGCGTTCCTGTATTCCGCCTTGATATTCCTGGTGTTCATATTGCGCAACGGCAGTCAGCGGGAGGGTCAGCAGGGCGCCTGCCGCCAAAACGCATACTTTGAGCAAGTCTTGCATGGCGATCTCCTGATCGAATGACCGGTATCCAACCTCACGCAACTGCTAGAGTTCCCATGCGGCCTCATTTTTGAGGCGCAGCGGCAGCGCCCAGCATTTTCAGCGCCGCCCGGTACTTATCGCCGCCATCGGCGGAATGCTCGCAAGCCCTCAGATTGTCCCGCAGATCGGCAATCTTGACCGGCAGCGCCAATGGGTTCGATGCCGCACGTCGCACGAAATCGAGATAGTCTTCGTTTTCGCGGCGCGTAAGCGCATCCACCGCGTCGACTATGCGGGCCGAAAAACCTTTCTGGCGCAACTGGTGCAGGGTGATTTCCGACTTCTCCACCACATCGTGGAGCAGGGCGACTATCTTTTGATCGTCCTCGCTCACGGAAGCCGCCACGCGCAGAACATGGCGGATGTATTCCTCACCGTTCTTGCCGGTCTTGCCTATGTGGGCCGAGAGGGCTGTCGATAACGCGTTCTCAAAAGGGCTCATGGCGCTTCAGATGCCTCCAATCAGGCAGAGAACAGACGCGATTGTCCAAGGTTCCAATCTGGGGCGAGAGGCCGCCCGGGGGAAACTCCGGCCGAGGAGGGGGAGGGGCACTCGACGCTTGTTCTCGAATTGGCGGTAGACGGGCCGCGGAGTTGCAGCCATTCTAGGCTTGTCAGCTTCCTTGGGGGACGAGAAGTGCACGCCCGAGGAAAACCGCGATGCCTACAAGCAATCCATACTTGACCGGCGCCGATCTGGAGAAGATCAAACGCGTTCTCGCAAAGAGCGGAGAACAATTGCCGCAGAGCGGCTCGCCGCTGGATTCCGAAGCGGCGAAGTATCTGATGCGGGTGTTTCAGGAAGGTGTGACCGACGAACACGCCCTGGCCGAGGCGCTGGACCAGTATATCGCCAGGCGGCGCGGCTGGCGGCACGGCCAGTCCGGCTGAGGCGCCGCCATCGCGGTGGCGGGGGCTCCAGATCAAGCGCTCCAAACAGGAACTCGGCCGTGCGATTGGCACGGCCGAGTCATCTGTCTTCCGATCGTGCCGAATGCCTCGGCAGAACGCTTGCTCCGGCCCGCTTTAAGCGGCTGCGCGGGCTCGTTCGTTGGCCCCGGCTTCGGCCAGCTTGGTCAATGCCGCGTCGGTCTTGGCCTCCTCGGCGAGCGTCTGGTCAAGCAGCCGCTCGGCATCCTTCATTCCGAGTTCGGCAGCCCAGCGCTTAAGCGTTCCGTATCGGGTGATCTCGTAGTGCTCCACCGCCTGGGCCGAAGAGATGAGCCCGGCATCGAGGGCCGGCGTATTCTTGAACTCGTCCGCGATCTCTTCGCCTTCCGAGATGATGCCTTCGATCGCCTCGCAGGTCTTGCCCTGAGCGCGCTTGCCGAGGATTTCGAAAACCTGCTGAAGCCGCTCGACCTGGCCCTCGGTCTCTTCCAGATGCTTCTGGAAGGCCTGCTTCAACTCGGCAGACTTGGCGGCCTTGGCCATCTTCGGCAGCGCCCGCAGGATCTTGCGTTCCGCGTAGTAGATGTCCTTCAGCGTGTCGTAGAAAAGATCTTCAAGCTTTTTCTCAGCCATCGCCTATTCTCCTTCTATCGTTGGCCGCCGAACGGCGCCTTTCTGCTTCGGCCGGCGAACGCGGGCCGACATTGTTGCCCGGTTGGCTAATGCCAGCGGCTTGTTGAGGTTCCCGATTTCGTGAAACAATTTCCGCAAGATGCCCCGTAACAGGCCGGCCGAAGGAAAGGCGGACCGTGCACGGAAAGCGAGCTTCCGCCGCTATTTTTTCGGCTCCGAACCCCGGTCCCGGTTGCCTTCGTCGGTCAGGCTCCAACCCTCGCCTTCGTAAAGCGTTCGCTGGTTCTGCAGGTCGACCGCGCCGTTCGATACCAGGATCAACCTGACCGCCTCGGCATGCTTTTCTTCGACTCCAGTGACGCTCACAATCGCTCCGCCGCGGCGAATTCCTTCGGCATAGACGCCGGCGTCATCCTTATCGATGCCTCCATCCACGAGAGCTGCGACCAGACGCCCGGCTACGCCGCCGACCACCGCACCTGCGGCAGCGCCCGCGAGCGTCGCGGCAAGCCAGCCTGCCGCGACAACAGGGCCAACGCCGGGTATGGCCACTATTCCCAGTCCGGCCAGCAGGCCGCCTGCACCGCCGGCGACAGCGCCGGCACCGGCACCGGCACCCGTGGCCACGTCGCTCTGCGCGTCGGCCTCAGGTTCCTCGCGCCCGACATATGCAATATCGGAACTCGCGATCCCTTCTTCTTCGAGACTATTTACAGCCGAGCGAGCCGCGCGGTTGGTAATGAAAAGTCCCGTCACCGTCTGCATCGCCATCTCCCTCATTGCCCGCTTCTGGTTCTTCGCGGCTCCGGTCAATCGAAAGGCAGTTGTCGCTCTTCCCGCACCCGCGAAGTCCCGGTCCTGCTCAGAGCCACGACCGATGGTTCGAGCCGGTGCGACGAGCGGCTTCCCGTCCCCTTGGGCGCCGATTTCCCGACAGCAGGCGTTTTAGAAGTGGCGGCGCGAAGGATTTCAACTCGGGCGCGACGTTTTCGGCCTCGGGCGCACGGCGCTTGCGCAGGCGCGCCGCGTCCTGCAGCATGGTGCCAGCCCAGCGATAGACGTTGTTGGTGCGGACGACGTCGCGCAGCCGGGTCATGCGTTCGCGCTGTTCCTCCTGCGGCATGGTTATCGCACGCAGCATTGCTTCGCCCATTGCGGTGGGATCGAAGGGGTTCACTATCAGCGCGTCGAGAAGTTCCTGCGAGGCGCCTGCGAAGGTGCTGAGGATCAGCACGCCCTGTTCGTCGTCGCGGGAAGCGACGAACTCCTTCGCCACCAGATTCATGCCGTCGTGCAGGCTGCTCACTACGCAGGCGTCGGCTGCACGATAGGCGGTGTACACATCGGGCTGGTTGTTGTGCTCGTCCAGGAACAGGATCGGGCGGTAGGTTCCGTTGCCAAAACGCTCGTTGAACGCTTCCACGAAGGCGAGGCACTCTTCGTGAAGATGCTTGTAGGCCGTCAGGACACCGCGGCTGGGGGCCGCGATCTGAAGAAACGCGACCTTGCCGACCCATTCCGGATGGCGCAGGAACAATTGTTCGAGGGCGTGGAAGCGGTCGATGATGCCCTTCGTGTAGTCCATGCGCTCGACACCCACGAGCAGCTTCGTTTCCGGAGAGAGGCCGAACCGGCTGATCAGCTTTTCCCTGCATTCCTCCACGGAAGGCAGGTCTTCCAGGGTCGTCGGCGGCCATTCTATGGAAATGGGGTAGGGGTGCACCAGCGTGCTCTGGCCGCCGTAGCAAATTGCCGAATGCTCGCGATCGATCCTGCTTTCCAGAAAGCGGTCGACGCTGTCGGTGAAATTGTTGCAGTGGAACTGGATGTGGAAACCCACGATGGAACTGCCCAGCAGCCCGTCAAGGATCTGCTCGCGCCAGGGGCAGATGCCGAAGACCTCGGAATTCGGCCAGGGGATATGCCAGAAGGTGATGATGGTCGCATCCGGCAGCGCATTCCGGATCATGCGCGGCAGAAGGGCAAAGTGATAGTCCTGAACCAGCACCACGGGAGCCGAACTGGTTGCCTCCTTCACGATCCGGTCGGCGAATTTCTGGTTGACCGCCTTGTAGGCCTCCCAGTCGGATTCGCGGAAGATGGGCCTGGTAAAGGCGATGTGGCAGAGCGGCCAGAGCCCCTCATTGGCGAAGCCGAAATAGTAGCCCTCCTGTTCCTCCTCGCTGAGCCAGATGCGGCTGAGCGTGTAGGCCGGCCGGCCGGGAGGGACCTGGACCCGGTCATGCTCATCGACCACGAGGTGGTCTGCGGACCCTCCTCCATGAGCGATCCATGTTCCTGAGCAGGCGCGCATGACGGGTTCCAACGCCGACACGAGCCCGCTTGCCGGAATGCAGAGCTCGACCTTCCCGTCGTTCAGGTTGTGGATGTAGGGTTCCCGGTTGGAAACGAGAATGATCTCCGCGCCGGGCAGTTCGCGGTCTATCACCTGCCGCATCATTTCCGGCGACCAGGTCACGAGAGGAGCGTCTGCCCCTCGGTTGTTTTGCTCGAATTCGGGCAGCAACTGGTGCGGTGCCTCGTCGAGCGGCCTGTTCGGCGGCCCGGCCCGCAGCGCGGGGAGATTGCGCATGGCGGCGAAGGACGTCCAGATCGCTGCAAGCGAAATGCAAAGAGCGGCGGCTGCCAGCCCCATGACGGCTAGAAATGCTGTTTCAATAGTCATACCGCTCGTGGCGTTTGCAAATGTCTCGAACGGTCTCAGCCCGCTCTGGTAGCGAACTCTCCGCGGCCCCAGGGGTTCCAGCCAGCCTCCGAATTTTTCAGCTGCGAACCACCAGGGTCGCCAGTCCTTCGTCGCGAGAGTCGAGGAAGGCCGCGACGCGATCGCCGACCCGCTGGAAGTGAAGGTCGACCCGAACGTCTCCTACGCTGAGGCGCCTGACCGACAGCCGGTCGATGCCGATGGGCAATCTCGGGCGGTTTACGTGGATCTCGCCCTCGAACCCGTCGATTTCCAGCCCAAGGCAGGCCTGCATGAGCATGAATGCAGAACCGGAAGACCAGGCCTGCGGCAGGCAGGCAACGGGATAGGCCACCGGGGCTTCGCCGGGGGCTCGCGTGAAGCCGCAAAACAGCTCGGGCAGGCGCATGTTGAAATGCACGGCGGCTTCGAACGTGCCGCTCATCAGCCTGACCACGCCGTCGCGCATTCCATAGCGAGCCATTCCGGCCCCGCATATGGCGGTGTCATGCGGCCATATCGAGCCATTGTGATACGACATCGGATTGAACGGCACTTCGTCGTCGGCAAGGGTTCGGATCCCCCATCCGGTGTGGAATTGTGCCGTGAGCAATTGGTCGACCAGTATGCGGGCACGTTCCGGAGCCGGAAGCTCCACATAGAGCAGGTGGCCGGCATTCGAGGCACGCACCTGACACTGCCTGCCATCGCCGTCCAGCGCTATGGCGTAGAAGCCATCCTCGGCCATCCAGAAATAGCGTTCCACGGACTCGCGCATGCGTTCGGCACGTTCCGTCCAGTGGTCCGCGAGCGCAAGCTCGCCGCGGCGAGTCGCAAGTTCCGCCAGCCCGCGATAGGCCGCAAAGACGTAGCCCTGGACCTCGATCAGCGCTATGGGCCCCTTCGGCATCGAGCCGTCCGCATGAAAAACCGCATCGAAGCTGTCCTTCCAACCCTGGTTGAAAAGGCCGGATTCGGCGGCGCGCTGATAGGCGATGAAGCCGTGCTCGTGGAGGGCGCCGACGGAGTCGATCCAGCCGGCTGCCGCGCGCAGGGACGGCCAGATGCTGTCGATGAATTCCATGTCGCCGGTCCGTCGGGCGTAGGCGCTGGCCAGGTAGATGTAGAGCGGCGTGGTGTCGACGCCGCCGTAATACCGGCCGAAGGGAAGCTCGCGCAGCGCCGCCATCTCGCCCTTGCGGGTTTCGTGCAGGATCTTGCCGGGCTGGGAGTCGCTGAACGGCAGCGTCTCCGTCGCCTGGTGCTGCGCCAGAAAGGCGAGCACGCCTTTCGCGAGCCCGGGATTCAGCCACAGCATCTGCAGTGAGGAAATGACGCCGTCCCGCCCGAAGGCGGTGGAGAACCAGGGAATGCCCGCATATGGGTATGGGCCCGTGGGCAATTCGGTGGTGAGCAAGGCGATGTCGGCGCGCGCCCGCGACATCCAGTCGTTGAAGACCCGGCCCGAACTGTAAAGGGTCGCGCCGTGCCGGCGCTTGGAGCGCATTTGCCAGCGCGCTCGCGCCGCCGCCGAACGATAGCGTTCGCGGCTGGGAAGCTCGATCTGCTCGGCACCGACTTCCAAGAACAGCGTGTGTGCACCGTGCCGCGGCACAGACAGGCGGAATTCCGCGCGCGAGGTGCTCAGCTCGCGCGGACGCTCGGAGAACGAGATGACCGACTGCCGAACCAGGCCGTCCAGCCCTTCGTAGCAGAGGGCGACAGTTTCTCGCGATGTCTTGCTGGCGCTGATTTTCCCGCGCTTCAGGCGCCTGCTTCCGCGGACTTCAAACATGTCGCGGAAGTCCGCGTCGAACTCCAGCTCCATGGGAACCTGCACGGTGCGGTCGCCGTAATTGGCCAGCCGGATCCGTTCGAACAGCCGATCCTGCCATATCAATCGCGAGCGCTCGATATGGATCACGCCCTGCGGCATGCTGGAGTCCGGCTCGACCTCCAGCGGCATGTTCGTCAGATTGGCGTTGAAGATAATGTTGTCCTGGCTGAGCGACGCCCCAAGCAGGGTCGGCTCCTTGTCGCCGATGGTTAGGCAAAGCAGCGAAAGGACGCGCGTGTCGTCGCGGAACAGGCCATCGCCCCGTCCACGGATGTCGCCCCGGTCATTGGTGACAATGAAACAGTCGCCGTGTTTCAAGGCAAACTGCTTGAGTGGGTTTCTCGGCGGCATCTTGTCAATTGCAGCAAGTGCGACTGCCGGATCGAGCTGGCGTTCGTCGAGTTCTGCCATGATGACTTTCCCATAGCTCGGATCATCCTGCCTTCGGACCGGGGGAAGGGACCCTAAAAGTCCAGCAGCCGAGTGTAAGCGTCGACATATTGCCTGACCATTCGGTCGGCGCCAAAGCGTTGTTCGAACGCCGCGCGAACTTGCGAGCGGTCAAGCTTTGCGACACGATAGACAGCTTCCACCGCGGCTTCCGTGCTGTCAACGACAGCTCCGGTCACACCCTCGTCGATGATCTCCTCCATTGCACCCTGGTTCCAGGCCACCACCGGGGTTCCCACCGCCATGGCTTCGATGACCACGAGCCCGAAAGGTTCCGGCCAGTCGATGGGAAAGAGCAAAGCCGCGGCGTTGCCGAGGAATTCCACCTTCTCGGCCTCGCCGATCTCGCCCACGAATTCGACATTCTCGCCATCGATCAGTGGTTCGATCGTCTCGTGGAAATACGCCCTGTCATCCCTGCCGATTTTCGCGGCGATCCTGAGGCGATAGCCAGTCCTGCGCGCGATCTCGATTGCCCTGTCCGGCCGCTTGTCGCGGGCAATGCGCCCGAGAAACGCCAGATACCCCCCGGACCCGTTCCAGACCGGCTGGCCGCTGTAGGGCAGGCCGTGGTGAATGGTGGCCAGCCATCTGGCTTCGGCAAGAGGCTTTCTCTGACTGTCCGAGATCGAAATCATCGGGAATTCGTTCCACCGCCTGTAGGCGTCGGGAAGGTCGCGATAGTCGAGGCGGCCGTGAGGGGTCGTCACCGTCTTGTGCGCCATGTTCTCGAAGAACGGGAAGTGCAGGAAATGGCTCAGATGAAAGTGGATGATGTCGAATTCCGACGCCCGCTTCCGCACCTCGTCGAGCATCGTGAAATGAGCCGCGATAGACGATGTGTGGGGATGCGGGTCAAGCCGCAGGGCGCAGTCGCGGGTGGCGACCAAGCTGGCGCGGGTGACGGAATCGCCGCTTGCAAACAGCGTGACCTCATGGCCGAGATCGACCAGGCCGTCAGCTAGATAGGAAACTATCCGCTCTGTTCCGCCATAAAGCCGGGGCGGAACGCTCTCCGCAAGTGGCGCGACCTGTGCAATCCTCATCACTCGTCTCTCGTCGCCCACATGCTCCATGTCATGGGGCTGAAATCGATTACTGCCTCGAATGGTTCCAAGTTCGTGGCTCGGCGCGAGTGTCATCGTCGATGAGGGGAACGAAAGCCGAGCTTCGCCGGTTAGACGAAACACCAGCAACGGAACGACGCACAATGAAAGCCTTAGCTCTTGCCACGGACTACGATGAAACCCTTGCCGATGAAGGCTCAGTGTCGGCGGAGGCGTTCGACGCGCTGACGAGGTTCAAGAATTCCGGGCGGAAGCTGATCCTGGTGACCGGGCGTGAACTACCGGACCTGAAGCTTACCTTTCCGGCGCACGCGATTTTCGACAGGATCGTCGCGGAAAACGGCGCGCTGCTTTATGCGCCCGAAACCGAAAACGCACGCCTGCTTTCCCCTCCGCCACCGCCGATCTTTGTCGAACGCCTGCGCCAGAGAGGCGTGGCGCCGCTGTACGTCGGGCGAACAATAGTGGCGACGTTGGTTCCCAATGAAACGATAGTGCTGGAAGAGATCAAACAACTGGGACTGGAACTCGAGATCATATTCAACAAGGGCGCCGTCATGGTGCTGCCCACCGGCATCAACAAGGCGACCGGACTGGCCGCGGCGCTCGAGGAGCTCGAGCTTTTGCCGCAGGACGTTGTGGGCATCGGCGACGCGGAAAACGACCACATGTTCCTTCGCTTGGTCGGCTACAGTGTGGCGGTTGCCAACGCGCTTCCGGCAGTCATCGAAACGGCCAGCCACACGACAACGGCCGCCCGGGGTGCCGGCGTGGCCGAGATGATCGGCAAGATCCTTTGCTCGGACACTGAATTCACCGGTACCGCTCTATAGCGGGGCTCATCGAGCGCCGGCTCTGAGGCCCCAAGGAACAAAGCGGCGGCTGGAGTGTTTTTTGGCGATATGGATCGAGCGAGGACAGGACCATGCGTAGAGCAATCATTGCAATCGCTGCCACTGCTGCGCTGATGGGTATCGGGCAGGCGCAGACCCCCGAAGCCAATGTTGCGGGGGATTTCGTCACCGTCCAGCCGACGGATATTCTTAGCTACAACCTGATTGGCCTGAACGTCACCAATAACCAGAACGAGACGGTCGGCGAAATCAAGGATCTGGTTTTGTCGAACAACACCCTTGCCGCATACATCATGTCGGTGGGCGGCTTTCTGGGCATGGGGGAACATTATGTGGCGGTCAGCCCGAGCGCTGTGAAAATCGACTACCAGGAAAACAACAAGAAATGGGTGGCGACGATGAACGCCACGAAAGACCAGCTCAAGGCGGCGCCGCAATTCAAATATGAAGGCCGGTGGAAACGCTAGGCCGCACGCATTTGTGCAGACGAGCAGCAACGGGAGCGCAAGCCGCGTTTCCCGTTTTGCTCGAAATGACTGGCAGAGCCGGCTTTTCGACGGCGTGATCGAAAGACGACCGCGACCGGGTGCCTGAGTAGTGCCGCGCATGCCAACCGAGGACAAAGACGTTCGTCAGGAAAGCCGCAGGACGCTCTGGGCGGCATCTCTGCTTCTTACGATCGTACCGGCGGGAGCGGCCGAGGCCGAAGCGCCCGTGGGCTTCGCGGGCTCCGGCGAGGGGACCTTCGTTCTTGCAATCGTCCTGCTGCTGCTGGTGGGCCGGGGGCTGGGCGAGATTTTCCAGCGCTTCGACCAGCCGGCGATCGTTGGCCAGTTGATCGGCGGCATCGTGCTCGGGCCGTCGCTGTTCGGCTGGCTGTTCCCTTCTGTTCAGCACTTCATATTCCCGCTCGATGCCCCTCAGAAGACCATGATCGAGGCGGTGGCCCAGCTCGGCATCCTGCTGCTGCTCATGCTGACCGGCATGGAAACCGACCTGAAGCTGGTGCGCAAGGTCGGGGCCTCGTGCCTGTCGATCTCCGCGGCGGGCATCCTGATCCCCTTTGTTCTCGGCGTGGCGTTTGCGTCGCTCTTGCCCCCTTCGCTGCTGCCGAACCCGGACCAGCGCCTGGTTGCCGGACTGTTTCTTGGAACGGCACTTTCGATCTCGTCGGTGAAGGTAGTGGCGATGGTGGTCCGCGAGATGAACTTCATGCGGCGGAACCTGGGGCAGATAATCGTTTCCTCGGCGGTTCTCGAGGACACCATCGGCTGGCTCACCATAGCTGTAACCTTTGCCATTGCGACCCATGGCACGGTGCAGCCCCTGAGCTTGCTGGCCACGATAGCGGCAGTGGCCGTGTTCATGGTCTTCAGCTTCACGGTTGGGCGACGCCTGGTTTTTTCGATGATCCGCTGGAGCAACGACAGCTTCCAGAGCGAATTCGCCGTGATAACCGTGATCCTCGTCATCACCGGCGTCATGGCCTGGACCACCAACCTGATTGGTGTGCACACGGTGCTTGGCGCCTTCGTGGCGGGCGTGCTGATCGGTGAATCGCCGATCCTTTCGGGCCACATCGAAGCGGAATTGCGCGGCGTGATCACCGCATTGTTCATGCCGGTGTTTTTCGGGGTGGCCGGGCTGTCGGCAGACCTTACCGTGCTTGCGGACCCCACACTCGCAATGCTTACCGTAATTCTCATCGCGATCGCCAGCGTGGGCAAGTTCAGCGGTGCTTTCCTCGGCGGAAAGCTCGTCGGCATGTCGGCGAAGGAAGCGATGGCCGTGGGCTGCGCGATGAATGCACGCGGCTCGACCGAGGTCATCGTGGCGAGCATCGGCCTGTCGATGAACATCCTGTCGCACACCCTTTTCACCATGATCGTCACCATGGCGATCTGCACCACGCTGGCGATGCCGCCAATGCTGCGCTGGGCGCTGCGGCGGCTGCCGATGACGCAGGAGGAGAAGGAGCGCATCGACCGCGAAGCCCTGGACGAACGCGGCCTCGTTGCCCGACTGGAGCGCTTGCTGGTCATCGCGGACGACAGCGCCGTGGGAAAGTTCACCGCACGCCTGGCAGGAATACTTGGAGGCAGCAGCGGTATGCCCATCACGCTCCTGCGTCAGGGCAAGCGCCCTTCGGCGGCGGCGTCGGAACGAATCCGGCCGGAAGAGCACGTGAGACAGCTGAAGCGGGCAGCCAAGACAAGCGCCGACGCCGTGCAGAAGGGCGAGGGCACCGCCATCGAGGAGGTGCATCTGACAGCTCGCGACGAGAGCCCGGTTACTCCCGAGACCGTCGCGGACGAGGCCCGCAAGGGCTATGACATGCTTTTCGTGGGGCTGGCTGGCGCACGGGACGAAGAGGCGGCATTCGCCCCCGGCTTGCGCGACATCGTCGCCGGTTTCGAAGGCGGGTTATGCCTCGTGCTGCAAGGCACCGGCACCGGAATGCCGCGCCTCAGCAGCACGTCCACCATTCTCGTCCCGGTCAATGGGACCGAGGTGGCGCGCCGAGCGGCGGACCTGGCTTTGGCGCTGGCCCGGCCTTGCAAGGCAAAGGTGAGGGCGCTCTATGTCGCCCGACAGGGAAGGGAAAGTGCTCGGCGGCCATGGATGTCGCGATGGCGGGAAGAAGCGGTGCTGAAGGAAATCGTGGAACTCGCAAACCGCTACGACGTGCCTGTCCAGACCGCGATCCGCATGCACGCCAACGCCGACAAGGTTATCTGCCGGGAGGCGAAGCAAGCTTCCCTGGTGGTCATGGGGGCTGCGCAGCGGCCCGGCCCGGAACTTTCCTTCGGCCATACGGCAACCTCCGTGGTGGCCGGGTGCCCGCAGCCGATCGTTCTGGTCGTGACCGAACGCGTGCCTTCCGACAAGGCGGTCGACGGAAAGAAGCCGGAAGGGCGTGCCACCCGAAAATAGAGCTGATTGGCGCGGGCTGCGCGGCATCTGCGCAGCGGCGGCATTGTGGCGCCGCCGCGGTGAACTTGTCCGATATTTGAAGGTCAATGGTCCGACCCAGCGGTGGGGGTTTGCCCTCGCGAGCCTCAAATATTGCCGGACGGACGCGGTTTTGCCCACGCCTCGATGGGTAATATCCCCGAATTGCTCATGGTTAACCAATCGTTAACACTAAAATACTGTGAGAGTACTCACCCGATGGGCGGGACGGCCGTAGAACCATCCACATCGATTGATGTTCACAGTCAACGAAAGGAATTTGCCATGAAGAAGCTCCTCCTTGCCTCGATTGCGGTGATCGCCATGACGGCTTTCGCGGCCGAAGGCTATGCCACCGGTGGCGGTGGTGGCGGCGGCGGCACCAGCCAGGGCGGTTCCAACAACGGGAACGGCAATGGCAATGGCAACACCGGCAACAACAACGGCAACAATAACGGCAATAACAACACGGGGTCGAACAACGGAAATAACAACGGCAACAACAATGCCGGTAACGGCAATGGCGTTGGCAACGGCAACCACAATTCTGGGAACAACAACGGAAACGGAAACGGCAACAACAATACCGGTAATAACAACGGCGGAAATAACGGAAACAACAACGCCGGATCCGGAAACGGCAACAACAACGGAAACGGAAACAAGGTCGTCGTCAAAAATCCCGGCGGCGGACACAACCATCATCATCACAAGAAGAACAAGTCGAGCACCAACGATTGAGCGATAAGGTAGAGCTTAGAGCGTAAGCAAGAAGCGAGGGCGGCTGGCTGTCTGGCAAGGCGGCCAGCCGTGTCTTCTTCGTCTTCGCAGTCCACGTCGCGGAGCAGTTCCCCGAACGGGAAGGCACCTCGACGTGACGGAACCTTGTTCGCAGGGGATCGTTAGATGCCGAACCTTCCAGGCTCTGGCTCCAAGTGAGGTGGCCATGAAAAGTAGCTTCAACCGTCGCACTTTTCTGGCCGGCGCCTCCAGCGTCGTCGTCTGGGGCGGGCCCACCCAGGCCCGCGAGATCAAGGGTGAGAGGCCGTGGGTTCCGCAGCAGGCGGATTTGCCGAACCCAAACCCCTCTTCGGACTATCTTTATTTCACGCCCGCAGAGGTCGCCTTCATCGATGCGGCGACGGAACGGCTAATTCCGGAGGACGAACTGGGGGCTGGCGCCCGTGCCTGCGGCGTGACGCTGTTCATCGACCACCAGCTTGGGGGCGCGTTCGGACGCGCCGAGGGTTGGTACATGTCCGGTCCGTGGGAAAAGGGGCAGGACACGCAAGGTTTTCAGTCGCGCTTCACCCCGGCCGCCCTCTATCGCGCCGCCGTCAAGGCGATCGATGAGCATGTCGGTAGCTCATCAGGCAAGCGCTTCGCCGATCTTGCCGCCGAACAACAGGACGCGCTGCTCAAGGATATTGAAGGCGGCAAGCTCGAGCTTGCCAATGTCGACGCCGAGACCTTCTTCAAGATGCTGCTGATGAACACCAAGGAAGGCATGTTTTCCGATCCGATCTACAGCGGAAACCGGGACATGGCCGGCTGGAAGATGCTGGGCTTTCCCGGCGCTCGGTACAACTACCGCGACTGGGTTGGCCGACACGGCCAGCGCTATGATCAGCCCCCGGTAGGCATCAGGGGCCGGCCCGCCTGGAACGGGAAGGGGTGAGGCGATGGCGCGCAAGCTTCCATCCGTCGACGCGGTTCTGATCGGGTTCGGCTGGACCGGCGCGCTGATGGCGCATCAGCTGACCGACAGCGGGCTGGACGTGCTGGCCCTCGAACGCGGCAGCTGGCGCGACACCGCCACCGATTTCGCGCCGACCTTCATTCAGGACGAGCTGCGCTATCGCTACCGCGAGCATCTGTTCGAACAGCCCGCTCGCGAAACGATCACTTTCCGCAACTCGCCGGACCAGACCGCCCTTCCGATGCGGCGGCTCGGGTCGTTCCTGCCGGGAACGGGCGTTGGCGGCTCGATCCTGCACTGGAACGGCCAGGCATTCCGATTCTTGCCCTACGATTTTCAGATCAAGTCGCAGACGATTGCCCGGTACGGAGCGCAGATGGTCCCGGACGAAATGACGATCCAGGACTGGGGCGTCACCTATGAAGAGCTCGAGCCCTATTACACGCAGTTTGACGAGCTTTGCGGCATTTCGGGACAGGCGGGCAACGTTCGAGGACAAAAACAGGCCGGCGGCAATCCGTTCGAGGGCAGTCGCTCGCAGCCTTATCCGACGCCGCCGATGCAGCAGACCTACGGGCCGACGCTGTTTGGCGAGGCGGCCTCTTCGCTGGGGCTGCACCCCTTTCCATGCCCCTCCGGCAATCTTTCGGTCGCCTACACCAATCCGCTCGGCGTCCGGCTCGCCCCCTGCACCTATTGCGGATTCTGCGAGAAGTTCGGCTGCGGCAACTACTCCAAGGCAAGTGCGCAGACGACCATCCTGCCGGTGCTGATGCACAAGCAGAATTTCACGCTTCGGACCGAAAGCGAGGTGCTCAGGATCAATCTCGATCGAAGCGGAAAGCACGCCACCGGCGTGACGTATGTCGACACCAGCGGGCAGGAATTCGAACAGCCGGCAGACCTGGTGGTCCTGTGTGCCTACATCACCCACAACGTCCGGATGCTGATGGTTTCGGGCATTGGCGAGATCTACGATCCTGCCACAGGCAAGGGCGCTCTGGGCAAGAACTACTGCTACCAGATGAACCCCTCGGTCGACATTTTCTTCGACGACAAGCTGCTCAATCCCTTCATCGGCGCCGGCGCGCTGGGCGTGATCGTCGACGACTGGAACGGCGACAACTTCGACCATACGGGCCTGGGCTTCATCCATGGCGGGTATATTGCAGGCTATGTCACGACGGGCCGGCCGATCGAAACGGAGTTGCTGCCCGAGGGCACCCCTAAATGGGGCGCCAAGTGGAAGCAGGCTTTCGTCAAGAACTACCTGACCTCCATGTCGATTTCCCTCATGGGGGCCGTGATGCCGCACAAGGCAAACCGGCTCGACCTCGACCCGACCTATCGCGACGTGCACGGCCGGCCGCTGATGCGCATGACCTTCGATTTTCAGGACAACGAGCGGAAGCTGCAGGATTTCGAAGTCGGCAAGATGGTGGACATCGCCAAGGCGATGAAACCGCGCGAGTTCAAGAAATCGCCTCGCGGTCCGCATTACGACATCACGGAATACCAGACCACGCACAATACCGGCGGCGCAATCATGGGCGCCACGCCGCAGGAAAGCGTGGTGAACCGCTATCTGCAGCACTGGGACGTGCCCAACCTGTTCGTCGTGGGCGCGAGCGCATTTCCCCACAATAGCGGCTACAATCCGACCGGCACTGTCACGGCCCTGACTCTTTGGGCAGCCAATGCCATCCGTTCCCAGTACCTCAAGCAACCCGGCCCGCTGGTGCAAACATGAGGATCTTCGCGCTTGTCGGCCTTTGCGCCGGAGGCGGTGCCCTGGCCCTCGCCTCACTGACCGCCGGGCTTGCGCATGTTGGCGAATATGCTCAACAGCAGCGTGGCCGCTACCTGACGGACCTTGGCGACTGCGCTGCATGTCACACAGCCGAGGGCGGACAGCCATTCGCCGGCGGCCGCCCGATAGAAACTCCATTCGGAACCATCTATTCGCCCAATGTCACTCCCGACCCCGACACGGGGATTGGGGCGTGGACCGACGATCAGTTCTATCGCGCCATGCATGAGGGCATAGCCGAAGACGGCACCCGACTTTATCCGGCGTTTCCCTATCCCTGGTTTACCAAGGTGACGCGGGAGGATGTGGACGCCATCCATGCCTACCTGCTGACGCTTCCGGCGGTAAGGTCGAGACGGCCCGAGAACACTTTGGTGTGGCCGCTGAACCAGTCCCTGGCGATGGTCGGATGGAACACCTTGTTCTTCCGGCCCGGGACCTTCCAACCGGACCCGGCAAAATCGGCGGAATGGAACCGCGGCGCCTATCTGGTCGAGGGGCTCGGTCATTGCGGCGCCTGCCACAGCCCGAAGAACGTCTTCGGCGCAGTGAAGGAAGCGGAGCGCTATCAGGGGTCTCAAATCCAGAACTGGTTCGCGCCGAACCTGACGGGGGATATGGGGAGCGGCCTTGGCAGATGGAGCGTGGACGACATCGTCCGTTTCCTCAAGACCGGCCACACCGAGCGCACGCTTGCCTACGGGCCCATGTCGGAAGTGGTTTCGGTCTCGACCTCGAAAATGGAGGAGTCCGATCTGCGGGCGATGGCCGAATATCTGAAATCGCTTCCGAGCCAGGCCGGCACGCCCGAGAAGGCGACCGCGGATCACGGGATCTCAAGCCAGGGCGAGGCCATCTACTACGACCAGTGTTCCGCGTGCCATCAGATCCGGGGCGAGGGCGTGCCCGGGTTGTTCCCGGCCCTGAAGGGAGGCACGATGGTGCATGCGCAGGACCCGAGCAGCATGATACGGCTGGTTCTCGAAGGCGGTCGTGGTGCGTGGACATCGCAGGACCCAAATGCGATGTCGATGCCATCCTTCAACTGGAAACTGTCGGACGAGCAGGTGGCTGCGGTGGTGAGCTACATCCGGGCCGCCTGGGGCAATGCGGCGCCGCCCGTATCTGCTGACGCCGTCAAGACCATGCGCAAAGCGCTGGAGCCCAAGAGCGAGCAGTAGAACACCCCGTTCGGCGGCATGCGCCGCAAGCGCCGGCAACCAGGTGCCATCCGCGGTCTTGGCTGGAAGTCCGGCTTTATCTTCCCGTTGGATGTCCCCTAAACTCCTGCATTTGATTTGAACGCTGGAGGACCGCGCCGCTCGTGCCACCACGCGGCAACGGCGCTGAGGACTGGGAATGACCGAGTTCAAAGCGAAAATCCAGAATGCACTGGACGAATGCCGCATCCTGGTTCTGGGCACCCAGGTCTTGATCGGTTTTGGATTCCGCTCCTTCCTTGAGCCTGGTTACGAACATTTGCCGTTCGAGGCGCAGGGCCTGAAGATGCTTTCGCTGGCGCTGCTCATCATTGCCTTCGCCGTGCTCTTGATGCCCTGCAGCGAGCACCAGATAGTCTATCAAGGCAGCGATGCTCCCGGCCTGCAGCGGATGGCGACCAGGGCCGTCGCCGTTGCGCTCGTACCGTTCTGTCTTGCCCTGTCCGCAGACGTGGGGGTGGCTCTGACGCCAGTCCTCGGGCCGCGCCCCGCCGTCGCCATAGGCCTTGTCGTGCTGGTGGCAGCGGCGGCGGCGTGGATGGGGCCGCGGGCTCTCTCGCATCGAAAGGAACGTCCCATGGCCAGCCAGCCGACGTCAGTTTCCACGAAAGTGCATCATGTCTTGACCGAAGCCAGGGTCATTCTGCCCGGAGCCCAGACACTGCTTGGCTTTGCGCTGGTCGCCACACTGATGGATGGCTTCGCCAGGCTGCCGCCGCTATCGCAGAAGGTCCACGTTGTCGGCCTCGTTTCGGTGGCGGTGTCGGTAATCATCCTGATGATGCCTGCCACCTATCACAGGCTCGTGGAAGCGGGGCAAGACAGCGAGGAGTTCCACAAGAAGGCCAGCGTGATGGTTCTGGCCGCGCTGGTTCCGCTGGGCGTCGGCATAGCAAGTGGCTTCTATGTCGCGCTGGAGCGGGCAACCGGGCACGTCCAGATCGCTGCCGTCGGGGCTTTGGCGCTGTGTGCGCTGCTCTATTTCTTGTGGTTTGCGGTTCCGTTGGCGAAGCGAGCCAGCCGGCGAAGTAACTGAGATCCGGTCCGGTACGTCGGCGCTTCGCTCGGCCTTTCCCCTTCGCTGCCCACCCCGCGAAAGGCGGAACGTTCTTTCGGGGGCGCGGTTAGTAAAGGTCCGCCCTGGAGAAGTAGCGGAGACGGCTTCCCGCCAGAGGATCGGTCGACGAAGAGGTGCAACATGGCCAGCAAACACGGAACGAAAGCCGCGGTCGAGCGGCAACAAGCCATACAAGGCCGGGTGGCCGCGGCGGACAAGGAAGGCAAGGACAAGGCTCAGGAAGGGGCCATGCAGGCCGGCGCGAGGCGATACCCGGAGCCGCCCTTTCCCAGGCAGCACCAGCCAAAGCCGGGAGAGGAGGCAAAGCTCGAACCGGCGCCGATGTACAACGCGCCATACTATCTCGGGTCCAGGAAGCTCGAAGGAAAGGCGGCTTTGATAACCGGAGGCGACTCGGGGATAGGACGGGCCGTCGCGGTGCTGTTTGCACGGGAAGGGGCCGACATAGCGATTTCTTATCTCGACGAACACCAGGACGCGGCAGAGACGAAAAAGGCTGTGGAAGCGGAAGGCCGCCGCTGCATACTGATACCTGGTGACGTTTCGGACAAGGACTATTGCCAGCGGGCTGTGACCCAGACTGTCGAGCAGTTCGGCCGCCTCGACGTGCTCGTCAATAACGCGGCCTTCCAAGTGCACGCCGCAGAGTTCGAGGACCTCACGCCGGAGCATTTCGATCAGACGGTGAAAACCAACCTCTACGGCTATTTCTACATGGCGCGCGCCGCGGTCGAGCACATGACGCCGGGGTCGGCGATCGTCAATACGGGGTCGGTCACCGGGATCGAGGGTTCCAAGGAACTGATCGACTATTCGATGACCAAGGGCGGAATTCACGCATTCACGCGCGCGCTTGCGGCAAATCTCATCGGGCAGGGCATCCGGGTGAACGCGGTGGCTCCCGGCCCGGTGTGGACGCCGCTCAATCCATCTGACAAGCAGCGCGAGGATGTTTCCAAGTTCGGGGCCAAGGTGCCGATGAAGCGCCCGGCGCAGCCCGAAGAGATTGCGCCGGCCTACGTCTTTCTCGCTTCCTCTCACTGCTCCAGCTACATAACCGGCGAAATCCTGCCGGTGATAGGCGGACACTGAAGAGCGCGGCTCGCCAAGGACGTGGATTGAAATTCGGGTACGTACTGCAGGTTGAAAAACGACATCGACGTCATGTCGGCGACTATGGCGCCTGAAATGTCGTGGAACCAATCGGTTGCATAGAAATTTATTCGAAATCCGACGAGGGCGGATTTCGCCATGCCGCAAATATTTACGGCGTCAGCCGACACTCGATTGCGGGCGTTTGCTTTGGCGATGCTTTTGCTTCTAGTGACGGTGACGTTCTTCACTGCGGGATATGCCAGCTCCAGCTATGAGACGCTCGTCGGCTGGGTGCGTGATCAACCCGTTCCCTTCAGTCACGAGCACCATGTCGGCGGCCTGGGCATAGACTGCAGCTACTGCCACACCTCCGCGGAAACGAGCGCGGAGGCAGGACTTCCAGCGACGCATATCTGCATGACCTGCCATTCGCAGATCTGGACGAACGCCGCGATGCTGGCGCCCGTGCGCGACAGCCTCGCCGACGGCAAGCCGCTCGAGTGGCGCCGGGTCGCGCGGGTTCCGGACTATGTCTATTTCAATCATTCGATCCATCTGGCCCGCGGCGTGCCGTGCGTCACTTGCCACGGACGCGTGGACCAGATGCCCTTGATGGCGCGTGCACAGCCCTTCCAGATGAAATGGTGCCTCGACTGCCACAGGAACCCCGCGCCGCATCTGCGCCCGCCTTCCGACATCACGCGCATGGACTGGTCCGAGTGGGACAGCCAGCCCGAAGAACACCGGCTCTACGGCGCGCTGATGGTGAAAGCTTACGGGCTGCAGCCGTCCAAGCTCGACAACTGCAACATCTGTCACCGGTGACCCAATGGAACGGCGAGAGGGACGTCAAGGCAAGCCGACCGGCGGGGGCACCGTCGAAGCTTCGTTTGCGGCGCCCGGACCCTTAATCGACCGAAGGGCAATGATGAAGGCGATGATCGCGTCGCTCGCCCTGGCCAGCGGATGCACCGGTGAGCCGGACGAGATGGCCTTGCCCTATGTCAATGCGCCCGAAGCCGTCACGCCCGGGAAGCCGAAATGGTATGCGACGGCCTTGACTTTCGCCGGATATGCGCAGCCGGTCCTGGGCAAGACCTATGTTGGCCGCCCCGTAAAGCTGGAAGGGAATCCCGATCACCCCCTTACCGGCGGCGCCACCGACATCTTCATGCAGGCGGCGTTGCTCGGACTCTACGATCCCGCGCGGTCGCAAGGGCCGGCCCATCTTGGGCAGCCGACCAGCTGGCAGGCGTTCGACACCGCCATCGCGGAGCGCGCCGAAGAACTGAACCGGCGCCAGGGGGCAGGGTTTCGCCTGCTGACCGGCCCGGTGTCCTCGCCAACGCTGGTCAGGCAGATCGGCGCATTGCTCGCCCGTTGGCCGCAGGCGCGCTGGCACGTGTTCGACGCGGTTGACGAAGACAACCGGGCTGCCGCAACGAAGATGCTGTTCGGCCGCGAGCTGGCGCTGCACGCCAGGCTCGACCAAACCGAGGTGGTCGTCAGCCTCGACGACGATCTGCTGGGCCCCGGGCCACGGCAGGCGAGCAACAGTCATCTCTGGTCGACCCGGCGCCTCGCTTCCCAGGCGGGCTCCGGCGTGTCCCGGTTGTTCGTGGCTGAACCGACCCCGACGCTGACGGGCGCGAAGGCCGACGACCGGCTGATCGTGCGGCATGCTCGCATCGGGGAAATCGCGAGCGCAATTGGCGGGGAACTCGGTCTTGAGGGTCCCGTCGCACAACTCTCCGAACGCGAGAAGGAGTGGGTCGCTTCGGCCGTTCGCGCGCTGCGCGGCAGCCAGGGCCGGGCGCTACTTTCCGTCGGAGCGCAGTACAGCGCCGAACTGCAGGCTTACGGGCTGCTGATCAACGAGAAGCTTGGCGCGTTCGGCACGACGCTCGGCTTCACCGAGCCGATCATCCAGCCGGCGTCGAACCCGGAACAATCCCTCGAAGCGCTCGTGCAGGACATGGATGCGGGCCGGGTGGACACGTTGGCCGTGCTCGGCGTGAACCCGGTCTACGCGGCACCGTCGGACCTGGCCCTTCGCAAAGCGATGCAGAAGGTAGCGTTCAGGCTGCACGCCGGGCTTTATTTCGACGAAACGGCGGAGCAATGCCAATGGCATGCGCCGCTCCAGCACGAACTGGAAAGCTGGAGCGACGCGCGTTCGGCCGACGGCACCGCAAGCATCGTGCAACCTCTGGTGCGGCCGTTCTATGCCGTGCGCTCGGCGCATGTGCTGCTGGACAAGCTGTCGGGCGGCTCGGGCACGGACAGGGACCTGGTGCAGGCCACATGGCGCGCCAACTGGGGCAGCGATTTCGACGCCCGCTGGCGCGACGCGCTCTTTCGCGGCTTCGTGGAAAACAGCGCATTCGCCCCGGTTTCTGCCGCGCCGGTCGACCGCTCCGTGCGCCCTCAAATCGAGCCGGACCAGCCGGAAAAGCTCGCCGTTCTGCTGCGGCCGGACCCCACGGTGTGGGACGGCTGCTTTGCAGACAATTCCTGGCTGCAGGAAACGCCCAAGCCGCTGAGCACGATCACCTGGGGCAATGTCGTCGCGGTCAGCCCGCATCTGGCGTCGATGCGCAAAATCACCAACGGCGACGAAGTGCGCTTGTCAGTGCAGGGCAGGGAGATCGTCGGGCCGGCCTGGGTGCAGCCGGGGCAGGAGCCTGGGACGATAACTTTGACCCTGGGCTATGGCCGCGCTCGAAGCGCGATTGCCGGCGGGCTCGGCTATAACGCCTTCACGCTCCGCACCGCGCGGGAACCGTGGCACCTCACGGGCGCCTCGCTCGATGTGACGGGCGCACACGCGACCGTCGCTTGCACCCAGCCTCACCAGGCCATGGACGGCTACGACTTCGTGCGCACCGTCGATAGCGCCCGCGCGCATGAGCAGGTCGAAGGGGTCAGCCACGGCCCGAGTCTCTATCCCGAGCGCGCATGGGAAAGCCCGTCATGGGGGATGTCGATAGATCTCGATCTGTGCACCGGCTGCAGCGCCTGCGTGGTTGCCTGCGTGGCCGAGAACAACGTTCCCATGGTCGGCAAGGAACTGGTGGCCGAGGGGCGCCACATGCACTGGCTGCGGGTGGACCATTATCATGAGGGCGATATCGCCGCGCCCCGGTCCTACTTCCAGCCCGTTCCCTGCATGCATTGCGAGCAGGCCCCGTGTGAAATGGGATGCCCGGTCAACGCGGCCGTGCACAGCTTCGACGGGCTGAACCTGCAGGTCTACAATCGCTGCATCGGCACCCGCACATGCTCGTCCTACTGTCCCTACAAGGTCCGCCGCTTCAACTGGTTCGACTATACCGGCGACGATCCCGCATCCGTGAAGGCCATGCGCAATCCTGACGTGACGGTGCGCAGCCGCGGCGTCATGGAAAAATGCACCTACTGCGTCCAGCGCATCGCCGAGGCACGGATCTCCGCCCAAATTGCCGGCCGGCCGGTCCAGGATGGCGAGGTTGTGACCGCCTGCCAGCAGGCCTGCCCGACCAGGGCGATCGTGTTCGGCAATATTCTGGATGCCAAAAGCGAAGTCAGCCGGCGCAAGGCGACCACACGCAATTACAGCCTGCTCGAGGAGGCCAACACCAGGCCACGAACCACCTATCTGGCCCGGATCGAAACCAAGGAAGATCCGGACGGCAGGGAGGGGCAAAAATGACCAGCAGCGAAGGCGAGCTCTCTGCGGTCACCGAAGAGGTCACGCGAATTCCCCTCGCTTATCCGGAGCCGCGAGCGTGGTGGATCTGTTTCGGATTTTCGCTTCTTCTGCTGCTGACGTTCCTGGCTTCGGCGGCTATGGTTTTCGGGCGAGGCGTCGGAGTCTGGGGCAACAACATCCCGGTCAACTGGGGCATCGCCATCTCCAACTACATCTGGTTCCTGGGCATCGGCCATGCCGGAACGCTGATCTCGGCGATGCTCCTGCTGTTGGAGGCGCATTGGCGCAATTCGCTCAATCGCTTCGCCGAGGCGATGACGCTTTTCGCCGTCATCTGCGCGGGACTTTACCCGATCCTGCACCTGGGGCGTCCGTGGTTCTTCTACTGGATGGCGCCTTATCCGAACACCATGACGATATGGCCCCAGTTCAAGAGCCCGCTGAGCTGGGATTTCTTTGCCGTGCTGACCTACCTGACCGTCTCGGCGCTGTTCTGGTATATCGGCATCGTGCCGGACCTGGCCGCCACGCGAGACCGCGCAAGGAAGCGGCGGTATCAGGTCTTCTACGGGCTCGCCGCGCTCGGCTGGCGGGGCTCGGCGCGGCACTGGGTGCGCTGGCGCCAATCCTACAGGCTGACCGCGGCGATTGCCGTGCCGCTGGTCGTGTCGGTGCATTCGGAAGTCTCGCTGCTGTTTGCGGCCGGGCCGCTGCCGGGCTGGAACTCGACCGTCTTTCCCCCCTATTTCGTGCTGGGGGCGGCGTTTTCCGGCTTTGCCGTGGTTTCGATGATCGCGGTGGTGCTGCGGCACGCGCTCGGCCTCGGCAACCTGGTCACCGCACGTCATCTCGACCTGCTTGGAAAGCTGCTGCTCGCGACCGGGCTCATGACCGCCTACGGCTATGTCATAGAGGTGTTTGACACGCTCTATGGCGGCGATCGCCAGGAGATGGACACGCTGATGAGCCGGGTGGCGGGCACCTATGCCTGGAGCTACTGGGGCGCGGTGGTGGCCAACTTCGTGCCGCTGCAGCTTCTGTGGTGGCGCGGTGTGAGGACCAACCCGATACTGCTGTTCCTGATCGGCCTGTCGGTGGCGGTCGGAATGTGGCTGGAGCGCTACATGCTGCTGGTGACCGGGCTTTACCGCAATTACCTCGTCTCTTCCTGGGGGGACTATCATCCGAGCTTCTGGGAATGGAGCCTTTTCGCGGGCATGCTGGGCGTGTTCCTGGCTCCGTTCCTGCTTTTCGTGCGGTTCCTGCCGGTAATTTCCGCTTTCGAGATCAAGGAGACGCTTTTCGAGGAACGGGAGGGCGCGCAGCATGCGTGAGCCTTCGCCCCAGACGGATTGTTTTGGGCTGCTGGCCGAGTTCAGCCGCCCGGAACAGCTTCTGGACGCGGTGCGGCGAACGCGAAAGACGGGCTATCGGCGGATCGAAGCCTACACCCCATTTCCGGTGGAGGGCCTCGGCGAAGCGCTCGGCTTTGATGATCAGCGGGTGCCCTGGGCGACTTTCGCCGGCGCCGTTATAGGCGCGGCGGCTGGTTACGGCATGCAGGTCTACACCAATCTCGATTTCCCCATCGACATTGGGGGGCGGCCGCTGCTGGCCACGCCTGCCTTCATGCTCATCACTTTCGAACTGTCCGTCCTGTTCGCCGTCACGTTCGCGATCGGGGCAATGCTCGTGCTGAATCGGCTTCCGCGCCTGCACCACCCTCTTTTCGATCTGGACCGCTTCCATCTGGCGAGTTCCGACAGGTTCTTCCTTGTCGTCTTCAGCGACGACGACAAGTTCGACCGCAGCCGCACCCGGCGCTTCCTGGACGGACTTGGCCCGGTGCGGGTGGATGTCGTCGCCCACACGGAGCAACCGGAATGAGGCGCGCGCTGCTGACCCTTTGCCTTGTGTCGGCCGGCTGCGACCAGATGAGCCATCAGCCCCGATACGATTCCTACGAACGCAGCACCTTGTTTGCGGACGGGACGTCGATGCAGGCGCCGCCCGGCGGGACGATCGGCCGCGACGATCCCGCCCTGGCCGCGGAGCTTGCACAGCGGCCCGACATCACTCCGCAGCTTCTCGAACGAGGCCAGCAACGCTTCGGCATCTATTGCTCGCCGTGCCACGACTACTCCGGCAGCGGACATGGCACCGTGCCCGCGCGCGGCTTTCCACAACCGCCGAGCTTCCATATCGATCGGTTGCGCCAGGCGCCCTCGCGCTATTTCGTCGAGGTCATCACCACCGGCCATGGCGTGATGTACTCCTATGCCGACCGCGTTACCCCTCGCGACCGATGGGCGATCGCAGCTTATATCCGTGCCCTGCAACTCAGCCAGGACGCACCGGCGGCACTGCTCACGCCTGATGAGCGCGCCAGGCTGGAGGCGCAGCCATGAACGGCTACCGGCAGCTCAGCAGGACGACGTTGTTGGGAGCTGCCATCGGTTTCGGTGCCTGTGCGGCGTGCCTTCTGCTGGGCGTGGTCGACGCCCACGCTGCACTTGCGGGCTGGCTCGTCGGCTTCGCGTTCTGGAGCGCCTTGCCGCTGGGCTGTCTGGTCCTGCTGATGATGATGCGCCTCATTCCCGGGCGGTGGACCGAAGAACTGGCCGGGCCGGCGGAAGCCGCCCTGTTTCTGCTTCCCGCAACCCTGGTCGCGGTGCTGCCCGTGCTTGGCCGCCTCGATCGGCTCTATCCTTGGGTAGGGCGCCCGCAGCACACGCCGTTCCGGGAGGTCTACCTCAGCCCCTGGTTCTTCTCGTTGCGCACTTTGGCGCTTCTTGCCGGGTCGATGCTGCTGGCCTCTCTGTTGATCATGCGCCCGCGCTGGTCGGTGCCGGTCGCTTCGGCGGGATTGATTGCCTTCGTCCTGCTCAACAGCGCGGTTTCGGTCGACTGGCTGATGTCGCTCGATCCCGGATTCCACTCTTCGGGTTTCGGGCTATACGTGCTGTCGGTACAGTGCACGATCGCGCTTTCGCTGTTGGTGTTGATGCGGGCTGCAGCGCCGGGCGACCTCCGCGATGGGACGGTCGGCGCCTTGCTGCTCACTGCGCTGCTGCTTTGGGCATATTTTGCCTTCATGCAGTATGTGATCATCTGGTCCGGAAACCTTCCGCAAGGGGCGGCGTGGTACATCTTGCGCGGCTCGGGAGGCTGGGCAGCGGTGGAATACGCCCTGGCCGGGCTGCAGCTTGCCCCGGCGTTCCTGCTCGGCTTTCCCCCCGTGAGGCGCAGCCGGGCGTGGCTGGTCGCATGTGCGTCCGCGGTGCTCGCTGGCAAGGCACTTGAAGTCTCCTGGCTGGTGCTTCCGGCGACCGGAGGCGGGGCTGTCGCAGTCGTCGCGGCGCTTCTTGCGCTGTGCGGTCTGGGCGTGCTTGCAGTTGGCGGGCTGGTGCTCGTCCAACGCAGCCGCATGAAACCGGCAAGCAAGGGGGCAGTCCCATGAAGGCGGCCCGGAGCGTCGGCGGCGAATTGGCGTATGAGCCCAGCGACGCGTCTCCGCGTCTGGTCGCCTACTCGGTTCTCGCGCTTCTTGCGGGCATCGTCATATCCGGCGTCATCGTCGCGGGTGTGCTGTGGCTTGTGACGCCGAGCCCGCCCGCCATTGTGCCCCTGTCGCCGCCAGCAGCGCAGTTGCCGCCGCCGCCCCGGCTGGAAACCACGCCCGAAGCCGACAGGTTGCAGATCGAGGCCAAGGCGCAGGCCATGCTTGGTGGCTACGCATGGGTCGACAACGCCAAGGGCCGCGTGCGGGTGCCGATCGAGAGGGCCATGAAGCTGCTGGAGGAGCAGGGATGGCCGGATGCGCAAGGCGGAGGCGCGCAATGAGGGCCGTGGCTGTGCTTCTGTTCTGGCTGGCAACAACGTCCGTTGCTTCAGCCTTCGACCCATTCTCCGAAGCTCGCATCGATCAACGGCCGGGGAGCCAGCTTCCGCTGGAAACGACATTTCGGGACGAGAACGGCCGGTCGCTGGTTCTCGGCAGCCTCGCGGCAGGCAAGCCGATGCTGCTCGCGCCCGTGGTGCACAACTGTCCCAACATCTGCGGGGTCACGCTGTCGGGCCTCGCCGAAGCGGTGCTTGCGCAGCCGCTGAAGGCCGGAGCCGATTTTGCCATTGTCGCGTTCAGCATCGATCCCCGCGAAGGCCCGGCCGAAGCGAGAAAGTCACTGGCCGAACTGCGCGAACGGTTTCCGGCGCTTGCGCCCGGCGCGGTCCACGCGCTCACCGGTGCGCCGGATCAGATTGCGGCGCTGACGAATGCCATGGGATATCGCTACGGCTGGGACGAGCAACTCGGCCAATACGCGCATGTGGCAGCGGTTGCCGTGCTCACCCCCGAAGGTCGGCTTTCGCGCTGGCTGTATGGGCTGGCGCCGGACCCGGGCGACCTGCGGCTGGCTCTCGCCGAAGCGGGAGGGGGCAAGCGGGGCTCCTGGCGCGAACAGTTCCTGCTGTTGTGCTATCGCTACGACCCGCAAACCGGGCGCTACGAGCCCCTGGTCTGGCTCCTTTTGCGGATCGGAGCCGGGGCCACCGGGGGCATCGGCGCCTTGCTGATCGCATCGGCGGTCATGCGCGAGCGCCGGGCTGCGAAACGGGTTGGCCCATGAGCGGCCTGTTGGAATTCTGGCCGCCCGAAGCGTCCAGCTATGGCCGGCATGTCGACCTTGTGCTTGCCAGCATGTCGGTGCTGACGCTTGCGCTGTCGGCGCCGGTCTTCGTGCTCATCGTGGCGTTTGCGGTGAAGTACCACCGCGGCAAGGCAGCCGACCGCAAGCACCCCGCCAACCGCAACGTCTGGCTGGAAGTTTCTTGGGCGGTCGTGCCGTTCGTGCTGACGTTTCTGCTGTACATATGGGCCACGCAGCTTTTCAGCGGCCTGTATCGTCCGCCTGCCGACACGCTGGACATCGCCGTGGTCGGGAAGCAGTGGATGTGGAAGTTCCAGCATCCGACGGGCCAGCGCGAGATCGACGAACTGCATGTTCCGATTGGCCGGCCGGTCCGGCTGACCATGACCTCCGAGGACGTGATCCACAGCCTGTTCATCCCCGCGCTGCGGATGAAGCGGGACGTTCTGCCGGGCCGTTATGTCATCATGTGGTTCGAAGCGGATACGCCCGGCACCTACCGCCTGGCCTGTGCCGAGTTCTGCGGCACCGACCACTCACGGATGACGGGGAGGTTCATCGCGCAAAGCCCGACCGATTATGCGCAATGGCTCGAGCAGGCGGGCTCCAACCAGACGCTGGCTGTCGAGGGCGAGAAGCTGTTCCGCCAATTTGGGTGCAGCGGCTGCCACGGGCCTGCCGCGACGGTCCACGCCCCCTCGCTGGCCGGGCTCTATGGCCGGCACGTGCCGCTCGAAAGCGGGGAGGTGGTGCTGGCTGACGACCAGTACATTCGCGACAGCATTCTCCTGCCGCAATCCCAGATCGCGGCAGGCTATCCGCACATCATGCCGACGTTCCAGAACGTGTTGAGCGAGGACCAGGTTCTCAAGCTGGTGGCCTACATCAAGTCGCTGGCGACCGAGGAGGGGAGGAGATGAGCAAGGCAGGGTCGCCCGGCGCGCGTCCGGATCCGGCAAATCTCGACGACCGCGGGCTTTCGGAAACGGAACTCCAGCGGCAAAGCTATCTGCGTGCCGGTCGCACGCTGAGGTCCTGGCTGCTTACCCACGACCACAAGCGCATTGCGATGCTCTACCTTATCTCCGTCACGCTCTTCTTCTTCATCGGCGGCTCGGCCGCGGCGCTGGTGCGGCTCGAATTGCTGGCGCCGGGTGGACGCTTCCTGTCCAACGAAGGCTACAACCGCACCTTCACGCTGCACGGCGTTGTGATGGTCTGGTTCTTCCTGATCCCCTCGATCCCCAACACATTCGGCAATTTCCTGGTTCCGCTGATGATCGGGGCGCGAGACCTAGCCTTTCCGAGGCTGAACCTGCTGAGCTGGTACATCTATATGCTCGGAGGTCTCTTCACCCTCTTCGTGCTGATCGCGGGGGGCATCGATACGGGCTGGACCTTCTACACCCCGCTGTCGTCGATGTTCGCCAACGGCTGGGTGGTGCTGGCGGCCACTGCCGTCATCATCGTGGGCTTCTCGTCGATCCTGACGGGGCTCAACTTCATCGTCACCATCCACAAGCTGCGCTGCCCCGGCATGACCTGGGGCCGCCTTCCGCTGTTCGTCTGGTCGATCTACGCCACCTCCCTGGTTCTGGTTCTGGCAACCCCGGTCCTGACGCTCACCCTTGCGCTCATCATCGCCGAGCGTGCGTTCGGGCTCGGCGTGTTCGATCCCAAGCTGGGAGGCGACCCTCTGCTCTACCAGCACCTGTTCTGGTTCTACAGCCACCCGGCCGTGTACATCATGGTTCTGCCGGCGCTGGGCGTGGTCAGCGAGCTTGTGGCGGCGGCGGCGCGAAAGCCGGTCTTCGGCTACACCTTCGTGGCGGCGTCTTCGATCGCCATCGCCGTCATCGGCTTTCTCGTCTGGGGCCATCACATGTTCGTTGCCGGCCAGTCCATGTATGCCAGCGCGATCTTCTCGTTTCTCAGCCTCGCCGTGGCCGTGCCCTCCGGCATCAAGGTCTATAACTGGACGGCGACGCTGTATAAGGGGCACATCTCGCTCGACCCGCCGTTCCTGTTTGCCATGGCCTTCATCGGGCTGTTCGTGGTGGGCGGCATGACCGGCCTCGTCCTGGCCATGCTCGCGGTCGACGTGCATGTCCATGACACCTACTTCGTGCTGGCTCACTTCCACTACATCATGGTGGGCGGCACGGTGTCGGCCTTCTTCGGGGCACTGCACTTCTGGTGGCCCAAGATGATCGGGAGGACCTACTCGCTGGTCTGGGGGCGGCTATCGGCAGCGTTCATCTTCATCGGGTTCAACCTGACCTTTTTCCCGCAGTTCCTGCTCGGCTATCTCGGCATGCCACGGCGCTATCACCTCTATCCGCCGGAATTCCAGACCTTGCACGTCCTGTCGTCCGCCGGGGCCAGCCTGCTCGCGGTCGCCTACCTGCTGCCTTTTACCTACCTGCTCTATTCGATGCGCTACGGGGACCCGGCGGAAGCCAACCCCTGGGACGTCACGGGTCTGGAATGGACGGTTCCCTCTCCGCCGCCGAAACACAATTTCGACAGGCAGCCGGAAGTTTCGCGCCCGCCCTATGATTATGAGATCGAGATGGAGGGCGAAGATGCCGCAGCAAGGCGTTGAACTGCAGGAGCCGTTTGCAAAACCCGCCCAACAGCGCCTGGCCGATATTTTGGGCACCTATGTGTTCCTGACCACCGAAATCATGCTGTTCGGCGGGTTCTTCGTGCTGGCGATGTTCCTGCGCATCGCCTATCCCGAAGAATATGTCAGGTCATCCAAGGCGCTCCACCTGTTCATCGGCGGCGCCAACACGGCCGTGCTGCTCACGTCCAGCCTGCTGGTTGCGCTTGCAGTGCAGGCCGCGCGATCCGGCGCGAGACGGTGGGCCGCGTGGTGTCTGGCGGGCGCCAGCCTTCTTGGCATTGCCTTCCTGTGCCTGAAGGCGTTCGAGTACAGCCTCGAATATTCGGAAGGAATGCTGCCGGTGCCCGCCTCAGAGGCGCAATTCAGCTCGCCGATGCAGCACCTGTTCATGAACCTGTATCTCCTGGCGACCGGGCTGCACGCCCTGCACGTGACTGCGGGTGTCGTTCTGCTGGCCGGCATGGGCTACGGGATTGCAAGAGGAGCGTTGCGCGTGCCCACCCGCTCGGTGGTGGTCGAAGCAGGCGGCCTCTACTGGCACGTCGTCGACGTGATCTGGGTGTTCCTGTATCCCGTTCTGTACCTGGCGAGGTGAAGGCGATGAAGGCTTTGCTTTGGCCCGTCTTTGCCTGGATCGCCTCGATCTGCCTGCTCACGGCCACCGTGGCGGCGAGCTTCGCAGTGACCGGTCCCACCTCCATCACGGTAAGCCTCGGGATTGCGCTGGCCAAGGCGGCGCTGATCTGCTGGTTCTTCATGAACTTGAGAGCCGAAAGCGGATTGCTGCGGCTCGCGGCGGGCGCGGCCGCCATCTGGCTTCTGATTTTCCTGGCACTGGTGGCAGCCGACTATGCAACGCGATCGTAATCCGCGACGGGAATTCGACGGGCTGAACAGATCGAGGCGCGCACTAGATCCGAGAGATCCGATCCCTTTTTGACGAAGCGAGGCATGCCATGGAGATCAAGAGAAGCGGTTCACAGCCGTCAGGCAAAGGGCCGGCAGACTGGTTCTCGGGCTCGGTCCGCATAGATCCGTTGTTTTCTCCGCCCGATCCGGCGCGGGTCATGGGTTCGCTGGTCACCTTCGAGCCGGGTGCACGCACCGCATGGCACACCCACCCGCTCGGCCAGACCCTGATCGTCACGTCCGGCCTTGGCTGGGTTCAGCGCGAGGGTGGGCCGGTCGAGGAGATCAGGCCGGGTGACGTGGTGTGGTTCGAGCCCGGCGAAAGGCATTGGCACGGCGCCACGCCCAGCACCGCGATGAGCCACATCGCCATCCAGGAAAAGCTCGACGGCTCCGCGGTCGACTGGATGGAAAAGGTCAGCGACGAGCAGTACCGGCGATAGCGCTGGTGTACTGAAGACGGTTGATCCGGGTCAATGACCCGGGTGCCGGGCGCTACGAGGATGGCGCTCCCATTGCGCAGCGGAGGCGAGCGGTGGAACACCACGCCGAGGTGTTGAGCGGAGGCGTATGGCAGCAGAGAATCCCGGGCTGGAGGGATCTTGTTGCAACGCTACTGCTGCTGAGCATCATTATTCTGCTCGGCATCGGTGCGCATCAAATGGTGGCGCCCGCCGCCCCCACCGAGGTCGCCGAGATTTCACTGTCGCCGACTGCCTTGCCGCTCTACACGCTTCGAACGATTACGCGGATGCTGATGGCGTTGCTCGCCTCGCTGGTCTTCACCTTCGTCTACGCGACCGTGGCGGCCAAGAGCCGGCGAGCCGAGATGGTCATGATCCCGATCCTGGATGTGCTCCAGTCGGTTCCGATCCTCGGCTATCTCTCCTTCACCGTCGTGTTCTTCGTTTCGCTGTTCCCTGGCAATGTGCTCGGGCCGGAACTGGCGGCCATCTTCGCCATCTTCACCAGCCAGGCCTGGAACATGACCTTCAGCTTCTACCAGGCGCTGAGGACCGTCCCGACCGATCTGGACGAAGTCAGCCGCAGCTTCCGGGACACTGGCTGGCAGCGCTTCTGGCGACTTGAAGTGCCGTTTGCGATGCCCGGGCTCATCTGGAACATGATGATGTCCATGTCGGGGGGCTGGTTCTTCGTCGTCGCTTCGGAGGCCATTTCTGTCGGCGATATTCATATCGCGCTGCCCGGCGTCGGGTCCTATGTGGCGCGCGCGATCCAGGAAAGTGATCTGCAGGCCATTGGCTGGGCAATTGCCGCAATGACGGTGGCCATCGTTCTTTACGATCAGCTGTTGTTCCGGCCGATGGTTGTGTGGGCAGAGAAATTCAGGTTCGAACAGACCGCGGCCCAGGTGGCGCCAAGAAGCTGGGTCCTTACCCTTTTTCGCCGCTCGCCTATGCTTAGCAGCCTTGCGGCCCCGGCATGGGTGGCATTGCGCAAGACGGCGCGAGCGCGAATGGCCCTCCCGCCGGCCATCACACGACTTGCCCTCTGGTCGCCACCGCGACTGCTTGTCGACGTCATCTGGTATGCCGCCCTGATCCTTGTGATCGGCTATGTCGTCATTTCGCTGCTTCGTTTTCTGGGTTCGGCCCTTTCCTGGGAGGATGCGAGGATCGCCATCAGCAATGGCTTGCTCACGCTTCTGCGCGTGGTCATTCTCGTCGCGCTTGCAACGCTTGTGTGGGTGCCGGTGGGCGTTGCCGTGGGGCTGCGGCCGAAGCTTGCGGGCCGCATTCAGCCCATTGCCCAGTTTCTCGCCGCCTTTCCGGCCAACCTGCTGTTCCCAGTCGCTGTGTACCTGATCGTAAGGTACAATCTGTCGCCGGTGATCTGGCTCAGCCCGCTGATGATCCTTGGGGCGCAGTGGTACATACTGTTCAACGTGATTGCGGGAGCCAGCGCATTTCCCTCCGATCTGCGGGAAGCAGCAGAGAGCCTTCGGGTCCGTCCCCGGCGCTGGTGGCGAGAGGTGATGCTGCCCGGCATCCTCCCTTATTACGTCACCGGCGCCATTACCGCCGCCGGCGGCGCCTGGAATGCCAGCATCGTCGCCGAATGGGCGAGCTGGGGGAACGTCAGGCTCAGCGCCTCCGGCCTTGGAGCCTACATTGCGGAAATGACCGCGACAGGCGACTATCCTCGGATTGCGCTCGGTGTCGTTGTCATGTCCATACTTGTCATTGCCATGAATCGCCTGCTGTGGCGCCCGCTCTATGCCTATGCGGAGCGGCGCTCGCGGCTGGATTGAGAGGGCGCCCGTGGGTGATGCTTCCTCACCGCCGATCATAGAGCTCGACAATATCTTCATGGCTTTTGCCAAGCCATCCGGCGAGCCGTTGCCGGTGCTTGCGGGCGTCAACCTCGTCTTGCGCGACGGAGAGATCCTGGGCCTGCTCGGCCGTTCGGGGTCGGGCAAGTCGACATTGCTGCGCATCGTGGGCGGTTTGATCCGGCCCACGTCGGGACAAGTGCTGTATCGTGGCGCGCCGTTGTCCGGCCCTTCACCCGGCATCGCGGTCGTATTCCAGACTTTCGCGCTCTACCCGTGGCTGACGGTGCTGGAAAATGTCGAGCTTGGCCTCGCCGCACTGGCTTTGTCCGACGAGGAGGAGCATCGCCGCGCTCTCTCCGCTATCGATCTCATAGGGCTGGAAGGCTTCCAGTCCGCCTATCCCCGCGAGCTTTCCGGCGGGATGAGGCAGCGCGTGGGCTTTGCCCGGGCGCTCGTCAGCGATCCGGTCCTGCTGCTCATGGACGAGCCGTTCTCGGCCCTGGACGTTCTCACGGCCGAGACGCTGAGAACGGATTTCCTCGACCTTTGGACCGAACACAAGCTGCCCATCAAGGCCGTGATGATGGTGACGCACAACATCGAGGAAGCGGTGTTGATGTGCGATCGCATTCTGGTGCTCGGCACCAATCCCGGCCACATCGCGGCCGAGATCGCGGTTCCGCTGCCGCAGCCGCGCAACCGGCTGGACGCAGCGTTCCACGCCATCGTTGACGAACTCTATTCCATCCTGACGGCCAGGATGACGCAGACGATCGACGCGCAAAGCCAACTGCATGGCGGTCTGGTCCAGCCATTGCCCGACGTCGCGATCAGTCGCCTCACCGGGTTCATCGAAAGGCTGAATGCGGTTCACGAGGGCTATGTCGAACTGGCGCATGTCAGCACGCCGCTTGCGTTCGAGACGAAAGACCTGTTCTCGCTGGCGGGAGCCTTGCACATTCTCGAGTTCGCCGAGTTGAAGGACGGGGCGATCAAGCTCACGGCGGCTGGACGGGTTTTCGCCGAGAGCGACGCCAGGGAGCGCAAGCGCCTGTTCAGGGAACATCTGCTGCGCTTCGTGCCGCTTGCCGCCCATATCCGCCAGGTGCTGGAAGAGCGCGCGGGGCACCAGGCGCCGCGGGAACGCTTCGAGCTGGAACTCCAGGATCACCTGAACAAGGGCGACACCGACAAGACCCTCCGTGCGGCCATCGGCTGGGGAAGATATGCCGAGCTCTTCCAATACGACGACCGTTCGCGAAGCTTCGGCCTGGGGCATCCCGGAGAATGACGGTCGCGAGTGGCTACAGGCCAGGCAGCGCGACCGTCGGGCACGAGCGCGCCCTACTTGCCGGGAACGATCGACGGGATGGGGATGAACAGCAGGTATTTGCGATCCTCGGCCACGGGCCTGAGCGCCTCGCCAAAGCGGGCAACGAACCCGTCGATCTCGCGTTTGGGCACAAGCACGCCGTCGCCGGGGGCGAGCCAGTCGGCCAGGGCCGCTGGCGTTTTCAACCGCGTGATCTTGCCTTCGCTGTAGAATTCGGCCGAGTAGCTGCGCCCGCCCACGATGGCCAGACGGCCGGTATCGGGGAAGGCGTCGACGAGGCGGCCTTCGGAGGGCAGGGCCGAGCGGTCCAGGCCGAGCATCGACACAACGACAATGCCCATGGAAGCCACCAGGACCTCCGCCACGCCGAGCTTCAGCCAGCCCGCCCCCGTGGGACCGGTCCGGACCCACAATATTACGCCCAGAAGGGCTGCCGCCGGCAAGCCAGGCAGCACATAGGCCAACAGAATGTTGGCGGCCGGGGTGAACAACGCCAGCGGCGCCAGCGCGAACAGAAGCAGGTACAGATGAAGGCCGTCGCCGTTTGGCATGCCCTGCTTTCGCAGCCGCCAGATCAGGAGAGGCAGCAGCGGGCTCCAGGGCAGGGTGGCGGCAATCCAGTATAGCCAGATCGTGCCCTTCGGGTGCGCGCGCCCTGCGCCGTAGAGATCGCCCGTCCAGCCGGGCTGCAGGAAGCGCTGGATATGCTCGCCGATCAGGAAATAGTGAAGGAAACCGGGCGTTGCGATTTCGGCGGCCACATACCAGGGGACGACCAGCACAGCCACCAGCGCGATACCTCCGACCCAGGGCAGGCGGGCGAGGTCTTTCCAGCCGCCGCGCCATAGCATCCAGATAGTGATCGGCATGAGCGACAGAACCGTGGCCACCGGCCCCTTGGCCAGGAGCCCGATGGCCAGGCCCAGAAAGAACAGCCAGCCCCAGCGGCGTTCTCCCTGCAGGCCACCGTAAAAGCCGGCCATGCAGGCCGTGACTCCAAGCGTCATCGCCATGTCGGTCTGGACGAAGGCCGCGGCGACGAAAAAGAGACCTGAGCTCGCGGCCACCAATACCGCGGCCGCCGCCGTCTGGCGGTCCGTCAGCGTGCAGGCCCAGCGCCACAGGATCAAAAGCGTCGCGATCGCCGAGAGCAGAATTCCCAGCCGCGCTGCAAAGGCGGTTGCCCCGAAAAGCGCGAGGCCCGCCGCCGAAAGCCAGGTGTGCAGCGGCGGTTTCGCCCAGAACGGCACGCCGTAGTCGAACTGCGGTGTGATCCAGTTGCCGGTTTCGACCATCTTGCGGGCGATTTCGGCATAGCGGGCTTCGGTCGGGTCCGTCAGTGGCACCCAGATCATCGCCAGCAGTCGAACGGCAAGAAGCAGGAGCAAGCCCCAAAGAATGGCGCGGCTTTTGGTCATGTCAGTTCAACGCACTTTCAAGCAGGATTTCGGCCTCGGCAGCACGGCTTTCAGGGGCATGGCCAAGGCATTGAATCGGGTCTGTGGCGTCGCCCGGATGCAGCATAACCAGGCATTGCGGCCCGGCCGCCGACAGCAGGCGCGGAAGCCGGCGCCTGACAGCGGCCGGATCGTCGAGGCGGAGAAAACCGGAAAAGTCGCTGTTCACGCGCAGGCCCGCGCGGGCGAATACCGTCCGCGCCCGTGCCGCGAAGGTCATGATGGCCAACACCTTGGCGCCGCCCGCGCACAGGTTGAGCCATCGCCCCGCCCATGTGGCGGGCAGCGGCACGCGCACCCATGTGTTTGGCCCGTAGGGTAATCTCGGGATCAGCGGCGCTATTGCCGGGAAGCAATGGCAATGTTGGTGGCCGTCGTAATAGTCGGGCAGGTTGCCGAAGAGGGCCACGAACTCTTCCACCTGACGGTGGAGCGAAGCGGCGATGCCGTCGGGCAGGCGGCCGCCCGGCCGTATCAGCTTGCCCAGTGGCGAGACCGGCCCGCTTTCCGGGAAGGGCTGCGTCAGGTTCAGATGAAGGCCGACCTGCGCGCCGTTGTCCCGCAACGCCCGAAGCCGGGCTATTGCACCAGGCTCGATCCTCCCATGGACCATGACCGATGTGCCGTCGAGCTTTCCTGCCGCCAGCAGCGACAGGATCACCTCGTCGTGCCTGCGGCCCAGTCCGAAATCATCCGCGATCCGCAACGGCGTGCCCCTTGCGGCTGATGTCTTCGGCCAGGATGTAGGGGGGGCGTTTCTTGGCCTCCAGGACGGACTTGCCGACATATTCGCCCAGAAGACCCAGGAAAATCATCTGGACACCCCCGAAGAAGGCAATCAGCGCAAGGACCGAAGCGATGCCGGACGGCACTGCGGGGAAGAAGAAATGCTGGATGACGATGTAGATGCCATAGGCCGCGCTGAGCAGGGCGATGGCGATCCCCGCCAGCGCCATCAGCCGCAGCGGCGTGGTGGTGAAGCTGGTGAAAGCATCGAGCGTCGTCAGCAGCAGGCGAAGCGGGTTGTAACTGCTCGTGCCCCGGGTGCGCGGGGGCGGCTCGAGCGGCAGGCCGGTCTGGCGAAAGCCGACCCAGCCATAGAGCCCCTTCATGAAGCGGTCGCTCTCCGGCAGGCGGCGCAGGGCGTTCATGAAGCGGTGGTTGATGAGGCGGAAATCGCCGGCATCGGGCGGGATCTCGTAGCGGACGTCGCGATTAATCACCCAGAAGAACAATTTCGAAAAGATTGACTTCGCCAGCCCTTCGGACGCGCGGCGGCTGGCCTTGTAGGCATAGACGCTGTCGGCCCCTTCGTTCAGCCAGATGCGGACGAAATCGGAAATCATTTCGGGCGGATGCTGGAGATCGGCGTCCATGAGAACGGCTGCATCGGCATATTCGGCGGCGTCTATCCCGGCCGACAGCGCTGCCTCCTTGCCGAAATTGCGCGAGAACTGGAGAAGACGGACCGACCGCGCGCCGAAATCATGCGCCTTGAGCAGGCCAAAACTGTCGTCGCTGCTGCCGTCGTCGATGAAGATGTAATCGACGGTGAGTGCAAACTCGGCGGAAACAGTGTCTGCAATGGCGTCGAGCCGGCCAAGAAGATCAGGCAGGCCCTCGGCTTCGTTGTAGACTGGAACGATGATGCAGAGCGTCTTTGCGGTCATGACGGGCTTTTAGCGAAAATCACCGCCGAGGAAATGGCGAAGTTTATGATCGAGGCCAGCCCGATCGCGAGTAGCAGCGCCGCAGCCAGTGGCAGGCCTGTATACAGCATCGTCTTCAGTAGAAAAGCCCGTAGCATGAAGATCAGGCCGCTCCAGCCCATGAAGAGCACATATCGGCGCACGATGTTGCTCGTCGCGTCCTCGAAAGTAATCCGGACGTGGAACAGGAACACGACAGACGCACTGACGATCATGGCCAGCCCCAGTGCCAAGGCCGGGTCCAGACCGAGCCAGCCCGTTGCCGCGAGCGTCACGACATAGTCGATCGCCGCGCCGATGGTGGAACCGCCAGCAAAGAGGGAAAATCGTTTCAGCATCATCCAAATGGTCTAGTCGAAACAGGTTCACGAATTCTCACGTGGACCTGCGCTCCTGTAGCCCATTTTCAGCAATTGCGGCAGATAAATCGAACCAGGCAGCCTGGCCAACGCAAGAAAATCGGTTCTTAGCGTGGCGGGCGGTCAATGGCGGCACAATGTGGGGGAAGGAGTGGCAAAAAGCAGCCGATGGCTTAGCCAGCCGGCGGCGGTCTCGGCGGGCCTGGCTGCGGCGGGAGCGCGTTAGCCGGCAGCCCTCACTTCATGCCCGTCGAGACCGTCCTTCGCGAAAGTCAGTGCGGGGCAGCCACCGCATGGATGAGTTCGCCGCACAGCTCGCGGCTGACATGATGCGAGATGTCGCCGAGCGCGAGCATGCCCACCATGCGCTTGTTCTCGTCGATTACCGGCAAGCGCCTGACCTGCTTTTCTTCCATGAGGTGGATGGCGTCCTCCAGGGGCTGGTCGGTGCGGCAATAGATTATGCCCTTGGGCATCACGTCCCGCGCTGTGAGGCGGGTTGGGTCCTTGCCACTGCCAAGCGCGCGGAGCGCCAGGTCGCGGTCGGTCACCATTCCTATCAGCCGGTCGTTTTCACCCACGGGCAGGGCGCCGATGTCCTGTTCCTTCATGAGGGCGGCGATCTGGGCGACCGACATTTCCGGGTCGATCCATTTGGTTCCCTTGTGCATCACGGTGGTGATATTCATCGTCTTCTCCTTGGTTATGCTGCCTTTCAGGAGCTGGCCGCCATCGAGGAAGCATCTCTGATGCCGTGTCCTAGGCGCCCTTGACCTCGATCTTCTTTTCAGCCTGCTTGGCTTCCATCGACTTGGGCAGCTTCAGCTTCAGCACGCCCTTGGTGAAGTTCGCCTCGATCTTGTCGGCATCCACGTCTTCGGGGAGATGGAAGGAACGCTGGAAAGATCCGAACCGGCGCTCGGACATGTGGAAGTCTTTGCGCTTTTCTTCCTTTTCCTCCTGCTTTTCGCCCCGGATCGTCAGCATGTCGTTGGCCAGCTTGACCTCCACGTCCTTTTCGTCGAGCCCGGGCAGTTCGGCGGTGATCTCGTACTCGTCTTCCTTCTCGGTCAGGTCGATCGCGGGCATGACCCGCCATTCGGATGGGCCGATGTGACGAGGCATTTCAAGCCCCAGCATCGACCGCCACGACGGGCGCGACAAAGGGCGGAAATCTTCGAACAGCCGGTCGATCTCCCGTTGCAGGCTTTCGAATGGAGACCACTCAGTGGTCATTGCCCGCGTGGTCTTTTCATTCTTTACAGGCACCTTGCTTGCAGGTTCAGCCATGGTCTTGCTCCTCTTCGGCAGTTTGGGCTCATCTTCGAGCCTGCTCGGCACGTTCCAGAGGCCGAGGACGAGTGCGGTTGCGCTGTCGGTAGGCCTCGTTCGCGGGCAGGCATTCGCCTCTGGAAAAATGACAATCAAACCCCTTTCCGGTGGGCCTTTCATTGATGGGAGTCAAAGCGCGCGTTGAGGTTGGTCGTCGCGCTCGCCACGAAGTCCGCTGCGGCATTGCGCCGACCCTCAGCATGGCCTAGGGCTGCCCTGAACGGCATGGACAATCCTTCGGCATGTTTTCTTTTCTCTTCCGGCCTGTCCGGCAAAACCAGTTCGCCCGCCGGTGGCCGTCGCGAGGCGGCGAGGCCGGTCTGGGGCGAGGAAGGCTTTGATGGATGAGCTTGCTGTGTTCGGTGGCCTGTTTGCCGTCGGCTTCCTGGCCGCGACGCTACTGCCGATGCAGTCGGAAGCGGCGCTGGCCGGAGCCTTGGCCGTGGGATCGTTTTCGCCGGCGGGACTGGTGCTGGCCGCAAGTGCCGGCAATATCCTCGGCTCCGTGGTCAATTGGCTGATCGGCCGCCGCATCGAGGCTTTTGCCGGCCGCCGCTGGTTTCCGGCGAGCCCGCGGATGCTCGACCGCGCCACCGCGTGGTATCGGCGCTACGGCCGGTGGTCGCTGCTGCTGAGCTGGGCGCCCGTGGTGGGCGACCCGCTGACGCTGGTGGCGGGGGTGCTGCGCGAGCCGCTGTGGAGCTTCGTTGCGCTGGTGGCGGTGGCCAAGACAGCGCGCTACCTGACAGTGGCGGCGGCTGTTTCAAGCCTTTGGTGAGTGCAGGGAGCCTTCGGATGAAAACCCCGACGGCGGCTGTCAGAGCCGTGGCCGGGCGACGCGGTAGGCGGCGATGCGCCGGCGGCGGCTGCTGTTCGATGCCGAGATCAGGGCATCCTTGGCCAAAAGGCCTCCCACCTTGGCGAAATTGAAGAACGCCTTGCGCGCATCCTCTGCGGATGCCTGGTCCAAGCTGGCGGAAAAGCAGGCGTTCAGCGCGCGCTGGTACACCGGCCCCTGGCGGCCGATGGGCCACGCAAGCAGAAAGTCGAGCGCTTCGTCGACGCCGTAGATTTCGATGACCGGCTGTCCGGCCTCGGTCACCAGTCGCACCGGCATCAGGAATTGCAGGCTGTCCATCATTTCCTCCAGCTACCCCAATTCGAACAGAATGCCCGCACCGCGTGCGGCTTCTGCAAAGGCCTTTCGCGCATCCTCGGGTCTTCTTTCGCCGCGCAATACCTCCAGGCAGGCCTGCCGCGCGTCCCTATGCTGCTGGGTGCCGGCGCTTGGCCAGTGGTTCATGAGTATATCCAACGCCTGCCGAGCATTGGATATGTTGCGAACATCATGCGTCAAGCCGACGGAAACTGGAACCGGCTTGTCGAACCATCCGAAAATCTGATCTGTGTCCATGGCGACACCCCCCAATTTTCTGCGCATGTCTCAACGCATGACGGCGCGGGAGGTTGCATGCGGAAGCAGGCATTCGCGGCAATCCGAAGGGGGCCGCTTGCGCGACCATTCAGTCGACGGGGACGGTCACCGCCGGGGCTGCGAAACGTCCGATGGACCGTGTCGTGGTCCGCGCAGGCGGTGTCGTTTTCGCGCTCGCCGGCCACCGGCGTCGGTGATTTGATGGCGGTGTTCGAGGTGCCGGTTTCCGGAGCGCTCAGGCCCGTTTTAAAGCCTTCGGGCCAAGCTCCAATTCCTTCAAACCAAGCATCGTGCCCGCGGCGGACCGGACCCCGATTTCGGGGTCGGTTCCCAATGAGTGCGTGCGAGGCAAAGACGGGAAGGGACCGCCCGCGAATGTCGTCAACCTGGCCTGCCAGGCGGGCGCCGAGGGGTAGGTGGTTGCGCATGGCAGACCCTGGCGGACCTGCGCGACGATCCGATTTTGAGGTCTCCGCACGGCCGGTCCCATGCAACAAATGATCAGGAGCGGCGCATGACCGTGGTTCCTTTCCCGCAGGCCTCCAGTGAGATCGACCCAATCGACGGCCTGGTGGCGTCCCATCGTCCCGGCTACGGCCTGGCTCGCGCGTTCTACAAGGACCCGGCCATCTACGACCGCGACATGGAGCGCGTGTTCCGCCGCCATTGGCACTGCCTGGGGCATGCCAACATCATTCCCAACCCTGGCGACTTCGAACTGTTCAAGATCGACAGCGAGGCCGTGATCCTTTCGCGTGCCGAGGACGGCACGATCCACGCGATGCTCAACGTCTGCCGCCATCGCGGCGCCGAGGTCTGCACCAAGCCCAAGGGCAATGCCAAATTCTTCGTGTGCCCCTATCACGCCTGGACCTATTCCAACGACGGCAGCCTGCGCGCCGCGCGGCTGATGCCGAAGGATTTCGACCGCTCCGCCCATGGGCTGAAGAAGCTGCATGTGCGCGTGGCCGAGGGGCTGGTGTTCATCTGCCTTGCCGAGAAGCCGCTGGACTTCGAGCCGATCGCCGAGCAGTTGCGCACGAGCTGCGGCCAGTATGGCTGGGCGGACGCCAAGGTTGCCTACCGCCAGACCTATCCGGTCGCCGCGAACTGGAAGCTTGCGGTGGAGAACTATGTCGAGTGCTACCATTGCGGGCCGGCGCATCCCGAATACTCCAAGACGCATGCGCTGGAGCAGCCGCTGCACATGATCGAGAAGCTGAACGCCGCGATGGAGGAGCGCACCTGCGCGCTGGGCATCGAGATCGTCAGCGCCGACAACTGGCAGACTTCCGCCAAGGGCCAGGAGGCGATTCACAGCTTCCGCTATGCGCTTTACGACGGCGTTTCGAGCGGCAGCGAGGACGGCTCGCCGGTGGCGCCGCTGATGGGCCGCTTCACCGACTATGACGGCGGCGTGACCTCGATCCATCTCGGCGGCACGACCTTCCTGGTCTGCTATCCCGACCATGGCATGATCTACCGCTTCATTCCCAAGACGGTGGACACCTGCGAGATGGAGCTGATCTGGCTGGTGCGCGGCGATGCCGAGGAGGGCAGGGACTACGACCTCGAAAAGCTGATCTGGCTGTGGAAGGTCACCACCGAGGAAGACAAGAAGATCATCGAGCACACCGCGCACGGCGTGGCTTCGCGCTACTTCGAACCCGGGCCGATCGCGCCGATGGAGCACAACGAACTGCGCTACATCGGCTGGTATCTGGACGAGATCAGCCGGCCCTGACGGGCCTTTGCCGACCTGCCTCGGCGGTTGGGCTCACAGGCTGTGCAGGGTGGTTGCGCCGTGCACGGCCGCGGGCTCGAATGAATAATCATGGAGCGATTGTTCGCAACCTCGCAGGATTGAAGGCTCAATCGTCGTTCGAGGCGTTCAGTTCGTCCGGACGCAGGCCGTCCTCTGCATCGCGGTCATAGAGCACTGCGCGCACGAAGATGGTGTTGGCTGCGCCGGGTTCGATGGAGAAGACCCCGAACTGCGGGGCTTCCGGCTCCTGATGGGGAATGTGCAGCGCCACGCCGTCGCCGGGTGTATCCACTGCGGAAAGCGTGAACGTCACGCCGTTGCCCAGCGTGACCTCGATTTCGTCGGCGTCGATTTTGGTCGTCTTGCCGCCGCGAACGGCGCGGAAACGGACCGCGCCGTGGCTACCTTTGTGTTGCTGGTCCATGCCGCTTTCCGGAGCCCGGCTGCCCCGAACTGGCGGGAAGCCGCGGCCCTAACCCCTTGGTTTGGCGCGTGATCCTTGCAAAACAAGTGTGCTACTTTTCAGCTCGTTGCGCCAGCGGAGATTTCGGAAATGCGGAATTCCCGCGGTTGATCAGACGTCCTTGTAGATGACGTAGAGCTTGCGCACCTTTTCGTGGACCGTCCACTCGCCGCGCCAGCCCTTGGGCAGCACCAGCACCTCGCCGGGGCGAACTTCCTGGGTGCGGCCGTCGGGGCCATGCAGCGAGACGCGGCCCGACACGATGTGGCAGGTCTCGGAGTTGTCCTCGCGCACGGCGGTGAAGCGGCCGGGGGTGCACTCCCAGACGCCGATCTCCAGCTTGCCATCCGGCGAGGTCCACAGCGTCTTGGCCGCCTCTTCCTGGTTGCCCTCGACCGAGGTGGGCTTGGGCTCCGGGGCGCCAAGATCGATGTTGGCGAGGTGGGCGAAGGTCTGGAATTCGATCATGGCAATCTCCGGATGGTCGTTAAAATACTAAGTTCTTGAAGTTGTTCTGATTTCTCAGAAGACCACCGGGCTTAGTGCCCGGTGATGCTGTCGGCGAGGGCTGCCAGCTTCGAAGTTTGCTGGAGGCCGGCTTCCTCGCGCTCGTCGGCGATGCGGTAGAGTTGGTACATGGAATGTACGCCCAGCCAGCGCATCGGCTCGGGCTCCCACTTGCGCACCCGGCGGTTGACCCAGGGCAGGCGGGTGAGCTCGGTGTCGCGGCGCAGGATGAGATCGCGCAGCGTGCGGCCCGAAAGGTTGGAGCTTGAGACGCCCAGGCCCACATAGCCGCCTGCCCAGGCGATGCCGGTTTCCTCGTCGAGCCCGGCGGTGGTGCACCAGTCGCGCGGCACGCCCAGCACGCCGCACCAGGCATGGTCGATCTTGAGATCGCGGGTCTGCGGCAAGAGCCGCATCAGGATCTTGTAGAGCGCGTCGATGGTTTCCTGCTGCGTCTGGCCGCGCACGTCGGTCTTCGAGCCAAACCGATAGGGCACGCCGCGCCCGCCCATGGTGATGCGGCCCTCGCGGGTGCGCTGGGCGTAGCAATAAGCGTGTGCGGCATCGCCGAGCAGTTCGTGGCCGTTCCAGCCGATCTCGTCCCACAGCGATTGCGGCAGCGGCTCGGTGATGATCTGGGCGCTGTTGAGCGGTAGCCACAGCCGCTCGTTGCCCGGAATGCCGGCGGTAAAACCTTCCGTGGCCCGCACGATGATGGGTGCGCGCACCGTGCCGCGATCGGTCGTGACCTTGCCCTTCTCGAGGCCGAGCACCGTGGTCTGCTCGTAGATCGGCACGCCGAGGCGCTCGACGGTGTGGGCCAGGCCGCGCACCAGCTTGGCCGGCTGCACCCGCGCCATGCCGCGCAGCACATAGGCGCCCTGCACATTGTGAATGTTGATGCGTTCGCGTGCTTCCTGCGCGCTGAGGAACGCAATGCGGTCGGCCGGCATGTCCCAGGTCTTGGCCTGTTCGTATTCCGCCTTTGCACGCTCAAGCTGGGGCTTGTTGGTGGCGACAGTGATGTTGTCGACGCGCATGATGTCGGCGTCGATGCCCTCGGCCTCGGTCACCGAAATCACCTCATTGACCGTGCCATACATGGCAAGCTGCATGTCCACCACAGCGCCGCGGGTCGAGGTTTTCAGGTATTTTTCCCGCGACCAGCCGAAGCCGCCCGACAGCCAGCCGCCATTGCGACCGGAAGCGCCGAAGCCGGCGAATTCCTTTTCCACGATGGCGATGCGGATCGAGGGATCGGCCTTCTTGAGGTAGTAGGCCGTCCACAGGCCGGTGAAGCCGGCGCCCACGATGCAGACATCGGCTTCGAGATCGCCGGGCAGGGGGGCTCGGTAGGAAGGTACGCCGCCTATGTCGGCGTACCAGAAGGAGATGTTGCCGTTTGTCTTGGCTTGCATGTGGTGAGGTCCGGCTTGGGTGAAAATCAGGTCAGCGTGAGGTCGGCGCGCTCGTCGTCGGCGAGCAGCTTGGAATCGGCGATCGACCAGCGCACATCGACCTCGTCTCCGATCGAGAAGGAGGCGGCTTCCAGCGGCGAGCGCACGATGGCGACCGAGCCGTCCTTGAGCGTGACCTGGTATTTGGAGCCGGAGCCGAGATAGATCGCCTCGCTCACCCGGCCGGCCAGGCTGTTGTGGCCATCGGCCAGCGGTGCGCCGGCAGCGGCCAGCGCCAGCTTTTCCGGCCGCAGCAGGATGACCGGCTTGCGCCCGTCGGAAAGATGTCCTTTCGCCACCGCCTTCTGGCCGGCGATGGTGAGGCCGGTCTCGCCGCCCGCGGCTTCGGCGGTGCCGCGCAGGGTGGTGGATTCGCCTATGAACTTGCCTACGAACAGCGTGGCCGGCTCGTCGTAGAGCTCGCGTCCGGTGCCGATCTGCTCGATGCGGCCCTGGTTGAAGACCGCGATGCGGTCGGACAGAACCAGCGCTTCCTCCTGGTCGTGGGTGACGTAGACGAAGGTGGTGCCGAGTTCGCGGTGGATGCGCTTGATTTCAAGCTGCAGCCATTCGCGCAGCTTCTTGTCCAATGCGCCCAGCGGCTCGTCCATGAGCAGCAGCGGCGGGTCGAACACGATGGCGCGTGCCAGCGCCACGCGCTGCTGCTGGCCGCCCGACAGTTCGCTTGGATAGCGATGCGCGAAATCGGCCATCTTGACCATGTCGAGGGCCAGCGCCACGCGGCGGTCGCGCTCGGCCTTGTCCACGCCCCGGAGGGTGAGCGGATAGGCCACGTTCTTGCCCACGGTCATGTGCGGGAACAGCGCGTAGTGCTGGAACACGACGCCGATGTTGCGCTTGTGGGCCGGCACGCCGACGATGCTCTGGCCGCCGACGGAGAGCTGGCCGGCGGTGAGGTCGGTGAAGCCCGCGACGACATTGAGCGTCGTGGTCTTGCCTGAGCCGCTGGGGCCCAGCAGGGTCATGAACTCGCCCGGCTCGATGTGCAGGCTGACATCGTTGAGGGCGACGAAATTGCCGTAGCGCTTGGTGGCGTTGCGGATGTCGATGGCCGCGCCGCGTTCCCTGGTCTTCGAGGGGGACATGTTGGTTGTGTGCATGTCAGCTTCTTTTCGATTTCGAGCCGATGAGCAGCCCTGCAGTGATGATCAGCGACGTGGCCAGGAAGATGATGGTTCCGACGGCCGCGACCGTCGGGTCGGCGTCACGGGTGATGCTGGTGAAGATCTGCACGGGCAGGGTCTTCAGGTAGGGGCTGGTGATGAACAGCGCCACGATGATCTCGTCGAACGAGGTGACGAAGGCAAACAGCAGCCCCGAGAGGATGCCGGGCGCGATCAGCGGCAGCGTGATGGTGCGGAAGGTGGTGAAGCGGTTCGCGCCGAGGCTGGCGGCGGCCGTTTCAAGCCGCACGTCGAAGACCTCAAGGCTGGCCGACACGGCGATGATGACGAAGGGGATCGCCAGCATGGTGTGTGCGATGACGAAGCCGAGCGTGGTGCCGACGAGCTGGTAGTTGAGGTAGACCGCATAGACGCCGATGGCCAGCACCACGCCGGGCACGATCATGGGCGTGATCAGCAGCGCACGCAGGATGCCGGCGCCCGAATGCTTCATGCGGCTGAGCCCCAGAGATGCCAGCGTGCCGATGAAGGTGGCAACGATGGCGACGATGCCAGCCACCTTCAGCGAGTTGACGAAGCTCGTGAGCCACTCCGGATTGGTGAAGAAATTGACGTACCACTGCCAGGAGAAGCCGGCGGGCGGGAAGGCCAGTGACTTCTTCTCGTTGAACGACATGGGGATGACGACCAGCGTCGGCATCACCAGCCAGATGGCGACGAGCAGGCAGAACAGGCCGAGAATGATGCGGAAGGGCTTCATTTTCACGACCTCGCAGACTTCTTGTGGCGCTGGCGCATGAACGGTGCGGCGACCGCCAGCAGCACGAAGGTCGACATCAGCAGCACCACGCCCATGGCGCCGCCGCGGCCCCAGTTGAGCAGGCTGAGCACCTGGTTCTGCACGAGCGTGGACAGCATGGTGCTGCGCGGGCCGCCGAGCAGGGCCGGCGTGATGTAGAAGCCGAGCGCCAGGATGAAGACGATGATGGCACCGGCGAAGACGCCGGGCAGCGACAGCGGCAGATAGACCTGCAGGAAGGCGAGCGAGGGCCGCGCGCCGAGGCTGCGTGCGGCCTGGACCAGCCTGAGGTCGATGCCGCGCATGACGGAATAGAGCGGCAGGATCATGAAGGGCAGGAGCACCTGCGCCATGCCGATGACGACGCCGGTGGGGGTGCGGATGAGCTTCACCGCGCCGAAGCCGAGCGACTTGATGATGGTATTGATGACGCCGGAATCCTGCAGCAGGATCACCCAGGCCAACGTGCGCACCACGCCGCTGACCCAGAACGGCACCAGCACGCACAGGATGAGCAGCAGCCGCATGCGCGGCCCCACCACCGTCATAAGATAGGCGTAGGGGTAGGCCGCGACGACGCAGACGATGGCGACCCAGGCCGAGATGGAGAAGGTGCGGGCCAGGACCGTGAGGTTGACGGGGGTGGAAAAGAACCAGACGTAGTTCTGCAGCCCCCATTCCGGTTCGGAGAAGCTGCGCAACACGATGGTGAGCAGCGGATAGCCCATTGCCGCGATGAGAAGCAGGACCGCCGGCGCCGTCAGCAGTGACGGATAGGCGGCCAGCCGCCAGCGCCGCGGCGCTGCGCTGCCTGCGGACCGGGGGCTAGGCCCCCCGGTCATGGTCATGTCGATTGTCTGGTTCACGCTTTACAGCCCCGGTCTGACGATGCGGCTTAGTTGCCGGACATCAACGCCGTCCACTTTTCAGAGGCGGCATCGAAGTTCTCGACCCAGAACTTGATGTTCTGCTGGTAGCCCTGCTTCACGCGCTCGGGCGTGTTGGTCAGGAAGGCGGCGACCGACGGATCGACCTTCGGCTGGGCCTCGTCATGGATCGGCGAGTAGGAGGTCTGCTCGGTCAGCACTTCCTGCGCCTGCTTGCCCAGATAGGCGTTGATGAGCGCGTAGGAAGCTTCCGTGTCCTTGACGCCGACCGGAATGGTCATCTGGTCCATCACGACCATCCAGTCCTGCCAGACCGGCGTGTATTCCGCGCCGTTCTTCACGGCGGTCATGGCGCGGCCGGTCCACATCATGATCATGTCGGCTTCGCCGGACTCGGCGAGCTGCTGCGATTCCGCGCCGGTCTTCCAGAAGATGGTGTCCGGGCCGAGCGCCTTGATCTTGGCGATGCCGCGGTCGATGTCGGCAGCGGTCATGTTCTCAACCGAGCCGCCGTCGGCCAGAACGCCCTGCTCGATGAGGCCGCCCAGCGGGTCGCCGCTGCCGTCGATGGCGCGGATGCCGGGGAACTTCTCGGTGTCGAAGAAATCCTTCCAGTCCTTGGGCGGATTGTCCTTGTAGGTGTCGTTCTTGTACATCAGGACGATGCCGTAGTTCATCGCCGGCACGCTGCACTCGCCGACCTGGCCGGGCGGAATGTGCGAGATGTCGAGCTTGGAGAAGTCGAGCTTCTGGAACAGCGTGCCGCAGTGCACGTAGGGCGGGAAGTCGGCGGTGTCGACGACGTCCCAGGTGACATTGCCGGATTCGACCTGCGCCTGCAGCTTGGCGATCTCAGTCGGGCCGTCATTGAGCAGCGTAACGCCGGTCCTGTCGACGAATTCCTTCATCGCCGCGACCTGGCCGTCCTGGTAGATGCCGCCATAGGAGACGAAGGTCAGCGTCTTGCCCTTGAGCGAACCGTCCACGATGGTGCCGGCGGGCGGCGCATCCTGCGCCACGGCGGCAGTGGCGAGCATGGCAAGCGCCGAGGCGCTGGCAATGCCCATAATCGACTTATGGATCATTTATTCCTCCGATAACCCGCTGTCTGTTTTTGAATGCCCGGATGCGAGCGATTTCCGGGCCACATATTGATCGAGTTCGACGGCTTCGCTGGTGGGGGGCGCAATCACCCACAGCACCTCGGCCGGCTTGTCGCCAACATTCCTCGCCTTGTGCGGCGTTGCGGTTGAGTATTCGATGCTGTCGCCTTCATCGAGGATGAAGCGCTCGTCGCCGAGGGTCAGCTCCAGCCGGCCTCGCAGCACTATGAACATCTCATGCGCGTTGCCATGCGTGTAGAGCAGGTCCCCTGTAGAGCCGCCGACGGCGAACTCGCCCGAATAGACTTCCATTTCGTGGATCGGACGACGCGAGAGCATCGTCTTGCGATAGCCTTCGCTGAGGGCCAGGGCAGGGCGTTCGGCACGGTTCAGGACCCTGTGCGGCGACACTTCCCCTTCATCGAAAAGGTTGGAGACGCTTATGCCGAGCGCATTGGCGATCAGCATCAGCGTGCTGGTGTTGGCGCCAGAGCGACCCCGCTCGAGCTGGCTCAGGAAGCTGGCCGTGGTGCCGACCATCTCGCCCAGCTGCCGCAAGGTCAGGCGCCTGGCGGTGCGAAACGCCTTCACGCGCTCGCCCAACAGCGGCGGGCGCGGCTGCATTCCGGCTTCCCCGGCCGTGGCAGATTGCTCCTCCGAAAGCTTCAATCTATCCTCTATTCCTACCCACTTTACAGCTTATGAAGTGGTGTCCGGCGCGGTCAAGTATGAATCTGCGGCGGCATCATTTGCCTGTGAATAGGGCTCGGTCCCGACGTTCCGTCCGCCCGATTGCGACCGGCCCCTGGCGGAAAAAGGTATTTGGACCCAAGCGCTTGCTGTTTCCCTCGTGGGTCCGATGGCAGGCGCATCCGGATGGTCGCGCCTGCTGCCGCGGTTCGTCAAATGCGGCCTTTATGCGGCGACCGCGGCGCGCGCGTCGAGTATCTGGTGGCAGGCGTTGGCTGCCTCCTGGCCCTTCACCTTGAAGTGCTCGAAGAAGAATCGCCGGTGCTCCTCGCTCTCGTGGAAATTGTGCGGCGTGAGCACTGCCGACAGCACCGGGACATTGGTGGCGAGCTGCACGGTCATCATGCCGTCGAGCACGGTGCCGGCCACGAAGTCGTGCCGGTAGATGCCGCCATTCACCACGAAGGCGACGCCCAGGATGGCGTCGTAGCGGCCGGTCTCGGCCACCAGCTTGGCGTGCAGCGGGATCTCCAGCGCGCCGGGCACGTCGAAGACGTCCACGGCCGTCTTGCCGTTTGACAGCGAATGCGTGAGTTCGGTGAAAGAGTTCACGCACTGGTCGACGATGTCGGCGTGCCAGCGTGCGCGGATCACGGCAACGCGGCGGGTTTCGAATTCGCGAGGGGTAATCTGATTCATGGGTCCTTCCTTCCGTTCAATGCCCAGAATCAGGACGCACGAGACGAGACACAATCAGCCCTTGGGGCAGCCGCGGTCGCGTTCGTTCTCTTTCATCCGGACTATGACCGTCGGCTCCGGAATTCAACCGGATCTGCTGACCCTTTCGAAGGTTCGAAAGGCGCTCGCGGGCTCAAGCTTTCGCTCTTACCGCCGGTGGGGAATTTCGCCCCGCCCTGAGAACTTGACGCCCGTGTTTATGGAGTATGACCTGGCATGGCGTCAATCCACGTCGTGCTTATGTGGAAGCAGCCTTCGGTTCCGAAGCCGCGGCTAGGACATTCCTTTCGTTTCCAGGGGAAGAGTCGCAACTCGAAAGCATGGCTCAAAAGACTTGCCAGCGGCGTGTTGCAGGGTTCAATGGCAATTCACAGCCGCGCTCGCGGTGATTTCGTTTGACATTCGTTATAGGTTCGAAATATTTCCATATTGGCTGAGGCAGTGGCCGGAAAGTCGGGCCCGTCAGCGGCATCAGAGTGCACAGATGAGCGAACTTCCCATCCACGACGTGTTCATCATCGGCGGCGGCATCAATGGCTGCGGCATTGCGCGCGATGCGGCCGGGCGGGGCTATTCGGTGTGCCTGGCCGAGATGGACGACCTCGCCAGTGGCACCTCCTCGGGCTCGACCAAGCTGATCCACGGCGGCCTGCGCTATCTCGAGCACTACGAGTTCCGCCTGGTGCGCGAGGCGCTGATGGAGCGCGAGGTGCTGTGGCGGATGGCGCCGCACATCATCCGGCCGATGCGCTTCGTGCTGCCCCACGCCGCGGGCCTGCGCCCGGCCTGGCTGATCCGGCTCGGCCTGTTCCTCTACGACCACATCGGCGGCCGCAAGCTCTTGCCGGCCACCAGGACGCTGGACATGCGCCGCGACCCGGCCGGCAAGCCCTTGAAGCCGCTGTTTGCCAAGGCGTTCGAATATTCGGACGGCTGGGTCGACGACGCCCGGCTGGTGGTGCTCAACGCCCGCGACGCCGCCGACCGCGGCGCCGACATCCGCACCCGCACCAGGGTGGTGGCGGCCCGCCGCGCCGGCGACCACTGGGTGGTGCTGCTCGAAGACACCCGCAGCGGTGCGGTCGAGGAGGTGCGGGCTCGCCTCATCGTCAACGCCGCCGGCCCCTGGGTGGACAGGGTTTTGGCCGATGCGGTCGGCGATGCGAAGGCCCATCATGTGCGCCTGGTGCAGGGCAGCCACGTCGTGGTGCGCAAGAAGTTCGACGACCCGCGCGCCTATTTCTTCCAGAACAAGGACGGGCGCATCATCTTCGCCATTCCCTATGAGGAGGATTTTACGCTGATCGGCACCACCGACCGCGATTTTTCTGGCGATCCGCACGGGGTAAAAATCACCGACGCCGAGGTCGACTATCTGTGCGCGGCGGCCAGCGAATATTTCGCCGACCCCGTGAAGCGCGAGGACATCGTCTGGACCTATGCGGCCGTGCGCCCCCTCTACGACGACGGCGCCTCGAAGGCGCAGGAGGCGACGCGCGACTACGTGCTGAAGGCGGAGGCGGGCGAAGGCGCGCCGCTGATCAACGTCTTCGGCGGCAAGATCACCACCTACCGGCGCCTGGCCGAAGCCATGCTGGAAAAGATCGAGGCGCATCTGGGCAAGCGCGGCAAGCCCTGGACCGCCGGCGCGCCGCTGCCGGGCGGCGACTTCTTCGCCATCGGCTTCGAGGCGCAGGTGGCGGCGCTGAGCCGTGCCTATCCGTTCCTCGCGCCCGGCCATGCCCGGCGGCTGACCCGGGCCTACGGCACGCGCGCGGCCGAACTGCTCGGCGATGCGCGCTCGGCCGCCGATCTCGGCCGCCATTTCGGCGCCGACCTCTACGAAGCCGAACTGCGCTACCTGATGCAGCACGAATGGGCGCTGACGCCCGAGGACGTGCTGTGGCGGCGGACCAAATGCGGGTTGCACATCGATGCCGCACAGCGCCAGGCGCTCGGCGACTTCATGCGCGGCGCTGCCGACGGCACCGGCAGGCTGGCAGCCCAATAATCGGCGCGCGATTGGCCGCCGACGCAAATGCGGCAAAATTTCGTGCTAGGTGGTGACGCGACGGCGTCTTTTGGCTATGAGGGAGTACCCGCGGGTACGGTTCGGGCGCAAGGGACGGGATTCTCCCATGCCGTTGCGCCGGGCCAAGCCTGTGAAAAGGGCGGCCACTGCTCGTTAAATGAGGCGGAAGGGCCCTGAAGCCGCTGATTTTTCGCGCTGATCCCGCGGAAAGCCTATATCAGGGGTCAACGACCAGCTTAGGAAGAATCCGATGCCTGCTTATCGCTCCCGCACCACCACCCACGGCCGCAATATGGCCGGCGCGCGCGGCCTCTGGCGCGCCACCGGCATGAAGGACTCCGATTTCGGCAAGCCGATCATCGCGGTCGTAAACTCCTTCACCCAGTTCGTGCCGGGCCACGTGCACCTGAAGGATCTCGGCCAGCTCGTGGCGCGAGAGATCGAGAAGGCTGGCGGCGTCGCCAAGGAGTTCAACACCATCGCCGTCGACGATGGCATCGCCATGGGCCACGACGGCATGCTCTACTCGCTGCCTTCGCGCGAGCTGATCGCGGATTCGGTGGAATATATGGTCAATGCGCATTGCGCCGACGCCATGGTCTGCATTTCCAACTGCGACAAGATCACGCCCGGCATGCTGATGGCCTCGCTGCGCCTCAACATCCCCACCGTCTTCGTCTCCGGCGGGCCGATGGAAGCCGGCAAGGTGGTGCTGGCCGGCAAGACGCAGGCTCTCGACCTGGTCGACGCCATGGTGGCGGCTGCCGACGATCGCGTCAGCGACGAGGACGTGAAGGCCATCGAGCGCTCGGCCTGTCCGACCTGCGGCTCGTGCTCGGGCATGTTCACGGCCAATTCCATGAACTGCCTGACCGAGGCGCTGGGCCTGTCGCTGCCGGGCAACGGCTCGACGCTGGCCACCCATGCCGACCGTAAGCGGCTGTTTGTCGAAGCTGGCCACCTCATCGTCGACCTGGCGCAGCGCTATTACGAGCGGGACGACGAGACCGTGCTGCCGCGCAACATCGCCTCCAAGGCCGCCTTCGAGAACGCCATGACGCTGGACATCGCCATGGGCGGCTCCACCAACACGGTGCTGCACATCCTGGCCGCGGCGCATGAGGGCGAGATCGACTTCACCATGGACGACATCGACGCCCTGTCGCGCCGGGTTCCGGTGCTGTGCAAGGTCGCGCCCGCCAAGGCCGACGTGCATATGGAAGACGTGCACCGCGCCGGCGGCATCATGGCCATCCTCGGCCAGCTCGACAAGGCTGGCCTGCTCAACCGGGATTCGCCGACCGTCCACGCCGCCACCCTCGGCGAGGCGCTGGAGCATTGGGACATTTCGCGCTCCAACAGCCAGGCCGTGCGAGACTTCTTCCTGGCTGCACCCGGCGGCGTGCCGACGCAGACCGCCTTCAGCCAGGATCGCCGCTGGGACGATCTCGACCTCGACCGCGAGAACGGCGTCATCCGCTCGGCCGAGCATCCGTTCTCGAAGGACGGCGGCCTTGCCGTGCTCAAGGGCAACATCGCGCTCGACGGCTGCGTGGTGAAAACCGCCGGCGTCGACGAGTCGATCCTGAAATTCACCGGCCCGGCCAAGGTGTTCGAAAGCCAGGACGCTGCGGTCAAGGGCATCCTCGGCAACGAGGTGAAGGCCGGGGATGTCGTGGTGATCCGCTATGAAGGGCCGCGGGGCGGACCGGGCATGCAGGAAATGCTCTATCCGACCAGCTACCTCAAGTCGAAGGGCCTCGGAAAGGCCTGCGCGCTGCTCACCGACGGACGTTTCTCGGGCGGCACGTCGGGCCTGTCGATCGGCCACGTTTCGCCGGAAGCGGCGGAAGGCGGCACGATCGGACTGGTGCGCGACGGTGACATCATCGAGATCGACATTCCGGGCCGCACCATCCGCCTCGCGGTGGACGAGGCGACGCTGGCCGCGCGCCGTGCCGAGCAGGACGCCGCCGGCTGGAAGCCCGTCGAGCAGCGCAAGCGCAAGGTCACGACGGCTCTGAAGGCGTACGCTGCCTTCGCCACCAGCGCCGCCCGTGGCGCCGTGCGCGACCTGGGCGAAGACTGACACTTCCAGAACACGCCGGCGACCTGCCCTATAGGCAGGCCGCCGGCTGACATAAGACGCGCCTGGCATGCGGGGAGTATGAGAGTGGCAGGCCAAGTGTCCACCCGAACGCTGGTCGTTTCGGAGGGGCCAACAGCAGGAAGACTATCGTGACCGATGCTTCGGCGACAGCCGGCCGTATCCAGGCGGACAACACAGTCTACGCCATTCTCCTGGCGGTGAGCTTCTGCCATCTCATCAACGATGTGATGCAGTCGCTTCTGGCGGCGATCTACCCGATGCTGAAGACCGGATACGGCCTTGACTTCTGGCAGATCGGCCTGCTGACGATGACCTTCCAGCTCACGGCTTCGCTGCTTCAGCCGCTTATCGGCATGTTCACCGACAAGCGGCCAATGCCCTATTCGCTGCCCGCGGGCATGACGTCGACGATGATCGGCCTCTTCGTGCTCGCCTATGCCGGAAACTACGCGATGCTGCTGCTTGGCGCCTCGCTCATCGGCATCGGCTCGGCCGTGTTCCATCCGGAATCCTCGCGCGTGGCGCGCATGGCCTCGGGCGGCCGCTACGGGCTCGCTCAGTCGGTGTTCCAGGTCGGCGGCAATTTCGGATCGTCGCTCGGGCCCCTGCTGGCCGCCTTCATCGTGGTGCCCAAGGGGCAGACCAGCGTTGCCTGGTTCTCGGCGGCGGCTCTTGTCGGCATTTTCGTGCTCTGGCAGGTCAGCGGCTGGTATAGCCGTTACCGCGCGGCCTCGGCCAAGCGGCCCGCCAGCAGCCATGCCATTTCGCTGCCACGCCGCAAGGTGGTGATCGCGTTGGTGGTGCTGGCCACGCTGGTGTTCACCAAGAACATCTACATGGCCAGCCTGTCGAGCTACTACACCTTCTACGTCATCCACAAGTTCGGCGTGTCGGTGCAGGAAGCGCAGATCATGCTGTTCATCTTCCTGGGTTCCGCCGCAGTCGGCACCGTGGCGGGCGGGCCGATCGGCGACCGCTTCGGCCCGAAATTCGTCATCTGGTTCTCGATCCTGGGTGTGCTGCCGTTCACGCTGGCGCTGCCCTACGCGGACCTGTTCTGGACGCGCATCCTGACCGTGCTGATCGGCCTTATCCTGGCTTCGGCCTTCTCGGCCATCGTGGTGTTCGCGCAGGAGCTGGTGCCGGGCCGTGTGGGCATGATCGCCGGTATCTTCTTCGGCTTCGCCTTCGGCATGGGCGGCATAGCGGCCGCGGTGCTCGGCATTATCGCCGACATCAAGGGCATCGACTTCGTCTACATGATCTGCTCGTTCCTGCCGCTGCTGGGGCTGCTGACGATCTTCTTGCCTTCGATGAAGGCCGTGCGCACGGCTGCGGCCTGAGCGCCGATGGCGGGGCGGCGGCTTCCGTCCCGTGAATACGACCCCATGTCCGGCATCTCTTCGACGCAATGACGGGCCGGCCGCTTGAGCGGCCGCACTTCTTCGAGCCGGCTTCCCATCCCAACGCATGCCGCTCCTGCGACAGGAGGGGAATTGTCGTGGATGCATCTCGCCGGGCTTGGCGGGGTGAGGCAAAGGCCATGCCTGCGCTACGCCCAAGGCGTACGCCGCCGGATTTAAGAACTGACCCGGCCAGAGGGTTTCCCGCTGGCGATGCCCTTCTTGTTAAGCTGGCACTTGCCCGAGACAGCGGCATCGGCCGCCGCCTTCCTGGCGGAGCTATCGGCGAAACAGAACCGGTTCCATCTACCCTGAGCCGCTTCGCTCCTTTCTCGACCCACCAGACGGCCAAACAAAAAACGGCGCCCCGAGAGGCGCCGTTCTTGTGTCGGTAAGCCGCTCCGGAAAGCCGGAGCGGAACGCCGGCCTAGCTCTTGGCCGGAGCGCCTTCCACGCGCTGCGGGTGGTTCTTGGCCCACCAGTCGCCGAGCAGCAGCAGGATCGGTGCCGCGATGAAGATCGACGAGGAGGTGGCGATGAAGACGCCGAACACCATCGGGATCGCGAAGTTCTCGACCGCGCTGCCGCCCCAGATCGCCATCGGCAGGATCGAGAGCAGGATCGCGACCGAGGTGTAGATGCATCGCGCGAACACCTGGTTGATGCTCATGTCGATGATCTGGCGCAGCGGCATCTTCTTGAAGAGGCGCAGGTTCTCGCGCATCCGGTCATAGACCACGACCTTGTCGTTCACCGAATAGCCGATGATCGTCAGCAGCGCGGCGATGGCCGTCAGGTTGAAGTCCAGCCCCATCAGCGCGAAGAAGCCGACCGCCTTGGTGGTGTCCAGTATCAGCGTGGCTATGGCTCCGAGTGCGAAGTTCCACTCGAACCGCCACCAGATATAGACCAGCATGGCCAGCGCCGAGAGCACTACGGCCAGCACGCCCGATTGCGCGAGCTCGCCGCTGACCTTCGGCCCGACGACGTCGACGCGGTCGAACTTTACGCCCGGATCGAGCTTCGAGACTGCTTCCTTGACCTTGGTCACGGCTGCCGTCTGCGCGGCCTCGCCGCCGTCCTGGCGCTGCACGCGGATCAGCACGTCGTTGTCGCCGCCGATCCTCTGCAGGGCCACTTCGCCCAGTTCGAGACTGCTCAGCGTGCTGCGCAGCGAGGCCAGGTCGGCCGGCTGCGAGGTGGTGATCTCGACCTGGATGCCGCCCTTGAAGTCGATGCCGTAGTTGAGGCCCGGCTTGATGAACAGCGCGATCGACGCCAGCGACAGCAGGATCGACATGCCGATGCCGAGGAAGCGGGCGTTCATGAACGAGATCGACGTGTGATCGGGGAAGAAGCGGACCAGCGGCTCGATGTGGATGGTCTTCATCTTCTGGCGGCGCACCACCGCGGTCATCAGCACCCTGACGACGGCCACGGCCGTGAACAGCGACAGGCAGGTGCCGAGGATCATGGTGACGGCGAAACCGCGCACCGGGCCGGAGCCGAACATGAACAGCAGCGCGGTCACGATCAGCGAGGTGACGTTGGCGTCGACAATCGTGGAGAAGGCTCGCTTGAAGCCATGGTCCAGCGCGGCGAAGGCGCTGATACCCTTCTTCGATTCCTCTCTTATTCGTTCGTTGATGAGAATGTTGGCGTCCACCCCGAAGCCGATGCCCAGGATGATACCGGCGATGCCGGGCAGGGTCAGCGTCGCACCGATGATGGCGAGGCCGCCAATGGTCATGATGAGGTGCAGCAGCAGGCCGAAATTGGCGATCATGCCCCAACTGCCGTAGAGCAGCACCATGAACACCACGACGGCCAGGAAGCCGGCGACACCGGTGTAGAGGCCCATGCGGATGACGTCGCCGCCGAGGTCCGGACCGACGGTGCGCTCCTCGATGACGGTCAGCGGCGCGGGCAGGGCGCCGGCGCGCAGCAGGGCCGACAGAACCGTAGTGTCTTCGACGGTGAAGCTGCCGCTGATCTGGCCCGAGCCGCCGGTGATAGGCTCGCGGATGACCGGCGCGCTCAGCACCTTGCCGTCGAGCACGATGGCGAAGGGCCGTCCGACATTGGCCTGGGTGATCTCGGCGAACTGGCGGGCGCCGACGCTGTCGAAGCGGAAGGAGACGATCGGCTCCTGGGTGGTCTGGTTGAAGCCGGCGCGGGCATCGGTCAGACGCTCGCCGCTGATCGCAACGCGGTCCTCAATTGGGTATTGCTGGTTGGTCTTGGCGTCCGGCAGCATGGACACGCCCGGAGGCAGCGGCTGGCCGGGCTCCACATTGGTGGCGACCATGTGGAATTCCATCTTGGCCGTGCTACCCAGCAGCTCGCGCAAGCGTGTCGGATCCTGCAGGCCTGGCAGCTGAACCAGGATGCGGTCGGAACCGACGCGCTGGATCGTCGGTTCGGCGACGCCGACCTGGTCGACGCGCTGGCGCACGATCTCCAGGCTCTGCTGGATCGCCGCGTCGATGCGGTCGCGGATGCCGGCTTCCGTCAGCACCAGCCTGATCTGCTTCTGCTGGGTGGTGACGTCGATGTCGGCCGTGCCCGCGCCGAAGCCGATGCCGCTGACGGGAGCGGCGAGCTTCTTCAGCACGTCGAGCGCCTGGGCGCGCTGGTTGTCGTCGTCGATGCTGATGACAACGGCATCGCCAGCCACGCGGGCCGACTGCACGGGGATGCGCTCCTTGCGCAGGGCACCGCGTGCATCGTCCAGCAGCGAGCGCAGCCGGTCGGTCTTCAGCGCATTGGCGTCGACTTCGAGCACGAGGTGGGAGCCGCCCTGAAGGTCGAGGCCGAGGGTGACCTGGTGCCTGAACCAGCTCGGCATCTTCTCGAGCATGGAGGGCGGCATGGCGCTTGGAAGGGCGGCGAAGATGCCGATAAGGATGATGACGACGTAAGACGCCACCACCCATTTGGAAGTTCGCATTGGTTCTGGTCCTGTCTATGCGCGATGCCGGTCGATCAGCCGGTCAATCCGCAGTCAATTTCAAAGCAGGTGGATCCTGTCGAGCGCGCGGCTCGCTCAAGCCGCAGCCGGCGGCGCGCGCGCGCGATGAGCTGCCGCCCAGACCTCGCGCAGACCCTGCGGAGCCTTGTCGCTCAGGCAAGGGCGGAATGTGGAAGCGACGCACCCTTGCGCCACGGGCAGGATGGCCGGGCCGGTGTCGCCGCCTGGAAGCTGCGATTTCAGCGCAAGGCCGCGCCATTCGGCAATCGCCACCAGCCGCTGGTGGCTGACAATGCTGGTGCGCTCGCCGCCCTGCTGGCCGGCGGCGCCGACGCTGTCGGCCTGCAGTCTCAGCCCGCGGGCAGGAGAAATCGCGCCTACCAGGCCATGAGCCGCGGCCGCCGCAACGACAAGCCACAGCAGGACGGCGGAAGCATATCCGCGTCCTGCAGGCGTGTGGGCGTTGCTGAACTTCATCGTGCCAGGTCGTTTCCTGCGGCTTCACCTTGCGCCCAAGTTTAGCATGGGGCAGCGGATGCTCCTACACCATTGCGGCGGAACTACCAACCCCATGCGCATCCTGAGGCGGGCTGATTGCCCGCCGCAAGGCCTACAGCAGGCGCGAAACAGCCTGGAAGAAGGCCAGGTTCTGCTTGTCCATTTCGTCGTCCACCGGCAGCGGCTGCGACGACATCTTGACCAGCACGACCTCGTTCGCCGGGTCGACATAGAGCCACTGGCCGTGGATACCGATGCCGCAATAGGGCTCGCCCTCGAAGCCGGTCTGGTACCATTTGTTGCGATAGCTGCCATTGGGCAGCAGGAAGGCGAAATCGCCCTTCTGCCATGCCTGGCGGTCGCCGCCCGTGGCAGTGTCCTTGACCCAGCTCTCGGGCAGGATGCGGCGGCCTTCGTAGACGCCGCCGCAGCGCATCATCTCGCCGACGCGGGCGAGGTCGCGCGCCGTAACCGAGACGCCGCCGGCCGCACGCGCGGTGCCTTCACCATCGACGGTCACGCGGCCGCCGCGCTTCGCACCCAGCGGCGCCCACAGGCGCTCAACCATGAGGTCGGCATAGCGGCTGCCGGAAGCGCGCTCGACGATGACACCTAGCAGGTCGGAATTGGGCGAGCGATAGCGGAAGACCTCGCCGTGCTCGCCGGCGCCCTTGGAGATGGACATGATGAAAGGCAGCAGCTTCTCGCTGTCCGGGCCGTTGGTGTTGGGGTTCCACAGCGTCGCGCGGCGATAGCGGGCAAAGGCGCTTTCCGGGTCGAGATAAAGCTCCTCGAAATCGATGGTGCTGGTCATGTCCAGCACGTGCTGCACCGTGGCGTCGGCAAAGGCCGTGCCTGCGGCCTCAGAGATGTACCGCGTGACCGGGGCGGTGGGATCGAGGAGACCATCGGCATGGAGCGAGCCGGCGAGGATGGCCGTCAGCGACTTCGAGATGGAAAAGATAATGTGGCGTCCGCCCGGCTTCATGTGGGGCGCGTTGTAGTCGCCCAGGAAGCGGCCACGCTTCATGGCCACGAAAGCGTCGGTGTGGGTGCGCTCGAGGAAGGCGGAGATGGTTTCGGACCCGGCGGCAGTGACCACGGTCTCGGCAAGCAGTTCCTTCAGGTCGCCCGCGGACGCCTCGGGCGCGTCGCCCGGGGCTGCGATCTCGGCGCTCGGCACCAGCTCGCCGACATTCTGGAAGGCCCAGCGGTTGTAGGGATGGGTGCGCCAGTTCTCCAGCGTGACGTCGGAGCGGGCAAAGCCGAATTGGCGCGCGAAATCGGTCTGGGCGGTCATGATGATGTGCTGTCCGGGATGGGGAAGGGGGAGAGGGCGCGTCGCCCGTGGCGCGGCGGGGGCGGCCCGGCTGTGCGCCGGGCCGCGGTCATGCTGTTACTTCTGAAGCTCGGTCCAGATCTTGGTGTAGAGGTCGTGCACCTCGGGGGAGCAGGTCTCCAGGAATTCGCCGGCCGCCTGGTACTCTTCCGGCACGTTCAGCTCCGGAGCGCCCCTCATGTCCTCGGGCATGAATTCCTCGGAGCCCTTGATGCCGTTGGCGTATTTCGCGAAGGCGGAAAGAAGCGCGGCGTTTTCGGGCGCCATGATGAAGTTCATGAACAGCTTGGCATTCTCGGGGTTCTTGGCGTCCTTCAGCATGGCGACGCTGTCCATGAAGTAGGGGAAGCCTTCCTTCGGATAGCCGAAGCGAACGTCGGGGTTCTTTTCACGCGAGCGCATCGCCGCGCCGTTCCAGTAGTAGGCTGCGCCGTAGTCGCGGCTGGCGAACTTTTCGATGGTGCCGTAGTCCATGGCGATCCATTTCGGCTTCGCCTCGGCCACCTTGTCACGAACCTTCTTCAGCAACTCGCGGTCGTCGGTACACCACTTGCCGCCGAAATACCGGATCGTGGCGTAAAGGACGTCGTTCATCTCCGGCGCGACGTTGATCTTGCCTTCCAACTCGGCCGGCGGATCGAGGAAGATAGCGGAGGTGTTGATATCGCCCTTGTAGAGCGACGTGTCGACGATGATGCCGGTCAGGCCCCACTGCCAAGGCACGGTGTAGTGCCGGCCCGGATCCCACGGCACGTCCACCCAGCGCTCGTCCACGTTCTTGAAGTTCTCCATCTGGTCGGGGCGAGCCTCGGCGAGCAGGCCTTCCTTGACCCAGATCTGCACATAGTTCGCGGACGGCACGACGAGGTCATAGCCGTGGCCGCCGGCGCGCACCTTGGCCAGCGCGGTGTCGTTGGAATCGTAGTCGGTTACGGTCACCTTGACCTTGTAGGTGTCCTCGAACTTCTTGATCAGTTCCGGGCTGGTGTAGTTGCCCCAGTTGTAGATGTTGAGTTCGCCTTCGGCCCAAGCCGCCCCGGCGGAAGCCGCGACGGTCATGGCCGTCGCCAGCGCTGTCAGTGTCCGTTTCATAGTTCCTCTCCCAATGTTTGGCGTCGAATTGTACTCACTGGGCCTTTTTCCGGTTCAGGAAGAAAAAGGCCGTCACGATTGCCACCGAAAGCGCCAGGAACACGGTGGCGATGGCGTTGATCTCGGGCGTGACGATGCGGCGAAGCTGGCCCAGCATGTAGGTGGGCAGCGTTTCCTGGCCGCCCGACTTGACGAACTCGGTGATGACCACGTCGTCGAGCGAGATGACGAAGGCCAGCATGAAGCCCGCTATGATGCCCGGCCGAAGCAGAGGCAGCGTGATGCGCCGGAATGTCATCCAGGGTGTGGCGTAAAGATCGGCAGCCGCCCGCTCGAGCATGAGGTCCATGCCTTCCAGCCGCGCCCGGATGGGCAGATAGGCGAAGGGAATGCAGAAGGCCGTATGCGCGGCGAGCAGGTAGCCGAGCCCCGAATAGCCCGTCCACACCTTGATGCGCGAGAAGACAATGAGCAGCGCCACCGCCGTGACGATCTCGGGCACCATTAGCGGCTGGTTGATGAAGGCGTATTTGAAGGTGAGGCCGCGGTAGGACCGCGTGCGGGTCGTCGCCAGTGCAGCCATGGTGGCCGCAATCGTCGAGATGGTTGCCGCCACGGTGGCGATGATGAGCGAGCGTTTCGCCGCGTCCTGCACGATGTCGTTGTTTGCAGCCGAGATGAACCAGCGCAGCGACACGCCTTCCCACACTGCGATCGAATTGCCGGCGTTGAACGCATAGGTGACCAGCGTGGCGATCGGCAGATAGAGCAGGAAGAAGGTGAACAGCGCTATCACCGCGAAGCCGGGTTGTGCGCGGATGTCGAAGCGCCTAGCCATTCCGTTCGGCTCCCGATCTGGTCGTGCTGCGGACGTAGAAGAGCAATGCCGTCATGACGAGCGCCATGAGCGTGATGGAGATCGCCGCGCCCAGCGGCCAGTTCCTGCCCTGGCCGAACTGGAGTTCGATCAGGTTGCCGAGCATCATGTTCTTGCCGCCACCGAGCACGCGCGGCGTCACATAGGCGCCAAGCGAGGGAATGAAGACGAGGATGGAGCCGGCCACTATGCCGGGCATGACCAGCGGAATGATGATGCGCCGCAACACCTTGAAGCGGCTGGCATAAAGGTCGTAGCCGGCCTCCACCAGCCGGAAATCCAGCTTGTCCATGGAGGCGTACAGCGGCAGGACCATCAGCGGCAGGTAGACATAGACCATGCCAAACAGGATCGCCGTGTCGGTGAACATGATCTGGATGGGCCGTTCGATGAGACCGAGCCAGATGAGGGTCGAGTTGATGATGCCTTCGTTGCGTATCACTTCCTGCATCGCGAAGGTGCGGATGAGCAGGTTGGTCCAGAACGGGATCGTTACCAGGAACAGCCACACCTCGCTCTTCTCTGCCGGTCGCGTGGCGATGAAATAGGCCGTGGGGAACCCGAACAGGAACGTCACCGCGGTGGTCACCAGCGAGAGGCGGACGGAGCGCCAGAAAATGGCGAGGTTGGCGTCGGCGAACGAAACCGTATCGTCGAAAATGTCGCGTTGAAGGAAGACCGAGAACCAGCCGTCGAGCGAGAACTCGCCGAACTTCACGTCCCCGTAATCGCCCTTCGCCATGAAGGAATAGGCCAGCATGATAAACAGCGGGCCGACAGCGGCGAAGAAGATGATCAGCAATGCCGGCGTCGAAAGCAGCCAGCGATTGCGCACGTCCTGCCTTTCGGCAGCCCTGACGATTTCCTGTGCGCTCGCCATCTGGTCAGTCCTTCAGGATCTGCGCGACGTCTTGGCCGAACTCGATGCCGACGCGATCGGCCTTGGCGAAGCCGTTATGGCCGTTGTGACCGTTGCGGCTGTTCTGCTGGCGCACGATGAAGGGCGTGCCGTCGTCGAGGCGCACGTGGAAATGCGTGTCGGTGCCGAGGTAGACGACGTTCTCGACCTGGCCGATGTGCGCGGAAGTGCCGTTCGGCGCGGCCACGCGCGCATGCTCGGGCCTGACCACGATGGTGACCTTGCCTTGTGGGCTCAGGCCGGCAGGGAAGGTGGCCGGAATTTCCTTGCCCGAAGACAGGCGCACCGTGGCGCGGCCATCAGCGGCCGAAAGCACTTGTGCCTCGAGGAAATTGGTCTCCCCGATGAAGTCGGCGACGAAGCGCACTGCCGGGCGGTCATAGATGTCCCACGGCGAGCCGACCTGCAGGATCTTGCCCGCCGACATCACCGCGATGCGGTCCGACATCGTCAGCGCCTCTTCCTGGTCGTGGGTGACGAAGATGAAGGTGATTCCGGTCTCGTGCTGCAGGCGCTTCAGCTCGATCTGCATTTCCTTGCGCAGCTTGTAGTCCAGCGCCGAGAGCGGCTCGTCGAGCAGCAGGACCTTGGGGCTCGGCGCCAATGCGCGGGCCAACGCTACGCGCTGCTGCTGTCCGCCGGAAATCTGGCTGGTCTTGCGGTCCTTCAGCGCCTCCATGCGCACAAGCCTGAGCATCTCGGCGACCCGCGCCTGGATCTCCGCCTTGGGCTTGCCCAGCATCTCCAGGCCAAATGCGATGTTCTGGCCGACCGTCATGTGCGGGAACAGCGCGTAGCTCTGGAACACGGTGTTGACCGGCCGCTTGAAGGGCGGCAGCGGGGCGATGTCTTGGCCGTAGAGCATGATCTGGCCGTCGGTCGGGAAGTCGAAGCCGGCGATCAGCCTGAGCAGGGTGGTCTTGCCGCAGCCGGACGGCCCCAGAAGGGTGAAGAACTCGTTTTCGCGGATCGATACGGAAACGTCGTCGAGCGCCGCGACCTGGCCCTCTCCCGTACCGAATAGTTTGCTGACGCCGCGGACTTCAATCGCATTCTTATCCGGCATTTCCGGCACGCGTTCCCCTTTTTTCGCTCGCTCTTTCGGCGACGCATTTCTGGCCAATTGTCATCACATGCCGTTGGCATTGGCAACTGGCCGACTGAACAAAGATTCAAGTGGATGCGTAGTTCAGGCCGCTTGTTTCTGAGCTAGGATTGTGATGCGGCCGCCGCAGATCTTAGTGACCGGGCGATGATCGGGCATGTGCTCGACCCATGTTTCGCCAGTCATTGAAGCCCGCATGGCCGCGGTCGGATCAGATCGGCACAGGATGTCATGTCGTTCTCCGTGATCCGAGCAGGCTAGCAATCCCCGGAAAGTTGAGATGATGCCAGAAGCGGCGCTGCGCTTGGCACAGGCCTGCCCTTGTGGAAAGGCGGGGCATCCGGCTAGGGTCACGCCCCGAACCACCATGGGGATACTGAATGAAGACGATCTTTTCTCCGCTGCACGCGGGTCATGCCGGACAGATGGAGCTGGTTGCCGGCGAGATCGTGCCGGGCTTCGAAAAGCCCTCGCGCGCCGAATACATCAAGGCACGGGTCGAGAGCGAGAAGCTGGGCCCGATCCTGGCGCCGAAGGAGCATACGCTGGATGCCGCCAAGCGCGTGCACGCCGCCGACTATATCGATTTCCTGCCGACGGTCTGGCCTCTGTGGCAGGAGGCCGGCTATCCGGGCTCGGCGATGGCATTCACCTGGCCCACGCGCGGCCTGCGCGGCGACGTGCGCCCGACGCGGATCGACGCGGCTCTGGGCTATTATTCCTTCGATGCAGGCGCGACCTTCACCAAGGGCACCTGGGATGCCATCAAGTCTTCCTATGATGTGGGGCTGACCGCGGCCGAGGTGGTGAAGGCCGGCGAGCGGGCTGCATTCGCGCTCTGCCGTCCGCCCGGGCATCATGCCGGCGCTGCCTTCATGGGCGGCTACTGCTTCATCAACAATGCGGCCGTGGTGGCGCAGTGGTATCGCGACCAGGGCGCGGCCCGCGTGGCGATCCTCGATGTCGACTACCACCACGGCAACGGCACCCAGGAAATCTTCTACGAGCGCGACGACGTGCTGGTGTTGAACCTGCACGGCGACCCCAACACCGAATATCCGTTCTTCCTCGGCCATGCCGATGAGCGCGGCGCAGGCAAGGGCGAGGGCTTCAACGTGAACTATCCGATGGCGCCCGGAACGCCGTGGGACAAGTGGAGCCTCGCGCTCGAAGACGCCTGCAAGAAGGTCGCCGCCTATGCGCCCGACGTGGTGGTCGTGTCGCTCGGCGTCGACACCTTCGAGAAGGACCCGATCAGCCAGTTCAAGCTGAAGAGCGAGGACTATCCCAAGATCGGGCAGCGCATCGCCAGGCTCGGCCTGCCGACGCTTTTCGTCATGGAGGGCGGCTATGCGGTCGAGGAAATTGGCATTAATGCCGTCGGCGTGCTGACGGGCTTCGAGGACGCGTGACTTAAACGGGGCGCTGCGGCGCCCCAATCTTGCGGTCTTTGACCAGATCGGAACGGAAACCATGAGCAATCATCTGAAATTCTACATCGACGGCGAATGGGTTGCGCCGGTGAAGCCAGCCACGCTGGACGTCATCGACCCGTCGACCGAAGAAGCCTACACCACGATCTCGCTCGGCTCGAAGGCCGACGTAGACAAGGCAGTGGCTGCCGCCCGCGCGGCCTTCGCCAGCTTCTCGCAGACCACGCGGGAAGAGCGCCTGGCGCTGCTGAAGAAGGTGCTGGAAATCTACAACCGGCGCTATGAGGACGTAGCGCAGGCGATCTCTCAGGAAATGGGCGCGCCGATCACCTGGGCGCGCGAGGCGCAGGCCGCTGCCGGCCAGGTGCATATGGAATCCACCATCAAGGCGCTGGAAGAGTACGAGTTCAGCCATCTGCGCGGCACCACCATGGTGGTGAAGGAGCCGATCGGCGTCTGCGCGCTGATCACGCCGTGGAACTGGCCGCTGAACCAGATCGTCTGCAAGGTGGCCCCGGCCATCGCAGCCGGGTGCACCGTGGTGCTGAAGCCGTCCGAGATCGCGCCGATCAGCGGCATCGTCTTCGCCGAGATCATGCATGAGGCCGGCGTGCCGAAGGGCGTGTTCAACCTCGTCAACGGCAACGGCCCGGATGTCGGCCAGGTGATGGCCGAGCACCCGGATGTCGACATGGTGTCCTTCACCGGCTCGACGCGCGCCGGCGTGCTGGTCGCCAAGGCGGCGGCCGACACGGTCAAGCGCGTGGCGCAGGAACTGGGCGGCAAGAGCGCCAACATCATCCTGCCCGATGCCGACTTCGAGCATGCCGTGCGTGAGGGCGTGAACGCCTGCTTCGGCAACACCGGCCAGTCTTGCGATGCGCCCACGCGCATGCTGGTTCCCGCCTCCCGTCACGACGAGGCGCTGGAAGTGGCGAAGGCCGCAGCCGAAGCCCACAAGACCGGCGATCCGCGCTCGACCGAGACGCAGCTCGGCCCGGTCGTCAGCCAACTCCAGTACGACAAGATCCAGGGGCTGATCGAAACCGGCATCGCTGAAGGCGCCAAGCTGGTGGCCGGCGGCCTCGGCCGCCCCGAGGGCCTGAACCGCGGCTATTACATCCGCCCCACCGTGTTCGGCCATGTCACGCCCGACATGACGATTGCGCGCGAGGAAATCTTCGGGCCGGTTCTCTCCGTCATCTCCTATCAGGACGAAGACGACGCGGTGCGGATCGCCAACGACACGGTCTATGGCCTTGCCGCCTACATCCAGTCGCAGAACATCGAGAACGCGCGCCGCGTGGCCTCGAAGATGCGCGCTGGCTCGGTCTATCTGAACTATCCCGACTGGGACACGCACGCGCCCTTCGGCGGCTACAAGCAGTCGGGCAACGGTCGCGAATATGCCGACTGGGGCATCCACGACTTCCTCGAGATCAAGGGCATCGTCGGCTACGCCGGCTAATTGCCATTGGACGCGGCGGTGAAAACGCCGCCGCGCCCCCCATGTGCGGAGAAGGCGGGCGAACCCGCCCCTCTGGGCGCATCCGCAGCGTTCGTCCCCAAATCATCCCTTATCGTACTGCCTGTTGAGAGGCCGAGGCATGGATCCCCGCGATCCTGCCCTTCTCGCCGCTTGCTGCGCACGCGGCTCGGCGGCCAGGACGCGAGGATGACGGCTGTATTGGTTGTTTGCGCTAATCTTTGAGGTAGCGATTGCCGCTACTGCCACCCGTCTGCCGTTACTCCTCCCGTCGTCCTCGGGCTGGAGCACGAGCGGAGCGAAGTGCGAAGGTTCCGGCGACCCATGCCTCGACCGCGGTGCAATCAGAGCCGGTGAAGAATGTGTGTGTGTGAATAATGCGGCGATGGCTCGCGAGATTGGGCCATAATGGCTCGCTGGAGCCTGCCTTGCCATGCGCATCGCCCAAAAAAGAAAACACCCGCCAGGGGAGGAGGTCCGGCGGGTGTCTCTAAAGGTGGTCGACAATCGGGAGGAGGTGAAAGTCGACCGTATCCGGATTGGCCTGGGAGGAGGAAAGGCCGCTCCGAAATCGCGTCCCCCAGATGCGCCCTTTCGATCGTGAAGACAACCGCCAATGGCGCATGGCAGCCTTGCAAAATTGTGCGATGCAACATTCTGCCGCACTGATGTTGCGATGCGAGATGGGCGAGGCGAGGGGGATGATGCGCTCCGGCGTCCACCTTTGGGAGGACGATCGCATGTAGAATTCGACCCCCACTCCGGTTTGCTTTGCAAACCACCATTCCGGGGCGAGCCACGGGTCTCGCCCGTCCTTCGGACCCCCCGCTCGACGGGGGAGAGGAAAACGCCGTCCGCGAGCTAGGCGCCCTTCCTCTCCCTTTTTGAGGGGGAGAGGTGCCGAGCAAAGCGAGGCGGAGTGGGAGTAGATCGCGGCATATGCGGTTGTCCTGCCCTCAAGGGGGAGGTCGCACTCAAATATGCAGCGCATGGCCGAGCGCCTTGAGCGCCGCTTCCTGGAAGGCTTCGCCCTGGGTCGGATGAGCATGGATCGTGCCGGCTATGTCTTCCAGCCGCGCGCCCATCTCGATCGCCAGGCCGAAGGCGGTGGAGAGTTCCGAGACGTGCTGGCCGACCGCCTGGATGCCGAGCACCAGATGGTTGTCGGCCCGCGCCACCACGCGCACGAAGCCGGCTTCGCCCTGCATGGTCAGGGCTCGGGCATTGGCGGTGTAGGGGAACTGGCCGACCTTGATCTCGTGGCCCTGCGCGCGCGCTTCTTCGGGGGATAGCCCGGCGCTCACCACCTCCGGGTCGGTGTAGCAGATGGCCGGAATGCAGCGCTTGTCCCACGAGCGTCGGTCGCCGGCGACGATCTCGGCCACCATCTCGCCCTGCGCCATGGCGCGGTGCGCCAGCGTCGGCTCGCCGGTCACGTCGCCGATGGCATAGACGCCGCGCATGGAGGTGCGGCACTGGCTGTCGATGCGCAGGAATTTTCCGGCGCGGTCGAGGTCCAGTTCCTCCAGCCCCCAGCCTTCCATCACCGGCTTGCGGCCGACCGTGACGAGAATCTTGTCCGCGAGAAGTTCTTGTTCCCGACCGTCGTCCGTTTCCACAATGAGGGCGTCGCCCTTTGCCGAAAGGCCCTTTGCCTTTGCCTCGGTCAGCATGGTCACGCCAAGCTCGCCGAGCCGCTTTGCCACTGGCCGGGTCAGCTCGGCGTCATATTGCGGCAGGATGCGCGGCAGGGCTTCTACCACCGTCACTTTCGAGCCGAGCTTGGCGAAGGCAGTGCCGAGTTCCAGCCCGATATAGCCGCCGCCCACGACCACCAGCCTTTCGGGTACCTTCGTCAGGGAGAGTGCTTCAGTCGAGGAAATCACCGGCCCGCCGAAGGGCAGGGCGGGCAGTTCCATCGGCGTGGAGCCGGTGGCGATGACCACCGTCTCGGCGCGGATCACCTGCGTGCCGGTCTCGGTCTCGACCTCCACCGTCTTGCCGTCGCGGAATTTTCCGCGGCCATGCACGATCTTCACGCCGGCCTTCTTCAACAGGCCGACCACGCCGTTGTTGAGGCGACCGACCACGCCGTTCTTCCAGGCCATGGTCTTGGCGAGGTCGAGCTTGGGGGCTTCGACGGTAATGCCGAGCGTGCCCTTGCCGTTGCCGTTGGCCATCAACACGGTCTTTTCGAATTCGTCGGCGGCGTGGATCAGCGCCTTGGACGGGATGCAGCCGATGTTGAGGCAGGTGCCGCCGGCTTTCTCCATCTCCACGATCACCGTGTCGATGCCGAGCTGGCCGGCGCGAATTGCGCAGACATAGCCGCCCGGGCCTGCTCCGATCACCAGAAGCTTGCAGGAGATATCTTTCATCGGCTCACCCCTCGACGAAGATCAGCGCCGGCGTTTCCAGCAGCGTCTTGACGCGCTGGATGAAAACGGCGGCATCCCAGCCGTCGACCACGCGGTGGTCGAAGCTGGAGGAAAGGTTCATCATCTTGCGTGGAATGAACTGCGTGCCGTCCCACACCGGGCGCACCATGATCTTGTTGACGCCGACGATCGCCACTTCCGGATGGTTGATGACCGGCGTGGTGACGACGCCGCCCATTGCGCCGAGCGAGGTGATGGTGATGGTCGAGCCCGAAAGTTCCTCGCGCGTGGCGGTGCCGGCCTTGGCGGCATCGGCCAGGCGACTCACCTCGGCCGCGCAATCCCAGATGTCGCGCGCCTCGGCATGGTGCACCACGGGCACCATCAGGCCGCTCGGGGTCTGGGTGGCGATGCCGATATGCACGCCGCCATATTGATGCACCACGCCCGCCTCGTCGTCGAAGATGGCGTTGACATTGGGCTGGTCGGCTATCGCCTTCACCATGGCCCGCATCAGGAAGGGCAACAGCGTCAGCTTCGGCTGGTCGGCGCGCTTTTGCTTGTTGAGCGCCGCGCGCAGGTCTTCCAGCGCGGTGACGTCGATTTCCTCGACATAGGTGATGTGCGGGATGCGCGACTTCGCCACCGCCATCTTCTCGGCGATGCGGCGGCGCAGGCCCACCACCTTGATGTCTTCCACCGTCGTGTTCCGGACGAGGCCGGGCGCCGGGGTGGGGGCGATCTGCGGGCCCCGTGCGAGGAATGCGTCGATGTCCTCGTGCGTGATGCGGCCGGCCGGGCCCGTGCCGGGCACCTGGCGCAGGTCGATGCCGGCTTCGGTCGCGCGCAGGCGAATGGCGGGCGCGGCGATGGGTTTTTCGCCCTCGGCACTGGGCGCGAAGGTCGGCTGACCCCCACCCCTAACCCCTCCCCACAAGGGGGAGGGGGATGGCATCGCGCCTGTCGCCTGGGGGGCGGCTTTAACTTGAGCGGCCTTAACCGGGGCAATTTCAACCGGTGCAGCAACCGGTTCCCCTCCACCTTGTGGGGAGGGGCTAGGGGTGGGGGTATGCGGCGTCTCCATCTGCGGTTCCGGTTGTGCTTCGGCTTCGCCCTCCACCTTCAACCTGATCAGCGGCGAGCCCACCGCGATCACGTCGCCGATCTCGCCGCCCAGCCACGTGATCTCGCCATGGACGGGCGAGGGGATTTCCACGGTCGCCTTGTCGGTCATCACGGCGGCCAGCATTGTGTCCTCGCGCACCAGGTCGCCGACCTTGACGTGCCACTCGACAAGCTCGGCTTCCGCCACGCCTTCGCCGACGTCCGGAAGCTTTATCACGTGCTCGGCCATGCTCACGCCTCCATCGTTTCGCGCATGGCCTGCCCGAGGCGGGCGGGGCCGGGAAAATAGTCCCACTCCTGTGCGTGCGGGTAGGGCGTGTCCCAGCCGGTCACGCGGGCGATGGGCGCCTCGAGATGGTAGAAGCAGTGCTGCTGCACCAGCGCCGCCAGTTCCGCGCCGAAGCCGGATGTCAGTGTAGCCTCGTGCACGATCACGCACCGCCCGGTCTTGTTCACCGAGGCGACGATGGTCTCCAGATCGAGCGGCAGCAGCGTGCGCAGGTCGATGATCTCGGCGTCTATGCCGGTTTCGTCGGTCGCGGCCTCGGCCACATAGACCATGGTGCCGTAGGCGAGGATGGTCATAGCCGACCCTTTGCGGCGCACCGAAGCCTTGCCGAGCGGCACGACGAAATGGCCGTCCGGCACTTCGCCCAGCGGGTGCTTCGACCATGGAGTGACAGGCCGTTCGTGATGTCCATCGAAGGGGCCATTGTAGAGCCGCTTCGGCTCCAAAAAGATCACCGGGTCGGGGTCTTCGATGGAGGCGATCAGCAATCCTTTGGCGTCATAGGGGTTGGAAGGCACCACCACCTTCAGGCCCGAGACGTGGGTGAACAGCGCCTCCGGGCTCTGGCTGTGCGTCTGGCCACCGAAAATGCCGCCGCCGGTCGGCATGCGCACCACGATGGGGCAGGTGAACTCGCCGTTGGAGCGATAGCGCAGGCGCGCCGCCTCCGAGACGATCTGGTCGTAGGCGGGGTAGACATAGTCGGCGAACTGCACCTCCACGCAGGGGCGAAGGCCGTAGGCGGCCATGCCGATCGCAGCGCCCACGATGCCGGATTCGCTGATCGGCGCATCGAAGCAGCGGGTCTTGCCGTATTTCTGCTGCAACCCTTGCGTGCAGCGGAACACGCCGCCGAAATAGCCGACATCCTCGCCGAACACGACGACGGTGTCGTCGCGCGCCATCGACACGTCCATGGCGCTGCGGATCGCCTCGATCATGGTCATTCTGGCCATGGTCTACACCCCCGCTTCCTGCCGCTGGCGCCGCAGATGCGGCGGCATCTCGGCATAGACGCCTTCGAACATGTCGCGCGTGGAGGGCTTGCCGCCCGCATGCAGCGTGCCGTGGCTCTCGGCTTCCTTCTGCGCGGCGATGACGGCGTCGAGGATTTCGGCCTCCGCCTGCTTGTGGCGCTCTTCCGACCAGACGCCCTTGAGGATCAGGTGGTTCTTCAGGCGCAGCACCGGATCGCCTAGCGGCCAGGCCGATGACTCCTCCTTTGGCCGATAGGCGGAGGGATCATCAGAGGTCGAATGCGCGCCGACGCGATAGGTGACATATTCCACCAGCGTCGGCCCGAGATTGCTGCGGGCGCGCTCGGCGGCCCATTTGGCCACCGCATGGACGGCCAGATAGTCGTTGCCGTCCACGCGCAGGGCCGGAATGCCGAAGCCGAGGCCGCGCGCGGCAAATGTGCCGGAGCCGCCGCGGGCGATGCCCTGAAAGGTGGAGATCGCCCACTGGTTGTTGACGATGTTGAGGATGACCGGCGCCTTGTAGGTGGAGGCGAACACAAGTGCTGCGTGAAAATCGCTTTCGGCGGTCGCGCCGTCGCCCACCCAGCCGGCGGCGATCTTCGTGTCGTTTTTGATGGCCGAGGCCATCGCCCAGCCGACGGCCTGGATGTACTGCGTGGTGAGGTTGCCCGAGATCGAGAAGAAGCCGTGCTCCTTCGACGAATACATGACAGGCAGCTGGCGGCCCTTCAGCGGGTCGCGCTCGTTGGAGAAGATCTGGTTCATCATGTCGACCATCGGATAGCCGCCCGCGATCAGCAGGCCGGCTTGCCGATAGGTCGGAAAGTTCATGTCGCCGGGGGCAAGCGCCTTTCGGAAGGCGCAGCTCACCGCTTCCTCGCCCATGTGCTGCATGTAGAACGAGGTCTTGCCCTGGCGCTGCGCCATCAGCATGCGGGCATCGAAGGTGCGCAGGGTCATTATGTCGCGCAGCCCCTGCAGCAGTTCCTCGTCGGTCAGTGTACCGGCCCAGGGGCCGACGGCCTCGCCCTCGCGGTTCAGCACGCGGATGATGGAATAGGCGAGGTCGCGGATTTCCCTGGGATCGACGTCGATCGCGGGGCGCGGCACGGAGCCGGCTCTGGGAATGGGAACGTTGGAGAAGTCCGGCGTGCCGCCGGGGCGAACCTCAGGCTCGGGAACGTGAAGGCTGAGCGGTCCATGTTCGGTCATGCGGCCAATTCCTCCCGGTTCCGGTTGGCCAAGACACTCGACACCGCCATTCTTTCCACCCCGGCGGATGGCAATCAACCCCTGCGGCCAGCCACGGGGCGCTCTGGACCAATGCGCCGCGGTGATGTTTCATCCAAGCCGAAACTTTATGAGCCGCTCCAGGCGCGTCTGCTTCTTTCGTGTCTGTGCGAGAATTTCGAACAGCGTTTCATGTCTTGCTGGCCCATTGCTTTTTTCACTCACATGAGAAACTTTTTCCTATCCGTTACTAACGGTGGCTCATGCGGACAAATGCATCTAAGCTAATGAGCCGGAGAGGGGAGAGGAGACCGACATGCCTGCCTTGCTGCCGCCGCTTTACCAGGGTCATGCACCGATCATGCTTCACCAGGCGTTTCACGATGCGCTGGAAGCCTATGAGGAGTGGCGGCTCGATGCGCCGGAGCCTTGCGTCGAAGTAGAAGGCAGGAGCGTGGCCATAAGCGCCGTCTTCGGCCGGATGCGTTCCTGCACCGACCTCATCCCCGTCCGCACGCTGGATGCGCTGCATGATATTGTCGGCAAGGCGGCGCGGGAACTGGGCGAAGAGCAGGTCACCTATGCACATGCCGCGTTGCTGTTGCGGGCCTTGTGCGTGGAGCGACTCAAGGGCTGAGCTGATTTTTCCGAGTTTTCAGATCTGCGGAATTTTTGAAACCAGGTTTCTAGCAGAAAGAATTCTTGGAAAAAAAATCTCGATTCGCCACGGAAAATCGCAATCGACAAAATCTACAAAACTCATAGACTATTCGGGATCATGGAGGTCTCGATGGCTCGCAGCTTGCAGTCCACGGCAAAATGGCACCGCGCCCGCACGTCGCTGGCCATTCGCCGCCGCGGTTTCCGCTTCGGGCTGGAGATCCTGATTTTCGCGCTTGCCGTCGGTTTTGCAGCGGCGCTGGTGTTCGGCCTCATCGGCTGACCGATACAAGGAGGCGCCCGTCAGGCGCCGCTGGCTTTCAGACCCTGTACTTTATGGTGCGCAGCACGTCGTCATTGTCGGCGTCGCGCATGGCGGCCAGGCTGCGATTGTCCAGAACCTCGGCAATGGCCTGGCGGACTTCCAGCATCATGTGGCGAACCTGGCAGGTGGCCTCGTCGCAATCCTCGCAGCGCTGGTACTGCGTGCGGCTGGCGCAGGAAATGGGCGCCAGCGGGCCATCCAGCACGCGCACCACATGGCCGATCCTGATCTCGGAGGCCGGGCGCGCGAGCCGGTAGCCGCCATCCTTGCCCTTGCGGCTCTGCACGAAGCCCGCATTGCGCAACTCGCCCAGAATGGCGTCGAGGAATTTCTTGGGAATGTTGTTGGAGACGGCGATATCGTTGACGAAGGCGAATTGACCGACCGGCAGGCCCGAGAGATGCACCAAGGCCTTGAGGCCGTATTTGCCTTTTTTAGTCAGCATATCCGCGAGAACTCACAGAAAATACGCCAATGCCTGTGGCGAGCGTTTGTGTGCAAATAATGACAGCACGCCCCTGGATGGCACGCATGCCTTCCATAAGAGTGCCTGTCGGCATAGACAAGCGCAAACTCGTTGACGTTCGGTGACTTTCCTGCGGTTTCTATCCACTGGCGAGCAAAGACGTGTCACGCGGCAAAAACGCGTCCGCGCCGCACCGCCACGAAGCCTTCGTCGCCGGCGCGCGCCCGCGTTTCCGGCGCAACGTCGAGCTCCAATACACTGCCATGATCGGGAGCCACCAGCAGCCGGCGGCCCCCCGGATGGTCGATGACGCGCAGGATCTTCGCCGCCACGCCGTCCCTATCTGCAGTCCAGTCAAGATCCCCCGGGCGCAGGAACACTTCTGCCTTGCCGTCGGCCACGCCGGGGGCGGGCAGGGTGGCATCGCCGACCTTCGCCAGACCGTTCACCACGGTGGCCGGCAGGCGGTTGGTGTCGCCCAGGAAACTCATCACGAAGGGCGAGTTCGGCTCGCGGCACACCTCTTCCGGCGTGCCTTGCTGCACGATGTCGCCATCCTTGAGGATCACGACGCGGTCGGCAAGGTCGAGCGCCTCTTCCTGGTCGTGGGTCACGAACAGCGTGGTGATGCCGAGCTCGTCATGGATTTCGCGCAGCCAGCGGCGCAGGTCGCGGCGCACATTGGCATCTAGAGCGCCGAAGGGTTCATCGAGGAGCAGCACTTTCGGGTCCACGGCAAGCGCGCGGGCCAGCGCCACGCGCTGCCTCTGGCCGCCGGAGATCTGCGAGGGGAAGCGCTCGCCCAACCCGTCGAGCTTGACGAGGCGCAGCAGTTCAGCCACGCGCGCGGCGATCTCCTGCTTACTGCGCTTGACCTTCGACACTTTCATGCCAAAGGCGACGTTTTCGGCGACCGTCATGTGCGGGAACAGCGCATAGTGCTGGAAGACAAAACCGACGCCCCGGTCGCGCACGGGAATGTCGGTGGCGTCTATGTCGCCAAAATGGATCTTGCCGCTGTCGGCATATTCCAGCCCCGCGACCATGCGCAGTATGGTCGTCTTGCCCGAGCCCGAGGGGCCCAGCAGCGCCACCAGCTCTCCGCTTTCGATCTCCAGCGACACGCCATGCACGGCGCGGAACGTGTCGAAGCTCTTCACGACATTGTCGAGGCGGATTTTCACGTCGTTTTCTCCGAGGCGAGTTGGGGGATGACCGCAGCGGCTTTCGGCGTGGCAAGCGCGGGGCGGCCGCGGCGGCCTGCGCCCTGGCGCTCCAGCAGTACCTTCGCGATCAGCGTCACCACCGCCAGTACGGCGAGGATGGAGGCGACGGCAAAGGCGCCGGCGGTCTGGTAGTCGTGGTAGAGCAGCTCGATGTGTAGCGGCATGGTGTTGGTCTGGCCGCGAATGTTGCCCGAAACCACCGAGACGGCGCCGAACTCGCCCATCACGCGGGCGTTGCACAGCACCACGCCATAGAGCAGCGCCCAGCGGATGTTGGGCAGCGTGACCGAGAAGAAGGTGCGCCAGCCCGAGGCGCCGAGCGAGGTGGCGGCTTCCTCCAGGTCGCGGCCCTGCGCCTGCATCAGCGGGATCAGCTCGCGCGCGACGAAGGGCGCGGTGACGAACATCGAGGCAAGCACGATGCCCGGTAACGCAAATAGGATCTTTACGTCGGCCGCCTGCAGCGCGGGGCCGAACAGGCCTTGCAGGCCGTAGACGAAGAGGTAGGCCACGCCCGCGACGATGGGCGAGATCGAGAAGGGGATCTCGATGACGATCAGCAGGAAGCGGCGGCCTCGGAAATCGAACTTGGTGATTGCCCAGGCGGCGGCGACGCCGAAGACGGTGTTGACCGGCACCGCGATCAGCGCCGTCACCACCGTCAGATAGATGGCGTGGCGGGTGTCAGCATCGGTGATGGCGGCGGCATAGACCGCCCAGCCCTTGGAGAAAGCCTCAACGCCAATGACGACCAGCGGTGCGACGACGAAGAACGCAGTCACCACCAGCACGGTCGCGATCAGGGCGCGGCGGAAGACGCGATTGTCGCCGACGCGCGGCGGCTTCTTTGCTGTGCTTGCGCTCATGGTCTCAGGCCCTTTGCGTGTAGCGCAGCGCGCGCGCCTGCAAGAGGTTGGTCACTGCCAGCATCGCGAAGGCGGTTATCAGCAGCACCGAGGCGATCGCGGCTGCGGCCTGGTAGTCGTATTCCTCGAGCCGGATGAAGGTCAGCAGCGCCGTGATCTCGGTCTGGAACGGCTGATTTCCGGCGATGAAGATGATGGCGCCGAATTCGCCCAGGCTGCGGGCGAAGGCGAGCGAGATGCCGGCCAGCAGGGCCGGTGTCAAAAGCGGCAGGATCACCTTGCGGAAGATCGCGCTGTCCGAGCCGCCGAGCGACTGTGCGGCTTCCTCCAGCGCCGGGTCGAGGTCTTCAAGCACTGGCTGCACCGTGCGCACGATGAAGGGCAGGCTGGTGAAGGCCATGGCGATCATGATGCCGAGCGGGGTGTAGGCCACCTGAATGCCGAGCTTGCCGAGATAGGCGCCAAACCAGCCACTGGGCGCAAACAGCGCCGTCAGCGCAATGCCGGCCACGGCCGTGGGCAGAGCGAAGGGCAAGTCCACCAGCGCATCGATGAAGCGGCGCCCCGGAAAGCGATAGCGCACCAGAACCCAGGCCAGCGCGAAGCCGAAAATCACGTTGAAGACCGTTGCAGCGAGCGCGCACAGTACCGTCACACGGTAGCTCGCCACCGCGCGGCCGGACGAAACTATGCGCCAGTAATCGGTGAAGCCGAGGCTCGCCGCCTTGTAGACCAGCGCGCCGAGCGGCAGCACGACGATGATCGAGACATAGAGCAGCGTTAGCCCGAGCGTCAGATGCAGGCCCGGCAGGACACGTCGTTTCACGCTGCCGCCCCTCGGGAAAGGAAGGAAGCGTCGGGCACTCCATGACACCCCCCTCTGTCCTGCCGGACATCTCCCCCACAAGGGGGAAGATTGGCTGTCATCGCTGCTTTCGCCAATCTCCTACGTTGCAGAGAAAGCGGCGCGGTTGCGGCCGGCTGATCTCCCCCCTTGTGGGGGAGATGTCCGGCAGGACAGAGGGGGGCAACGTAGAACGCCAAGATCGCTATCCGTATGCTTTTCACAAAAAATGAGCCCGGCGGAGAGACGCCGGGCATCGGTGCCAAGATTGTGCCGGCGTCAACGTTCGCCGTAGATCTGGTCCAGCAGCGCGCCGGAGGCGAAGTGCTCGGCCTGCACCTTGTCCCAGCCGCCGAACACGTCCTCGACGGTCACCAGGCGAACCTCGGGGAACTTGTCCTTGAACTCGGCCACGACGTTTTCATCGCGCACGCGGTTGCCGTGCTCGGCCAGGATCTTCTGGCCTTCCGGCGTGTAGAGGAAGTCGAGATAGGATTTCGCCAGCTCACGGGAGCCCTGCTTGTCCGCCACCTTGTCGACGATGGCAACCGGGAACTCGGCCAGCAGGCTGACGGAGGGGGCGACCTGCTCGAACTTGTCCTCGCCGAATTCCTTGCGGATGCCGGTGGTTTCGGATTCGAAGGTGATCAGCACGTCGCCGATGTTGCGTTCCACGAAGGTGGTGGTGGCGGCGCGGCCGCCGGTGTCGAACACCGGCACGTTGTTGAACAGCTTGGAGATGAACTCCTTCACCTTCTCCTCGTCGCCGTTGAAGGCCTCGCGGGCATAGGCTGTGGCGGCCAGATAGGTGTAGCGGGCATTGCCCGAGGTCTTCGGGTTAGGGAAGACGACCTTCACGTCGTCGCGGACGAGATCGCCCCAGTCCTTGATGTTCTTGGGGTTGCCGGCGCGCACCAGGAAGGAGGGCAGCGAATAGAAGGGCGAGGCCTGGTTGGGGAAGTTGCTCTTCCAGTCTTCCGAGACAAAGCCGTTCTTGACCAGGAAGTCGATGTCGGTGACCTGGTTGAAGGTCACCACGTCGGCCTCCAGCCCTTCCACGATCGCCCGGGCCTGCTTGGAGGTGCCGGCATGCGATTGGTCGATGGTGACGCCCGGGTGCTGGGCGGCGAAGGCCTTGTTGACGTCCACGAACAGTTCGCGCGCCACGTCGTAGGAGGCGTTGAGCAGCTTGTCGGCGGCAAGCGCCGAGGCGGGGGCGGCGAGCAGGCCGGCAATGGCCGCGCCGACGAGCAGGAAACGTCTCATTCAATCAACTCCAGAATCAATGGACGGCTTGGTGTCCGGTATCGAAGGCCAAACTAGCCAGAGGTGGCGCAGCGCGCGAGGAATGGCCGCCCCCGTTGCGTGCGCAAATGGGAAAGGCTGGGTCCCGTGATCTGCCGCGATTGGAAAATTATTTCCAGGAGATGGAAGTGATGGTGCGGAAGCCAGTGTTTTTGCGGCTCGCCCAAAATTCTTTTCCGAAGAACCGGTTTCCGTCCCGTTCCCGGCGCTGGCCGGAATCGCGTTCCCGGCAGGCGCACCCGTTTCCGTCGTCCTCGGGCCGGAGCACGAGCGTAGCGAAGTGCCAAGGTTCCGGGGATCCATGCCTCGACCTCGACGAGGCCAAAGCCGGCCCAGAACTCAAAAGCCGGAAACCCTCACGCGGCCGGAAACACCTTCCACCGGCGCGGGCGGAAGGCGACGCGGGTCTTCTGCGCCGCCGGGTGCTCGATGGGCAGCTCGATCTCCACTTGCTGTCGCGCGCCGCCAATCTCCAGCTCCACACGCCGTGTGCCGGCCACGCGACGACTGGCCGCCACCGTGCCGGCGATGCAGCCGCTGCAGCCGTCGAGCAGCTCCACATCGTGCGGCCGGAAATAGAGCGTCGCCTTGCCATCGGGCGCGTCCGGCGCTGAAAGCCCGATGGGCCGGTCGGCGACCCAGAGCTGCCCGTCCTCGATCTTGACCGGCAGCGAGCTGGAATCGCCGACGAAACCGTAGACGAAGGGCGAGTTGGGCGTGTCGTAGACCTCGTCGGCGGTGCCCACCTGCTCGATGCGCCCCTGGCTCATGACCACGACGCGGTCGGCCAGCTCCAGCGCTTCTTCCTGATCGTGGGTCACGAAGACGGTTGTGTGGCCGGTGGCATCGTGGATCTCGCGCAACCAGCGGCGCAGTTCGCGCCGCACCTGCGCGTCGAGCGCGCCGAAGGGTTCGTCCAGCAGCAAAACCTTGGGCTCGATTGCCATGGCGCGCGCCAGCGCTACCCGCTGGCGCTGGCCGCCGGAAAGCTGGGCCGGATAGCGCTTCTCCAGCCCCGAAAGCTGCACCAGGTCGAGCAATTCGGAGGCGCGGCGGCGGATCTCGGCCTTGGGCGGCCGCGTCGCGCCGGGGCGGACCTTCAAGCCGAAGCCGATATTGTCGGCCACCGTCATGTGCCGGAACAGCGCGTAGTGCTGGAAAACGAAGCCGACATTGCGCTCCTGGATGGTGCGCTGTGAGGCGTCCTCGTCGCCGAAATAGATCTTTCCGCGCGTCGGCTTTTCCAGCCCGGCAATGAGGCGCAGAAGCGTCGTCTTGCCCGAGCCGGACGGCCCCAGAAGCGCGATCAGCTCGCCCGATTTGATGTCCAGCGAAACGTCGTGGAGTGCCGGGAAGCGGTCGAACTCCTTGCGTACATTGGCAACGCGAACTTCCATGAAATTACCCTTGTCCCCAAATGCGTTCGTCAATGCCCGCGGCTGGCGGCGATGGCGTGGCCGTAGCGGATTTCCAGAATGGTCTTCAGCACCAGCGTCACCAGTGCCAGCCCCGCCAGCAGCGAGGCCACCGCGAAGGCGCCGACGGCGTTGTATTCGTTGTAAAGAATTTCGACATGCAGCGGCATGGTGTTGGTCAGCCCGCGAATGTGGCCAGACACCACCGAAACCGCGCCGAACTCGCCCATGGCGCGGGCGTTGCAAAGAAGCACGCCATAGAGCAGGCCCCATTTGATGTTGGGCAGGGTGACGTACCAGAAGGCCTGCCAGCCGTTGGCGCCGAGCGACAGCGCTGCCTCCTCGTCGCCGCTGCCCTGTTCCTGCATCAGCGGGATCAACTCGCGCGCCACGAAGGGGAAGGTCACGAACATGGTTGCCAGCACAATGCCGGGCACCGCGAACAGGACCTCGATGCCGTGGCTCTTCAGCCAGGGGCCGAGCAGGCTGCTTGCGCCGAACAGCAGCACATAGACGAGACCCGAAATGACCGGCGAGACCGAGAAGGGCAGGTCGATCAGCGTGATCAGGAAGGCCTTGCCCTTGAACTCGAACTTGGCGATCGCCCAGGCCGCGGCCACGCCGAAGACGAGGTTGAGAGGCACGGCAATCGCTGCCACCAGCAAGGTCAGGCGGATCGCGGAGATCGTGTCGGGATCGACAAGCGTTTCGAAATAGGGGTCCCAACCGCGCTTGAACGCCTCGGCGAAAACCAGGACCAGCGGCAGCAGCAGGAAGACGGCGACGAAGGCGAGGGCCAGCGCCAACAGCACCCAGCGCGTGGCGCGGCTTTCGCTGATGGCCGAGGCGCGCGTATCACGGGTGTCGGCCGCGGCGGTGAAGGAGAGATCAACCATAGCGCTTGCGGCTCCAGGACTGGATCAGGTTGATGACAAGCAGCATCAGGAATGAGATCGCCAGCATGATCGTGGCGATCGCGGTCGCGGCGGCATAGTGGTATTCCTCCAGCCGGATGACGATCAGAAGCGGCGCGATTTCAGACACATAGGGCAAGTTGCCGGCAATGAAGATCACCGAGCCGTATTCGCCAACGCCGCGCGCGAAGGCGAGCGCGAAGCCGGTGACGATGGCCGGCGCCAGGCCCGGCAGCAGCACCCGCGTGATGGTCTGCAAGCGGCTGGCGCCGAGGGTTGCGGCGGCTTCCTCGACCTCCCGGTCAATCTCCTCGATGATGGGCTGCACCGTGCGCACCACGAAGGGCAGGCCAATGAAGATCAGCGCGATCACGATGCCCAGCGGCGTATAGGCCACCTTGATGCCGAGTGGGGCGAGCAGGCTGCCGACCCAGCCCTTGGGCGCATAAAGCGAGGTCAGCGCAATGCCCGCCACGGCCGTGGGCAGGGCGAAGGGCAGGTCGACCATGGCGTCGATGACGCGCCGGCCGGGAAAGCGGTAGCGCACCAGCACCCAGGCCACGAGCGTGCCGAAGACCACATTGACGGCGGCCGCGATCAGCGCCGTGCCGAAGCTGACCCGTAGCGCGCTGACCGTGCGTCGGTCGGTGGCGATGGCCCAAAAGTCCGCCCAGCCTAGCGAAGCCGAGCGCCAGACCAGCCCCGAAAGCGGAATGAGGATGATGAGGGTGAGGTAGGCAAGCGAGAAGCCGAGCGTCAGTCCGAAACCCGGGATCACGCTCGGCAGTTTAAATCGCCACCCTGCCTGGGCGGTTGCTGTGTTCATGTGTTCCCCGTTTTTTATCGTCGCCGGTCGCCATCGGCGCCATCATAGCATGCCCTGCCAGAGTGGATGACGCGGCGCTGTCCAAAGTCGCGTCAGGCTTTTCCCGGCGGGCTGGATCGCAAAGGGCTGCTATTGGCCCGGCTTGTAGAGCTGGTCGAAGATGCCGCCGTCCCCGAAGTGCTCGGGCTGCACCTTCTTCCAGCCGCCGAAGATCGGATCGTCGATGCTGACGAGCTTGAGCTCGGTCAGCTTCTGCAGGTCCTCGGCCGGAACGAGTTCCGGCTTGGACGGCCGGTAGTGGTGCCTGGCGGCGATACGCTGGCCTTCTTCCGAGTAGAGATGGCCGAGATAGGCTTCGGCCACCTTGCGGGTGCCCTTGGCTTCGACATTGCCGTCGACCACCGCCACCGGCGGTTCGGCAAGAATGGAAGAGGGCGGGATGACGATGTCGAACTGGTCGGCGCCGAATTCGTCGAGCGCCAGATAGGCTTCATTCTCCCAGGCCAGCAGCACGTCGCCCAGGCCGCGCTCCGCGAATGTCACGGTGGCGCCGCGCGCGCCTGTGTCGAGCACCGGCACATGCTTGTAGAGGCTGGCGATGTAGTCCTTGATCCTGGCCTCGTCGCCGCCGAACTGGTTGTGCGCCCAGGCCCAGGCGGCCAGATAGTTCCAGCGCGCGCCGCCGGAGGTCTTGGGGTTGGGCGTGATGACCTGAAGATCGTCCTTGACCAGGTCGCCCCAATCCTTGATGTCCTTGGGATTGCCCTTGCGGACCAGGAAGATGATGGTCGAGGTGTAGGGCGAGGAATTGTTGGGCAGCTTGCCGCGCCAGTCGGGCGCGATCTTGCCCGTCTTCTCGGCGATGGCGTCGATGTCGCCTTCAAGCGCCAGCGTCACCACATCGGCGTCCAGCCCATCGATCACGGCGCGAGCCTGCTTGCCGGAGCCGCCATGCGAGGTGCGGATCGTCACCGTCTCGCCGGTTTCGGCCTTCCAGTGCCTGGCAAAGGCGTCGTTGTAGTCCTTGTAGAGTTCGCGGGTCGGATCGTAGGACACGTTCAGGATCGTCGTGTCGGCGAATGCGAAGCCGAAAACCCCGAACTGCACCGCGCCGGCGAGGAGGCCGGCAAGAAGGAAACGCGGTCGAAATTGGGTCATGTCTGCCTCCGTTGAATAACCATACTCTATCGATTTGGTGGAGTTTGCATGCGCCGGTTCGTGCCAAATTTTGTATGCCGGGGCAATTTTCCTCACTTCGCCCCTCGGCCGGGACGGAATTATTTTCCGGCGGAGAGGAGCGGCATCAACGGGGCAGAGGTGCTTCGGTTCCCCAGCGGGCATGTAGGGAAGCCCCACGCCCGCTGAAGATCGCCGGGGCGCTCCTCACTCCACGAACACCTTCACGCTTGCCGCGCGGCCGGCGGCGTCGATCACGGTCAGCGTCGAATAGCCGGTGCCGTCGGGCTGCCAGGTGGCGGTGCGACGGCGGGAAGGCTCTTCCAGCGGCTTGCCGTTGGCCAGCCAGCGGAAGGGTGCGCGGCCGCCCTGCAGCTTCAGCACCAGCGGCGTGGCGACGTTCGAGGCGGCGGCAAGGTCGACATGAGCGCCGTCGGGCGGGAATACGATCTGCGGCGCCGGTTCGGTCGGCGCAACTGCCACCAGCCCGTCGGCTGCCGGTGAAAAGCGCTGCTGCGTGACCGGCAGGTCGGCGCGGGTGGTGCGGAAGGCGCCTGCCGGCGCGCGACCGAGCGGCACGGCGGCAAGGCCGGATTTTGCAAATCCTTCGAACAGGATGGGCGCGGCGGAAGCGTAGCCGGAAAGGCCGGGCACGGAGCCGGCATCCGCGCGGCCCACCCACACGCCCAGCACGTGGCGCCCGTCGAAGCCGACAGACCATGCATCGCGATAGCCGTAGGAGGTGCCGGTCTTGTAGGCGATGCCGCGCGGCGAGGCGCCTTCCGGCGGCCGAACGCCTGACAATATGTCGGCGATCTGCCATGTCGCATGTTCATCGAGAATGGTGCCGCCGCTGTTTTCGACCGGCGCGGTCTCGGTGCCGTCGCGCAGCGTGCGCGCCTTTCCGCCATTGGCGAGCCCGGTATAGAGCTGCACCAGGTCGCGCAGCGACACGCCGACGCCGCCGAGGCCGATGGCCAGCCCCGGCGCCTCGCCCTTGGGCAGAACGGGCGTGACGCCGGCCTGCCGGAAGCGCGCCGTCAGCCGCGCCGGGCCAACCGCGTCGAGTAGACGCACGGCAGGTACGTTGAGCGAAAGCTGCAGCGCCTGACGCACGCTGACATCGCCCTGATAGCTCATGTCGAAATTGCGCGGACGGTAGCCGGAGAAGTCGGCCGGGCGGTCCTCGATCATCGTTTCCTGGGCGATCAGGCCCTGTTCCATCGCCAGCCCGTAGATGAACGGCTTCAGGGTCGAACCCGGCGAGCGCACGGCGCGCGTCATGTCGATCCAGCCGGAGCGGCCGCCGTCGAAATAGTCGGCCGAGCCGACTTCGCCGAGGATCTCGCCATTGCTGGCATCGGCCAGCACCATGGCGACGGAAATGCGCGGGCCCAGTCTTTCGGCGGCATTTCTGGCGACCGCTTCCAGCCCTTCCTGCACGCGCTTGCTCAAGGTCAGCCTGTGCCGGCTTTCGGAAGGCGCCTTGCGCAAGGCGGTGTCGGCGACATGGGCGGCGAGTGCCGGCAGGGCAAGGCGGGTGCCGGCCACGGCCTCCCCCGCGGCACGGTCGGCCTCCGGCTCGTTCAGCACGCCGGCCGTCACCATGCGCGCCAGCACGCGGTCCCGGGCGGCTTCCGCCACGTGGCGGTTGCGGTCGGGACGGCGGCGCTCGGGCAATTGGGGCAATGCAACCAGCAGCGCCGCTTCCGACACGGTGAGCCGGCGCGGCTCCTTGCCGAAATAGGCGAGGGAAGCCGCGCGCACGCCTTCGAGATTGCCGCCATAGGGTGCAAGCGTCAGGTAGCGTTCGAGGATTTCGGTCTTGGACAGCCGCCGCTCGATCTGGAAGGCGCGCAGCACCTGCCGCAGCTTGGAGCCGAAGCTGCGGCTTTCGCGCGGCTCGATCAGGCGCGCAAGCTGCATGGAAAGCGTGGAGCCGCCCGAGACAATACGGCCGTTGCCGGCGAACTGTTTCGCCGCCCGCATGAGCGCCAGCGGGTCGACACCGCCATGCTCGAAGAAGCGCTTGTCCTCATAGGCGATCAGCATTTCCACGAACTGCGGATCGACTTGGTCAAGGCGGGTGTCCAGCCGCCAGAAACCGTCCGGCGTCGCATAGGCGCGCAAGAGTGCTCCGTCGCGGTCTACCACCTCGGTGGAGACGGCAAGTCGCGCGGGCAGCGGCGGCGGGTAGGCGCGGTCGAGCGCATAGAGAGCGCCCATTACGCCGGCGAGGCCGATGGCAGCCGGGGCGGAAAGTGCAAGTGTGCGCAGCCGGGTCATGGCGTGGCTCCGCAACGCTGGTAACGTATCCGGCTACCACCCCCCTCTGGCCTGCCGGCCATCTCCCCCACAAGGGGGGAGATAAGATGTCGCGACGGCTTTCGCCAATCCTCAACGTTGCAGGAAGGGCGGCAGCGCCGCAACTGCCAATCTCCCCCCTTGTGGGGGAGATGGCCGGCAGGCCAGAGGGGGGTATTTCCAGCCATCGGTTTCGCTCGCCTTACGGCGCCGCCACCTCCATCATGCCGGTCGAGGTGCGGGCCGAATATTGTGGCCGGTACATGTCCTCCACACTTGCGGCCGGGTGGGCATAGAGGCCCGGCGTTACCGCGCGCACCACATAGGCCAGGGTCATTGCGCTGGCATCGCCGGCCTGCCGGTCGAAGGCTGCAACAAAACGGTCGTTGCGGAATTCGAGATGCGCGGGCTCCGTGCGCTCCAGCCACGGGAAGTTGGAAAGGTCGGCGCTGGACACCAGACCCGGATTGTCGATCTCGAAGCCGGCCGGCAGCAGGTCGGTCACCAGCACGCGCGATGGCCAGTTATTGAGCGCGTCGATCTTCAGAACCACGACGAAGCGGTGGTTCTGCTGAACGCTGGTGACGTTCGCCTCCGAGCCGTCGAGCGCGTAATATGTGCGCTGTATGTTGAAGCCATTGCCGCCGGCGGGCAGCGGCTGCGAAGGCGCTGCCACGGCGGTCACCACCGCCTGTACGGGCTCGCCGCCGGTGTTGGCGATCACAACCGGGTTGTCGGCCAGCACGCTCCCGTCGATGCGCTCGGAATAGACACCGCCATGCGGGGTGCCGTTGACGGTGAGCTGGATGGCCTCGTTGTCGGCCCTCAGCGCGCGCGCGGCCAGCAGCATCCAGGCCTGGTCCTGCGTGCTGAGATTTTCAGTAGCCCTGCGCTCGGCGGTCACGAGGCCGATCAGCTCCGGCACCACCCTCGGCGTCGGCCGGCTTTCGGCCGCCAGCGCCAGCATGCCGGCGCCGTCGCGCAGGCGCGAGCCGTAGTCGGAGCGGGCGAGGTCGTGCGGCGTGGCCTTGGCCAGTGCCAGCGCGGCGCCGAAGGTTGCCTCCGAGCGCTGCTGGTCGCCATAGAGCGCAAGGCTCGCGGCCAGCTGCGCCACCGCCATCGGGCTCGAGAACGCCTCGAGCTGCGTGTCGGAATAATAGCGCAGGTCGCCGATCGAGGCCTTCTTGTTGCGGGCCAGGACATAGAGCGCATATGCGATGTCGCTGCCGCGGCTCTGCAGGTCGGTGGTATAGGTCAGCGCGTTCTGCAAATTGTTCAGCGCCGACATCATGGCCTCGCGCGGCACGTCATAGTTCTTCTCTCGCGCGCGGGTCAGGAAGTCGGTGACATAGGCGTCGAGCCACAGGTCGCCCGAGCCCGGACCCCACAGGCCGAAGCCGCCCGCAGACGACTGGTTGTTGAGCACGCGGTAGATCGCATCCTGGATGCGCTGGCGCATCTCCGGATCGTCGGCCATGCCGGCGCTCTGCGCCATCTCGCTGAGATAGAGCAGGGGAAGCGCGCGGCTGGTGGTCTGCTCGGCGCAGCCATAGGGATAGCGGTCGAGCGTCATCAGCAGCGACGGCACGTCGAAGGCCGCGGCGCGCGATACGCCGATGCTGACATGGGCGCCGTCGAGCAGGCTCGCCGCCAGAAGCTCGCGGTCGACGCGCAGGCTGCCGCCATTGGCCGCCAGGTCCACCACGGTGCGGGTGGTGATCGGCAGTTCGGCCGGCCGCACCGGCAGCGACAGGGTCTGCTCGACGCTGACGCCGCTGTCATTGGCGAGGCGGATGGTGAGGCCCGCTTCGCCGGTCGCATGCGCGGTAAGCGGCAGGGTCAGCGACTGGCGCTTGCCGGACGTCAGCGTCACCTTGCCGGGAGCCGCGCTGCCGTCGACCGCGAGATTGCCGCTCGGCTCGACCGACAGGTTGTAGTCGCCTTCCGGCGCGTCGGTGTTGGCGATGTCGAGGCGCATCGTCGCCTGGTCGCCGGGCGTCAGGAAGCGCGGCAGGCTGGCGGTGATCACCACCGGGTCGCGCACGATCACGTCGGTCACGGCGTGGCCCACGGCCTCCCTGGTCCAGGCCACGGCCATTACCCGCACCGTGCCGTTGAACTGCGGCAGGTCGAATTCCACCGTCGCCCGGCCTTCGCCGTCCAGTTGCACCGGGCCGGAGAAGAAGGCGACCAGCTTTTCGGTCGGCGGGCTACCCTCGACGGCCATGTTGCCGCCGTCGCCGCCGGTGCGCAGCCTGCCGGTGGTGCCGAGCGATCCGTCGATCAGCCGGCCGTAGAGGTCGCGCAGCTCAAGTCCGAGCTGGCGCTGGCCGAAGAACCAGCTTTCGGGGTCGGGCGCCTGGTAGCGGGTGAGGTTGAGGATGCCGACATCCACCGCCGCGACCATCACATAGGCCTCGCTTGCGGCGGACGTGCCAGTGACGGCAACGGGAACGGAAAGCGTGCGGCGCGGCTCGGTCTTTTCCGGCGGCGAAAGCGTGACGCCAAGCTGTTTCTCGCCCGGCTCGACCGCAAGCCATTTCACGCCGATGGCGCGGGCCGGCATGCGCGATTCCTGCGCATTGCCCGGCCGGTAGAGCGTGGCGGTCACATAGGCGCCCGCGCCCCAGTCGTCGCCGACCGGAATGTCCACCGTCGCGCCGCCTTCCGGCACCGTCGCGGTGAAGGTTCTGAGCAGCCGGTCGGCACCCACCGTCACCAGAAGCTCGCCGGCAAAGCGCGGCGAAACCTGCAGCTTGGCCGTCTCGCCGGCGGCATAGGCGTTCCTGTCCAGCGCGATCTCCAGCCCGTCCGGCGTCTCGGTCGAGGTTGCTTCCACGAACCAGCCGGCATCGAACTCGTAGCTGGTCATCGGGCCGGCCGGATCAGCGGTCGCGACCTCCAGCCGGTAGCGGCCCCATTCGACCGGCAACGTAATGGATGCTTCGCTGTCGGCGGCAACGTCGACCTGGCCGTTGGCGATGGCGCGGGTGAAGGTCACCGGCTCATAGTTCCAGTAGTTGTTTGCGCGGTACCATTGGTAATTGCGCTCGATCTTGATGAGCGACCAGCGCGCGCCCTTCATCTCCTTGCGCTCGCCATATGCACTCGTCGCGATGATGCTGAACCTGGCGGTCGAGCCCTGCGGCACCTCGTTGCCGGAGAATTCGGGGCGGATCCCCAGCATGTCGCCTTGCGGGCGAACGGCGATGTCGAGCGCGCGCTCCACCGCGCGGCCGCCGCTTTCGCGCATGCGCACGGTGACGGCCGCATTGAGCAGGCGTGTGGTGGAGGGCACCTGGTCGACCGCCACCGGGAACGTGGTCTTGCCGTCCTCGCCCGTCGGCGGCAGGTCCAGCGGAGTGCGCGTCGCCTCGCCCTCCTGCTCGTCCGCGAGTCCGAAGGAGAAGCCGGGGAAACGCTCCCAATCCCGCTTCGTGGAGACGGTGACCTCGCCCTCGAGCGCCAGGCCGGCGGCGGGCGCGCCATAGAGGAAGCGTCCGTCGACGGTCACGTTGGCCGCTTCGCCGGGCGCGATTTCGCTGCGGTCGCTGGTGAGGTCGAATTCGATGCGGTCGGGCACGAAATCCTCGACCAGGAACACCTGCCTGGCCACCGCGGGCTGCTTGGGGTCGGTGTGGATCGCCACGTTCCAGGTACCGCGCATGGCATTAACCGGCAGGGTCAAGTCCACGGCATGGCCGCCGGCCTTGCCGCCGTCGGAGATGATCCGGCGGTCTTCCACGCCGTCAGGTCGCGTAAAGATAAAGGTGAGCGGCAGGTTCTCCACCGCCCTGGCCGCCTCGTCACGGGCAAGGGCGGCCACATGCACCTCTTCACCGACGCGGTAGATGCCGCGTTCGGTCCAGGCATAGACGTCGAGTGCGGCGGGCGCGGCGCGGCCGGCGACGCCACGGTCGGAAAGGTCGAAGCCGGCGCGGGTCATGTCGAGGAAGACGAAGTCGCTGTCGCCCTGGCTGGCCATCAGCACGGCCGGCACCATGCCGCCCGTGCCGCGCGTCAGGCCAGGCGTGAAGGTGGCGCGGCCCGCCGCATCGGTCGTGGCCTTGCCGAGAACTTCGTTGTTGCGGGCAAGCAGCGTCAGTTCGACGCCCGAAAGCGGCTGCGCGGTGCCGAGCGAGCGGGCAAACGCGTTCAGCCCGTCCTGGCCGGTATAGGTCGACAGGCCGATGTCGGAGACGACGAACCATTGCGTGGCGCGGGCTTCGTAGCTCTCGCTGCGGTCGTTCTGCGGCTGCGCCGTGAGCACGTAGACGCCGGGCCTGCGGTTGGGCAGCGCCTCGTCGATCGGGAAGCTGGTGGTGACTTCCTTGTTGAGCTCGTTGCCGGCGGTCTCGATCTGGCCTTCCCAGATCGGCTCGCCCATCTGGTCGGAAACGCTGGAGATGTCGTAGCCGTCGAGCTGGCGCAGGAACTGGTAGCCGGACAGAAGCTGGGCCAGCGACCGGTCGCCAATGCGGAAGAGCTTCACATCGGCAACGGCGGTGTTGACGCTGACCAGCGGAATGCCGCGCCGCGCCGTGGCGGGCAGGACAAAGCTGTCGCCGGTGAAGCGCACGGAAGGCGAGCGGTCCTTCACATAGATCGACAGCGTCACCGGCGCGGCCAGCGCCTCGCCGACCGCCGCCGGCAGGCCAGCACGGAAGGTCACGCGGTAATGGCGGCCGTGTTCCAGACCCTCGACGCAGATCTGCTTGTCCTTGGCCTCGATCGCCTTCGGCGTCGCATCGTCGAGCTTCACGAAAGAGGTATAGTCAACGCCGGTTCTTACCAGATCCTCGGAGAACTGGGCGCAGATGCGCGGCGTGGCGGCATCGCGGTCGATCGAATGATCAACGATGCGAAAGCCCTTGCGCGCCTTCAGGTCCTCGTATTCCGCGCGCACGGAAGCGGAGTTTTCAAGCGCCAGGCTTGCTTCAAAGGCCTGCAGGGCAGGGCGGTAGAGTTCGCGCTTGTCTAGCCCTGCGGCCAGCACGGCAAGCGCCTCGGCGCGCGCGGCCGCGCTGCGGGAAAGCTGGTAGCCGTTCCATGCGGCCGAGGTCGCGTCGCGCTGGAGCCTGACTGCCTCTTCCTCGTTTGCCGGCGCCGTACCAAGGATGGCGCGGGCAAGCTCGATCCACAGCGCGCCGTCGTCGGGTGCGGTGGCCACGGCCGAGGTAAACTTCTGCATGGCGGTGCGCGGGTCGCCGTTGCGCATTGCCTCGCGCCCGGCGTCCGTCAGGGCGGCAAGGCCTTCCTCGCCCACCGGCACCGAACCGTTGGTCAGGCTGGCGTGAAAGCGGCGTGCCTCATCCACCATGTTTGCGGCGAAGAAGGACAGCGGGGGCGGCGCGCCGATGTCGGGTGCGCTGTCGCGCAGCACCACCTTGCCCGCCACCGCGCCGGGAAAGGGATTGAGGTGGCTGAAGTCGGACTTCAGGAAGCACCACTTCGCCTTGGGGTTGTAGGTGAAGGCGCGGCAGGCGCTGTCGCCCAGGCAGGTGCTCTTGCACTGGTCGAGCGTGACATTCTGCACGGAGCGAAGGTCGAAGCCGAAATAGTCGCTGTCGGGCGTCGTGGCAATTGCGCGGGCTTCGACCGCCAGCGCCGGCGACCATGAGAGAAGCATGGCAAGGAGTGCGAAAGCCGACCAGATACGAGCAGCGCGAATTGCCATGAGCTTCCTCCGGACTCTGGTGCCTTCCCGTGTCCATGATCAAGAGCACTGGCTTTGCTTGTCAACATGGACGCGGCCGCAGGCTAGCCCACGCACATGTGATTTGTACGTCAGCCTCCTGCAGCGCGCGTTTCTTGCGAGTGTTGCGTGCCCGCGGATAGTAGCTTCCGCCACTTTCCACAGGTTTTGGCCCCGAGGGCGAAATAAGCAGGCGGGCAAGGCAGCGTGAAGCCTTGGCTGGCCCCACGTTGAGCCCGATCTGGTGCTGTTCGCTTCCCGGATTTGGCCGTAGTTTCTATGGCTCGCGAAAAAAATGCTCGAATCTGCCGCTGACTACCAATTTTGCGGCATTCTTGTCGTATTCGCGCCACCCGCTCCCCATCCAAAGTTGCACTCTTGCCTGCAAGTTTCGAGCTCTCGCTTTTTGACATTGGCGAGGGGATACGAAATGCTAATCGGCGGAAAGCCAACAATGGGAGAACAATAATGTCTTTCTACAAGAGCAACGCGGATGTAGTGCCTGATCACATTCGCGAAATGGCCAAAGACGTGAAGGCGGGAAAAGTCGACCGCCGTGAGTTTCTTGCTTTGGCGAGCGTGTTCGGCGCTTCCACGGCCATGGCCTATGGCATGATAGGCCTTGCCGCACCCACCCCGGCTCGTGCCGAGGAGCCCAAGAAGGGCGGCGTGCTCAAGATTGCCATGTTCATCAAGGCGCCCAAGGACCCGCGCATGGCGGACTGGTCCGAAATCTCCAACTCGCAGCGCCAGTCGCTTGAGCCGCTGGTCAAGTATACGCGCGACTATACTTTCGAGCCCTATTTGCTCGAAGGCTGGGAAGTGAACGACGATGCCACCGAATATGTGCTGAAGGCGCGCAAGAACGCCACCTGGACGAATGGCGATGCCTTCAACGCCGACGACGTGATCTACAACCTCAACCGCTGGTGCGACAAGAAGGCCGAAGGCAACTCGATGGCCGCGCGCATGGGCACGCTGATCGACGAGGCCACCGGCAAGGCCCGCGAAGGTGCCATCACCAGGGTCGACGACCACACCGTCAAGATCAAGCTGGCCGCCTCCGATATCTCCTTCATTCCCAACCTGACCGATTATCCCGGTCTTGTCGTGCACCGCACCTTCGACGAGACGGGCGCCGACTTTACCAAGCACCCGATCGGCACCGGCCCGTTCGAACTCGTCTCCTTCGATGTCGGCCAGCGCGTGGTCTACAAGCGCCGCACGGACAACAAGTGGTGGAACGGTGACGTCTATCTCGATGGCGTCGAGTTCATCGACTACGGCACCGACCCCGCCGCGACCGTGAGCGCCTTCGAGTCCGGCGAAATCCACGCCAACTACGAGACGACCGCCGACTATGTGAACATCCTCGACGGGCTCGGCCTGGTGAAGTCCGAAGTGGTCACGTCGACCACGCTGGTGGCGCGCACCAACGTCAACAACAAGCCCTATGACGACCAGAAGGTGCGCAACGCCCTGCAGCTTGCCGTCGACAATGAGACGATCCTGCAGCTCGGCTATGGCGGCGCCGGCTCGGTGGCGGAAAACCACCATGTCTGCCAGATCCATCCGGAATATTTCGCCCTGCCGCCGATCAAGCGCGACATCGAGAAGTCCAAGGCGCTGATGGCGGAAGCCGGCCAGGCCGACTTCGAGCACGAGCTGATCACGGCCGACGAGGATTGGCACAAGAACACCGGCGACGCCATTGCGGCCCAGCTTCGCGAGGCCGGCATCAAGGTCAAGCGCACGGTGCTGCCGGGCTCGACCTTCTGGAACGACTGGACGAAGTATCCCTATTCCATGACCAACTGGAACATGCGCCCGCTCGGCGTGCAGGTGCTGGCGCTGGGCTATCGCAGCGGCGAGGCTTGGAACGAGACCGGCTGGTCGAACAAGGAATTCGACGAGAAGCTCAACAAGGCCCTGGCCGTCGCCGATGCCGAAAAACGCAAGGCGATGATGGAGGACATCGAAAAGATCCTCCAGGATTCCGGCATCATCATCCAGCCTTACTGGCGCAAGCTCTACAACCACTCGGTGGCCGCGGTGAAGAACCACGGCATGCATCCGACCTTCGAGATTGACGTCGGCAAGGTCTGGCTCGACGAAGCCTGAGCGCATTGATGGCGGGAGAGGCGCTGGCGCGTCTTTCCCGCCTTTCCAACTGGGTTGATCCGCGTCGCTGAATTCATGAAACTGGCCGCAGGTCGTGAGGCGGTCCGCCTCCGCCGGTACGTCCAGCCCGGACGGCTTGTGAGCGCATCCGCCGGGCGGGCCCTTCGGCCGGCTCATGAATCGCGGCCCGCCCGAAACCCGACAGGCAGGGGCACGCATGCTTGCATTCATTCTCCGCCGGCTCGGCACCATGGCATTGACCATGGTCTGCCTGACGCTGCTCGTTTTCTTTCTCGTCAATCTCGAACCCAACCTGAAGAAGCTGGCGATCAGCCAGACCGAGCAGCGGGCCACCGCCGAGCAGCTCGAGAGCTGGCTGGTGAAGAACGGCTACCGGCAGAATTTCTTCGTCCGCTACGGCCAGTGGCTCGGCGTGCTGCCCAAGCAGCCCAACATCGACCCCGCCACCGGCAAGGCCGTGCCGCGCTTCCGCTTCTGCAACGAGCCGGACGTGCCGACCTTCTCCGGCGTTTTCCAGGGTGATTTCGGCTGTTCGACCAAGTTCCGCGCGCCCGTGGCCGAAAAGCTGTTCCCGGCGCTTGGCGCCACCGGCATCCTGATGTTCTGGGTGATGGCGACGATGGTGCCGATCTCGCTCCTCATCGGCATACTGGCCGGCATGCGCGAGGGAAGCCGCACGGACCGCGCGCTGTCCGTGGCTTCCATCACCACCACCGCGACGCCCGAATATGTCTCGGGCATCATCTTCACCGTCATCTTCGCCTCCTGGCTCGGCTGGCTGAACGGCTCGGCTGCGACGGCAACCGCGCAGGGCGTTACCTTCTACAATTTCACCCTGCCGGTGATGACCATGGCCATCTACGGCATCGGCTACATCGCCCGCATGACGCGTGCCTCGATGGTGGAGGTGATGACGCAGCAATATATCCGCACCGCGCGACTGAAGGGCCTGAGCTTTTCCGGCGTCGTCATAAAGCATGCGCTGCGCAACGCGCTGATTGCGCCTTTCACCGTCATCATGCTGCAGTTCCCGTGGCTGCTCACCGGCGTCGTCATCGTCGAGGTGATGTTCCGCTACCAGGGGTTCGGCTACACGCTGGTCGAGGCGGCGAGCAACAACGACATCGACCTTCTGCTCGGCTGCTCGCTGGTTTCCGTCTTCGTCGTGCTGTTCACGCAGCTCATCTCCGACCTGGGCTACGCCTATCTCAATCCACGCATCAGGGTGCAATAAGATGAGCGGATTGGAATATCTCTCGACCACGCAGATCGTGTTCGGCGCCCTGGCGCGGTTCTGGCCCGTCTGGGTGGCCCTTGCCCTGGTGCTGGCGGCAAGCTTCCGTTTCAGGAAGCGCCTCGGCCTCTATGGCCAGATCTTCGAAAGCGGCGTCGGCGTCGCCGGGGTCACCATCTGCCTGTTCTGGCTGTTCACGGCCATGTTCGCCGGCCATGTCGCCACCTTTGATCCGCTGGCGCAGGTGCCCGTCATGAAGGATGCGCTGCCGGGTGCCATCGATCCGGCCTCGGGCATGCCCTACCTCTTCGGCGGCGACAAGCTCGCCCGCGACGTCTTCAGCCGCATGGTCTATGGCAGCCAGATCGTTCTGGCCATCGCGCCGGCGGCCACCGCGTTTGCGCTGATGGTGGGCATCACGCTCGGCCTGCCGGCCGGCTACTATGGCGGCAGGATCGACACGGTTCTGTCCTTCCTCGCCAATCTGGTGCTGGCCTTCCCGGTGATCCTGCTGTTCTACCTGCTGGTCACGCCGGGCATCATGGACACGCCCATTCCCTATGCGATGGCCGGGCTGTTCTTCGTGTTCCCGATCGTGTTCTTCTGCGTGCTGTTCTACACGCGCTTCAAGAGCCGGCCGGAGCGCCTCTACATCCTGCTTGCCCTGACCCTGCTGGTCGGCGGCTGGGTCTATGCCGGCCTGGTGTTCAACGCCGATCCGCTCGGGCTGATCAGCATGGCGCCCAACGAGCTGAACATTTTCGTGGCGGTGGTGTTCGCCTCCAGCCCCGGCGTATTCCGCATCGTGCGCGGGCTCACCATGGACATCAAGACGCGCGACTATGTGGCGGCGGCACAGACGCGCGGCGAGGGGCCGTGGTACATCATGCTATGGGAGATATTGCCCAATGCGCGCGGACCGCTCATCGTCGATGCCTGCCTGCGTATCGGCTACACCACCATCCTGCTTGGCACGCTCGGCTATTTCGGCCTAGGCCTCGCGCCTGAAAGCCCCGACTGGGGCACTGCCATCAAGGACGCCAGCCGCCTGCTGCGCTCGGCCGTGCACCCGGCGCTGCCGCCCACCATCGCGCTGATGTCCTTCGTGCTCGGACTGAACTTCCTGGCCGACGCGCTGCGCGAGCAATCGCTGAAAGACTGATGGAGGCAACCATGAACGAAGCCGCCAGGACCACGGACACCGTTCAGGGCGTCGAACCGATCCTCGAGATCGAGAATCTCTCCATCTCCTTCTTCACGCGGGCCGGGGAAATTCCGGCGGTGATGGATTTCTCCTGCACCGTCATGCCGGGCGAGGCCATGGGCATTGTCGGAGAAAGCGGCTGCGGCAAGTCCACCGTGGCGCTCGGCGTCATGCGCGACCTGTCCAATATCGGCAAGATCGTTGGCGGCCGGATCAAGTTCCAGGGCCGCGACATGGCCGAGATGTCGGAAAAGGAACTACGCGCCATCCGCGGCAACAAGATCGCCATGATCTACCAGGAGCCGATGGCGAGCCTCAACCCGGCGATGAAGGTCGGCAAGCAGCTCATGGAAGTGCCGGTCATCCATGAGAAGGTCTCCAGGGACGAGGCCTACAAGCGCTCGGTGGAGATGCTGAAGGCGGTGCGCCTGCCCGACCCGGAACGGCTGATGAAGTCCTATCCGCACCAGCTTTCCGGCGGCCAGCAGCAGCGCATCGTGATTGCCATGGCGCTGCTTTCCAAGCCGGCGCTGCTGCTGCTCGACGAGCCCACAACCGCGCTCGACGTCACCGTGGAGGCCGGCATCGTCGATCTGGTCAAGGCGCTGGGCAAGGAGTTCGGCACGGCGATGATCTTCGTGTCGCACAATCTCGGCCTGATCCTGGAAACCTGCGACCGCATCACGGTCATGTATTCGGGCGAGGCGGTGGAGACCGGCGAGGTCAAGGACGTGTTCGACCGCATGCGCCACCCCTATACGCAAGGGCTGTTTCGCTCGATTCCGCTGCCGGGCGCCGACAAGAATGCGCGGCCCCTGATCGCCATTCCCGGCCAGCTGCCGCTGCCGCATGAGCGGCCCAAAGGTTGCAATTTCGGCCCGCGCTGCCACCACTTCGTGGAAGGCGTCTGCAACGCGGCCGAGATTCCCATGCTGCCCGTGGAAGGGCACGCCCACCATTTCAGCCGATGCGTGCGGTTCAACGAGATCGACTGGTCGGCGGTGCCGGAAGGCGCCAAGACCGGCAAGGAGCCGGTGAAGCCTGGCAAGCCGGTACTGCAGATCGAGGAGCTGAAGAAATACTACAAGGTCTCGGCCAACGAGGTGTTCGCCAGCAGCGAGGGCCGCGTCGTCAAGGCCAATGAGGAGATCAGCTTCGAGGCGCGCGAGGCCGAAACGGTCGCCATTGTGGGCGAAAGCGGCTGCGGCAAGTCCACTCTGGCCAAGGTTCTGCTGGGGCTGGAGACGGCGAGTTCGGGAAAGGTCAGCCTCGCGGGCCGCGAGATCCAGTCCACCCCGGTCGAGGAACGCGACGTCGACACCGTATCGTCGATCCAGATGGTGTTCCAGAACCCGTTCGACACGCTGAACCCCAGCCATTCGGTCGGCTCGCAGATCATCCGCGCGCTCGAAAAATTCAAGGTCGGCAAGAGTGCTGCCGAGCGCCGGCAGAAGATGTTCGAGCTTCTGGATCTGGTGAAGCTGCCGCGCGCCTTTGCCGAGCGCATGCCGCGCCAGCTTTCCGGCGGCCAGAAGCAGCGCATCGGCGTGGCGCGCGCCTTCGCCGGCCATGCCCGCGTGGTGGTGGCCGACGAGCCGGTCTCGGCGCTGGACGTGTCCGTGCAGGCGGCGGTGACCGAGCTTCTGATGGACATCCAGCGCGAGCAGAAGACGACGATGCTGTTCATCAGCCACGATCTTTCGGTCGTGCGCTACATCGCCGACCGCGTGGTGGTCATGTATCTCGGCCATATCGTGGAGCAGGGCACCACCGAGCAGATATTCTCGCCGCCCTATCACCCCTACACCGAGGCACTGCTTTCGGCGATTCCGATTGCCGACACCAGCGTGGTCAAGAAGCGCATCGTGCTGGAGGGCGAAATCCCCTCGGCCATGAACCCGCCCACCGGCTGCCCGTTCCAGACCCGCTGCCGCTACAAGCACCTGGTGCCGGATAATCTGTGCGAGACCAAGGTGCCGCCGTTGAAAGATCTCGGCGGCGGTCACAAGAGCCTGTGCTGGCTGTCGGACGAGGTGCTGGCCAAGATGGAGCCGGTGATCAGCTTCGAGCGGGACGATAAAATGCAGGATCCGGCCGCATCTGCCCGCTGAAGATGGTCCGAAACCGGGAGAACCCTATATAAGTCGGTGCAAGTGCATGACCGCACCGGAGTTGGTGCGGTGCAGTGGAGTGCGTGCGATGTCGGCTTTGCGGAATGTGTCGGGGTTGATGGTGGCGGTCTTGGTGGCAACGATGCTTGGGGGCATGACCCAGGTTTTCGCGGCCGAACGGGGAGGCGGTTCGGGGCGAAGCTCCGCGCCGCCGCCGCAGATCCTGGTACCTGACGATTCCCAGTCGCTGCGCGACGAGCAGATGCGTGAGAACTACCAGCTGCAGCAGCAGATCTACCGCGATCAGGACCGTCCGCGCATCAGCCCGCAGCCGATGGATGTGCCGATCATGCGACCGCGCGGGCAATAGGGCAGCCGAAGATCCGGGCTGTTGACTGGGCTACGCGGCAAGTCCCGGAATTTTCGAGAATGCCAGCCGGCGGTGCTGCGCGCAGCAGATGCAGGTTCCCACGAAAATATGAGTACCATATTCATGTTTTCATATAGTCATTTCAGGTAGTTACTTCGAAAATTGACCAATTGATAAAAAAATAATCTGTGCTAGCCTTTCCCAAAACCACAATAATGGGGAACTGAAATGGCCGAAGGTCAGTTCAAGGAAGGCATAGCCGCCGGAAGGCTTGCCGCCGCACAGTATGCGGAGAATTTTTCCGATCTTCATCCTCCGCTGGATCATCACGAAGCCCTCGTCGAGGCGGACCGTTGCTACTTCTGCTACGATGCGCCCTGCATGCAGGCCTGCCCGACGTCTATCGACATCCCGATGTTCATCCGGCAGATCGCCACGGGCAATCCGCTCGGCTCGGCCAAGACCATCTTCGACCAGAACATCTTGGGCGGCATGTGTGCTCGCGTCTGCCCCACCGAGACGCTGTGCGAAGAGGTCTGCGTTCGCGAAGTCGCTGAAGGCAAGCCGGTGCAGATCGGTCGCCTGCAACGCTATTCCACCGATATCGCGATGGAGGAGGGCAAGCAGTTTTATGAGCGTGCCGAACCGACCGGCCGCAAGATCGCCGTGGTCGGCGCCGGACCGGCCGGCCTCGCCGCCGCGCATCGCCTGGCGCGTTACGGCCATGAGGTGACGGTTCTCGATGCCAAGCCCAAGTCCGGCGGTCTCAATGAATACGGCATTGCCGCCTACAAGAGCACCGACGATTTCGCCCAGGCCGAGGTCGACTATGTCACGGCAATCGGCGGCATCACCATCGAGAACGGCAAGGCGATGGGCCGCGATTTCCATCTGGCCGACCTCACCGCGAACTATGACGCCGTGTTCCTCGGTCTCGGCCTTGGCGGCATCAATGCGCTGCGGGCCGAAGGCGAGGATGCGGCTGGCGTCGAAAACGCTGTCGAATATATCGCTACGCTGCGCCAGGCCAGCGATCTCGGCGCGCTGCCCGTCGGCCGGCGCATCGTCGTCATCGGCGGCGGCATGACCGCCATCGACGTGGCCGTGCAGTCGAAGCTCTTGGGCGCCGAAGAGGTCACGATCTGCTACCGGCGCGGACAGGAGCACATGAACGCCTCCGTGTTCGAGCAGGATCTGGCGGCCGCCAACGGCGTCGTCATTCGTCACTGGATGCAGCCCAGGCGGGTCGTCTCCGAAGGCGGCAAGGTGGTGGGCATCGAGCTCGAATACACCACCATGAAGGGCGACAAGCTCGCCGGCACCGGCGAGATCGTGCGGCTGGCTGCCGACCAGGTCTTCAAGGCCATCGGCCAGGCCTTCGAGCCCGCGGCGGTGAACGGCTCCGGTGCGAGCCTCGCCATGGAAGGCGGCCGCATCGTGGTCGACGATCAGGGCCGCACGTCGCTGGCCAGGGTCTGGGCCGGCGGCGACTGCATCCTCGGCGGCGAGGACCTCACCGTTTCGGCAGTCGCTCAAGGACGCGACGCTGCCGAAAGCATTCACCGGGCACTCACCGCGAACGGGAGGGCGTGAGCATGGCTGACATTCGCAACAATTTCATCGGCATCAAGTCGCCCAATCCGTTCTGGCTGGCCTCCGCGCCGCCCACCGACAAGGCCTACAATGTCGAGCGCGCCTTCAAGGCGGGCTGGGGCGGCGTGGTCTGGAAGACGCTGGGCGAGGAGGGGCCGCCGGTCGTCAACGTCAACGGCCCACGCTACGGCGCGATCTGGGGCGCCGACCGTCGCCTGCTCGGCCTCAACAATATCGAGCTGATCACAGACCGCGACCTGCAGACCAACCTGCGCGAGATGAAGCAGGTGAAGATGAACTGGCCGGATCGGGCGCTGATCGCCTCGATCATGGTGCCCTGCGTGGAGGAAAGCTGGAAGGCGATCCTCCCGCTTGTGGAGGAGACCGGCGCCGACGGCATCGAGCTGAACTTCGGCTGCCCGCACGGCATGAGCGAGCGCGGCATGGGTTCGGCGGTCGGCCAGGTGCCGGAATATATCGAGATGGTGGTGCGCTGGTGCAAACAGTACACGCGCATGCCCGTCATCACCAAGCTGACGCCCAACATCACCGACATCCGCAAGCCGGCGCGGGCGGCACATGCCGGCGGCACCGACGCGGTGTCGCTGATCAACACCATCAACTCGATCACCGCGGTCGATCTCGACAGCTTCTCGCCCGAACCCTCGATCGACGGCAAGGGCAGCCATGGCGGCTATTGCGGCCCGGCGGTAAAGCCGATCGCGCTCAACATGGTGGCCGAGATCGCTCGCGATCCGGAAACCCGCGGCCTGCCCATCTCGGGCATCGGCGGCGTCACCACCTGGCGCGATGCGGCCGAGTTCCTGGCGCTTGGCGCCGGCAACGTGCAGGTCTGCACGGCGGCCATGACCTATGGCTTCAAGATCGTGCAGGAGATGATCGCCGGCCTTGAGAACTGGATGGACGAGAAGGGCCACAAGACGCTGGACGACGTGATCGGCCGCGCCACGCCAAACGTCACGGACTGGCAGTATCTCAACCTCAACTACATCGCCAAGGCGCATATCGACCAGGACGCCTGCATCAAGTGCGGTCGCTGCCACATCGCCTGCGAGGACACCTCGCACCAGGCGATCACCAGCATGGTCGACGGCGTGCGCCACTTCGAGGTGATCGAGGAGGAGTGCGTGGGCTGCAATCTGTGCGTCAATGTCTGCCCGGTCGAAGGCTGCATCACCATGGAGCCGCTGGCGGTGGGCGCGCTGGACAAGCGCACGGGCAAGACGGTTTCGCCCGACTACGCCAACTGGACCACGCATCCCAACAACCCGATGGCGCGGCAGGCGGCGGAATAAGGTTCCTCCCGGCCAGGCGGAATCCCGAAGGGGGAAGGGAGGCCGCCTGGCCACAGATTTGCAGAACTGGTGGGCCTTTGGTCCGCCAGTTTTCTATTTGCATAATTGACGATAAAAAACATCCAGGATATAAAATATCCATGAATAGGATTTGCAAGCCATGAAGCTGAGTGAAGGCGTTGAAGCGGCGATCCATTGTGCGGCTGCTCTGACCGGCATGGAAGAGGGTGCAACCATGCCGGGCGCCGCACTGGCCGAGCAGTTCGGCCTCTCATCCAGCTATCTCTTGAAGCATCTCAATGCGCTGGTCGCTGCGGGCATTTTCGAATCCGTGCCGGGGCCCACCGGCGGGTACAGGCTGGCTCGTGCGGCCGAGGAAATTTCGCTGTTCGACATCGTGCTGGCTATCGAAGGGCCGCAACCGGCCTTCCGCTGCGGGGAGATACGCCAGCGCGGCCCGGCAAGGCTGCCGGCTTCGGCCTATGTGAAGCCGTGCGGCATCAACGCCGCGATGCTGCGGGCGGAAAAGGCCTATCGGGCAGCGTTGGCGGCCGAGCGCCTGTCCGACATCGTGGCCGAGTATCTGGCGGAAGCCGACCCCCGTTCCGTGGCAGCCAACTGCGCCTTCGTCGCGCGCCATCAGCGTGTGCAGAAAACGCCGTTTTCCAAACGATAGAGAGAGGAAATGTCGTGAAGCCAAGACTGAATTTCTACAATGCTGCTCCCGAGCTGATCAAGGAGGTGTGCGCCCTCAACAAGGCCGTGGACGAATGCGGGCTGGAAAAGAGTCTCCTGCATCTGATCAAGCTGCGCGCGTCGCAGATCAATGGCTGCTCCTACTGCGTCGACATGCACAGCCGCGAGGCGCGCCACGACGGCGAGACCGAACAGCGGCTCTATCTCGTCGCGGCCTGGAAGGAATCGCCATTGTTTTCCGAGCGCGAGCGAGCAGCCTTCGCCTGGGTCGAGGCGACAACGGTGATTTCTAAAGGTGGTGTTCCCGACGAACTCTACGAGAACACGCTCAAGCACTTTTCCGAGCAGGAACTGGTCAAGCTCACCGTGGCGGTGGGTATGATCAACATGTGGAACCGGCTGTGCGTGTCGTTCCACGCCATCCATACTGTTGCGAAGGCCGAGGCTGCGTAACGCTTCGATAAACCCGACATCAGAAGCCCAGTCCGGCCCGCGGGCCGCCTGTCTTGAGGCGTCTTGCCCCACGTCCCGTGCGGTGCTTTGCTGTGCGCAGACAGGGAGGAAGGGAATGCGATCCATTTTTCTTGGGCTTGCCGTCGCCGCGTGCCTGCAGTGCGGCGGCGCCTTCGCTGAGGAAGCTGCGTTCGACCAGTTGCATGCGATCGACATCGACAACGCCGATCCCGAGTTCGTCTCCGACATGTTCGGCCCGTGGACGATCAGCAACGCTGCGGGCGACAAGCATTGCATGGTCGTCCTGAAGCGCGAGCTGACCATCGGCGGCATGGAGCTGGAACTCGCGCCCGACTGCCCCGCGAGCTTCCCGGTTCTGGACGACATCACCGCATGGCGGCTGCTGGAAGGCTGGGCGATCGATCTGGTCGATGCCGAGCGCAGGACGCGCATCCACTTCGAAACGCCCGACGACATCTATGTCGCGTTCCCCGACACGGACGGCGTCTTCACGATCCAGCCGGCGCCCAAGGGCTGAGCCGCACGTCTGAAGCGGAAGAACGGCTGCCGTTGCGGGGAAGTCCGGCCAGCATGGTCGTAGCTTGCTTTGGTGAATAGCCGGACGATAGTCCTGCGCGGCCGTCATTGCTCAAGCCTTGTGCGGCGCCAGCCCGTGGATGAACAGGTTTTCCAGGAAGCGGGCCGCGTCCTCGAAGCGGCCTTCGCCGCTCCGGTCGGGCCCCAGCACGGCGCGCACCTGGACGTCGAAATCGGCATAGTGCTGGGTCGTGGCCCAGATGGCGAAGATCAGGTGCCAGGGGTCGGTCTTGACGATCTTGCCGGCTCGCATCCAGCCTTTGATGATCTCGGCTTTCTCGTCCACCAAGGTTTTCAATTCGCCCTCCAGCATCGGCATGATGCGCGGCGCGCCCTGCAGGATCTCGTTGGCGAACAGCCGGCTTTCGCGCGGATAGTCGCGCGCCATCTCCAGCTTGCGGCGGATATAGCCGCGGATCTCGGCGATCGGGTCGCCGCTGTCGTCCAGTTCGCGCAGCGGCGCCAGCCAGGTGTCCAGCAGGCGCTCCATCAGCGTTTCGTGGATGTCCTCCTTGCGGCGGAAGTAATAGAGCAGGTTGGGCTTCGACATGCCGGCGGCTTCGGCGATCTGGTCGATGGTGGAGCCGCGGAAACCGTGGGTGGAAAACACCTCCAGCGCGGCTTCCAGGATGAGTTCACGCTTTTCTTGCTGGATGCGTGTGCGGCGGGGCGGCGCGGCGCTTTCCATCGTCATGGAAGCCTCCTGGCGAGGGCGCGGGCCACTCGGCTGTGGACTAATTCGCTGGACCAGTTCCTCTTGGTCCGTGGAACGCGATTTGGCGCGCGCATATGGGCTAGTATTCCCTTGACCGCCTGTCTGGCGGTGCTAACGTTTGTCCAACCGGTCAAAAAATTGCGTAACACAGAAGTGTCGCAAAGACCAAGCGTTGGCCGCATCGAAACAGGGGACCGCAGAAGGAAAGCTTGGTTATGTCTAACAGAAAGAACGTCGCTCCGAACGACCTCAGCGCATTCTGGATGCCGTTTACGGCAAACCGTCAATTCAAGCAGGCGCCGCGCATGCTCGTCGGCGCCAAGGACATGCACTACACGGCAAGCGACGGTCGCAAGATCCTCGACGGCACTGCCGGCCTGTGGTGCGTCAACGCCGGCCACTGCCGCCCCAAGATCACCGAGGCGATCCAGCATCAGGCCGCTGAGCTCGACTATGCGCCCGCCTTCCAGATGGGCCACCCGATCGTGTTCGAGCTGGCAAACCGCCTGGTCGACATCGCGCCGGCCGGCATGGATCATGTCTTCTTCACCAATTCGGGTTCGGAATCGGTCGACACCGCGCTGAAGATGGCGCTGGCCTACCAGCGCGTGAAGGGCGAGGGCTCCCGCACCCGCCTCATCGGCCGCGAGCGCGGCTATCACGGCGTCAACTTTGGCGGCATCTCGGTCGGCGGCATCGTCACCAACCGCAAGATGTTCGGCACGCTGCTCGCCGGCGTCGACCATCTGCCGCACACCCATCTGCCGGCCAAGAACTCCTTCACCAAGGGCGAACCGGAGCATGGCGCCGAGCTTGCCGACGAGCTGGAGCGCATCGTCGCGCTGCATGACGCCTCGACCATCGCGGCCGTCATCGTCGAGCCGGTCGCCGGTTCCACGGGTGTTCTAATTCCGCCGAAGGGCTATCTGCAGCGCCTGCGCCAGATTTGTGACAAGCACGGCATCCTGCTGATCTTCGACGAGGTCATCACCGGCTTCGGCCGTCTTGGCACGCCGTTCGCGGCCGACTATTTCGGCGTCATCCCGGACATCATGACCACCGCCAAGGGCGTCTCCAACGGTGTCATCCCGATGGGCGCGGTGTTCGTGAAGAAGGAAATCCACGACGCCTTCATGAACGGCCCAGAGCACCTGATCGAGTTCTTCCACGGCTACACCTATTCGGGCAACCCGATTGCCTCGGCCGCCGCTCTCGGCACGCTCGACACCTACAAGGAAGAGGGCCTGCTGACGCGCGGCGCCGAACTGGCGCCCTACTGGGAAGAGGCGCTGCACTCGCTCAAGGGCGAGCCGCATGTCATCGACATCCGCAACATCGGCCTCGTCGGCGCGATCGAGCTGGAATCGATCCCTGGCCAGCCCAGCAAGCGGGCGTTCTCGGCCTTCGTGAAGGCGTTCGAGCGCGGCGCGCTGATCCGCACCACCGGCGACATCATCGCGCTGTCGCCGCCGCTGATCATCACCAAGGGCCAGATCGATGAACTCATCGATCATGTCCGCGAAGTGCTGAACATGATCGACTAAAACAATGATGCCGGGAGGCGAGGGTCTCCCGGCATTTTTCTGTTCGAACAGGGGGAATGAAAAGAATGGCCGCGCCGGGCGAGAATCTGCGAATCAATTCAGAACGCTTGTGGGATTCGCTGATGGAAATGGCGAAGATCGGCCCCGGCATTGCCGGCGGCAACAACCGCCAGACGCTGACCGATGCCGACGGCGAAGGCCGCCACCTCTTCAAGAAATGGTGCGAGGAAGCGGGCCTCGAAATGGGCGTCGACGAGATGGGCACCATGTTTGCCCGTCGCGAGGGCACCGACCCGGACGCGCTTCCGGTCTATGTCGGCAGCCACCTCGACACCCAGCCTACCGGTGGCAAGTTCGATGGCGTGCTTGGCGTTCTGGGCGGCCTGGAAGTCATCCGTACCCTGAACGATCTCGGCATCAAGACAAAGCATCCCATCGTCGTCACCAACTGGACGAACGAGGAAGGCACCCGCTTTGCCCCGGCCATGCTGGCCTCCGGCGTGTTTGCCGGCGTGCACGAGCAGGACTGGGCCTATGACCGCAAGGATGCCGAAGGCAAGCGCTTCGGCGACGAGCTCGCCCGCATCGGCTGGAAGGGCGACGAAAAGGTCGGTGCGCGCAAGATGCGCGCCTTTTTCGAATTGCATATCGAGCAGGGCCCGATCCTCGAGGACGAGGAAATCGAGATAGGTGTCGTTACCCACGGGCAAGGGTTGAAGTGGCTGCAGGTGACGCTGACCGGCATGGAAGCGCATACCGGCTCGACGCCGATGTACAAGCGCCGCAATGCCGGCCTCGGCATGGCGCGCGTGACCGAGCTGGTGCATGAAGTGGCGATGGACTACCAGCCCGACGCCGTCGGCGCGGTCGGCCACATGGAAGTCTATCCCAACTCGCGCAACATCATCGCGGGACGCACGGTCTTCACCATCGACATACGCTCGCCCGACAAGGAAGTGCTGGACGAGATGGATGCCCGCATTCGCGACGGCATCGCCACCATCTGCGACGCGCTCGATATCTCGTTCGAGATCGATCAGGTCGGCCATTTCGACCCGGTCACCTTCGACGAGGGCTGCGTGAAGGCGGTCCGCGACGCTGCCGAGCGGCTGGGCTACACCCACCGCGACATTGTCTCTGGCGCCGGCCACGACGCCTGCTGGATCAACCGCGTGGCGCCTACGGCAATGGTATTCTGCCCATGCGTCGACGGGCTCAGCCACAATGAGGCTGAGGAAATCTACCCGGAATGGGCAGCCGCCGGCTGCGACGTGCTTTTCCACGCGGTGGTGGAGACTGCTCAGATCGTGGAGTAAGATCACGCAGGAGAATACCGGGCCGACGCGCCACAAAGAAGTGCGCGGCCCGCAAGAAGGGGAATACGGGAGAATGAGGAGCACCTTCACCTACGGCACATAGCGACCGGTCGCCATGCGGCGGCCGCAAGGTCGCGCGCTCAACGATCCGGTCCTCCATTGGGGCGGGAAACGCACTCTCGCGACCAAATTGCGAAATCGAGTCAGGAGACGGGCGTAATCCGTTGTTTTTGGGCTTGTTTTTGCGCATGCGCCGTCTGCCGCACCCCGAAAATACGCTTTGATCGATCAACGGAAATTGGAAAGAGCCAGCTTGCAGCCAGCACACAACAATACCGTCATCGAAGCCAGTAAGCTTGGGCTTACCTTCCAGACCAATGACGGGCCCGTCAGGGCGCTTTCGGATGTCGACCTCTCCATCGGCAAGGGGGAGTTCGTTTCCTTCATCGGCCCGTCGGGATGCGGCAAGACCACCTTCCTGCGCGTGATCGCCGACCTTGAAAGGCCGACCTCGGGCACGATTTCCATCAACGGCATGACGCCGCAGCAGGCGCGCGAGGCGCGCGCCTATGGCTACGTGTTCCAGGCCGCGGCGCTGTTCCCATGGCGCAGCATCGAGAACAATGTCGCGCTGCCGCTGGAGATCATGGGCATATCCAGCAGCGAGCGGAAGGCGCGCATCAGGCGCACGCTCGACCTCGTCAACCTGTCCGGCTTCGAGAAGAAATATCCGTGGCAACTCTCGGGCGGCATGCAGCAGCGCGCCTCTATTGCCCGCGCGCTCGCCTTCGATGCCGACCTGCTCCTGATGGACGAGCCCTTCGGCGCGCTCGACGAGATCGTGCGCGACCACCTCAACGAGCAGCTTCTGAAGCTGTGGGACCAGACCAACAAGACGATCTGTTTCGTCACCCACTCCATCCCGGAGGCGGTCTATCTCTCCACCCGCATCGTGGTGATGTCGCCGCGCCCGGGCCGCGTGACCGACGTGATCGAGTCCACCCTTCCGCGGGAGCGCCCGCTCGACATCCGCGAAACGCCCGAGTTCCTGGCCATCGCTGCGCGCGTGCGCGACGGCCTGCGCGCGGGGCACAGCTATGACTGACACAGCTATGCTAAATTCCCCTCCCCCTTGTGGGGAGGGGTTAGGGGTGGGGGTGCTTCTCATGCCAACTGGCATTCGACCTGCCGCTATTCGCCGCGCCAGGCGGCTGCGGCGCAACATGACCGAAGGTGAACGTAAGCTCTGGTCGGAACTGAGGGAATTTCGTCGACTTTACGGCATTCACGTTCGTCGGCAGGCTCCCATTGGTCCGTATGTTGTTGATTTCGTGATCCACGAACGACACCTCGTCATCGAGGTCGACGGTGAACATCACTTCACGACCACTGGCCTCGTTCGCGATCGCATACGTGATGAATGGTTCGCAGCCCAAGGCTACAATACATTGAGGTTCAACACCGGCGAACTGTCTGACTCTTTTGAAGGGTGCGTCGTAGAGATCCTGCACGAGCTTGGCCTCTTTCCGGAGGCGGAAAATACCCCCACCCCTAACCCCTCCCCACAAGGGGGAGGGGAACGAATGCCCTGCCGTCGTGACAAGACTTTCTCCGTCAACACGACAGTGGAGAGGGTAGCCGCGCAGCGGCCGGGCGAGGAGGACATCTCAACCAAGGGGGCCAAGGAATGACCATGGCCTCGAATGTCCTCGCGCAATCCCCGGAAAAACAGGCCGGCATTCTTTCGCGCATCGTTTCCGGCAGCGTCTTTCCGGTGCTGTCGATCCTCTTCGGGCTGGTGGTGCTCTGGTACGTCTTCGCCGTCGTCATGAATGCACCGTTCCAGCGCGATCTCGACCGGCGCGCCGGCGAAGCGCCCGGCTTCGTTGAATTCGTCGGCAAGACGCTGTCGCAGCCCAAGCCGACGCTGCCGGCGCCGCACCAGGTGGCTTCGAACTTCTTCGAAAACACCTTCATGCGGAAGATCACCAGCAACCGCAGCCTGGTCTATCACGCCTGGGTGACGCTCTCCTCCACCATGCTCGGCTTTGCCTTCGGCACCGCGCTTGGCATCATGATCGCGGTCGGCATCGTGCATTTCGTGGCGCTCGACCGCAGCCTGATGCCCTGGATCATCGCGTCCCAGACCATTCCCATCCTGGCGATCGCGCCGATGGTGGTGGTGGTGTTCGCGGCCATTGGCATCACCGGCCTGGTGCCAAAGGCGCTGATCTCGACCTATCTGTCGTTCTTCCCCGTGGCCGTGGGCATGGTGAAGGGCCTGCGCTCGCCGGAGATCATGCATCTCGACCTCATGCACACCTATAACGCCAGCGCCTCGCAAACCTTCTGGAAGCTGCGTGTGCCGGCCTCGGTGCCGTATCTCTTCGCCTCGATGAAGGTGGCGGTCGCGGCAAGCCTTGTCGGCGCCATCGTTGCCGAACTGCCCACGGGTGCGGTGGCCGGCATCGGCGCCAAGCTCTTGGCCGGCTCCTACTACAGCCAGACCATCGACATCTGGTCCGCGCTCGTGGCCGGGTCGATCGTCGCGGTGCTGCTTGTCACCCTGGTGGGCGTTGCCGGGCGCATTGTCGAGCGTTCTATGGGCGGGAGGCCGGCATGAGCGGGTTCAGGATTTCCTGGCAGGCGGCGCTGGCGATCATCGTCTGCGCGATTGCCGCCGCGAAGCTGCCCATTGCTGGCGTCGAGGGCGCTGAACCGTTCGGCTCCGGCACAACAGCGGCGATTTTCGTGCTGATCGGCGCGGCGGCTCTGCTGTCCATGTTGCCGCTGTCGGCCGCGCTTGCGGCGGCGGTCCTCTTCGTCGGCGCGCATGGAGCGGCATGGCTGCTCATTTCGGGCATCTACGGCAACGAGGGGGCGGCGCACGCCTCGTTCTTCCTGCTGGTAGGGGCGGCCTGGCTGCTGGCATGGCGCTGCGTGACCGTGCTTTCGGCAATGCGGCCGGCAGACCGCACCGCCAACACGCTGCTCCGGTTGCTGATCCCGACCATCTTCGGCGCGTGGATCCTCATCATCTGGGAGACGGTGACGCGCGGGGCGGGCATTCCCTTCGTGCTGCTGCCGCCGCCCAGCGCGGTCGCCGCCCGCTTCGCCAATTCGCTGCCGGTGCTGTGGGCGGACGTCAACCAGACCATCTTCCACGCCGTGATCTTCGGCTACATCATGGGCTGCGGCGCGGGCTTCGTCGTCGCCATCCTCGCCGACCGCGTAGATTTCCTGCGGCGCGGGCTCTTGCCCATCGGCAACATGGTCTCCGCGCTGCCGATCATCGGCGTCGCGCCCATCATGGTGATGTGGTTCGGTTTCGACTGGCATTCGAAGGCGGCGGTGGTGGTCATCATGACCTTCTTTCCCATGCTGGTGAACATGGTAGCCGGGCTTGCCGCCTCCGGCCACATGGAGCGCGACCTGATGCGCACCTATGCGTCGGGCTACTGGCAGACGCTGCGGAAGCTGCGCCTGCCGGCGGCCGCGCCCTTCATCTTCAACGCATTGAAGATCAACTCGACGCTGGCGCTCATCGGCGCCATCGTCGCCGAGTTCTTCGGCACGCCGGTGGTGGGCATGGGCTTCCGCATCTCCACCGAGGTCGGGCGCATGAACGTCGACATGGTCTGGGCCGAGATCGCGGTTGCGGCCCTTGCGGGTTCAATATTCTATGGCGTGGTTGCCCTTGCGGAAAGGGTCGTCACGTTTTGGCATCCGTCTGTCCGTGGTGGGTAGGCGAACTTCAGAGGGTGTAAAAATGAAGAAACTGATTGTTTCCATGCTTGCCGGCGCCATGTCGCTGGCGGCTGCCCAGGCCTGGGCGGCCGACAAGGTGACCCTGCAGTTGAAGTGGGTGGCGCAAGGGCAGTTCGGGGGCTACTTCGTCGCCAAGGACAAGGGCTTCTATGAAGAGGAAGGCCTCGACGTCGACATCAAGCCCGGCGGGCCGGACATCGCGCCCGAGCAGGTGATCGCCGGCGGCGGCGCCGACGTCATCGTGACCTGGATGGCGGCTGGCCTGTCGGCGCGCGACAAGGGCGTGCCGCTGGTGAACATCGCCCAGCCCTATGCGAAGTCCGGCCTTGAACTGATCTGCCCGAAGGATGGCCCGGTCAAGTCCGAGGCAGACTTCAAGGGCCACACGCTCGGTGTCTGGTTCTTCGGCAACGAGTACCCGTTCTACGCCTGGATGCACAAGCTTGGCTATTCCACCGAAGGCGGGCCGGACGGCGTGACGGTTCTGAAGCAGAGCTTCGACGTGCAGCCGCTGGTGCAGAAGCAGGCCGACTGCATCTCGGTCATGACCTACAACGAATACTGGCAGGCCATCGACGCCGGCTTCAAGCCTGAAGATCTCATCGTCTTCAATTACTCGGAACTGGGCAACGACCTGCTCGAAGACGGCCTCTACGTCATGCAGGACAAGCTCCAGGACCCGGCCTTCCAGGACAAGATGGTGCGTTTCGTTCGTGCTTCGATGAAAGGCTGGAAGTATGCGGTGGAGCATCCGGATGAGGCCGCCGAGGCGGTGATGGATGCCGGCGGGCAGGACGAGAACCATCAGAAGCGCATGATGGGCGAGGTGGCCAAACTGATCGGCGACGGCAAGCTCGACAAGGCTCTGTACGAACGCACCGTGAAGGCGCTGCTCGACCAGAAGATCATCACCAAGGAGCCGGAAGGCGCCTACACCACCGAGATCACCGACAAGGCGCTCTAAGCGCGCTCAGTGCCGCCGCAGCCTGGCTGGCGGCGGGTGGATGACAGGGCCGGCAGACGGCCAGCTGGCCTCGCGTGGGGCACGGAAAAAGGGGCGGGCAACCGCCCCTTTTTCTTGGCAGTGCGGCAACCTTCAGGCACCGCTGCCGTTAGAGCAGCCATACCGGAAGCGCTGTTCGCCTTCTCTGGGGGCGCTTCTGGAAACCACGGGAGGAAGTGAAATGAAGCACTTCAACTACACGCCCCTGCTTGCGGGCCTTGCCATCGCCATTCTGGCGGCATCGCCCGTTTTGGCAAAGGAGATGAAGTTCTCAGCCAAGATGGACGGCTCGCATGAAGTTCCGCCCACCGACACCAAAGGCTCGGGCATCGTGCATGCGACCTACGACCCCAGCACGAAGACGCTTAGCTGGACGCTGGAATATAAGGGCCTGACCGGCGAGGCCACTGCAGCGCATTTCCATGGCCCGGCGGCGCCTGGCGAAAATGCCGATGTGGCGGTGCCGCTGCCCGACGCGGCCAGCGGTTCCAAGGGTTCCGCCACGCTCACGGACGAGCAGGCAGCCGATCTTGATTCTGGCAAATACTACGTCAACGTTCATACGGAAAAATACCCCGACGGCGAAATTCGCGGTCAGGTGGAGAAGGCAGGCAAATAGCCGGCTGCTTCAAGCCAGGCAGGGCCCGGACTGACACTTCGGCTCATCGGGCTTCAAATGAAGAGGGCGCCAGCGGCGCCCTCTTGTGATTTTCTCAGCGCTTTTCGCGGATGTCGGTCAGCGTGCGCGCGGGCGTGATCGCTTCCGGATCGAGCTTGATTTCGATGATCGCAGGCTTTCCGCTGGCATTGGCGCGCTCGAAGGCGGGCGCGAAGGCATCCGTCGTCTCCACCGTCTCGCCATGGCCGCCATAGGCGCGGGCAAGTGCGGCGAAGTCGGGGTTGCGCAGGTCGGTTCCCTCGACGCGGCCGGGGTATTCGCGCTCCTGGTGCATGCGGATCGTGCCGTAGATGCCGTTGTTCACGACCACGACAATGATCGGCAGGTCGTACTGCACGGCGGTGGCGAATTCCTGACCGTTCATCAGGAAGCAGCCGTCGCCGGCAAACGCAACCACTGTGCGCTCGGGGAAAGTGGCCTTGGCGGCGACCGCCGCTGGCGTGCCGTAGCCCATCGAGCCCGAGGTCGGCGCCCCTTGCGTGGCGAAGCGGCGGAAGCGGTGGAAGCGATGCACCCAGGTGGCGTAGTTGCCCGCGCCATTGGTGAGGATCGCGTCCTCAGGCAGAACGCTTTCCAGATAGTCCATGATCGGGCCCATCTGCACCGCGCCGGGGCCGGTTTTCGGCGGCGTCGACCAGGCAAGATAGCTTTCGTGCAGCGCGGCCGTGTCGTCGGCCCATGCAGGCGTATTGCCCGGCTTGCGGGCGGCGAAGGCTTCCGCAAACGCGGCCGGCGAGGCGTTGATGGCGACCGTGGGGCGGTAGACGCGGCCGAGCTCGCCCGAATCCGGATGCACATGCACCAGCGTCTGGTCCGGATAGGGGCTCTTCATCAGCGTGTAGTCGGACGAGGGCATTTCGCCGAAGCGGCCACCGACCAGCAGGATGAGATCCGCCTCCTTTATGCGGGTGGCGAGCTTGGGATTGATGCCGATGCCCACGTCGCCGGCATAATTCGGATGCAGGTGATCGAAAAGCATCTGGCGGCGGAACGAACAGCCGACCGGCAGAGACCAGGCTTCGGCAATGGCGCGGAAATCGGCCACCGCTTTCTCGTCCCAGCGCGAGCCGCCAAGAATGGCGAAGGGCCGCTTGGCGCCGGCAAGCAGCCTTTCCAGCTCGGCCAGCTCCGCTTCGCCCGGACGTGCTTCTACCGGCGTGAAGGGCAGGGCTTGCGGTGCCTCGACCAGCGAGGTCAGCATGTCTTCCGGCAGCGAGATCACCACCGGGCCGGGGCGGCCGGAAGTGGCCACCGAGAAGGCGCGGGTGAGAATTTCGGGAATGCGCGCCGCGTCGTCGATCTCGGTCGCCCATTTGGCGATGGGGCCGAAGAAGGCGCGGTAGTCGACCTCCTGGAACGCCTCCCGCTCCTTGGCGTGGCTGGCGACCTGGCCGATGAACATGATGAGCGGGATGGAATCCTGCCTGGCGATGTGGATGCCGGGCGAGGCATTGGTGGCGCCGGGCCCGCGCGTGACGAAGCAGATGCCGGGCTTGCCCGTGAGCCGGCCGGCGCAGTCGGCCATCATCGCAGCGCCGCCTTCCTGGCGGCAGACGATGGTCTGGATGGGCGAGTCATGCAGCGCGTCCAGCACAGCGAGGTAGGACTCGCCCGGCACGCAATAGACACGCTCGACGCCATTGGCCTCGAGTGCTTCGACGATCAGCTTGCCGCCGGTTATCATGATCCCGTTTTCTCCAGTTCCCTGAGTATCTCTTCTGTGTGCTCGCCAAGGCGCGGCGAGGGCCGTTCGTAAGTCAGCGGTGTTTCGGAAAGCACCATCGGCGCGCGCACCGAAGGCAGCATGTTGCCGTGGCCGTCGTCGAGGTCGAGACGCATGCCGCGCGCGATGACCTGCGGGTCGGCGAAGGCCTGGCCGATATTGTTGATCGGGCTTGCCGGCACGTGCGACTTTTCCAGCGCGTCCAGAAGCGGCGCGCGCTCGAAGGCGGCAAGGGCCGCCACGATCTTCTCGCGCAGCGTCACGCGGTTGGCCACGCGCGCCGAATTGGTGGCGTAGAGCGGATCGTCGGCCAGTTCCTCGAGGCCAATGACGGCGCAGAATTTCCGGAACTGTCCGTCATTGCCGACAGCGAGGATGAAGTGGCCATCCTTCACCGGCAGTACCTCATAGGGTGCGATGTTGGGGTGGGCATTGCCCATCTGCACCGGCGGCACGCCGGAGACCAGATAATTCAGGTTCTGGTTGGCGAGCACCGAAACCTGCGCGTCGAACAGCGCCATGTCGATGTGCTGGCCCTGGCCGGTGGCTTCGGCGTGGCGAAGTGCTGCCTGGATCGCGATCACCGAATAGAGGCCGGTGAAGATGTCGGTGACGGCCACGCCAACCTTCTGCGGCTCGCCGCCGGCAGGCCCGGTGATCGACATCAGGCCCGACATGCCCTGCACGATGAAGTCGTAGCCCGCGCGCGGCGCGTAGGGGCCGTCCTGGCCGAAGCCGGTGATCGAGCAATAGACGAGCTTCGGATTGATTGCGCGCAGGCTCTCATAGTCGAGCCCGTATTTCTTCAGGCCGCCGAGCTTGAAATTCTCGATCAGCACGTCGGCGGTGGCAACGAGCTTGCGGATGGTCTCCGCGCCTTCCGGTGTCGAAAAATCGATGGCGATGGAGCGCTTGCCGCGATTGCAGGAATGGTAATAGGCGGCCGAAAGGTTCTCGCCGTCATGGCCTTCCACAAAGGGCGGGCCCCATTTGCGGGTGTCGTCGCCGCCGTTCGGGCTCTCGACCTTGATAACGTCGGCGCCCAGATCGGCCAGCAACTGCCCGGCCCAGGGCCCGGCGAGAATGCGGGCAAGCTCGATGACCCGGATGCCGTGAAGTGGAGGATTAGCCATGAAACGCCCTGGAGAGAATTGAGGGGATGCAGATGCTCTAGCAACATTCGGCCCGGCGTGTCACGGGCGATGCGCTGTGCCAGCTTTCGGTTGGGCTCAATTTGCCACAGTTCGTTCCGCCCAGTCGGCGAATTGCGCCATGATGATGTGGCGATTCACCTCGTTCAAGCTTTCGTGGCGGGTATCGGCGTAAACCTTTGCAAACAGATTCGAAAACCCTTGCCGGTCGAGTCGGATCGCGAGATCGGTGATGGCCTTGCCGCCATTGGTTGCCGGGTCCTTCTGGCCGCCCACGAGGTGGAAGGGAAGGTCGCGGCGAAGCCCGGCGAAGTTGCGGTCATCGGCGCCGTAGAAGATCATCTCGAAAACGTCCTGCCACATCGACACCGAGGCATCCCAGCCGCAGAGCGGGTCGGCGACATATTTGTCGACCTCGGCCTCGTCGCGCGACAGCCAGTCGAAGTCGGTGCGGTGGTTTGGCACCTTCTTCGCCCAGTCCTGGAAGGTCAGTTTTGGCAGGATGCGCGACGGCACGTCGGAGCCCATGCGGAAGCGCTCATAGGCCAGCAGGGCCTGCGCCAGCCGGCCGAGCATGCCGGCGGAGAAATTGGCGTTCCAGATCGCGGCGGCGCGCACGCCTTCGGGGTAGCGCAGCAGATAGTTCAGCGCAACGACGCCGCCCATCGAGTGGCCGAACACGATGACGGGCTGGCCGGGGGTTTCCTCCGCGATCAGCCGATGGATGGCGGCGACATCTGCGATCACGTTTGCCACGCTGTCCGTTGCTCCGAACACGCCGCGCGGCGCATCCGGCGCGGAGGAAAAGCCATGGCCGCGATGGTCGTGGGCGTAAACGTGGAAGCCGCGCCCGGCGAGGAAGTCGGCGAAACGCGCATAGCGCGCGGCGTGCTCGGCCAGGCCATGATTGATCTGGACCACGCCCAACGGCCGTCCCTCGGCGCGGCGCGTATAGAGGTTGATCTTCGCGCCGGTCGGCGACTGGAAAAGCAATTGTCTGTCGAACGGCATGGCCTTCTTCCCCCAGCCGACTGTGGCGATGGCCGGGGAGGGCGTCAAGGGAGGCATGCCTTACGGGCTGGCTGTCAGGAGGCGGCCGGGCCGCTCTTGTGTGTCACGAGGCTGCCCATATACTGCGCTGACTTCCGTCTCGGCTCGGAGACTTTCGCCGCGTTTTCACGAAAGCGCCACCGCCAACCGCACCGCAAGTCGTCGCCATGCAGCCGATCATTTCCGTCTCGAACCTGTCCAAGACCTATGCGTCCGGCTTCCAGGCGCTGAAGAACATCAATCTCGATATTCGGCGGGGCGAAATCTTCGCGCTGCTCGGCCCCAACGGCGCCGGCAAGACCACGCTGATCAGCATCATCTGCGGCATCGTCAATCCGTCCGAGGGCAGGGTGCTGGCCGACGGCCACGACATCGTCAGGGACTTCCGCGCCGCCCGCTCGCGCATTGGCCTGGTGCCGCAGGAGCTGGCGACTGACGCGTTCGAGACCGTCTGGAACACCGTCAGCTTCAGCCGCGGCCTGTTCGGCAAGCCGCGAAACCCGGCCCACATCGAGAAGGTGCTGAAGGAGCTCTCACTCTGGGACAAGAGAAACAACCAGATCATCACGCTTTCCGGCGGCATGAAGCGCCGCGTCATGATCGCCAAGGCGCTTTCGCATGAGCCGCAGATCCTGTTCCTCGACGAGCCGACGGCAGGCGTCGACGTCGAGCTTCGCCGCGACATGTGGGAGGTGGTGCGCGCGCTGCGTGACACCGGCGTCACCATCATCCTCACCACGCATTACATCGAGGAGGCCGAGCAGATGGCCGACCGGGTGGGCGTCATCAGCCATGGCGAGATCATCTTGGTCGAGGAGAAGGCCGAGCTCATGCGCAAGCTCGGCCGCAAACAGCTCACGCTGCAGCTCCAGGGCCAGCTCGAGCGGGTGCCGCCAGCGCTGGCCAACCACGGGCTGGAGCTGGCCGATGGCGGGCACGAGCTCGTCTACACCTATGACACGCAGGGCGAGCGAACCGGCATCACCTCGCTGCTCAAGGACCTCAACGATGCTGGCATCCGGTTCAAGGACCTGCAGACCCGGCAGAGTTCGCTGGAAGACATCTTCGTCAATCTGGTGAGGGAACGGCGATGAATTTTTACGCGATCCGCGCGATCTACCTGTTCGAAATGTCGCGCACCTGGCGCACGCTTTTGCAAAGCATCGTCTCGCCGGTCATCTCCACCTCGCTCTATTTCGTGGTCTTCGGCGCCGCCATCGGCTCGCGCATCAGCGAGATCAACGGGATCAGCTACGGCGCCTTCATCGTGCCGGGCCTCATCATGCTCTCGCTGCTTACGCAAAGTATCTCCAACGCCTCCTTCGGCATCTATTTCCCGAAATTCGTCGGCACGATCTACGAGATCCTCTCGGCGCCGGTGTCCTATCTGGAGATCGTCATCGCCTATGTCGGTGCGGCGGCCTCAAAATCCACGATCCTCGGCCTGATCATCCTGGCAACCGCCTCGCTGTTCGTGCCGCTGCACATCGAGCACCCGTTCTGGATGGTTCTGTTCCTGGTGCTGACGGCAGTGACCTTCAGCCTGTTCGGCTTCATCATCGGCATCTGGGCCGACAATTTCGAGAAGCTGCAACTGGTGCCGCTGCTCATCGTCACCCCGCTGACCTTCCTTGGCGGCAGCTTCTATTCCATCGAGATGCTGCCACCGTTCTGGCAGAAGGTCACGCTGTTCAACCCGGTGGTTTATCTGGTCAGCGGCTTCCGCTGGAGCTTCTTCGGCATCGCCGACGTGAATGTCGGCATCAGCCTAGGCATGACGCTGGTGTTTCTTGCCATCTGCCTGACAACGGTGTGGTGGATTTTCAGGACCGGCTGGCGGATCAAGGCGTAGCTTGCTCGCCACCCTTGAGGCCGCGAGATCGGGGGCGTCCCATTGCCTCAGCAGGCCGGAAAAGCCGAAAGCATTTGCCGTTTGGGCCCGTATCGCCTACATAGCGCTCAACCTGAAGAACCCAATCCTCACAATCGATTCATGGGATAAGCGCGCGTGGCACGCCAGTTCATCTATCACATGGCCGGGCTGAACAAGGCCTATGGCACCAAGAAAGTCCTCGAAAACATCCACCTGTCCTTCTACCCCGACGCCAAGATCGGCATCCTGGGCCCCAACGGCGCCGGTAAGTCGACGATCCTCAAGATCATGGCGGGCATAGACAAGGAATACACCGGCGAAGCCTGGCTCGCCGAGGGCGCGACCGTCGGCTACCTCGCGCAGGAGCCGCATCTCGACCCGACCAAGACCGTGTTCGAAAACGTCATGGACGGCGTGAAGAAGAAGACGGCCATCATCGAGCGCTACAACGAGCTGATGATGAACTACTCCGACGAGACTGCCGATGAATCGGCGCATCTCCAGGACGAGATGGACCGCCTGAACCTGTGGGATCTCGAACAGCAGGTCGAGATGGCGATGGAGGCGCTGGCCTGTCCGCCCAAGGACGCCGACGTGACCAACCTTTCGGGCGGTGAGCGCCGCCGCGTGGCGCTGTGCCGTCTGCTGCTCGAAGAGCCCGACCTGCTGCTGCTCGACGAACCGACCAACCACCTCGACGCCGAGACCACGGCCTGGCTTGAAAAGCACCTGCGCGCCTACAAGGGCTCGGTGCTGCTCATCACCCACGACCGCTACTTCCTCGACAATGTCACCGGCTGGATCCTTGAGCTCGACCGTGGTCGCGGCATCCCCTACGAGGGCAACTACACCGCCTATCTGGAAGCCAAGGCCAAGCGTCTCAAGCAGGAAGGCCGCGAGGACGATGCCCGCCAGCGCGCCATCAGCCGCGAGCGCGAGTGGATCGCGTCTTCGCCCAAGGCGCGCCAGACCAAGTCCAAAGCCCGTATCAAGGCCTTCGAGGATCTGCTGGAGGCCGCCGACAGCCGCCGCCCGAGCGACACGCAGATCGTCATCCCGCATAGCGAGCGCCTCGGCAATGTGGTCATCGAGGTCGATGGCATCAGCAAGGGCTTCGGCGACGAGCTGCTGATCGATGACCTGTCCTTCAAGTTGCCGCCCGGCGGCATCGTCGGCGTCATCGGCCCGAACGGCGCCGGCAAGACCACGCTGTTCAAGATGATCACCGGACAGGAAAAGCCCGATTCCGGCACCATCCGCGTCGGCGAGACCGTCAAGCTCGGCTATGTCGACCAGAGCCGCGACGCGCTCGACCCGAACAAGACCGTCTGGGAAGAGATTTCCGGCGGCGCCGAAGTGGTCAAGCTCGGCAAGTTCGAGGCCAACACGCGCGCCTACTGCTCGTCGTTCAACTTCCGCGGCGGCGACCAGCAGCAGAAGGTCGGCAACCTCTCCGGCGGCCAGCGCAACCGCGTGCACCTGGCCAAGATGCTGAAGACCGGCGGCAACGTGCTGCTGCTCGACGAACCGACCAACGACCTCGACACCGAGACGCTGGCGGCACTTGAGGACGCGCTGGAAAACTACGCCGGCTGCGCCGTCATCATCTCGCACGATCGTATGTTCCTCGACCGTCTGGCCACGCACATCCTGGCCTTCGAGGGCGATAGCCATGTGGAGTGGTTCGAGGGCAACTTCGAGGACTACGAGAAGGACAAGGTCCGTCGTCTCGGGCCCGATGCGCTGACCCCGCACCGGATGACCTACAAGCGCCTCACCCGCTAAGGCGGTTTCACCAGCGCCCCGCCCACAAAGGCGGGGCGTTTCGTTTGGAGGTTTGCGCGATGAAAGACTGGTCCGCCTCGCAATATCTGAAGTTCGAGGACGAGCGCACGCGCCCGGCGCGGGACCTGCTGGCGCAGATTCCGCTCGACGCGCCGCGTCATGTGGTCGACATCGGCTGCGGGCCGGGCAACTCCACTGAGCTTCTTGCCGCACGCTGGCCCGGCGCAAAAATCTCCGGCTTCGACACCTCGCCGGCGATGATCGAGGAGGCGAAGAAGCGGCTGCCTTCGCTCGATTTCCGCATCGCCGATGCCGAAAGCTGGACGCCGGACGAGCCGGTCGACGTCATCTTCGCCAACGCCGTGTTCCAGTGGCTGCCCGATCATCAGGCGGTTCTGGCGCGCCTGCTGAGCCTGCTTGCGCCGGGCGGCTTTCTTGCCGTGCAGATGCCCGACAATATCGGCGAACCCTCGCATGTGGCCATGCGCGAGACGGCCGCCGCCATGCCGTTTGCCGAAAGGATCGCCGGCGCGGCGCGGGCGCCGCTGCCGGCGGTCTCCTCCTATTACGACCTCCTGGCGCCGCTTTCGGCTCGGCTCGACATCTGGCACACGATCTACAATCACCCGCTGGCCGATGCTTCCGCGATCGTGGAATGGGTGAAGGGAACCGGGCTGAAGCCTTTTGTCGATCCGCTCGAGGAGAACGAGAGGCAGGCGTTTCTGGAAGCCTACACCGCGCGCATCGCCGTGGCCTATCCGCCAGCGGCAAACGGCAAGGTGCTGCTGCCCTTCCCGCGCCTGTTCATCGTGGCCCAGCGAAACTAGGCATCAACCTGCTTGGCGCGGCAAGTTAATCTGGCGTAAACTGCCGCACTGCAACAATATTGGCTGACGATCTTGAAGACGTGCGCACAAAGATCGTTGAGGGAATGCGCACGGGACAATCAAAAGCATGCATCGCGTAATCATCAGCGGCATCGGCGTCGAAATCCCCGAGGCTTCCATTACCAATGAAGAGCTGGTCGCAAGCTTCAACAGCTGGGTCGATTTCGAAAATTCTGACCGTGCCGCGCGGGGACTGGAGCTGCTTTCGAAATCGGATGCCGATTTCATCGTCCAGGCCTCGGGCGTGAAGAAGCGGCATGTGATCGAACGCGAGGGCATTCTGGATCCGGCCCGCATGGCGCCACGCATTCCCGCCCGTGCCGACGAGGAGCTTTCGCTCGAAGCCGAGTTCGGCATCGCCTCGGCGCGCAAGGCGCTGGCCCATGCCGGCGTGGAGCCTGGCGAGGTCGATCTTGTCATCTGCTCGGCCTCGCACCACCAGCGGCCCTATCCGGCGATTGCCATCGAGATGCAGCAGGCCATGGGCACGCAAGGCGCGGGCTTCGACATGGGGCTTGGCTGCTCCTCCGCCGCCGCAGGGCTGCACGTGGCCGCCGGCCTGGTGCGCTCCGGCGTGCAGAAGCGGGTGCTGGTCTCGACGCCGGAGATCATTACCGGGCATCTGAACTTTCGCGACCGCCAGACGCATTTCATCTTCGGCGATGCCTCCGCCTCCATGGTCGTGGAAGCGATCGGCGAAGACGAGGTGCGCCCCGGCTGCTTCGAGGTGCTGGACACGCGGCTTTGGACGCATCTTTCCAGCAACATCCGCACAAATCTCGGCTATCTCACCCGCACGGCCCAGGACGATCCCTACATGATCGAGCTTGAGGGCAACATGATCAAGCAGGTGGGCAACCGGGTGTTCAAGGATGTCACCGTGGCCGGCCACCGCTTCATCGTCGACTTCCTGGCCGAGCACGGCCAGACGCCCGACGACATCCGCCGCTTCTGGCTGCATCAGGCCAATGCGCGCATGAACGCCATGATCCTCAAGCTCTCCTTCGGCCACGAGGTCGGCCACGATCGCGCGCCAATGGTGCTGGAGCGGCTGGGCAACACGGCAGGCGCCGGCGCGGTTATTGCGCTTGAGGAAAACCATGCCGACATGAAGCCCGGCGACTACGGTCTGCTCTGCGCCTTCGGCGCCGGCTATTCCATCGGCGGCGCGCTGCTCAGGATGATGTAGGGGCCTCGAGGGGCCCTGCGCTCGGCACCTCGCTCCGCTAGCAGGTGATCGCATAGGGCACGACTTACCCCCACTCCGCCTCGCTTCGCTCGGCACCTCTCCCCCTCAAAAGGGGAGAGGAAGGGCGCCAGGCTCGCGGACGGCGTTTCCTCTCCCCCGTCGAGCGGGGGAGAGGTGGTTTGCGAAGCAAACCGGAGTGGGGGTCGAATTCTATGTGCCGATCGTCCTGCTCTTGCCGGCGAGGGCGCATTTTAACGGGCGCAATCACTCTAGCCGTTCGCCACCAATCATCTTCGCTCATCCACCGATCAGGCTTTTTGGCTGGACGCGGGGCGGTCGGGGCGGCATGTTCGCGCCGAATCCCGAGGACATCCCATGCTCGACCTGCTGACACCTGCCCAAGACATCGAAATCCTGCCCGCCCGCAAGCTCGCCGCCAGGGTGGCCGGCGTCTACATCGCCGAGAACGATGACTTCGAAACGCGCGCGACCGAGGCGCTGGAGCTGGATTTCCGGGGCATCCTCAATGACTATCATGCCGGACACACGCGCCGCTCTGGCGGGCGCGAGCCTTGGTATCCGCGCGGCACCGAGATGCGCAACGAGCGCCAGCTCTCCATCCTCGCGCCGGACGAACTGGCCCTGGCGGCGCACGGGATGGGCCTTGCCGAGATCAAGCCGGAATGGATCGGCGCCAATCTCGTCCTCGACGGCCTGCCCCACCTTTCCATGTTGCCGTCCGGCACGCTGCTGTTCTTCAAGGGCGGCGTGACGCTGAAGGTAGACTCGCAGAACGGCCCGTGCCGCATCGCCGGCCGCCGCATCGCCGAGCGCGCCGACATGGCCGACCTCGATGCCGGGGCGCTGCTGTTCCCCAAGGTGGCAAAACGCCTGCGCGGGCTTGTCGCCTGGGTGGAAAAGCCCGGCCGCATCGAAACCGGCGAGGAGGTCTCGGTGCGCGTGCCCGAACAGTGGCTCTATCGGGCGTGAGCCCGGCGCCGCACCGCGCGCTCGCGCCTCAAGGATAGCGCACGGGGCTCGACCACGCCGGGTCTTCGTGCCTTTGCCAGTAGAGACCCTTCAGGCGCTTGGTCATCGGGCCGACCTTGCCGTCGGCTATCGCCACGCCATCGATCCTTGTCACCGGCATGATGCCGCCGGCGGTTGACGTGATGAATACCTCGTCGGCCCCGCGCAGGGCCCCGACGCTGACGGCCGTGGCGGCAGCTTCGATCCCCAATTCCGCGCAGAGGTCGAATACGGTGCGCCGCGTGATGCCCGGCAGCACGCCGGCCGCGGGCGTCGCAAGCCGGCCGTCCTTCACGGTGAACACGTTGAAGCCGGGGCCCTCGGCGACATTGCCATCGAAATCGAGCAGCAGCGCCGTCTCGGCGTTGTTGTCATAGGCGTCATAAAGGCCGCGCACGAGATCGAGCCAGTGATAGTTCTTGATCGCCGGGTCGACCGACGCCGGCGGAATGCGCACTCGGTGGCTGATGGCCACATGCAGGCCGCGCTCCATCTGCTCGGCATTGGCGACCGAGCCGAGGGGAATGGCAAACGCCATGAAGCGGTTCACCGCATCGCGTGGGTCGCGGCTGAAGGTGGGCGAGGCGCCGCGCGTGCACAGCATCTCGACATAGGCCGAGCGGTGGCCGGAAAGCGCGACGCAGTTGTGCAGGATCTCGGCCACGGCGTCCCGGTCGTAGGGGATGCTCATGCGCAGCCGCTCCAGCCCGCCGAAGAAGCGCTCGATATGCAGGTCGAGGCGGAAGAAGCGGCCGTTCCACACATGCACCGTGTCGTAGGTGGCATCGGAGTGCAGGAAGCCGTAATCCAGCACCGAGACCTTGGCCTCCGACATCGGCACATACTGGCCGTCGAGATAGGCGACGCCGCTTGGATAGCTGTGCGGGTCCACATGGCGGCTGCCAACTTCCGGCAGCGCAGAAACCTGTCGGTCCATTTCCGTCCTCCTCTGTTTTGGCCCGATGCTGTCGGGCGAGGAGGGATCAGGCCATATTCCATCGGCCACGGACTATGGGGCCAGCCGAGGCCCGGAAAAACCTATTCTTCCTCCTCGTCCGGGTCGAGCAGGCGCGTCGCGCGCCAGCCGGTCAGCACGCCATTGACCTGGTCGATGACGAAGAAGCGTGCGGAGTCGCGGTCATAGCCTTCCTCCAGCAGCTTCTCATAGTCGGTGTGCTGGTGGCGCACATGCGCCACCGTCGCCAGCCACACGGCGATTGACGGCGGCAGGGTCTTCAGGTGCGGCGCGCCGGCGTCGGCGCGGATGCGCTCGGTGTCGGCATAGGGCGCCATCGGCAGCAGCGCCGTCAGCGCCTTGGCGATGGCGCGCTGGCGGCGGGTGGAGGGTTTCATTGGCAGGACCGCTCGAACACCGCGTCGGGATAGGCGTCGACGTTCGGGATATATGGCTTCAGGTCTATGACAGGGGTTCCGTCGAGCACGTCGATCGCCTCCAGCGTGAGCACGCCGGCCTCGATGTCCAGCCCGACCATGCGCACGACATGCAGGCCCACGGGGTTCGGCCGGGCCGGCGAGCGCAACGCGAAAACGCCTCTGGCTTCGGAGGCATGGCGCGGCTTCTGGATAATCAGATTGCGCGGCGCGTGCTGCAGCCAGGTCAGGATCACGACATGGCTGGCGCGGTCGAGCCCTGCCAGCCCCGGCCGGTAGGGCGCGTCGATCTCGATTGTCGCGCCGCCGCCCTTTTCGCGCGCCGCGCCCATGTTCTTCGGGCAGTCCTCGCGCGTGGTCCAGGGCGAGCGGATGCGGCCGATGAACACGATGTGGTCGTCTCCCGACATTGCGGCGGGGTCCTCGGGCAGCGCCTGCTCGCCCTCGCGTGTTTCGAACATGCCCATTTTTCCGACCATCCTGCTGTTGAGCCGCCTTTGCCGTTGCAAAACGGATCGACATCACATAAAGATATGTTTATGTCTTTCTGCAAGGGGCCAGCATGCGTGTAACCCTCGATATTCTCGTTGATACATTGAAGGCGGCGGCCGAATCCAGCCGCCTGCGCATTCTGGCGCTGTTGTCGCACGGCGATCTCACCGTGTCCGACCTTACCGAAATCCTCAACCAGTCGCAGCCGCGCGTTTCGCGCCACCTGAAGCTGCTGCTGGAGGCGGGGCTGATCGAGCGCTATCAGGAAGGTTCCTGGGCGTTCTTTCGGGTCACGGATTCCGATGGCGGCCGCGAATTCGTGCAAGGGCTGGTCTCGCGCGTGCATGACGGCGACCCGCAGATCGAGCGCGACCTGGAGCGGCTGGCCGCCGTGAAGCGGCGGCGGCAGGAGAGGGCGCGCGAATATTTCAACGAGAACGCCGCGAGCTGGGACGAGATCCGCTCGCTGCACGTGCCCGACAAGGCGGTGGAGACCGCGCTGCTGAAGCTGGTCGGCAAGCGCCCGTTCCAGACCATGCTCGACCTTGGCACCGGCACCGGGCGCCTGCTGGAGATCTTCGCGCCGCTCTACCGGCGCGGCATCGGCATCGACATGTCGCGCGAGATGCTGACGGTGGCACGCGCCAATCTCGACAAGGCCGGCATTTCCAATGCGCAGGTGCGGCTGGGCGATATCTATGCGCCGCCGGTCGAGCGCGATTCCTTCGACCTCATTACCATTCACCAGGTGCTGCACTATCTAGATGATCCGGCACTGGCGATCCGCGAGGCCGCGCGGCTGCTGAGGCCCGCCGGCCGGCTGGTGATCGTCGATTTCGCTGCGCACGCGCTGGAATTCCTACGCGAGGAGCATGCGCATATGCGGCTCGGCTTCTCCGACCGCCAGATCGCCGACTGGTTCACCGAGGCCGGGCTCGACCTGGAGGAGACCCAGGATTTCGAACCGCGCGGCGGCGCGGAAGCCAAGCTCACCGTCAAACTCTGGCTCGGCCGAGATCGCCGCCTGCTGATTGCCGATCCTACCCCAAGTACCGCAAGGGAAACTGCCTGATGAACAATTTCGGATTTTCGCGTCGACCGGGTATAGGGGGCAAGATCAGCGTTTCCTTCGAATTCTTCCCCCCGAAGACCGAGGAGATGGAGGCGCGGCTGTGGGATACGGTGACGCGGCTTGAGCCGCTGCAGCCGGAATTCGTCTCGGTGACCTATGGCGCCGGCGGCTCGACGCGCGAGCGCACGGCGCGCACCGTCAGGCGCATCCTGACCGAGACGACGCTGACGCCCGCCGCGCACCTGACCTGCGTCGATGCCGTGCGCGGCGAGATCGACAAGGTCATCGGCGAATTCGTCGAGATGGGTGTGACCCGCTTCGTGGCATTGCGCGGCGACCCGGTGGAAGGCGTGGGGGCGTGCTACCGGCCGCATCCGGGCGGCTATGCCAATGGTGCCGAACTGGTGGGCGCGCTGAAGAGCGTCGGCGATTTCGACATCTCGGTCTCGGCCTATCCCGAAAAGCACCCCGAGAGCCCCGATTTTGCCACCGACATCGACATGCTGAAGCGCAAGGTCGACAATGGCGCCACGCGCGCCATCACCCAGTTCTTCTTCGACAACGATCTCTATGAACGCTACGTCGAGCGTGTGCGCCGGGCCGGCATCTACATTCCCATCGTGCCGGGCGTGCTGCCGGTGCACAACTTCGCGCAGGTGGCCAATTTCTCGGCGCGCGCTGGCGCGCATGTGCCGGCGTGGCTGGTCGAACGCTTCGACGGGCTGCAGAGCGACCCGCAGACCCATGCGCTGGTGGCCGCGGCGGTGGCGGCCGAGCAGGTGCTGGACCTAGTGGAACGCGGCGTGGACGACTTCCACTTCTACACCATGAACCGGGCAGAACTTTCTCTGGCCATATGCCATATGATCGGCATTCGCGCCCAGGCGCCGGCGGTTGTTCCAAGTTCGGCCGCGGCCTGAGGGCTGTCGTCGCGAAGCCTCAAAAGGAAAGGCCGGGCGCGCTTGGCCCGGCCTTTCGAATGTTGCCGGCGGTGCCGGCCCCCAACAGCTCTGGGCCTAGGGAAGAACTCCCATGATCAGGGCGCCTATAACAGCGAATGCAGCGCAAATCATCAATGCGTTGATCGGCCGTGCAAGTCCCATAACTAGCCTCCTGTTTGAGCTAATGGGGCCGGAGTCTAGGGGACTTTGAGCCACAGGCAAGCACAAATCATGCTGCAATGCGACACATATGGCCCGAATGCGACCCCACCTGTCGGCCTTAGCCTTTGAAAAAATTGATCAAAAGCCGCCTTTGGACTTGTGAATAAATTGTGGCGGAGTGTCGTCTTTTTTGCGTCGAATCCGCTCCAGAACCCTGCCATCGATCGTCAGCAGGCCGATGCCGATCAGCGCCATGCCGGCCAGTTCGACTGCTTCCAGCCGCTCCCCGAGGAACATCATGCCGAGCAGGGCAGCACTTACCGGCACGACCAGCGTGACCAGCGAGGCGTTGGTGGCGCCGGCGGAGGCCACGAGATTGAAGAACAGGATGTAGGCGAATGCGGTGGACAGCAGCGCCAGCGCCAGCACCGCGGCCCACACCGGGGGGCTGGCAGCGAACAGGCCGGAAGTGCCGTGTACCAGCGCCACCACCGGGACCATGATGACGGCCGAGGCGGCAAGTTGGCCTGTGGCGACCACCGGCGGAGGTAGCACGCGGAAGCGCCGCGCCACGATCAGCGCCACGGCATAGGAAAGGGCGGCGCCGATCAGCGCGAATTTCGCCCACACCGGGCCGCCCAGCCCAGCCAGCAGGCCGGGGCCGATCATCACCGCTGTGCCGGCAATGCCAAGCAGAATGCCGGCCAGCTTGTTGCGCGTCAGCTTCTCGTCGTCGGTGAACAGGTTGGCGACGATCAGCGTCCAGAACGGCGTAGTGGCGTTGAGAACCGCAGCGAGCCCGGCGCCGAGCTCTGTCTGGCCGAGGAAGATCAGCGAGAAGGGGATGATGTTGTTGAGCAGCGCCAGCGCGAAGAACGGGGCGATGTAGGGCAGCGCGAGCCGGATCGAAGGCCCGCGCAGGCCCAGATAGACGAGCAGCGCAACAGCGGCGATCGTCACGCGGAACAGCACCAGCACCAGCGGCTGGATTTCGGCGACCGCGATGCGGGCGAAGAAGAACGAGCCGCCCCAGATCGCGCCGAGCAGCAGCAGCTGCCCCCAGTCGCTTGCGTTCATCGTCGTCCGCGCCCTGCCGGCGATGGAACCTGTGCCCATTAAAAATCCCCTCGGAGCTGCGCCGGTGCAATGAAACTCGCTCATCCCGATGCAATTGGGATGGAGCAGGCGCCACTTTCTGCCGGACCAGAATCCCGGTCTCGCTTCAGCGCGCCGGGCTGGGCGAGGTCTAGGTGGCTGGGGTCTTGCCCGCCACCCGTTTCTTGCCCGCCGGCGCTTCCTTCCCGATCAGGTCCAGAAACTCGGCCTGGGCGCGGGTCAGGTGCCGCTCCTTGTGGCGTATGGCCAAAAAGCGCCGCTTCGGGAAGCAAAGCGGCATCTGCACCAGCCGCCCTGCGGCCACCGCCGCCTCGGTGACGAAGCGCGACATGGCCGTCGCGCCCGCGCCAGCGATGACGGCGGTGCGCACCGCCTCGTTGGAGGAAAGCTCCAGCGCCACGTCGAGTTCGCCCGGTGCGATGCCGAGCCCCTCCAGCGCCTCCTCGAACGCGGCGCGCGTGCCCGAGCCCGGCTCGCGCAGCACCCAGCGGGTAGCCGTCAGGTCGGCGGGGGCGATTTCCGCGCGCTTTGCCCAGGCATGGCCCGCACCGACCACCAGCACCATCTCGTCCTCGGCAGCCGGCATGACCGAAAGGGCAGGGTCGTCGATCTCGCCTTCCACGAAGCCGAGATCCGCAAAACCATCGCGCACGCTTGCCGCCACCTGCTCGGTATTGCCGATGGTCAGTTTCAGGGAGATGCCGGGATATTGCGTCTGGAAGCGATGCATGAAGGGCGGCAGCCAGTAGTTTGCCACAGTCTGGCTGGCGGCCAGATGCAGCGAGCCGCGCTTCAGCCCGGCGAGATCGGCCAGCACGGCTTCGGCGGAGGCAGCGCGTGCCAGCACCGCGCGGGCCTCGACCAGAAACAGCCGCCCTGCCTCGGTGAGCTCGATGCGGCGGCCGACCCGGTCGAACAGTCTTGTCGCGTGCCGCGCCTCGAGTGCCGCGATGGCCGCGCTGGTGGCCGACTGGGTCAGGTTCAGGTCGCACGCGGCGCGGGTCACATGCTCGCGCTCGGCCACGGCAACAAAGATGCGGAGCTGCTCCAGTGTCATGGGCGCAGCTCCGGGTGGATCACCCCACCAGCTTGATCAGCGTCAGGCTGAAGCCGGCGATGAAGATGAAGGCAGCCAGACCCAGCAGCAGCGGGCGCAGACCTTTTGCCCGTAGCTTGCGGATGTCGGTCTCCAGCCCCATGGCGGCCAGCGCCACGCTGAGCATGAAGGTCGTGGCCATCACGATGACGCTCCTGGCCTCGGCCGGGATGGATACCACGCTGTTGATGCCGACCAGCGCGATGAAGCCCAGCACGAACCACGGCACCGGCGCCTTGGCGGCTGCATGGTCCTGGCCAAGCTTGGCCGCGCGGCGCGTGGCCATGAAGCCGAGCGACAGCACGACGGGCGCAAGCAGCATCACGCGGCTGAGCTTTGCCACCGTGCCGAACTCGCCGGCAGACTGGCCGCCCTGGAAACTTGCCGCCACCACCTGCGCGATCTCGTGGATCGAGGCGCCGGCCCACAGGCCATATGCGTGGGCGTCCAGCCCCAACAGCGCCGGCAGCAGCGGGTAGGCGAACATGGCGATCGAGCCGAATACGGTCACGCAGGCCACCGCATAGGCCACGTCCTCGTCCGGCGCGCGCGTCACCGTGTTGGTCGCGATCACCGCCGAGGCGCCGCAGATCGACGTGCCGGCGGCGATGAGTTCGGCAAGCTTCGGCTCCACACCCATCGCCCGGCCGAGCCGCACGGTGAAGGCGAAGGTGGCGACCAGCGTCGCCACGATGATGGTGATGCCGGCAGCGCCCACTTCCGCGACCTGCGCCGCCGTGAGCTGCAGGCCAAGCAGGATGATGGCCAGCCGCAGCACGCGACGCAGCGAGAACACCACGCCAGCCTTGGCGCGTGCCGGCGTGCCGACGAGATTGTGAAACGCGATGCCGATGAGAATGGCGAGGATCATGGGGCTGAATAGGGCCACGCCCGGCACCTGCCGCAGTCCGAAGGCGGCCGCTGCGATTGCCACCGTCAGTGCCAGCCCCGGCACTACGCCCAACGCTCGCTGCCCCATGCCTGGTGCAGCTTGGGTCGGCATCAAGGCGGCGGGCGCGGCAATGGGCGTGTCGTGGGTGGAAAGCGCGGTCATGGCTGAAAATCCGGTTTGTTCTGGCCATGGTCTCGCTCAATCCAATCAATCGATCCAACGCATTGTATCGTAGAAACCGTTCGTTAAAAACGAATGATGGTGGCAAGGAAGTGGTTTCCCTTCACTGGACGCATGCTCTAAGTTTTCACCCGGGGGCGATCCGGGAGGACGCATGCAGCAATTCGAGAATGCGAAGGCCGCCGCTCTGGCCCTTCGTCCCGACGATCCGGTCTATTGCTTCCGGCCGGAGGTGCTGAAGGCCGACGCGCGCGGCTTCATGGGCATGTTTCCCGGCAAGACCGCCTATGCGGTCAAGACAAATGGCGAGCAGCTGGTGCTGAAGACACTTGTGGAGGCGGGCGTCACCGCCTTCGACGTCGCATCGCCCGGCGAGTTCGCTGCCGTGCGCGCGGTCTCAGCCGACGCCGAGATGTTCTACATGCATCCGGTCAAGGCGCAGTCCGACATCAGGCTGGCGCTGGAAAAGTACGGCATCCGCTCAATCGCTGTCGATCACGAGGACGAGGTCACCAAGCTTGGCCGCATCGTGCAGGCGCTCGACATCGATCCGGGCACGCTCACCGTCTTCGTGCGCATCCAGACCAAGGGGCAGGCGGCCTATGAGCTGTCGAAGAAATTCGGCGCCGGCCCGGCCTATGCGGTCGAGCTCGGCCACCGCCTGCACCGCCACGGCTACCGGGTCGGGCTCTGCTTCCATGTCGGAAGCCAGATCGAGGACCCGGACGTGTACGAGCGGGCGCTGGCCTCCGCCGACTGGGTGCGCAACCGGCTGGGCTTCGAGATCGCCGCGCTCGACGTCGGCGGCGGCTTTCCGGCCGAATACGGCGAAGACCCTCGCCGCAAGAAGCGCGAAATGCCCTCGCTCGGGCAGATCATGTCACGCCTGCGGGGCGATCTGCGCGAATATGGTTTTGACGAGGTGCAGCTGGTGGCCGAGCCGGGCCGGGTGATCGTGGCGCGCGCCTTCTCGCTCATCGTGCGGGTGCTGTTGCGCAAGGGCCGTCGGCTCTACATCAACGACGGCATTTGGGCTTCGCTGTCGGACAGTTGGACCGGCAAGATCACCCTGCCGGCGCGTTTCATACCGGATCCGGCCATCCGCTCGCGCAACGGGCTGGAGCAGAACATCGTGCCATTCAAGGTCTGCGGCGCGACCTGCGATTCCGTCGACATACTGTCGCGGCCGTTCTGGCTGCCGGAAACCATCGACACCGGAGACTGGATCGAGATTGGCCATATCGGCGCCTATTCGCTGTCGCTGCGCACGCGCTTCAACGGTTTTTATCCCGACACTTTCGTGGAAGTGACCACACCCTTCGAAGAGGGCGAGGCGCCGCAGGGCCTCGCCAGCCTCGAAACCATGGCGGATTAGCGCACCGCGCCTCCGCCGTTGGGATCAGTCCATGTCGTCCTTGTCGGGTGCGGCGGCGTGGTCGCGCCGGCCCAGCAGGATCTCGCGCTTGCCGACATGGTTGGGCGCGCCGACGATGCCTTCCTTCTCCATGCGCTCGACCAGCGAGGCGGCGCGGTTGTAGCCGATGCCCAGGCGGCGCTGGATGTAGGAGGTGGAGCACTTCTTGTCGCGCAGCACCACCTTCACCGCTTCGTCATAGGTGGAATCGCCGTCCTCGGCCGCCACCGATCCCTTGTCGAAGACGGCCTGGTCGGCCTCGGCCTCTTCCTCTTCCTCGTCCGCCGTCACGGTCTCGAGATATTCGGGGCGGCCCTGCGTCTTCAGATGCGCCACCACCTGCTCGACCTCGTCGTCGGAAACGAAGGGGCCGTGCACACGGGCGATGCGGCCGCCGCCGGCCATGTGGAGCATGTCGCCCTGGCCGAGCAGCTGTTCGGCGCCCTGTTCGCCCAGGATGGTGCGGCTGTCGATCTTCGATGTCACCTGGAAGGAGATGCGGGTGGGGAAGTTGGCCTTGATCGTGCCGGTGATGACGTCGACCGACGGGCGCTGCGTGGCCATGATCAGGTGGATGCCGGCCGCGCGCGCCATCTGCGCCAGGCGCTGGATGGCGCCTTCGATCTCCTTGCCGGCGACCATCATCAGGTCGGCCATCTCATCGACGATGACGACGATGTAGGGCATCGGCGCCAGGTCGATTTCCTGCTCCTCGAACAGCGGCGCGCCGGTGCCCTTTTCGAAGCCGGTCTGCACCTGCATCACCACCGTCTCGCCCTTGTCGCGGGCAACGGCTGCGCGCTGGTTGTAGCCGTCGATGTTGCGCACGCCCAGCCGTGCCATCTTGCGATAGCGGTCTTCCATTTCGCGCACGGCCCATTTCAGCGCCGTCACAGCCTTCTTGGGGTCGGTCACCACGGGCGTCAGCAGGTGCGGGATGCCGTCATAGACCGACAGCTCCAGCATCTTGGGGTCGACCATGATCAGCCGGCATTCCTGAGGCGTCATGCGGTAGAGCAGCGACAGGATCATGGTGTTGATCGCCACCGACTTGCCCGAGCCCGTGGTGCCGGCCACCAGCAGGTGGGGCATCTTCGCCAGCTCGGCGATCACCGGCTCGCCGCCGATGGTCTTGCCCAGGCACAGCGCCAGCTTGCAGCCGGTCTCACGGAAGTCGTGGGATTCGATCAGCTCGCGGAAATAGACCGTCTCGCGCGTCTCGTTCGGCAGTTCGATGCCGATGACGTTGCGGCCGGGCACCACTGCAACGCGTGCGGAGATGGCGGACATCGAGCGGGCGATGTCGTCGGCCAGGCCGATAACGCGGGAAGACTTTACGCCCGGCGCCGGCTCGAATTCATAGAGCGTGACGACGGGGCCGGGGCGGACATGGATGATCTCGCCCTTGACGCCGAAATCTTCCAGCACGCTTTCCAGAAGGTCGGCATTCTGCTCCAGCCGCTCCTGCGACATGTAGAAGCCCTGGCCAACAGGCGGCTCCTGCAGCAGTTCCTCGGAAGGGAATTCGTAGCAGTCTTCCGTGCCTGACTGCTCCGCGCCCACGGTGATGGTCCGGGGCGAAGTCGCGCGGGCGACTGGAACCGGCATGGTCACGCTCGCCTTTTTGGCGGGCTCGAATGCGACGACATTCGCGTTTGCCGCCACCGGCGCCACGACGTACTTCGGGGCTGGGGCTGCACCAGCGGTCACGGCTGGCGTCGCAACTTCCGCTGCGGGAGCGGCAACGACAGCCTCGGCCACCGGAGCAGCAGCATCCGCGGCGGGGGCAGCCGCGGCATCCGCTGGCGAGGCGGCAACGGCGATTGCTTCCGCGGGCGTGCTGGCAGTTTCAGCTGCTGGGGCGGTGGCGACCGCCTCCACAACGGGTGCCGCTGCAACGATTTCCTCTGTCCGAATCGCAGCGGCGACCTGCGTCTCCTGCACCGTGGCGTTCGTGGAAACCTCGACGTTCTTCTCGCCCTCGGCCGGAATGGCTGCGGCGACCGCCGCCTCCGGCAGGGCAGGGGAGGCCTGCGCGGCGGGGGTGCATTCGATGATGCGGAACAGCGAGGTGATTTCCGCCACCTGAGCCGGGCGCGTTTGCTGCGGCAGTGGGGTCGCTGGAGCCGCGGCGACAGCAAAACGGCTCGGTTCGATGGTCGGCAAGGGCGTAAGTTCCACCATGCCTTCCGGCGGCAGGAACTCGAAGAAGGCGTGGTCCGACAAGCAGGACCAGAACGCGCCGTTGCTGTCCGCCTGGATTTCCACCTCGACAGGCTGCGAGACGGGCGCTTCCTCGGCTACCTGCGGCGCAACAGGCACTGCTACATTGGCTGCGGAAGACAGCACCTGCGCCTTTTCCACGACGCGCTCCAGCGAAGGGGTCTTGGCGGCTGGCATCGTGCGCGTTTCACGCCTTGCCGCCGCGTCCGCAGCCGCGGGCTGAACGGTTGCCGCGCGGGGAGCCAGTCCATTCGTCGGCGCCGCGGTCCGGGCGACGCTCGGCGCAGGCGAGGCGGCCTGTGCTGCCGGCCGCTGGGCTGCGGCCATATTCGCTGTCGATTCGCGCTGTCCGGCATTCTCCTCGCTACCCTGCTGCTCTGCGCGGCGCTTCGGCATTTCGCGCTCGGGCGTGCGAGTGAAGCGCACATTGGGCGCCAGGAAGAAATGGTCCTGCAGCGGCGAGCGGGTGAAGAATTCGTCCGTTCCAGGTTTTGAATGGGTCTGCGTGGCCTGCCACGCCGCGCCCCACGAATCCCGGCCGGGTGCCGCAGCCGGGTGTGGCTGCCTGGCAGTGGCCGTGTTGTTGCGCGCGCTTTCGAAGCGATCTGCCTCGCCTTGTTCGTGCGAATTCAGGTTCGAAAAGTTTGTGCGGGGAAAGCTCATGGATCCTGTACTCAAGACTCGGGCGGGGAGACGTCTGAAGAGCAATAGGAACCGAGTGGTTAACAGTTTCTTCTAGTCGGATGCCTGGTCGAGCGAAGGCGGTCATGCACTTCGCTTAGGCCCTCCGGTGTGCGGAAAATGGCACGGTCTTTGACGGGAGCAGCCGGAAACGAAAGAGGCCACGCGTTGCACAACGCGTGGCCTCTGGGAAAAGCGATTTCTGCCTTCTGGCCTAGAGATTTGCCAGCAGCTCTTGCGTCGGCCAGCCGTCAACGGGCAGGCCCAGCCGAATCTGTTCCTGGCGGATCGCTTCGCGGGTGTTGGTGCCCAGAATGCCGTCGATGCCGCCGACGTCGTAGCCCTTGTCGTGCAGCTTCTGCTGCAGCGCCTTCATCGCCTCGCCCGTTAGGCCTTCCTGCGGGGTACGCTTGTCGAAGGGAGGCTCCCCGGCCAGCCGGGCGGCCAGGTGCGCGGCCGTCAGCGTGTAGGTGATCGACTGGTTCCACTCGATGTAGATGTCGAAATTGTCGTAGCCGATGAAGGCCGGGCCCTTGTGGCCCATGGGCAGGATCACGCCGGCTTTCAGCCCGTTGTCCTCGAGCGGGTTGCCATCGCGGTCGGTCACGCCCCAGGCAGTCAGCTGCGAGATCGGCAGCTTGTTGGTGCGGCCGGTTTCTTCCCAAGGCATGTTGTCGGGCACGCGCACTTCCTGCAGCCAGGGCTCGCCGCGCTTCCAGCCGCGCGCCTGGATTTTCTTGGCTGTGGTCATGATCACATCGGGCGCGCTGTTGCGCAGGTCGACGATGCCGTCGCCATCGCCGTCGACGCCGTTCTCCAGATAGTCGATGGGCAGGCTCTGGGTCTGGCCGATCTCGCCTGCCCATGCGCCCTTGACGTCGGCCGGCACCACGCCGCGCTCGATCAGCGTCAGCAGCGGCACGATCTGCTTGCGGAAGAGTTCCGGCCGGCGGCAATCATGCGCCAGCGTCACCAGCGCGTTCAGCGTCGGAAAATCGCCCTGCACGGCGCCGAAGTCGGTCTCCAGCGCCCAGAAGGCGGCGATCACCGGACCCGGCACACCGAACTCCTGCTCCGCGCGGGCAAAGACATCGGCATATTTCTGCAGGTTGGCCGCGCCGTGCTTGAGCCGGTAGTCCGAGATCATGCGGGCGGAAAATTCCAGGAAGGTCTGGGTGAAGACGCCCTGGGCGCGGTCGCGCTGCAGCACCTTCGGGTTGAGCTCGGCCTGTTCGAGCGCCGCCAGCCCCTTGCCGCCGATGCCGGCCGCAACCGCTTCGGCGCGCATGGCGCTTTTCCAGGCATTGAAGTCGCCGCCGCATTCCTGCGCCATGGCCGGCCCCGCCGCAAATGCGACCAGCGCCACAGCCAGCGCCTTCATCCGCACCATCATCATGACCACTCCATTCATGCCCATGATTTCGCGTCATTGTGTGCCCGATGGACATGGCAAAATGCGGGCAGCCGGGCCATACCTCCGGTTGCGCGCGGAGGGAAGCGGGATTTCGCGGATCCGTAGGCTCGAGGCCGCATTTTCGCAGCCTAGCGGGCGTTTTCCCTCAGCCACTTCTTCCAGGCGGCCTCGGAGCCGTTGAAGACGTTGACGTCGGCCTTGCCACGAATGCCGGGAACCACCCCTGTGCCGGTGTACTGCCAGAAGGTGAAGGGGTGGCTGCCATAGCGCTCGCTGGGGTGCCCGGCCACCGAACGCAGCCAGTAGGGATAGCCGCGGAAGCCGGCCAGCTGGTTGTCATCGAAGAAGTCGATCGAGGTGTAGATGATCGGCTTCTTGCCGTAGTGCTTCTCCACGATCTCGAGGAAGGCCCTCATCTCGCTGCGCACCGTGGCCGGGTCGGGCCTCAGCTTGCAGGTGGGCGATTGCGGGTTCCATTCCATGTCCAGAACCGGCGGCAGGGAAGAGCGCTCGCGCGGGACGTTGCGGATGAACCAGGCCGCCTGCTCCGTCGCGGGGCGGCAGAAATAGTAGAAATGATAGGCCGCGCGTGGCACGCCGGCCGCCTTGGTGGCGTTCCAGTGCTCCTCGAAATAGTCGTCCACGCGGTCGCCGCCCTCCGTCGCCTTGATGAAGGCAAAGGAGATGCCACTGGCCTTGGCCTGCCGCCAGTCGACCGAGGTCTGGTATTTCGACACGTCGGTGCCGTGCACCGGGTGCTCCCACGGCGTGCGCCCGCTCCAGTCGTGCGGCTTGATGTCGTCGAAGCGCGGATAGCGCACCATCACCTCGCCTTGCGTGATGGTCTGCGAGGTGAGGCGCTGGTTGCCGACTGGCGCAAGATCGTCGACCGAGGTGCATGCGCCGAGCGCGCCAAGCAGGATGAGGGCCGCAAGACGGCGCATCGCTTCTCCTTCGGGCCCGGCGGGCAAATGTGCCCGCGGCCTGGCAATTGATGATTTGGCTTGCCGGGTGCGCGCGCATGCGCGTGGCCGGCCTTGTGCCGTTTTCGCGCAACATGGTTGATTATTGGTTGATGGCGCTCGACAGGCCGCGCGATTTGCGTGACGAATGGCGGCCGGCTAGGGTCGGCAACTGCGTGGGAGGGCAGGAGAATGGGCGGGCTCGCAAGATTTCTGAAATGGCTGCTCGGGCTTGTCGTCCTGGCGGTGGTGGCGCTTGCCGTCTGGCTTGCCGTGGCGCCGCCGGCGCTGATCCGCGTGGCCGCGGGCTACACGGCCAAGATCGTCTGCTCCAACGTCTTCGTCGCCGGGCGCGACCCTGAAGAGGTGCTGCGGGTCGACGTGCAGGCGCCCGGCCACCCGATCCTCCGGCTGATTTCGGTGGATGTCGACAACGAGACCGGCACCGTCTCGGCCGCCTTGTTCGGCTGGTTCGGCGAGGGGCTCGCTGTCGCGCGCGACAATGGCGGCTGCGCCACCGTGCCCGATGGCAATGTGCAGACGGCCAAGGCGTTTTCGCTCGTGCCGCCCTCGCAGGGCACCAAGCCCGACGAATTGTGGCCGGTGGGCGAGCGTGTGGAACCGTCGCAGAACCCGATCGTCGCCACCGTACTCGACGACGAAGGCGCGACCGGTCCCGGCATGCGCGCCGTGGTGGTGGTCAAGGACGGCCGCATCGTCGGCGAGCGCTACGGCACCGGCTTTTCGCAAAACACCCCGCTGCTCGGCTGGTCGATGACCAAGACAGTCAATGCCGCGCTCATCGGCACGCTGGTGAAGGCCGGCAAGATGTCCATGGATGCAACAGGCCTGTTCGAGGGGTGGAAGGGCGACGCGCGCGAAAAGATCAGCCTGGCCGACCTGATGGCGATGTCCTCCGGTCTCGAGTTCAACGAGGATTACGGCGATGTCACCGACGTGACGCGCATGCTCTATCTGGAGCCCGACATGGCCGGCTTCGCCGAGGCCAAGCCGCTAACCGGGGAGGTGGGCAAGGTCTGGAGCTATTCCAGCGGCACTTCCGTGGTGCTGTCGCGCCTTTGGCAGCAGGCCCTGGGCGACAAGGCGCAGGCGCTGGCATGGCCGCGCAAGGCGCTGTTCGATCCGCTGGGCATGCCCAGCGCCATCCTTGAAACCGATGCGCGCGGCACCTTCGTCGGCTCGTCCTATCTCTACGCCACCGCGCGCGACTGGGCGCGCTTCGGCCAGTTCCTGGTCGACGATGGCGTCTGGAACGGCGTGCCACTGCTGCCCGCCGGCTTCGTGTCATGGATGCGCGAGCCTGCTCCCGCCTCCGGCGGACGATACGGCCGCGGCCAGGTCTGGCTGCAGGGCCCGGATGGCGGGGACGACGCCGGCGACGAGCCCGAAACGGGGCTCGACCTGCCTGCCGACACGTTTTGGCTGCTCGGCCATGACGGCCAGTCCATGGCCATCATTCCGTCGCAGAAGCTCGTGGTACTGCGCCTCGGCCTGACGCCTTCCCGGCTCGGCTACCGGCCGCAGGCCATGGTGGCCGCGCTGGCCAGGGCGCTGGAGCAGGGGCTCTAAGCCCCCACCACCGCCTTCACCGCATAGCCGCGATAGAGCGCCTCGAAAAACACGCTCGAGGCGCGTTTTCCCGCCTCCGCTTCCAGTTCCTTGCGCAGGGTCGCCCGTGGCTCGACATGGAATTTTGCCAGCCACGCCCGCAGCATCGCGCGAAACCAGCGCGGCAGGCGCTCCTGCTCGCCGAAATCCACGACATGCAGCGAGCCCCCGGGCCTAAGCACCGCCATCGCCGCGCTGAGGGTCTTTTCCCAGCCGGGGATCATCGACAGCGAGTAGGAGACGAAAACCCGGTCGAATTTTTCGACCCCGAACAGCGTTTCGGCATCGAAATCCGTGGCGTCGCCACGCGCCAGCGTCACGCGGGCGGCAATGCCCTCGCGGTCGATCGCGGCCTTCGCCGTCTCCAGCATCTCCGCCGAAATATCGAGGCCGTAGAAGCGCGCTTCCGGATAGCGCCGGGCCGCCAGCACGATGTTGCGGCCGGTGCCGCAGCCGAGCTCCAGCACGGTGCCGCCGGGCGGAACGCCCAGCCCGTCGATCATGCGGTCGCGGCCCAGCAGGTAATATTTGCGCGTCACGTCGTAGATGTGGCGCTGGTGCCGGTAAATGCGGTCCATCAGGCCGGAATGGTCCGTCGCGCTCATCGCCAAAACCTCTCAGTTCTTCACATAGAGGTGGAAGCCGCCATAGATCGCCGAGCGGTCGCGGGCCGTGAACTCGCGCGACTGCTCCGCTTCGTAGCGCCACTGGTCGAGCAGGGCGGGCGAGAGGCGACCGGGCAGCAAGCTCGGCTCGGCGGCAGTGCGGAAGATCACGCGCGCGCCGCTCGCGGCAGTGCGGCTGATCTCGCTCCAGAGCGCGTTCAGCTGCTCGTCGCTCATCCAGTCCTGCGCGTCGAGCAGCACGAAGCGGTCGACGGAGCCGGCGGCCTTGCCTGCCAGAAGCTCGGTGAAATTGGCGTGGTGCACGCTCACGCGGTCGAGGTTTTGACGGATCGCGCCGTAGTTCTCCGCTTCCAGATAGGCGGGCAGCGCCGCCTCGCCGGGGGCGGGATAACGGCGGGCCAGCGCCTGCCAGGCGAAATAATTGTCCTTGAGCGCAAAGTGGCAGGTCAGCTTTTCCAGCCGTGCTGAAAGCACGTTCGCCATGGTGCCGTCGCCGGAGGTGATCAGCTTGTCATATTGCGCCGGCGGAATGCCGAGGCCGAACAGCGACGATTTGCGCGAGGTCGCCCAGCGCACCAGCCGACGGCGGAAGATCGGCTCCAGCCGCTCCTCGAAGAAGCGGCGCTGCTCGGCGATCGTCTTGGCCGACATTATGTCGGAAACATTTACGCCATAGAGGCGGGCGGTGCGGTGGCCGGCAGCAATGAACAGGCCGAGCAGACCCTTGCGATAGAAATTGTCATCGAAGGCGGCGATGCGGCGCTTTCCGCGCCAGTTGCGCTTTTCCCAATAGGCGCGGCTGGTCCTGTCGAGATGCGGCGCCACGAACTGGTCGTAGGCGGCGGAATTATGCCGGTTGCCGGGGCTGCCGAAAAATCGGAACAGGTCGGCCTGCGAGGGCAGGTGGGCCACCGCGGCCAGCTTCATGCGGTTCAGCGCGATGTGGGCGGTGTTGAGGTCGACGGCATCGATATGCGCCGGCGAGCGGGTGAGATAGGCCAGCACGTTGCAGCCGCCCGAGGCGATGGTGACGACGCGATGGCCTTCGCCCAGGGCCATGGCCTCCATGTCGACGTCCGGGTCTTCCCAGATCTGCGGATAGACGAGACCGGAAAACAGCAGGGTGAACAGGCGCTCCGAAATCCCTTCCTTCGACAGCGGGCGGTTGCGATGCACCGCCTTACCAAGGCGCTTGTTGCGGGCGAAACCGATTTCCGAGGACAGGTCGGTCATGGCAAGGCGATTCCCCGTTTGCTTTGCTGCAAGCGGGTAACGCAGGGGCATGACATGCCGGTGACAGTTGGGTGCGGAGCGCTTGGAACGGGCTCGGCGCTCTTGATTGGATGGCGGCGCGGCCGCCCCACCTCGTCATCCTCGGGCCGGAGCACGAGCGACAGCGAAGTGCGAAGGTTCCGGGGACCCATGCCGGTCGGTCAAAACTGCCGCTGCGGTAAAGGTCGATCCGCGCAAATCGCTGCGCTCCCTCCGCCGGGATGGCGCTTGGAAAAGCCGCGATCAAAGCCGGGATAGTTTGCTGACGCCGAACCTGCCTCGGACTGCCGGTTGCGAGTCCGAGGCCTGGGTCCCCGGAACCTCCGCACTTCGCTACGCTCGTGCTCCGGCCCGAGGACGACGGGGTTGAAAGGCTCCGGCAAACCCTCAACGCCTTCTCCAGCAACCTTAAACGAGTCGAGACCAAGGTACCCGGCAAACCCTCAATGCGGCGCGTTCGCGCCGGCCGTCCCACTTCGTCATCCTCGGGCCGAAGCACGAGCGACAGCGAAGTGCGGAGGTTCCGGGGACCCATGCCGGTCGGCCAAAACTGCCGCAGCGGTGCAGAAAGGGGGAGGGAAAGGCCCTCACGCCCCTCCAAACCCTCCCGCCGTCGGCGTGGTCACGATCACCGCCTCGCCGGGTTCCAGCACCGTCTGGTCGCAGGCCTTGAGCGTCTCAATGGTGCCGTCGTTGCGGCGCACCTGGGTCGAGCCGACCTGGCCGTCGCCGCCGCCTTCCAGCCCGCGCGGCGGATGCGAGCGGTGCGACGACAGGATCGCGCATTCCATCTTCTCCAGGAAGCGGATGGTGCGGCGCGTGCCGTCGCCGGCGTGCCATTTGCCCTTGCCGCCCGAGCCATCGCGGATATGGAAATCCTCCAGCAGGACGGGGAAGCGCAGTTCGAGGATTTCCGGGTCGGTCAGGCGCGAGTTCGTCATATGCGTGTGCACGCCCGACGTGCCGTTGAAGCCGCGGCCGCTGTTCATCTGGCCAGCCGGCGAGCCGGAGCAGATCGTTTCGTAATACTGGTACTGCTTGTTGCCGTAAGTGAGGTTGTTCATCGTGCCTTGCGCGTTGGCCAGCGCGCCCATGGCGCCGAACAGGGCGTTGGTGACATGCTGCGAGGTTTCGACATTGCCGGCCACCACGGCGGCCGGATAGCTCGGCCGCAGCATGCAGCCCTCCGGAATGATGATGTTGATCGGCCGCAGGCAGCCGGCATTCATCGGGATCTGGTCCTCGACCATGACGCGGAAGGCGTAGAGCACTGCCGCACGCGCCACGGGCTCGGGGGCATTGAAATTGTTCTTCATCACCGGCGACGTGCCGGTGAAGTCCACCGTCGCCTCGCGCTTGTCGCGGTCGACGGTGATCTTCACCTTGATGACCTGGCCGGTGTCGGTCGGGTATTCGTACTCGGCGGTGTCGGGCAGGCGCTCCAGCACACGGCGCACGCTTTCGGCGGCGTTGTCCTGCACATGGCCCATATAGGCGTTGACCACGTCGAGCCCGAAATGCGCCACCATCTTGCGCAGCTCGGCTACGCCCTTTTCGTTGGCGGCGATCTGCGCCTTGAGGTCGGCGATGTTCTGGTGCGGGTTGCGGGCCGGGTAGGGGTGGTCGGTCAGGAGCCGCAGCAGCTCCGCCTCGCGGAAGCGGCCGCGTTCGACGATGCGGAAGTTGTCGAACAGCACGCCTTCCTCATCGACCGTGGTGGCCAGCGGCGTCATCGAGCCGGGTGCCGTGCCGCCGACATCGGCGTGGTGACCGCGCGAGGCGACCCAGAAGAGGATTTGTCTTGCCTGCCCTCCGCTATGGCTCCGGGCGTTCGTCGCTTCAATCGACAAATCGTTGTCGATTGATCGGCCTTCGGCCGATCGCTCCTCACCGTCGAACACCGGCGTCACCACGGTGATGTCGGGCAGGTGCGTGCCGCCATTATAAGGAGCGTTCAGCGCAAAGACGTCGCCCGGATGGATGTCGCCTTCGTTGAGGCGGATAATCGTCTCCACCGAGCGGTCCATGGAGCCCAGGTGCACCGGCATGTGCGGAGCGTTGGCGACGAGCGCGCCGGTGCGGTCGAAGACGGCGCAGGAGAAGTCCAGCCGCTCCTTGATGTTGACTGAGTAGGCGGTGTTCTGCAGCGTCACGCCCATCTGCTCGGCGATCGACATGAACAGGTTGTTGAACACCTCGAGCATGACCGGATCGGCCTCGGTGCCTAGGGCCGCCTTGCGGCGCTTCTTCTGCGTGCGGCGCATCAGCACGTGGTCCTTGGCCGTGATCTCGGCCCGCCAGCCCGGCTCGACCACGATGGTCTGGTGGCTCTCGATGATCAGCGCCGGCCCGTCGATCTTGTTGCCGGGCGAAAGCGCCTCGCGGCGGAAAACGCCGGCGTCGTGCCAGGCGCCTTCGCCATAGATCCTGCGCGTTTCGCCGGGCTGCGGCGTGGCTTCGACAACGGGCCGGTCGCGCTCGTCGCGGCCGCGCCCGCTGGTGTCGGTGCCCTCGACGCCGACGGCTTCGACGATCATCGGCTTGTTGTCGTAGATGAAGCCGAACTGGGCCTTGTGCGCGGCTTCGAAGTCGGCAATCGCCTGCGTCACCGAGCCGGCTTCGAAGTTGACGGGCAGGGCGGTGTCGGTGCCGTCATAGCGCACCTGCAGAACCGGGCGCGAGGCGACGTGGGCTTCGGCGATGCCCTGGCTGGCGAGTTCGGCGAGCACGTCCTTGCGCAGCGCCGCGATCATCTCGTTGACCGCGTCGAGCGAAGCTTCGGCCAGAGGCTTCAAGAGCGCCTGCTGGCGCGAGGCGAAGACTGACGAGAGCCCGATGCCATAGGCCGAGAGCAGGCCGGAGAAGGGATGGATCAGCACCGCCTCCATGCCGAGCGCATCGGCCACCAGGCAGGCGTGCTGCCCGCCCGCGCCGCCGAAGCAGTTCAGCAGATATTCGGTGACGTCATAGCCACGCTGGACGGAGATCTTCTTGATGGCGTTGGCCATGTTCTCCACGGCGATGGTGACAAAACCTTCGGCCACCGCCTCCGGGCTGCGGCCATCGCCGATCTCGGCGGCCAGCGCTTCGAATTTCTTACGCACAATCTCAGTGTCGAGCGGCTGGTCCTGGTGTGGACCAAAAATCGCCGGGAAGAAGTCGGGCTGCAGCTTGCCCAGCATGACGTTGGCGTCGGTGACGGCCAGCGGCCCGCCGCGGCGATAGCAGGCGGGGCCGGGATTGGCGCCGGCCGAATCCGGCCCGGCGCGGAAGCGGCCGGCCTCGAAGTGCAGGATGGAACCGCCGCCGGCGGCGACGGTATGGATGCGCATCATCGGCGCGCGCACGCGAACGCCCGCCACTTCGGTATCAAAGGCGCGCTCATATTCGCCGTCATAATGGGCAACGTCGGTGGAGGTGCCGCCCATGTCGAAGCCGATCACCTTGTCGAAGCCGGCAAGCCTGGCCGTCTCGACCATGCCGACCACGCCGCCGGCCGGGCCGGACAGAAGCGCATCCTTGCCCTGGAACATGTCGGCGGCGGTGAGGCCGCCCGACGACATCATGAACATCAGGCGTGGAGTTTCCCTCCCCCTTGAGGGGAGGGTGGCGACGAAGTCGCCGGGTGGGGTCATCGCCGCGGTGCTCGGCGTCGTTTGCTTAGGGTCGCGGTGGGCAGGACCGCCCCCCTCTGTCGCCTGCGGCGCCGTCTCCCCCTCAAGGGGGGAGATCTCCAGCTCGCCAGCCACCTGGCTCACATAGCGTGACAAGATCGGCGACAGATAGGCGTCCACGACGGTGGTGTCGCCGCGCCCGACCAGCTTGACCAGCGGGGAGACCTCGTGGCTGACCGAGACCTGGCCAAAGCCGAGATGGCGGCAAAGCCTGGCTACGGCCTGTTCGTGCTCGGGGAACTTCCAGGCGTGCATGAAGACGATCGCGACGGCGTCGATGCCATCCCGCATCGCCTGTTCGATTTCAGCTTGCACAGAGGCGATGTCGAGCAGCTTTTCCACGCAGCCGTCGGCGCGCACGCGCTCCCCAACTTCGATGACACGTTCGTAGAGCTGCTCGGGAAGGATGATCTCCTTGGCAAAAATGTCCGGCCGCGCCTGGTAGGCGATGCGCAGGGCATCGCGAAAACCCTTGGTGATGAGCAGCAGCACCCGGTCGCCCTTACGCTCCAAAAGCGCGTTGGTGGCAACGGTGGTGCCCATCTTGATGTCGCCGATGCGCTCTGAGGGGATCGGCTGGCCGGCCTTGACTCCGAGCAGGTCGCGGATGCCCTGGATCGCGGCATCGCGATAGGCCTCGGGGTTTTCGGAGAGAAGCTTGCGCGGATGCAGCCCGCCCTCGGGATCGCGGCCGATGATGTCGGTGAAGGTGCCGCCGCGATCGATCCAGAAATCCCATTTGGCCGCGTTCATGATCTTCCTCGACAGACGTTTGCTCACGAGCAGCTTATTGCAGCGATGTCACGGCAACTTCAATGCCGCAGCACGGGACGCGGCGCTCCTGAGCCCGCAGCGCAGGCCGGTTCTGACAAAATGTTTCCTTGCGTCAGCGTAAGTGACGCAACCCGCATGGGAGCTTTCTCATTCTAGCCAGGACAGCCCGGCAGACCGGGCTTTGCCCGCGAAGGAGATTTGTAAATGAAGAAACTCATCCTTGCATCCGTAGGAGCGGTTGCATTGTTCGGTATTGCCGCCTGCAGCGAGAGTTCGGACAAGACCACGACCCAGAGCACCAAGCCGCCGGCAACCCAGCAGACCACCCCTCCCGCAGCGGCGCCGACGACGCCTGCACCACCGCCCGGCGGTACCACGGAGCAGAAGCCGGCCGCGCCTGCCCAGTAAGATTTGCCGTGTAGAGTACGCGTAACCACGAGTAGGCTGCTTCGGGCCCAAGAGGCCGGGTTTTGCCCGGCCTCTTGCCCGGGCTTTGCCCCACGGCTTCTTTAGATTGTCCCTCGCGTCGCGACAGGTTTCGTCCTATGAAGCACCCATGTCGATTTGGGACCGCATAGGCGACTTCGTCATCCGTATTTCCAGTTCCGCCAGGGCCGGCGTTGCCGACCTGGTGGAAGGCCTGCGCACGGTCTTCGAAGGAGACGCGGAGCTCCGGCGTCGCGTAGCCTTTTCCGTCGCTATGATTGCGCTTTCGGCCAAGATGGCGAAGGCCGACGGCGTGGTGACGCAGGACGAGATAAGGGCGTTTCGGGAAATATTCTCGGTCCCGCCGGAAGAAGCCCGCAACGTGGCGCGGCTCTACGACATCGCCAAGCAGGACGTCGCCGGCTTCGAAATATACGCGGAGCGGATGGCCAAGCTGTGCGGCAGCGGGCACAAGAACTGCGCGATGCTGGAAGACATCCTCGATGGCCTGTTCCACATCGCCAAGGCAGACGGCTTGTTGCATGAGCGGGAGTGCGAGTTCCTGAAGCGCGTTTCCGAGATTTTCAGGATAGAGGAAGAGCACTATCAGACGATCCTGGCGCGGCATCTGGATCTCGGCTATGCCGATCCTTACCGGGTGCTCGGCATAGCGCGCGACCGCCCCTTCGCGGAAGTGCGCGCCCACTATCGGCGGCTGGTGGCCAATAGCCATCCCGACCGGATGATCGCCCGCGGGCTGCCGGAGGAATTCATCCGCATCGCGACCACCCGTCTGGCAGCGATCAACGCCGCCTATGCGTCGATCGAGAAGGCAGCGCGGGTGGCATGAGCGGATTTCCGCCAGATCATGCCGGTGCAAAAGTTCGCGTTTCGCCGAACTTCACGGCGCGTCGTGGCACCGATCGGCCGGACATGATCATCCTGCACTACACCGGCATGCCGACCGGCGAGGAGGCCGAAGCCTGGCTGTGCAACCCCGCCAGCGAGGTATCGTCTCATTATATTGTGCACGAGGACGGCCGTATCGTGCAGATGGTGCGCGAAAGCGACCGCGCCTGGCACGCCGGCAAGAGCTTCTGGCATGGAAATGTCGACGTGAATTCCTGGTCCATCGGCATCGAAATCGTCAATCCGGGGCACGATCTTGGCTATCGGCCCTTCCCAAATTGCCAAATTCAGGCCGTAATTGCGCTCTGCCGGGACATAATCGACCGCTACGGCATCCTGCCAGAACGAATTTTAGCACATTCTGATGTGTCACCCGGTCGCAAGGTTGACCCGGGCGAAAAGTTTCCCTGGCGGCAACTGGCGCGCGCCGGAATTGGCCGCTTCGTGGAGCCTGCCCGCAGGCGAAAAGGGCAGGCTCTGCAACCTGGCGATGCAGGCGCCGAGGTCGAAGAAATTCAGTCGATGCTTTCCCTTTACGGCTACGGCATTGAAAAATCGGGAATTTTCGACAGGGCAACGGAAATCGTTGTTGCCGCCTTCCAGCGCCACTTCCGCCCCCGCAAGGTCGACGGCATCGCCGACCCCTCGACTGTGGAGACGTTGAGGCGGCTGCTCGCCTCGTCGCCGTTCGATTCGCGTTAGCCGCGCCTTCCCGGCCCGTCAAGTTACACTCTGTTAACTTTTGTGATTTCGGCGGCCTTCATTGCCGCCCATTCGCTTGGCAAATCCTTCGCCGTGTCACGGGCAATCTCTCCAGAAGATGGCCCCTGTTGAGTAAGGGTTGCTGCGCGAGCACTGTTCGTGCGGCCAAGAATAGACAAGGTACACATGAAAAAAATGACCGCGATGGCGGCGGCGCTTGCTGCCGCGTTCACCAGCTTTGCCGCAAACGCCCAGCCTCTGGCTCCCAAGAGCCCGAAATCGACGGAGAAGCTCTCCGTTGCTTCTGTTGCAGTTAAGGACACTGATGACGCGATCGGCCTTCCGGGCGTGCGGGGCTTCAGCAGCACGCTCGATCTGCAGGCATCCCATGCGGTGAAGGCGCCGCGCAAGGCAACCAAGCGCTCCAAGAAAGTCGCCCGTAACGCGAAAAGGACCAAGGTGGTTCTGAACAAGCGCGGTGGCAAGAAGGTTCAGACCATGTCGGTGGCCGCCAACGCCGCCGCCAAGACGCCGCAGGCTGCCAAGGCGCAGTACAGCAGCATCGTCAACCGCTATGCTGCGGAATATGGCGTTCCGACTGCACTCGCGCATGCCGTTATCAAGGTGGAAAGCAACTACCGCGCCAACGCACGCGGCGGCGCTGGCGAGATCGGTCTCATGCAGATCAAGCCCGCCACTGCCCGCATGATGGGCTACAGCGGTGGTGCCCAGGGGCTGTTCAACCCCGAGACCAACATCAAGTACGGCATGAAGTATCTGGCCAAGGCGCATTCGCTCGGTGGCGGCAGCACCTGCGGCACGATCCTGAAGTACAATGCCGGCCACGGCGCCAAGCGCATGAACCCGGTCTCGGCCGCCTACTGCAGCAAGGTCAAGCAGCATCTTGCGATGAACTGATGCAGCGCGGGGGACAAATGCGCCTAACCTGGCCGCTGGCAGGCTTTTTCGTTTGCGTTTTGCCGCGCGAATGCCTTTATACGCACTGCCAGCTGGCCGGGCGGCCGCACCTTCGAGAGCCGAAAGGCTGAAGGTGAGGAAAGTCCGGGCTCCATGGAAACACGGTGCCGGATAACGACCGGCGGGGGCGACCCCAGGGATAGTGCCACAGAAAGCAAACCGCCGCGGACCCGTCTGCGGTAAGGGTGAAAGGGTGGGGTAAGAGCCCACCGCGCGACTGGCAACAGGAGCGGCACGGTAAACCCCACCGGGAGCAAGACCGAATAGGGATGACAGAGGGGCGACCCTCAGGGCTGTTTCCGGCCTGGTCATCCGGGTAGGTTGCGTGAGGCGTATGGCGACATGCGCCCAAGACGAATGGTCGCCACGCTTCCGTGCCGCAAGGCGCGGGGGCCATACAGAACCCGGCTTATAGGCCGGCTGGCATTTTTCCACTTCCATATTGAGAGCATCCACTGCCCGTATGCTTGCGGCAGTGGAGGACGGTTCGGGTTCAAGTCCCGGGCCCGTGGCTGCGTTGGCTCGTGGCAGCGGGTATCCGCCAGCAAGGCCGGCAGCCGCTTCTAAACGGTTCGTTAGTCTTAATGGAGGATAAAAACGGCGATGCCGCCAGTTCCGTCCGAACAACGGGCGAGGCTGGCGTCGTGTAGCCCGTTCCCGTTGACGCCCATATTGGCCCATGTTATCCCACTCGGACAATCAAGATCTTGTTTCGGTCCCGGATAAAGCGTTCCGCAAGCGGGCGGTCTGTTTGGCTGCGCGAGGCGCCTTCGTTGCAGGCAAGGGCAAGGGTTTTGGGGCAGGCGACCGGCCTTGCGTCGACGCGGCAGGCCTGGCGAGAGACAACGCGACGGAGGCGGCTGACGCGAACGATGGACCGGTTTCTGTCCAATGCGGTGAACAGGATCGACGCCAAGGGGCGCGTCTCCGTTCCCGCACATTTTCGTTCCGTGGTCCAGAAGCGAGGCTACAGCGAGCTCTATGCGCTGCGGGCGCTGGAGACGCCCGCGCTGGACGTGGGCGGGCTCGACCTGCTCGATCGCTACGAACAGCGGATCGCGCAGGAGGATCCTTTCCATCGCACGGCAGACGACATGTCATTTTTCTGCCATGGCGACGGGATGTTCCTGAAGCTGGATCAGGACGGTCGCATCACAGTTACGGATTTCATGCGCGAGCACACCGGCATCTCCTTGGAGGTGGCGTTTGTCGGGCGTGGCAGCTTCTTCCAGATGTGGGAGCCCGAACGGCTCCGGGCTCATGGTTCGGAAGTGCGCGCGCGGCTTTTGAAGCTTCGGCAGGGGACAGTTACCAAAGCAGCAGGAGAAACGGAGTGATGGCGGGCAGCGGCGAAGACGATCATGCCGTTGGCGGACCGGCCCGCCACATTCCGGTTCTTCTGAACGAAGTACTGGCGGCACTGGCGCCGGAGCTGGGCGAGACCATCGTCGACGGCACCTTCGGCGCCGGCGGCTACACCCGCGCCATACTGGCAGCGGGCGCGAACGTGATCGCCATCGACCGCGATCCCGACGCGATTGCGGCCGGCCGCGAACTGGAGGAGAAATCCGCCGGCCGCCTGCGGCTCGTGCAGGCGCCGTTTTCCAGCCTGGATCAGCATGCGGCACAAGTCGACGGCGTGGTGCTCGACATCGGCGTGTCTTCCATGCAGCTTGACCAGGCCGATCGCGGCTTTTCCTTTCGCGCCGACGGGCCGCTGGACATGCGCATGGCGCAAGCGGGATTGAGCGCGGCCGATGTCGTCAATCGCTTCAAGTCGGGCGATCTCGCCCGCATCTTCGGTTTTCTGGGCGAGGAGCGCCATGCCGGCCGCATCGCCCGCATGATCGAGAAGCGCCGCGCCGAGCGCCCGTTTGAGCGCACGCGAGACCTGGCCGAGTCGATAGCCGATCTCGTCGGTCGCAACCCGAAGGACAAGATCCACCCCGCGACCCGCGTGTTCCAGGCGCTGCGCATCTTCGTCAATGACGAACTCGGCGAACTGGCGCGTGCGCTGTTCGCGGCCGAGCGGGCGCTCAAGCCCGGGGGCCGGCTGGTGGTGGTCACCTTCCATTCGCTCGAAGATCGCATCGTCAAACGTTTCATCGCCGACAGGTCCGGCACGGTGGCGGGTTCACGCTATCTGCCTGAAACGCACACGAAATCGGCGACGTTCGCGAAGGCTGGCGGCGCGGTGGGGCCGACCGAGGACGAGATCGCGGGCAATCCGCGCGCACGCTCGGCCAAGCTTCGGGCTGCGGTTCGGACCGAGGCGCCGGCGCGCGCGGCGGATTTTTCGATCTTCGGCCTGCCGAAGCTTCCTGAAGTCCGCTCGGCCGGGGAAGAAAGGTAGGGGCATGTTTCGTACAACCGACATCCTTCTCATCGCCGCAATGGTTTCGGCGGCCGCCTTTACCTACAAGGTCAAGCACGAGGCCGAGGAACAGCTTGCCGCTGTGCGCAAGATCGAGCAGCAGATCAGGTTCGAGGAAGACTCCATCGACCTCTTGAAGGCCGACTGGAGCCTTCTGACCCAGCCATCGCGGCTGCAGAAACTGGCCGAAACCTACCAGTCCGAGCTTCAGCTCGAACCCGTCGAGGCGCGGCAGGTCGTCGAGCTGAACGAGATTCCGATGCGCCCCGTGGAGGATTTCTCCACCGATCCAGTCGGCGCCATGGCCCAAAGCGGCACCGACAAGGTGGTGACGGGGGCAGTGCGATGATGAGGCTCTGGCGCAAGCGTCTTTCGAGGGGCCAGGGTTCCACCGCATCCATCGTCGTCGACGGCGCCCGCAAGGCGACGGGCGGCCGGACCAAGAACCGTGTCGTCATGACCATGGCCGTGTTCTTCGGCATCTATGCCACGATCGCCGGCCGACTGGTTTATCTGGGCATGCTGGAGCCGGACGAGGGCGGCGGCCCGGCATCTCGCGTTACGGCCTCGCGCCCCGACATCGTCGACCGCAACGGCGAAGTCCTGGCCACCGACATCAAGACTGCTTCCCTGTTTGCCGAGCCGCGCCGCGTCGTCGATGCGGACGAGGTGATCGAAAAGCTGTCCACCGTCTTGCCGGACATCGATGTCGAGCAGACCTACAAGAAGCTCAAGAGCGGCACGGGCTTCGTCTGGCTCAAGCGCCAACTCACGCCCAAACAGCAGCACGACATCATGCAACTCGGATTGCCGGGCATCGGCTTCCGCACCGAAAAGCGTCGTTTCTATCCCGGCGGCCCCACCGCCTCGCACATCCTCGGCCTGACCAATATCGATAACCAGGGCATCGCCGGGATGGAGAAGTACATCGACGACCAGGGTCTTGCCGATCTCCAGGCTTCCGGACTGGCGGTGGCCAAGGACCTGAAGCCGGTGCGCCTGTCGATCGACCTCCGCGTGCAGCACATCGTGCGCGACGAGATCGCCCGGGCGATGGAGAAGTATAACGCAATCGCCGCCGGCGCCGTGGTGCTCAACGTCAAGACGGGCGAAGTTCTGGCGATGGCATCGGTGCCGGATTTCGACCCCAACAATCCGCACAATGCCCTCGACAAGGACAGGCTGAACCGCATGTCGGCGGGCGTCTACGAAATGGGGTCGACCATCAAGACCTTCACCACGGCGATGGCGCTCGATTCCGGCAAGGTCAACCTCAACAGCACATTCGACGCGACGAAACCAATCACCATCGGGCGCCAGACCATCCGTGACTTCCACGGAAAAGGCCGGGTGCTGACGGTGCCGGAAGTTTTCATCTATTCGTCGAACATCGGTTCGGCACGCGAGGCCGACGTGGTCGGCATCGAGGGGCATCGCGATTTCCTGAAGCGCATCGGCCTGCTTGACCGGCTGCAGACCGAGTTGCCGGAAGTGGCGCGGCCGACCGAGCCGAAGGTCTGGAAGAAAGTTCACTCCATCACGATTTCCTTCGGCCACGGCATGTCGACGACGCCGCTGCAGACAGCAGTCGGTACCGCGGCCCTGATGAACGGCGGCCGCCTGATGAATCCGACCTTCCTGCCGCGCACGGAAGAAGAGGCGATGGCCGCGTCACGGCAGGTCGTCAACGCAAGGACCAGCGAGGATATGCGTTACCTCTATCGCCTCAACGCCGAAAAGGGCTCCGGCAGGAGGGCGGAGGTGCCCGGATACCGCGTCGGCGGCAAGACAGGCACGGCCGAAAAGGTGGTCAACGGCCGCTATGCGCCGAATGTCCGTTTCAACGCTTTCCTCGCGGCTTTCCCGATGGATGATCCGCAATATGTAGTGCTGAGCATCGTCGACGAACCGAAGCCGGAGAAGCCGGGAATGTCTGCGACAGCAGGCCTCAACGCGGCCCCCGTTGTTGCCAACATCATACGGCGGTCTGCATCATTTCTTGGCGTGAAGCCAGATTTCAGCCATGAAACTCAGGCAACGCTGGTCTCGTACGATTGATTCTAGGGGCGCGCCGGCTGGCGCGCCATTTGTTTGTGACGGAAGTCGATGAAACTGAAAAATCTCGCCGCGTTCCTGCCCGTCAATGCCCTTCCCGACGATCTGGAGATCGGCGGGATTTCTTCTGATTCGCGGCGCATCAGGCCGGGCGATCTGTTCGTCGCGGTTCCAGGCACGAAGGCCGATGGCGCTGCCTATGCCGCCGATGCTGCAGCGCGTGGCGCGGTGGGGATCGTGGCCGGAAAGGAGGCGTCGACTGGGTCGCTCTCCATACCCGTCATCACGGTTGAAGACCCCCGGCATGCGTTGGCCATGATTGCAGCGGAACTTGCCGGCCGCCAGCCCGAAACAATGGTGGCGGTGACCGGCACCAGCGGCAAGACTTCGGTGGCCGCCTTCACCCGGCAGGTCTGGGAGCAGGTCGGTTTCGCGTCCGCGAGCATCGGCACCACCGGCGTCATTGCGCCGGGCCGCAACGAATACGGCTCGCTGACGACGCCGGACCCGGTCGAATTGCATCGCCTGCTGGCGGAACTGGCGGAAGCCGGTGTTACACACGCCGCCATGGAGGCTTCCAGCCACGGCCTCGACCAGCGGCGGCTCGACGGCGTGCGGCTCTCTGCCGGCGCATTCACCAATCTCGGCCGCGACCATATGGACTATCATCCGACGGTCGAGGAGTATCACCGCGCCAAGCTGCGCCTGTTCAACGAGCTGTTGCCCAAGGGCGCGCCGGCCGTGATCTTCGCCGATGATCCATGGTCGTCGCCGACGATCGAGGCCGCCCGTGCCGCGGGGCTCAAAGTGCTGACCGTCGGCCGCCATGGCGATTTCCTGCAGCTGAAGCGTGTCGAGCATGAGCGCTTCCGCCAGCGCGCGGAAATCGAGGTAGACGGCGTCATCTACGAGATCGACCTGCCGCTCGCCGGCGATTTCCAGATTTTCAACGCCCTGGTTGCTGCCGGCCTCGCAATCTCCACGGGCACGCCGGCCGCGAAGGCGCTGGCCGCGCTCGAGAAGCTGAAGGGTGCGCCCGGGCGGTTGGAACTGGTAGGCACCACGGCGGAGGGCGCGCCGGTCTATGTCGACTACGCCCACAAGCCCGATGCGCTGGAGAACGTCCTGGCCTCGGTGCGGCCGTTCACCACCGGCCGCGTCGTGGTGGTGTTCGGCTGCGGCGGTGACCGCGACCGCGGCAAGCGCCCGATCATGGGCGAGATTGCCACCAGGCTTGCCGATGTGGCCATCGTCACCGACGACAATCCGCGTTCGGAAGTGCCTGCCGAGATCCGCGCCGCCGTCATGGCAGCCGCCCCCGGCGCCATCGAGATCGGCGATCGCCGGCAAGCGATCCGCGAGGCCATTGCCATGCTGCATGCGGGCGACACGCTGATCGTGGCCGGCAAGGGTCACGAGGAGGGGCAGACGGTGGGCAGCGAGACGTTTCCGTTCTCGGACCATGAGGAGGTGCGGCGCGCCATCGAGGAGCGTTCGGCATGAACCTTCTATGGACATCCGAGGCGCTTGTTTCCGCCATGGAAGGCCGGCCCTTGGGCCCGTTGCCCGCGGGCGTGAGCGGGATTTCTATCGACACCCGCACGTTGCTGCCCGGCGATGCCTTCTTCGCCATCAAGGGCGAGGCGATGGATGGCCACGACTTCGCGACCGCGGCCATGAAGGCCGGCGCGGGATTGCTGGTGGTGGCCGAAGCCAAGCTTCCGGCACTCGGCCGCCTGACCTCGCCGATGATCGTTGTGCCCGATGTTCTTGAGGCACTGGAAAAGCTGGGCATGGCCGCCCGCGCCCGCAGCGATGCCCGCGTCGTTGCCGTCACGGGCTCGGTCGGCAAGACCAGCACCAAGGAGGCGCTGCGTTGCGGCCTTTCGGCCGTCGGCAAGGTGCACGCCTCGCCGATGTCCTTCAACAATCACTGGGGCGTGCCGCTGACGCTCGCCCGCATGCCGGCCGATTGCGACTATGCCGTCTTCGAGATCGGCATGAACCATGAGAACGAGATCCGCCCGCTGGTGAAGATGGTGCGTCCGCATGTGGCCATCGTCACGTCGATTGCTCCGGCGCATCTCGGCCATTTCAGCAGCCTCGACGACATTGCCAGAGCCAAGGCCGAGATTTTCGAGGGCGTCGAGCCAGGTGGCGCCGCACTCGTCAATCGGGACGATCCGCGCTTCAAGCTTCTCGATCAGCTGGCCCGCGAGGCAGGCGTGGAAAACGTGTGGGGCTACGGCGAGAACGCCAATGCGAAGGTCCGGCTCACCAATTTCGTGCTGCATGCCAGCCACTCGATCCTGACGGCGAATGTGGGCGGCCAGGAAGTGGCCGCCAAGATCGGGGCCCCCGGCCGGCACATCGTCCAGAACGCGCTTGCGGTGCTTGGAGCCGCGCAGCTGGTCGGTGCCGACGTGACCCGCGCGGCGCTCGCGCTGGCCGATCTGGTTCCTGAACGCGGCCGCGGGCGGCGCCACACGCTACGTCATCCGGAGGGAACCTTCATCCTGATCGACGAAAGCTACAACGCCAATCCCGCTTCCATGCAGGCCGCAATGGCTTTGCTGGAGGCGACGCCGGTAGCGCCCGGTTCGCGGCGCATCGCCGTGCTGGGCGACATGCTGGAGCTCGGCGAGCATTCGGCCAGGCTGCACACGGCGCTGGCGGAACTGATCACCGAGACGAGCACCGACCTGGTCTTCCTGGCCGGGCCCGAGATGAAGGCGCTGGCCGAAATCCTGCCGAGCGACTTCCATGCCGAACACCGCGCAACCGGCGACGAGCTCAAGCCCGTGCTGATGCAGGCGATCCGACCGGGCGACGTCGTCATGGTCAAGTCGTCGAAGAGCATCGGCTTTTCGAAGCTGGTCGATGCGCTCTTGGAACGCTTTCCGGATGCAGCCGGAAACACGATGCAAAACTGAAGATGGTCCTGGACAACCGCTAGATGCTCACACTGCTCGTCGAATTCTCGGACCACATCTCGGTCTTCAACGTATTTCGCTACATCACCTTCCGTACCGGCGGCGCGCTGATCACGGCCGCGCTGATCGTGTTCATCTTTGGCCCGACCATCATCGACTCGCTGCGTCTGCGGCAGGGCAAGGGCCAGCCGATCCGCGCCGACGGGCCGCAGACCCATTTCAAGAAGGCCGGTACGCCGACCATGGGCGGATTGATGATCCTCTGCGGCATCGTCGGTTCGTCGTTGCTGTGGGCCAACGTGAAGAGCGTTTATGTCTGGGTGGTGCTTCTGGTCACGCTCGGCTTCGGCGCCATCGGCTTCTATGACGATTATCTCAAGGTGACGAAGCAGTCGCATCTCGGCTTTTCCGGCAAGGCGCGGCTGGCGATCGAGTTCCTCATCGCTGCCATCGCGGCGTGGGCGATCATGCACGCCGGGCAGGAGCCGTTTTCCTCCTCGCTCACCTTCCCCTTCATCAAGGACCTGCTGATCAATCTCGGCTGGTTCTTCATTCCCTTCGCCTGCTTCGTCATCGTGGGCGCGGGCAACGCGGTCAACCTGACCGACGGTCTGGACGGGCTTGCCATAGTGCCGATCATGATCGCCGCGGCGTCCTTCGGCGTCATTGCCTATCTCTCGGGTAACGCTGTGTTCGCCGAATATCTGCAGATCCACTTCGTGCCGGGCACCGGCGAACTGGCCGTCATCCTCGGCGCGGTCATCGGCGCCGGCCTCGGCTTTCTCTGGTTCAACGCTCCGCCCGCCGCCATCTTCATGGGCGACACCGGGTCGCTCGCGCTCGGCGGCCTGATCGGCGCGATCGCCGTCGCCACCAAGCACGAGATCGTGCTGGCGATCATCGGCGGCCTGTTCGTCATGGAGGCGTTGTCGGTCATCATCCAGGTAGGCTTCTTCAAGCTCACCGGCCGGCGCGTGTTCCTGATGGCGCCGATCCACCATCACTTCGAAAAACTCGGCTGGACCGAGAGCCAGGTGGTGATCCGCTTCTGGATCATCGCCGTCATCCTGGCGCTGGTCGGCCTGTCGACCCTCAAGCTGAGGTGAGCATGATCCCGGCGAGTTCCTTCCACGGCAGGCGCGTCGCTCTTTTCGGGCTGGGCGGCTCCGGAATCGCGACAGCGCGCGCACTGATCGAGGGCGGGGCCGAGGTACTGGCCTGGGACGACAATCCGGAAAGCGTGTCGAAAGCCCAGGCCGATGGCATCAGCACTGGCGACCTGCGCCATGCCGACTGGAGCTGCTTCTCCTCCTTTGTCCTTTCGCCCGGCGTGCCGCTGACGCACCCCAAGCCGCACTGGACGGTGGAGCTGGCGCGAGCCGCAGGTGTGGAGGTGATCGGCGACGTCGAACTGTTCGCGCGCGAGCGCACCGCGCGCGCGCCGGATGCGCCCTTCATCGCAATCACCGGCACCAACGGCAAGTCGACCACCACGGCGTTGACGGCGCACATCATCAGTTCTTCCGGCCGCGATGCCCAGATGGGCGGCAATATCGGCCGCGCCGTGCTCACGCTCGAACCGCCGCAGCCCGGCCGGCACTATGTGGTGGAATGCTCTTCATACCAGATCGACCTGGCGCCCTCGATCAACCCCACGGCCGGCGTACTGCTCAACCTTACGCCCGATCATCTCGATCGCCACGGCACCATGCAGCACTACGCGTCGATCAAGGAGCGGCTCGTCGCAGGCAGCGAAACCGCCATTGTGGGCGTCGACGACGTCTACTGCGCCCAGATCGCAGACCGGCTCGAAAAGGCCGGCAAGGATGTCATCCGCATTTCGAAGCGGCTGCCGCTGACCGACGGCTATTTCGCCGACGGCACCGACTTGATGGAGGCCGTGCACGGACGCTACAGCCGCATCGGCTTCCTGGAAGGCATCGGCTCGCTGCGCGGCCAGCACAATGCGCAGAACGCGCTTGCCGCCGTCGCAGCCTGTCTCAAGGTCGGGCTCGACCTGGGTGAGATCCAGGCCGGCCTTGAGAGTTTTCCCGGCCTCGCGCACCGCATGGAGCAGGTGGGCCGCAAGGATCATGTGCTGTTCGTCAACGACTCCAAGGCCACCAATGCCGACGCTTCGGCGCCGGCGCTGTCGAGCTTCCCGCGCATCTACTGGATCGCGGGCGGACTACCGAAGGAGGGCGGCATCGAGCCATTGCGCGGCTTCTTCCCGCGCATCGCCAAGGCCTATCTGATCGGCGAGGCTGCGCCTGCGTTTTCCGCGACGCTGGGCGAGGCTGTGCCCTACGAGATTTCCGGCACGCTGGCGGCCGCCGTGGAACATGCGGCGCATGATGCCGCGCGAGACGATTCCGGCGAGGTGGTCGTGTTGCTTTCGCCGGCTTGTGCAAGTTTCGACCAGTTCAAGAATTTCGAAGTGCGTGGCGACGCCTTCAAGGAGGCGGTGGCCGCGATCGACCGGATCACGCTGATCGGAGGGACGAGATAATGTCTAGCCGCCTCGACAGAAGCCCCGTCGCCGTTTGGTGGCGAACGGTGGACCGCTGGTTCCTTGCCGCGTTCCTGTCGCTGATGGGGCTGGGCATCGTGCTCTCCTTCGCCGCCAGCCCGGCGGTGGCCGAGCGCATCGGGCTCGACAGCTTCCATTTCGCGACCCGCCAGATCTTTTTCACCATTCCGGCTTTGGCCGTGATGATAGCCGTCTCCTTCCTGCAGGCCCGCGAGGTGCGGCGCATGGCGCTGATCATGCTGTGCATCTCGCTGGTCCTCATGGTGGCGGTTCTCTATGTCGGCGTTGAGGTTAAGGGCGCGCGGCGCTGGGTGTCGTTTGCGGGCGTCTCCGTGCAGCCTTCGGAATTCCTCAAGCCGGCTTTCGTCATCGTATGCGCCTGGCTGTTTGCCGAGCATGCCCGCCAGCCCGACATTCCGGGCAACCTGTTTGCCATGATCCTGCTTGTGCTTGTCGTAGCGCTTCTGGTCGCCCAGCCCGACCTCGGCCAGACCATGCTGGCAGCGGGCACATGGGGCGTCATGTTCTTCATGGCCGGAATGCCATGGCTGTGGATCATCGTGCTGGGGGTTCTCGGCGCGGGCGGTCTCGCAGCGGCCTACACCATATTCCCCCACGTTGCCGGCCGTATCGACCGCTTCCTGACCGGCGAGGGCGATACATTCCAGGTCGACATGGGGCGCGACGCGGTCATCAATGGCGGCTGGTTCGGCGTCGGGCCGGGCGAGGGTACGGTCAAGCGCGTCATCCCCGACAGCCATGCAGACTTCGTCTTCGCGGTGGCAGGCGAAGAGTTCGGCATCGTGCTGTGCATCGTCATCATGTCGCTGTTTGCCTTCATCGTGCTGCGCGGACTGTCCATTGCGCTGAAGGAGCATGATGATTTCACCCGCTACGCCGTTGCGGGTCTGGTGGTTGTGTTCGGCCTGCAGTCGGTGATCAACATGGGCGTCAATCTGCAGCTCATGCCGGCCAAGGGCATGACGCTGCCCTTCATCTCCTATGGCGGCTCCTCGCAGATCGCCATTGCGATTTCGATGGGCATGGTGCTGGCCCTGTCGCGCAAGAAGCCCGAAAGGCGCAAGCAACTCGGCCTGCCCGGCGTGTCCGAGCATGCCCTGGCGGCGGAATGACATGGCTGAGAAAACGATCCTGCTCGCTGCCGGGGGCACCGGCGGCCATCTCTTTCCGGCCGAGGCGCTGGCGCATGAGCTGATCTCGCGCGGCTGGGAGGTGCATCTCGCCACCGACGAGCGCGCCGGGCGCTATGCCGGCGATTTCCCGGCCGAGCAAATCCACTCCATCGCGTCGGCCACGATCGGCTCCCGCAATCCGGTGAAGATGCTGGGTGCGTTCTTGTCGATCTGGCGTGGTTTTCGCCAGTCGAACGATGTCATTCGCCGCATCAAGCCTGCCGCGGTGGTTGGCTTCGGCGGCTATCCCACCTTGCCGCCGGTCTTTGCTGCCACGCGCCGGCGGGTGCCGACACTGCTGCACGAACAGAACGCAGTCATGGGCCGCGCCAACAAGGCGCTGGCCACGCGCGTGACGGCAATCGCCGGCGGGTTCCTCGACGATCGGTCGGGCGCCTTCGCCGGCAAGACCATCGCGACCGGAAATCCGGTGCGGCCGGCCGTTCTGGAGGCAGCAGGCGCTCCCTACGGCCCGTCCGGTCCGGGCGAACCGTTCCGCCTGCTCGTTTTCGGCGGCAGCCAGGGTGCGCAGTTCTTCTCCGACGCGGTGCCGCCCGCGGTCGCCGCGCTGCCTGAGGCGCTGCGCAGGCGCCTCAGCGTCGTGCAGCAGGCGCGAGGCCCGGATGTGGAGCGGGTGACCGCGGCCTACGCCGAACTGGGCATAAGGGCCGAGGTGTCGCCCTTCTTCTCCGACATGGCAGCACGCATCGGAGCCGCGCATCTGGTCATCGCCCGTTCCGGCGCATCGACCGTTTCGGAAATCGCGGTGATCGGTCGGCCAGCGCTTTTGGTGCCTTATCCATATGCGCTCGACCACGACCAGGCAGCGAATGCCGCGACCCTCGCAGCCAAGGGCGGGGCCGAGGTGCACCAGCAGTCGACGCTGTCGGTCGACACGCTGTCGCGGCTGCTGGCGGATCTCATCGCCGATCCAGACAGGCTGAATGGGATGGCGGTGGCCGCGAAGGAGGCGGGCAAGCCGGATGCGGTGCGGTTGCTTGCCGACCTCACAGAGGCTATTGCGGCCCGTAAACCTATCGAACGGATCAAGGAAGGGATGCGCCCATGAAGATGCGGCAGACGATCGGCCTCGTGCATTTCATCGGCATCGGCGGCATCGGCATGAGCGGCATTGCCGAGGTGCTGCACAACCTTGGCTACAAGGTACAGGGCTCGGATCAGGCCGACAGCGCCAATGTGCAGCGCCTGCGCGAAAAGGGCATCGAGTGCTTCGTGGGCCACCGCGCCGAGAACCTCGGCGATGCGGAAGTGGTGGTCGTGTCGACCGCGATCAAGAATACCAACCCGGAGCTGGTTGCGGCGCGCGAAAAGCCGCTGCCGATCGTGCGGCGCGCCGAGATGCTGGCAGAGGTGATGCGCTTCAGCCAGGCAATCGCCATCGGCGGCACCCACGGCAAGACCACGACCACCTCGATGGTTGCCGCGCTGCTGGAGGCCGGCGACCTCGACCCGACGGTGATCAATGGCGGCATCATCAACGCCTATGGCACCAATGCACGCATAGGCAAGGGCGACTGGATGGTGGTTGAGGCCGATGAGAGCGACGGCACCTTCCTGAAGCTGCCGGCGGATATCGCGGTCGTCACCAATATCGACCCGGAACACCTCGACCACTACGGCTCCTTCGACAAGGTGCGCGCGGCCTTCCGCCAGTTCGTCGAGAACGTGCCGTTCTATGGCTTCGGCGTGATGTGCACGGACCACCCGGAGGTGCAGGCCCTGGTGTCGCGCATCGAGGACCGTCGCGTCATCACCTACGGCGAGAACGCGCAGGCAGACTTCCGCTTCACCCGGCATCGCATGGACGGAGCCGCCTCGCTTTTCGATGTGGTTATTCGCAACCGCAAGACCGGCGAGCATACCGTCATCGCCGATTTGCGCCTGCCGATGCCCGGCCGTCACAATGTCTCGAACGCCACCGCGGCAGTTGCGATCGCGCACGAGCTCGGCCTGTCGGCCGACGACATCCGGAAGGGGCTTTCCTCCTTCGGCGGCGTCAAGCGGCGCTTTACGCCGACAGGAAGCTGGAACGGCGTGCAGGTGTTCGACGACTACGGGCACCATCCGGTGGAAATCAAGGCGGTGCTCAAGGCCGCGCGCGATGCCTGCCAGGGGCGTGTCATCGCAATTGCCCAACCGCACCGCTTCACCCGGCTGAACGACCTGTTCGACGACTTCTCGGCCTGCTTCAACGACGCCGACACCGTCATGATCGCGCCGGTCTATGCCGCAGGCGAAGAGCCGATCGATGGCGTCAACTCCCAGGCGCTTGCTTCGCGCATCCGGGCCGGCGGCCATCGCGACGCGCGCTATATCGAGGGACCGGAGGCAATTGCGCCCGTGGTGCGTGAACTGGCCAAGTCCGGCGATTTCGTTGTATTCTTGGGAGCGGGCAACATCACGCAATGGGCTTATGCATTGCCCAGGGAGTTGGGTGGGGAAGGGGCATGACGCGGGGCGAAAAGCTACTTGCCGAACTCGGAGACCGGCTGTCGGGACTTCGCGGCCGGATCACCTCAGACGCCGAGATGGAAAAGATCACCTGGTTCCGTGCCGGCGGCACGGCCGACGCGCTTTTCCAGCCGGCCGACGAAGAGGATCTCGCGGCCTTCCTGAAGGCAGTGCCTGAAGAAATTCCGCTCACGATTGTCGGCATCGGCTCCAACCTGCTGGTGAGGGAAGGCGGCATCCGCGGTTTCGTGGTGCGTCTATCGGCCAAGGGGTTCGGCGAGGTCGAGGTCATCTCGCCCACGCGCCTCAAGGCGGGCGCCGCCGCGCCAGACAAGCGCGTCGCGGCCGTGGCCCTCGAGGCAGGCATTGGCGGCTTCCATTTCTATCACGGCATTCCGGGCAGCATCGGCGGGGCGCTGCGCATGAATGCGGGCGCCAATGGCGCCGAGACGCGGGAACGCGTGGTGGAAGTGCGCGCGCTGGACCGGCAGGGCAACCTTCACGTGCTGTCGAACGCCGACATGGGCTACTCGTATCGCCATTCTTCGGTGCCGGCAGACTTCATCTTCACCTCGGCCACGTTCGAGGGCTATCCGGAAGGGCAGGACGAGATCCGCGCTGCGATGGATGCCGTTCAGCATCACCGGGAAACCGTTCAGCCCATCCGCGAGAAGACCGGCGGCTCGACCTTCAAGAACCCGGAGGGCAGTTCTGCCTGGAAGGAGATCGACAGGGCCGGTTGCCGCGGACTGATGATCGGTGGCGCGCAGATGTCGCCGATGCACTGCAACTTCATGATCAACACCGGCAGCGCCTCGGGCTATGACCTCGAGCACCTGGGCGAAACCGTGCGCGCGCGCGTGCTGGAGAATTCCGGCATAAGGCTGCACTGGGAAATAAAGCGCATCGGCGATTTTCGCCAGGGTCGCGAGGTGCAGGAGTTCCTCGGCCGGCTGCTCTAGCGGCGCCGGTTTCGGTAGCCGTGAGCAGGCCGCCGATGGCCTGCTCGAAGCGCTATTTGATCAATTTATGAAAAATTTGATTCATCTTGAATCCTAAGGGCTTGCCACGGAATCAACTCTCTGATTCTTTGGAGAAAAGCGTTTCCTGATTTGAGTCGTTTGGGCGCGTGCGTCGCGTTTTCCGTCTGGAGGGGTGCCTGCCGGAAGACTCGGACTCTTTTCAGTGATGCGTAGTTGGGAAACCCGGTCGGAGAGGGCTGCGGGATTATGACTTCGAAGCATGTGGCCGTCTTGATGGGTGGTTTTTCGTCCGAGCGGCCGGTGTCTCTTTCCTCTGGTAATGCCTGTGCCGATGCGCTCGAGGGCGTGGGCTATCGCGTCACGCGCGTCGATGTCGGGCGCGACGTTTCCTCGGTTCTTTCGGCGCTGAAGCCCGACGTTGTCTTCAATGCTCTGCACGGCCCTTTCGGTGAGGATGGCACCATCCAGGGTATCCTCGAATATCTGGCCATTCCCTATACGCATTCCGGCGTTCTTGCCTCCGCGCTGGCGATGAGCAAGGACAAGGCCAAGCAGGTGGTCAAGTCGGTCGGTGTGCCGGTGGCCGAGTCGAAGGTGATGGATCGCTTTGCGATCGGCAATGCACACCCCATGAAGCCCCCCTATGTCGTGAAGCCGGTCAATGAAGGTTCGAGCTTCGGCGTGGTGATCGTGAAAGAGGATCAGTCGCATCCGCCTCAGGTCGTCGGTTCGCCTGAGTGGCGCTATGGCGATAGGGTTCTCGTCGAGCGCTACATCTATGGGCGTGAATTGACCTGCGCCGTGATGGGCGATGTCGCCCTCGGCGTCTGCGAGATCATCCCGACGGGGCACTCCTTCTACGACTACGATTCAAAATATGTGCCGGGCGGATCACGTCACGAATGCCCGGCGAAAGTTTCACCGAATATTTACCAAAAAATACAGACACTGGCGCTCAAGGCTCATCAAGCAATTGGGTGTCGGGGTGTCTCCCGGTCGGACTTCCGTTTCGATGACCGCCATTCGGAAGATGGCGAGCTCATCTGGCTCGAAGTGAATACCCAGCCGGGCATGACGCCGACGTCTTTGGTGCCGGAAATTGCCGCTCATGCGGGACATTCCTTTGGTGAGCTTTTGAGCTGGATGGTGGAGGACGCTTCGTGTTCGCGTTGAGGTCAGGGCAGATGAAGAGGGTGCGGAGGGCCGGGGGTGGCCTGCTCGGCATGTTCTTTTCGGCCGACGGCTTCGTGCTGCCGCGCTGGCTGCGTAAGCCGGTGCGCGTGCTTGCGCGCCTGTTCAAGGGCGACTTCACCGCGCCGCGCTTCGCTGCGACCGTCTCGTCCGCTGTCCTGCTGGCTTCTGCTGGCCTTTATGGTGCTTACGAGGGCGGGCATATGCCGGCCCTCGTGCAGGCCGTCACGGCGCGCAGCGGGTTTGCTGTCGATGAGGTGCGCGTGGTCGGCCACCACGAGACGTCCGAGATCGACGTTTTGGAAAAGCTGGGGCTCGATGGCTGGACGGCGCTGATCGGCTTCGACGCTGACAAGGCGCGCGAGCGCGTCGGCGAATTGCCTTGGGTCGAGCTTGCCTCGGTTCGAAAGGTCTATCCCGATACGCTGGAAGTGAAGATCGAGGAGCGCAAGCCCTTCGCCGTCTGGCAGCATGAGAACGAGCTTTCGGTGGTGGAGCAGGACGGCAAGGTGATTGCGCCATTCGCCGGCGGCCGTCACGTCTCTTTGCCGCTTGTCGTGGGTGTCGGTGCTGCTGAAAGGGCCTCCGGGTTCCTGGCCAAGGTGAACCGCTTTCCCGAGCTTGCTTCGCGTGTGAAGGGCTATATCCGCGTCGCCGAGCGGCGTTGGGATCTGTGGCTGGAGAACGGCGTCACCGTCAAGCTGCCGGAGAATGGCGAGGATTCTGCGCTCGCGGATCTCGCCAGGATGGATCGCGAGATGGGGCTGCTTTCGCGCGATATCGCTGCCATCGACATGCGGCTGAGCGACCGTCTGGTCGTCCAGCTCACTCCGGAGGCGGCGGAGCGCAGGGATGCCGCGCTTAAGCAGCGCAAGGGCAGCAAGCCGGAGAAGAGAATATGAGCCTGCTGGGCGGTCGAAAGGATAGTCAGTCGCGCCGTTCCGGTGTCGTTACTGTTCTCGATGTCGGGTCGAGCAAGGTCTGCTGCATTGTCGCCAGCCTCAAGCCTGCCGCCGAGAGCCAGATCCTGCGCGGGCGCACGCACCAGGCGCGGGTGATCGGCATCGGTCATCAGAAGTCCCAGGGTGTGAAGTCCGGCGTGGTCGTGGATCTCGACCGTGCCGAGCATGCGGTGCGGCTTGCGGTCGACGCGGCTGAGCGCATGGCGGGCCTGACGGTGGATTCGCTGATCGTCAACCTGACCGCAGGCCGGCTGAAGAGCCAGACCTTTTCGGCCACCGTCAATCTGGGTGGCCATGAGGCGTCGGCGGGCGACATCAAGCGTGTTCTGGCCGCCGGAGCAAAGCAGGCATTGCGGGCTGAGCGCGAGGTGGTGCATGCGCTGCCGGTCGCCTTTTCGCTGGATGCCGAGCGCGGCGTGCGTGATCCGAGCGGCATGGTGGGCGAGACGCTGGGCGTCGACATGCATGTGCTGACCGGCGATGCCGCGCCGCTGCGCAATCTCGAACTGTGCATCAACCGCTCGCACCTGTCGGTCGAGCGCATGGTGGCGACGCCCTATGCCAGCGGCCTGGCCGCGCTGGTGGACGACGAGCTGGAGATGGGAGCCGCCTGCATCGACATGGGTGGCGGCACCACGACGATTTCCGTTTTTGCCGATGGCAAGTTCGTCCACGCGGACGCCATACCGATCGGCGGCAATCACGTCACGCTGGACATGGCCAAGGGCCTTTCGACCCGGCTGGAAGATGCCGAGCGGCTGAAGGTCATGCACGGCTCGGCACTGCCTGGCGGGTCCGACGATCGCGACCTCGTCACCGTGCAGCCGATCGGCGCCGACGAAGGCGACGTTCCGCTGCAGATTCCCCGTTCGGTGATGACGCGCATCATCCGCGCGCGGATCGAAGAGACGCTGGAGATCCTGCGCGATCGCCTCAACAAGTCCGGATATGGCAACGCGGTGGGCAAGCGCGTGGTGCTGACTGGCGGCGCCAGCCAGCTCGCAGGTCTGCCCGAGGCCGCGCGCCGCATTCTCGGACGCAATGTGCGCATCGGGCGCCCGCTCGGCGTTGCCGGCCTGCCCGAGGCAGCGAAGGGCCCGGCGTTCGCGGCGGCGGTAGGTCTGCTGATCTATCCGCAGGTGGCAAGCTTCGAGATCAATCAGTTCAACAGTATCTCCCGGTTCCGCATGACCGGGACAGGCGGGAAACTGCATCGCGTAAGTCAGTGGTTCCGAGACAGTTTCTAGAATTTGACGTGGACACCCCAATAGGCGGCCGCAGCGGCGCAGCGGCGGGAAAGGCAAAAGGACGAGGACAATGACGATCAATCTGAAAAAGCCGGACATTACCGAGCTCAAGCCACGCATCACCGTGTTCGGTGTGGGCGGCGGCGGTGGCAACGCCGTGAACAACATGATCACGGCGGGTCTTCGCGGCGTGGAATTCGTGGTGGCGAACACCGACGCACAGGCCCTGGCCACGTCCAAGGCTGAGCAACTGATCCAGCTCGGCGCGAACATCACAGAGGGCCTGGGTGCCGGCTCGCAGCCTGAGGTCGGTCGCGCCGCCGCCGAGGAATGCATCGACGAGATCGTCGACTACCTGTCCAACACGCACATGTGCTTCGTCACCGCCGGAATGGGCGGCGGAACCGGCACGGGTGCAGCCCCCGTCGTTGCCCGCGCCGCCCGTGAAAAGGGCATCCTCACCGTTGGCGTCGTCACCAAGCCTTTCCACTTCGAAGGCCAGCGCCGCATGAAGACGGCCGACCTGGGCATCGAGGAACTGCAGAAGTGCGTCGATACCCTGATCGTCATTCCGAACCAGAACCTGTTCCGCCTCGCCAACGACAAGACCACCTTCGCCGACGCCTTCGCGATGGCCGACCAGGTGCTCTACTCCGGCGTTGCCTGCATCACCGACCTGATGGTCAAGGAAGGCCTGATCAACCTCGACTTCGCCGACGTTCGTTCGGTGATGCGCGAGATGGGCAAGGCCATGATGGGCACCGGCGAGGCTTCGGGCGAGGGCCGTGCCATGGCTGCCGCCGAGGCCGCGATCGCCAACCCGCTGCTTGACGAAACCTCGATGAAGGGCGCGAGGGGCCTGCTGATCTCCATCACTGGCGGCCGCGACCTGACCCTGTTCGAGGTCGACGAGGCGGCTACCCGTATTCGCGAGGAAGTGGATCCGGACGCCAACATCATCCTGGGCGCCACCTTCGACGAGGAACTCGAAGGCGTCATCCGCGTCTCCGTGGTTGCGACCGGCATCGACAAGTCGGCCGCCGACATGGCGACTGCGCCCATCGCTATCCGCGCTCCCGTGAAGCCGGCCGCACGCCCCGCAGGCATGCCTGAAGCGCGCCCGGTTGCCATGGCGCCGGTGCAGGAGGCGCCGCGCCTTGAGCCTCGCGCTGCCGATCCGGTGGCCGACGCTATCCGCTTGGCCGAGGCGAACGCTGCCGCAGCCGCCATGGCGGCGCCGCGTCAGGTCCCGGTCGCTGGTGGCGAGGAATTCCGCCCGCAGAGCAAGCTGTTCCAGGCTCCTCCGCAGGCCATGCAGCCGCAGCCGGTCATGCAGCAGCCGCAGCCGATGATGGCTCCGCAGCCTGCGCCGGCTCCGTTGCAGCCGCGCGAAATGCCCCAGCCGGTTGCCGCCCAGCCGCGGATGCCGCGCGTCGAGGACTTCCCGCCGATGGTACAGGCCGAGGTGCAGGCCAAGGCTCGCCCTGCCGAGCAGCATGAGGACCGTGGGCCTATGGGCCTGCTGAAGCGCCTGACCAATGGTCTGACCCGCCGTGAGGAAGAGCCGGCACGCCTTCAGCCGGCCCAGCCGCGCGAGCCGAAGCTTCGCCAGCCCGCGCCTGAGGCGCGCCGCCAGGACGCGCAGCTCTACGCTCCGCGCCGCGGCCAGCTGGACGACCAGGGCCGCCTGGCTCCCCAGGCACGGACTCACCATGAAGAGGATCAGCTGGAAATCCCGGCGTTCCTGCGCCGCCAGGCAAACTGATCCGGTACCGCCATGTAACGGCTTTGAGCGGGCGGGCACATGAGTGCCTGCCCGTTTGTCTTGAAAGCAGAATTAAAACAGATAGTTGTGCGTGTGCTGATGTGGCTCGACTGCCGTTACACGGAGTTAAAAACCGTGATTTGGCGTCTCACACCGGGGCCACTATCTTCGCCCCGATGACGGAGTCGGCACACTGGCTGTGGTGAAGTTTCCTGCCAGCCGACCGAAGCGAGAGCCGTGCTCCCTAGGGCTGGTTTGGGGCCTTAGGCCAAACGGGCGCAAGGGGATATTTACTTGTACGACTATCAAACGACGCTGAAGTCGCGCGCCATGCTTTCGGGCGTTGGCGTTCATAGCGGCAAGCCGGTTTCCCTGCACTTCCTGCCCGCCGATGGGGACACCGGAATCGTCTTCCATGTGATTGGTGAGAACGGGCGCGAACTGCGAGCTCTGTCCTCCGAGGTCGGGTCCACCGACTTGTGCACGCTGCTGGGCGATCCCGCGGGCGTGCATGTCGGCACTGTCGAGCACATCATGGGTGCGCTGTCCGGCCTCGGCATCGACAATCTGGTTATCGAGATCGACGGCCGCGAGGTGCCGATCCTGGACGGCAGCGCCATCCGATTCGTCGAGGCGATCGAGCAGGCTGGCGTCGAGACGCTTTCGGCCAAGCGCCGATACATCCGCATTCTAAAGCCCGTGCGCATCGAATCGGGTGCCTCCTGGGCGGAATTCCGTCCGCATTCGGGAACTCGCTTCGAGGTCGAAATCGACTTCGAGAGCGCGGCCATCGGCCGTCAGTCCTTTGCGGCCGATATGAGCGCCGAAGTGTTCCGTAACGAGATCGCCCGCGCGCGCACCTTCGGCTTCATGAAGGACGTCGAGCGCCTGTGGGCCGCCGGCTATGCGCTTGGCTCATCGCTGGAGAATTCCGTGGTGATCGGCGACGACGGCCGGGTCATCAATATGGAAGGCCTGCGCTATCCCGACGAGTTCGTCCGTCACAAGACGCTCGATGCCATGGGCGACCTGGCGCTCGCCGGCGCCCGTTTCATCGGCTGTTTCCGTTCCTATCGTGGTGGCCACCGCCTGAACGCCGCCGCGCTGCGGCACCTGCTGTCGGATCACTCGGCGTTTGAAATTGTCGAGGCGAGCCGGCGCGAGCGCGGCCGGTCGGCAGAAATGATCGCGATCAACGCTCCTGTTTACGCGCCCTGGGTGGTTTGAGGGCCCTGTGTGGCTGGTGGCGACCTGGCCCGGCATCTCGATGCGCGCTGGCTTGCAAGCTGCCACAAAAATGCACGATTGACCGGCGATAGCGTTGCCGTTCAGGGGCAGTTGTGATCTATGACTGCGGGGCTATTGAGTATAGTTACGCCGAGAGGGGCAGAATCAGACCATGGTTTTTGAGCGAGCTGCACAGTCGAAGCCGACGCGCGCTGCCCTTCTGGCGCTTTCGCTGATTTCGGCGCCGCTTCTTCTTTCTGCCTGCATGTCGTCGGAGAAGGACATCGACCTGTCGACCTATGTCGACCAGACCGAGCCGGCCGATGTGCTTTACAATCAAGGCCTTGCCAATTTGAATGCCGGCCGCCTGAAGGAAGCCAGCCGCAAGTTCGACGCCGTCGATCGCCAGCATCCCTATTCGGAGTATGCCCGCAAATCGATGGTCATGGGTGCCTTCGCGAACTATCGCCAGGGCAACTATGACGACGCCGTCAACGCGGCAAAGCGCTATCTTGCGCTCTACCCGTCGAGCCCCGACGCGGCCTACGCCCAGTACATTATCGGCCTCAGCTATTTCCGCCAGATCCGCGACGTGACGCAGGACCAGAAGGAGTCGCGCCGCGCCATCGAGGCGATGCAGGAAGTGGTTACCCGCTGGCCCGATTCCGAATATGTTGATGACGCCAAGGAAAAGATCCGCGTCGCGCGCGATCAGCTCGCCGGCAAGGAGATGCAGGTCGGCCGCTACTATCTTGAGCGGCGCGAGTACATCGCCGCCATCAAGCGCTTCCGCTTCGTGGTCGAGAACTATTCCAACACGCGGCAGATCGAGGAAGCCCTCGCGCGCCTGACCGAGAGCTACTACGCGATGGGCCTGACCTCCGAGGCGCAGACCGCGGCTGCCGTGCTGGGGCAGAACTACCCGCAAAGCCAGTGGTACAAGGACTCCTACAAGCTTCTGCAGTCCGGCGGGCTGGAGCCGCGTGAGAATGCCGGCTCTTGGCTTTCCAAGGCCGGAAAGTTCATTACCGGCGCCTGATCGCAGCGGGGCGAGATGCTCTCAAGGCTTTCGATCCGCGATATTGTCCTGATCCAGAAGCTGGACATCGATTTTGCGTCCGGCCTGTCGGTGCTGACAGGCGAGACCGGCGCGGGCAAGTCCATCCTTCTCGACGCGCTGTCGCTCGCGCTTGGTGCGCGCGGCGACGCATCGCTTGTGCGCCACGGCGCCACGCAAGGGCAGGTTTCCGCGGTTTTCGATGTGCCGCGCAATCATCCCGCCAGGCAGATCCTCATCGACAACGCGCTCGACGACGACGGCGACATCATTCTGCGCCGTGTGCAGACGGCAGACGGGCGCACGCGTGTCTTCGTCAACGACCAGCCTTCCAGCGTGACGCTGATGCGCGACATCGGTCGTGCGCTGGTGGAAATCCACGGCCAGCACGACGATCGCGCGCTGGTGGATGCCGGGGCGCACCGCGATGTGCTCGATTCCTTCGGTGGACATCTCGGCGAGGTGCGCGCCTGTGCAGAAGCCTGGCGGCGCTGGCGCGACTGCGAGCAGGAACTTTCCCGTCACCGTGCCCGTGTCGAGGCCGCCGCGCGCGAGGCCGACTATCTGCGTGCGGCTGTTGCCGAGCTGTCGCAGCTCGACCCGCAGGTGGGCGAGGAGGCCGAGCTTGCGGAAGTGCGCACGGCCATGATGCGGGCAGAGAAGATCGCCAGCGATATCCAGGATGCGCAGGACGTGCTGTCCGGCTCCAATTCGCCATTGCCGCAGCTTGCCAGCCTGCTTCGTCGCCTTCAGCGCAAGGCTGCCGAGGTGCCCGGTCTTCTCGATGACGTTGTCACGTCACTGGATGAGGCCATGCTGTCGCTGGACGCCGCGCAATCGGGCGTGGACGCGGCGCTGCGCGCCACCGAATTCGACCCCCAGCGGCTGGAGAAGGCCGAGGAGCGGCTGTTCGCGTTACGAGCGGCCTCCCGCAAGCACAATGTCCAGGTCGATGACCTCGCCAGGCTGCGCGACACGATGGCGGCCGACCTTGCCGACCTCGACGCGGGCGAAGATCGCCTGCAGGCGCTGGAGAAGCAGGCAGTGGCCGCCCGCGAGGCCTATGACCGCGTGGCCGCTCATCTGTCGGAGCTGCGCAAGACGGCCGCGCTCGGCTTGCGCGATGCGGTGATGGCCGAGCTGCCGGCGCTGAAGCTGGAGCGGGCCGAGTTCATCGTCGAGATGAGCGCGGAGCCCGACAATCGGCAGCAAGAGGGCATCGACCAGATCGAGTTCTGGGTTCGCACCAATCCGGGCACCAAGCCCGGGCCGATGATGAAGATTGCGTCCGGCGGCGAGCTGTCTCGCTTCCTGCTGGCGCTGAAGGTGGCGCTGGCCGACCGCGGCTCCGCGCCGACGCTGGTTTTCGACGAGATCGACACAGGCGTCGGTGGTGCCGTTGCCGACGCCATCGGCCAGCGCCTCGCGCGGCTGGCAAGCCGTGTGCAGGTGCTTTCGGTCACCCATGCGCCGCAGGTGGCAGCGCGGGCGCACACCCATTTCCTGATCGCGAAATCCGGCAGCAGCGAGCAGGTTTCCACCAGCATCGCGGCGATGAACCGCGACGCACGGCAGGAAGAAATCGCCCGCATGCTGGCGGGCGCAACAATCACCGACGAGGCGCGTGCCGCGGCCGAAAGGCTGCTGCGCGAAAACGCCGAGGCCGCCGCAGCTTCCTGAAGCTGCCGCGCGCTTGCAGTTTGTCAGCATGGTCCGCGTCATTGTGCCGAGCCGTGAAAAGCGGCTGCCACGCTCATGCTTCATAGGTTAGGGTATCGGCCGTCCTGAAAGCCGGATTCGCACATCATGTCGGAGACAATGAAACCCGTCGAACAACTGACCGAGGCGGAAGCCGCGGCCGAACTCGCGCGCCTTGCCGCAGAGATCGCCGAGCACGACCGGAGCTATTACGCCGAGGATAAGCCGACGATCTCGGACGCCGCCTATGATGCGCTGCGTCTGCGCAACGCGGCGATCGAGTCGCATTTCCCGGAACTGGTGCGGGCGGATTCGCCTTCGATGAGAATCGGCGCCGAGCCGACGGGGGCCTTTGCGCCCGTGGTTCATCTGCGGCCGATGCTTTCGCTGGACAACCTCTTCACCGACGAGGATGTCGTCGACTTCATCGGCAGCGTCCGCCGCTTTCTGGCCTATCCGGCCGACCGGGAGCTGGTCTTCACGGCCGAGCCCAAGATCGACGGCCTTTCAATGTCGCTGCGCTATGAGAACCGGCGGCTGGTGACGGCGGCCACGCGCGGCGATGGCACCACCGGCGAAAACGTCACCGCCAACATCCGCACCATCGGAGAGATCCCGCAGCATCTGCCGGCGGATGCGCCCGACCTGATCGAGGTGCGCGGCGAGGTCTACATGCGCCGCGACGACTTCTTCGCGCTCAACCAGCGCATGGCTGAAACCGGACAGGTCTTCGCCAATCCGCGCAATTCGGCAGCCGGCAGCCTCAGGCAGAAGGATCCGGCGGTCACGCGTTCGCGCCCGCTCAAGTTCTTTGCCTATGCCTGGGGCGAGACCAGCGAGCCGCTCGGCGAAACCCAGTATGAAGTCGTGCAGCGCTTCGCCGACTGGGGCTTTCCGGTCAACGACCTGATGGTGCGTTGCCGGTCGGTCGAGGAGATAATGGAGCACTACCGCGCCATCGAGGCGGAGCGTGCAGAGCTGCCCTACGACATAGACGGCGTGGTCTACAAGGTCGACCGGCTCGACCTGCAGGAGCGGCTCGGTTTCCGCTCGCGCAGCCCGCGCTGGGCGACGGCGCACAAGTTCCCCGCCGAGAAGGCGACTACGGTTCTGACCGATATCGATATCCAGGTGGGCCGCACCGGCGCGCTTACGCCCGTGGCGCGTTTGCATCCGGTCACCGTCGGCGGCGTGGTGGTCACCAACGCCACGCTGCACAACGAGGACTATATCCGCGGCATCGGCAACAACGGCCAGCCGATCCGCGAGGGCCGCGACATCCGCATTGGCGATACGGTGCTGGTGCAGCGCGCCGGCGATGTCATCCCGCAAATTCTGGACGTGGTCCTTGAAAAGCGCCCGGCCGATGCCGTGCCCTACGTCTTCCCCGACCGCTGTCCGGCTTGCAACAGCCATGCGGTGCGAGAGGAGGGCGAGGCCGTGCGGCGATGCACCGGCGGCCTCATCTGCCCGGCCCAGGCCGTGGAACGGCTGCGCCACTTCGTATCGCGCAACGCGCTGGACATTGAAGGGCTTGGCGAGAAGCAGATCGAGTTCTTCTTCAATGCCGAGGACCCGGCGCTACGCATCCGTTCTCCTGCCGACATCTTCACGCTGAAGGCGCGGCAGGAGAGGTCGCTGACCAAGCTGGAGAACATCGAAGGCTTTGGCACAGTCTCCGTGCGCAAGCTGTTTGCCGCCATCGACGACAAGCGGCAGGTCGAGTTTTCGCGCTTCCTGTTCGGGCTCGGCATCCGCCATGTCGGCGAAACCAACGCCAAGCGGCTGGCGCGGCATTTCCTGAATTTCTCGGTCCTGCGCGCGGCCGCGGAAAATGCCTTGGTGCCGACGGGCAAGGGCGACCCGGGCAATGCCGCTTGGCAGGAGCTGAACGGCATCAGCGGCATCGGCAATGTCGTCGCCGAAGCAGTGGTCGAGTTCTTCGCCGAGGAGCACAACCGCGAGGTGCTGGACGCGCTGCTGAAGGAAGTCACGCCGCTGGATGAGCAGCCGGTAGGGGAGGTTTCGTCTCCGGTCGCCGGCAAGACGGTGGTGTTTACCGGCGCGCTGGAGAAGATGTCGCGCGACGAAGCCAAGGCCATGGCCGAGAAGCTTGGCGCCAAGGTTGCGGGATCCGTCTCCAAGAAAACCGATTTGGTGGTGGCGGGGCCGGGCGCGGGCTCCAAGCTGAAGCAGGCCACCGAACTTGGCATCGAGGTCATCGACGAGGATGCCTGGTTCGAGCGGGTGGCGAAGGGGTGAGCCCGTTTCAGTTTCGCTGATGGTTGGCTCAACCATTTTGATATGACAGACGTGCCCGCGCTCCATACATAGGGCCTTCGCGAGGAATGGCCCCATGTCGGTAGAAGCAGTTTCGCAGCCCCAATCCGGCGCTTTCTGGCGCGGCGCGCGGTTAAGCATACCGGTGGTGGTCGCGTCCGCGCCCTTTGCCATCCTGTTCGGGGCGCTGGCCGTGGATAACGGCTTCAGCGTCGCCGAGGCCACGCTGATGAGCGCGACCATCTATGGCGGCGCGAGCCAGCTCGTCGGTATCGAACTGTTCGGCCACCAGGTCGCGCCATGGCTGGTGGTGCTGTCGATCTTCGCGGTCAATTTCCGCCACGTTCTCTATTCGGCAGCGGTGGGCAAGCACATCGACCACTGGCCGCTGTTGAACCAGGCCATCGGCTACTTCTTCCTCGTCGATCCGCAATATGCCGAAGCCGAGCGCAAAGGCGAGAACGGCGAAGACGTCAGCTTCGCCTGGTACATGGGCATGGCGGTGCCAATCTATGTGTTCTGGGTCGCCGAGAGCGCGCTCGGCGCGCTGTTCGGGCGGCTTATTCCCGATCCCCACGCCATCGGTCTCGACTTCCTGCTGCCGATTTATTTCCTCGGGCTCGTCATGAGCTTCCGCAAGCGCCCGCGCTGGCTGCCCATCGTCATTGCCAGTGCCGTAGCCTCGATGATCGCCTACAAGACGGTGGGTTCGCCCTGGCATGTGTCCCTCGGTGCGCTGGCGGGCGTGCTGCTTGCGGCCGCGTTGCCGGTGCGGCAGGGCGACGCTGTCGAGACGGCGGAGGCGACGATATGAGCACCACGCTGTGGATCATCGTCGCGGGCGCCATCGCGACCTACCTGACGCGCATTGGCGGGCATCTGGTCATCTCGCGCTTCGAGCGCATCCACCCGCGCGTCGAGGCCGGGCTCAACGCAGTTCCGGCGGCAGTGTTGACCACGCTTGTGGCGCCGGCCGCCCTTTCGGCCGGTCCGGCTGAGCTGGCAGCCCTTGCGGTGGCGGCGATCGTCTCGCTGCGCGGCGGGCTGATGACCATGTTTCTTGCCGGTGCCACAGTGCTGATCGCCATGCGGCACCTCGCCGGCTGAGCCACGCTCCTCAAGAAGCTGTTTGTAGGCGATCAGGCGATCGGCGCGGTCGCCTGTTCCAGCCACTTCAGCGTTTCGCCATCCACCATCGGTCCGATCTCGGCGAGAACGCGGGCGTGGTAGGCATTGAGCCACTCCAGTTCGGCTGGCGAAAGCAGGTCGGGCCGCACCAGCCGCCGGTCGATAGGCGCCAGCGTCAGCGTCTCGAAGCCGTGGACGGCCAGGTCGCCGCCCTCCGGCCGCTCGGCTGGCGTGACGATGATGAGGTTTTCGATGCGGATGCCGTAATGGCCTTCCTTGTAGTAGCCCGGCTCGTTGGACAGGATCATGCCTTCGAGCAGCTTCTCGGTGCCGGTCTTGGCGATACGCTGGGGCCCTTCATGCACGGCCAGATAGGAGCCCACGCCGTGGCCGGTGCCATGGGCGAAGTCCAGCCCCCGCTGCCACAGGGCTATGCGTGCAAAGGCATCGATGTCGCAGCCGCGCGTGCCGGCCGGAAAGCGCAGCGTCGAAATCGCTATCATACCCTTGAGCACAAGAGTAAAGCGCTCGCGCATTTCCTCGGTGGGCTTGCCCACGGCCACGGTGCGGGTGATGTCGGTGGTGCCGTCCTGATATTGCGCGCCGGAATCGAGCAGGAAAAGCTCGCCTTCGCGCAAGGGGCGATTGGTGGCGTGCGAGACGCGATAGTGCATGATCGCGCCGTTCGGGCCGGCGCCGGAGATGGTGTCGAAGGAAACGTCGCGCAGCGGCATCTGCGTTTCCTCGCCGACGCTGCGCCGCATCTCCTCAAGCTGGGTGACCGCCTTGATCTCGTCCAGCGTGCCGGGCTTCTGCGCGTCGAGCCAGCACAGGAGCTTCGCAACGGCGGCACCATCGCGCCGGTGCGCGGCGCGCGCACCCTGGATTTCGGCCTGGTTCTTGGTGGCGCGGGGCAGGCGGGCCGGGTCCGGCTCCAGAACGACCGTGCCGCCGTTCTCTTCGACCAGGGCACGCAGCTTGTCGGCCGCAAGCACCGGATCGAGTGCGATCCTGGCGCCGGAGCGGGCCAGCTCGATCACCTCGGCCTCGAGCGCATCGGGGGCGCGCAGTTCCGAGAGTTGGGTTAGATAGGCCTCGACCTTGCGGGAGAGCTTGCGGCCGTCCATGAACAGGCGATGCTTGCCGTCTGCGGCCAGTATGGCGAAGCCGAGCGCCAGCGGCGTGTGCGGCACGTCGGCGCCGCGGATGTTGAAGGCCCAGGCGATCGATGACGGGTCCGTCAGCACGCAATGGGTGGCGCCTTCCCTGGCGATCGCGGCTGCGAGCCGGGCGAGCTTGTCCTTCGCCAGTTCGCCGGCAAAGGCGATGGGATGGATTTCGACCTCGGCCAGCGGCTCGGCGGGTTGATCGGTCCAGATCTCGTCGATGGGGTTGTCGGCCAGCGGCACAAGGGTCGCGCCGGTCTTGGCGGCCGCCTTTTTCAATGCGCTCACTTCGCCGATCGTGTGCAGCCAGGGATCGAAGCCGATCTCCGCGCCCTTGCCGAGATTTTGGCGAATCCAGGCAGGCGGCGGATTTTCGATCAGGCTTTCGATGGCGAAGATGCCGAGGTCGACCTGCTCGCGCACCTGGAGCTGGTAACGGCCATCGACGAAGATGAAGGCGCGGTCGGCAAGAATGATCGCGACGCCGGCGGAGCCGCTGAAGCCTGTCAGCCAGCGCAGGCGCTCCGAACCGGGCGCGACATATTCGCCCTGATGCTGGTCGGCGCGCGGGACGATGAAGCCATCGAGCTCGCGCGCGGCCAGCCATTCGCGCAATTTGGCCACGCGGGCTGCGGCGGTGGACGGGTCGCTGGCCGAATCGAAGGTCTGGAACATGGGCGCGGTGCCTTCCTGCTGCAGGTGTCTAGCGTGGCGTCAAACTAGAGCATCGAGCCCGAAAGGGGAATTCGGTTTCAGGCATATCCGATGCCTCGGGTCGGCCCACCCATGTCCGGCTTTGCTCAGCGCTTGAGGTGGAGCGTCACCCAGCCCTCGCGCAGCAAGGTGCGGATGTGGCGAAAACCCTGGTTTGTATAGGCGGCGAGCACGGCGTCACCCTGCCTTTCCAGAATGCCCGAAAGGATGATGGAACCGCCCGGAGCCACGTGCTGCACCATTGAAGGGGCAAGCTCGATGAGCGGGCCTGCCAGAATATTGGCTATGACAAGATCGAAGGGGCCCCGCGCTGCAAAGACGGGATGGTCGAAACCGGTCGCGGTTTCGGTCTCGACATAGTCCGACGCGCCGTTGAGCCGCACATTGTCGGCGGCGACATCGGTGGCCACCGGGTCGATGTCGGTGGCCAGCACCGGAATATGCGCGAGCTTTGCGACGGCGATGGCCAGCACGGCGCTGCCCGTGCCCAGGTCGAGCGCATTGCGCGGCTTTTCCTGCCGGACGACCTGTTCCAGCATTTCGAGGCAGCCCGAGGTGGTGCCGTGATGGCCGGTACCGAAGGCAAGGCCGGCCTCGATCTCGATGGCCATCTCGCCTTCGCGAGGCTCGTCGCGGTCATGCGAGCCGTGCACCACGAAGCCGCCCGCCCGCACCGGCTTCAGGCCTTCCAGCGACTTTGCCACCCAGTCGACATCGGGCAGCGTCTCGCGCTCGATCTGCCTGTCCAGCGAGAGCGATGCCAGCACTTCGCGAATGCGCTGTTGGGTCTCGTCAACGTCGCCGTCGGTGTAGAGCGACACTTCGTGGATGTCGCGATCCTCGTCTATTTCCATGACAGCGATGGGAAAGCCCTCGGCCTCGAATTCGGTTTCCAGGGCGGCGAAGATGCGGTCTGCATCGCTGCGCCCGGCCGTGAGGTAAAGGCGTGTCTGGCTCATGGCGCTCACAATCAGAAAGAGGGCGAATTGTGCCCGCGCTTGTGGACGTTTCAGCCCTTGCCCGCAAGGCGTTTCAGCTTTGCCACGGCCGTATCCCCGCTTTCGCCATAGGCGATGGTGCCGAAGAAGTCGCCCTTGCGATCCAGCAGCAGCACCGAAGCGGTGTGGTCCATGGTGTAGTCGCCGCCGTCCAGCGGCACCTTGCGCGAATAGATATGGAACGACTTGGCCATGGCGGCCACCTTATCGGGGTCGCCGGTGATGCCGGTGATGCGATCCGACACGTTGCTGACATAGGCGTTCATCATCTCGGGCGTGTCGCGCTCGGGGTCGACCGTGACGAAATATGCCCTGATGTCCTTGCCTTCGTCGCCGATCTGCTTCAGCCAGCCGTCCAGTTCGAACAGTGTCGTCGGGCAGACTTCGGGGCAATGGGTGAAGCCGAAGAACACCGCCGAGGGGTGGCCGCGGAAAGCCGCTTCGGTGATCGGCTGGCCCTTCTGGTCGACAAGTGTGAACGCAGCCCCATAGGCATGGCCGCCATTGCGGGCCTGGTACCAGTCGAAGGTCAGCCAGCCCACGCCAGCGGCCATGAGAACCAGGATACCGACCAGAATGGAGCGCATCATGACTAGCTGTTTCCCTCGTCCAGCGTTCGGAAGGCTAAGCCGCCTCGGGCTGCGCCATGTGACTGACAAGATAGTGGCGGGAACGCGCATGCAAAAGGGGCCATGATGCCGCTGGCGAGCACACCTGGGCGGGCCAGAGCTTGCAAGCACGACCGGGCGCACCCAATTGTTGCGAACGGTTTGATTTCTCAGGAGGTCTCCATGCGTGCAGCGGCAATCGGTGCAGCAGCTCTTTTGCTTGGTGCGGCAGCACCGGCGCTTGCCGAGGAAGTCGGCAGGGTCGGGGTCGACTGGCTGGGCAACGATATCATCGTGCAGGCGGTGCAAGACCCCAAGATCGAGGGCGTGACCTGCCACTTCTCCTATTTCGATCGCGGCATCGTGGACCGGCTGCAGAAGGGCAACTGGTTCGAGAACCCTTCCGACTCGGCCATCTCCTGCCACCAGACCGGGCCTATCACCATCGGCAAGATCGACCTGAGCTCGAAGGGTGAGGAGGTCTTCAAGCAGGGCATCAGCCTGATCTGGAAGAAGCAGGTGGTGAACCGCATCTACGACAAGAAGAACGACACGCTGATCTATCTTTCGCATTCGCGGCAGGTGCAGAACGGCTCGGCCAAGATGGCCGTCACCACCGTGCCGCTCTACGGCCAGAACGTGACCTGGACCGACGGCAAGCCGAAATAGGCGCGGGGCCGCGCCGGCGGCTTGCCGGGCGCTGCGCGGCGGCGTAAAGCCGGGCCATGGACCCCGCACTTCGCTTCAAGGATGCCGAGCCGCGCATCCACCCCACGGCCGAGCTGAAATCCTGCCGCCTCGGCCGCTATGCGGCCATTGGCGAACGGGTGATCCTGCGTGAAGTGATGGTGGGCGACTTCACCTATTTCGAGCGCCACGCCGAGGCGACCTACACCACCATAGGCAAGTTCTGCTCCATCGCCGCCAACACCCGCATCAATGCTCTGGAGCACCCGATCGAGCGCATCACCACGCACAAGGTGAGCTATCGGCCCAACGAGTATTTCCGCTATCTCGGCGTCGACCAGGATTTTCGGGCACGCCGGCAGGCCAAGGCGGTAACCATCGGCCATGATGTGTGGGTCGGCCATGGCGCGGTCATCCTGCCCGGCGTTACGATCGGCAACGGCGCGGTGATCGGCGCCAATGCGGTGGTGACGCGCGACGTCGGCGCCTACGAGATCGTGGCCGGCGTGCCGGCGCGCAGCAAGCGGCTGCGCTTTGCGCCCGAGACCATCGCCCGCATCGAGGCGCTGGCCTGGTGGGACTGGCCGCTGGACCGGCTGGCCGATGCGATTCCCGACATGCAGGCCATGACAATCGAGGCGTTTCTGGACCGCTGGGAAGGCCGCCCGCTCTAAGTGCGAATACGGCGCTGAGGGCGTAAAGTCCCCACCGCCGGGTTGACGCCTCGGGCGGGCGAGGTGCATTTTGCCAACCGGAAGGAAACGTGATGGCAGATTGGCTCGAAATCCTCCGCAAGCAGGCGGAAACCTGCTCCGAGATGGACAAGGAAGTGCCGAAGATGCTGGCCGATCCCGACATCGCCGCCGACCAGGTCAGGGCGTTGTTCGAGGCGTTGGAAGAGCAGGTGCAGTTCGTCGAACAGCTGGTACGGGCCCTCGAGTTCAACGACTACGATCCCGATGTGGTCAAGGCCGCCGAGGAACTGGAGGAGCGCTATGCCGATCTGGCTGCCGGGGCGGCGGAGCGGCTGAAGCAGCTTCTGGGCTGAGGTGGGGCCGGCCGCCAGAGGCGAAAGATGGCGTCAAACGCGCGGCTCCTGAAGGAGACTAAAATTTCTTTGTATGCGACTTGTGAATTATAAATTGTTCTAAGGATCAATTTTCTTTGTAATTGTTTTTGTAATTTTGACTATTTGATCTCCGTTTTGATCAATTGTAATGTGCCCTATGTGTACCTTTTCAGGTCCTGACTTAATTAGTGATTCTGCTATCTTTTCTTTTTCATAATTGGTCGGGATTATTTTTGCTAGCTGTGTCCCGCACTTTGTTAATTTGTAGGAATTCAAAACAAAGATTTTTTGTGTAGTCTCGACGACCAAGTTATATTTTCCCATTCCAAAAAAGACGTAGCCATTTTCATCAGGTGTCCGTTGTATTGAAAGCTGGCTATTTGCTGTTGTGAGGAATCCGGCTTCTTCCAGTGTAATGAATTCTCCAATAAGCAATTCATCTTTTGAAGCATCTATTGGGATAATAAAATTTTCAATACAAAACGGCAGAATTTTGTTTATAAGATCTGCTGTCTCTTTGTCTAGGACGGAAATAAATTGCAGCGTAGAAAGCGAAAACGCTCCTTTGTTTCGAATTTCTCCAGCCAGTACCCTTGACCATAGAATTCTAAATTCGTCAGAACTTGCATTCTCTGCATGCCTTTCGAATATATTCATCCAGTCGTCGTTCGGAGATGAATACTCCGTCTCTGGCGCCTCTTCGAGCATCTCTTCGAGAATTTCGACCGTTTTGCGAGCTACGGCCTCCCTATTTTCCTGCCTTCGATATTGTTCTCCTAGCCATCGATGCAGGCTTCGATCAACAATCATTGGATCCAACGCTGCTTGATTGCTGGCAGCGGACGCTACAGCACCACTTATCGTGCTGCGCGCTGCAGTATCGTCTTTTATTTTTTGAGCCTTGGATTCTAACCAAGCGGCAGGTATGTCTGTCACCCCAGCTACAAGTCGGCTAATTGCCTTCCCAGCTGGTCCAAGTATTACCTGAGGCACTCCTCCGCCTACGGTCAGCTGGTTTAACCATGACATCGCCGAGTTTGAACTCGGCTCTTCGTGTTCCATGCTATCCCCCCCAGTGGTCTTAGCCCTCACACTGCCGTCACAAAACTATCGATCACCCGCTTCTGGCCCGCCTTGTCGAAGTCGATGGTGAGCTTGTTGCCTTCGATGGCCGCGATGTTGCCGTTGCCGAATTTCTGGTGGAACACGCGGTCGCCGACCTTGAAGGGCGAGGGGGCGTCGGCAACCGACTTGGCGACGAGTTCGCCCTCGATGGTGCGGCCTTTCACCGAGCCACGGCCGGCGCCATAGCCGGAATCCGTCTCGCCATAACCGATGCGCTCGACATGGTGGCCGGAGCGCGAGCCCCAGTTGCGGTCGGTCGCCTCCTTGCGGTTGGCCTGCGCACGCTGCCAGCCGGGCGTTGAATAGGTGTTGGAGAAGGATTTCTGATCCGTGCCGATGCTGTCGAAGCGCGAGGCGCCATAGGGGTTCTGCCGGCCGCCATAGCCACTGCCGTAGCCGCCATAGCTGTCCCCAGCCTCGGCCACCTCCACATGCGCCTCCGGCAGCTCGTCGAGGAAGCGCGAGGGGATGGTCGACTGCCACAGGCCGTGGATGCGGCGGTTGGAGACGAACCAGATGTGCAGGTTTCTCTTGGCGCGGGTGAGGCCGACATAGGCGAGCCGGCGCTCTTCCTCCAGCCCGGAGCGGCCGCCTTCGTCCAGCGAGCGCTGGTGCGGGAACAGGCCTTCCTCCCAGCCGGGCAGGAACACCGTCTCGAACTCCAGGCCCTTGGCCGAGTGGAGCGTCATGATGGTGACGGCGTCGAGATCCTCGTTCTGCTCGCTGTCCATGACCAGCGCGACATGCTCCAGGAACGAGCGCAGCGACTCGTACTCCTCCATAGAGCGGATGAGTTCCTTGAGGTTTTCGAGCCGACCCGGCGCCTCGGCCGAGCGGTCGTTCTTCCACATGTCGGTGTAGCCGCTCTCCTCGAGGATGATCTCGGCAAGCTCGGTGTGCGGCGTGTTGTCGAGTGCCTTCTGCCAGCGCTCGAAATTGGCGGCGACCTCGCGCAAGGCCGCACGCGGCTTGGGCTTCAGCTCGTCGCTTTCGGCAAGATTGCCCGCGGCTTCCAGCATGGGGATGCGCAGCGCGCGCGCCGTGTCGTGGATCTGGCGGATTGCGGCTTCGCCCAGCCCGCGCTTGGGCACGTTGACGATACGCTCGAAAGCGAGGTCGTCGGCCGGTTGCGCCACGACGCGGAAATAGGCCATGGCGTCGCGGATTTCCTGCCGCTCGTAGAAGCGCGGGCCGCCGACGACGCGGTAGTTGAGACCGAGCGTGACGAAACGGTCTTCGAACTCGCGCATCTGGAAGGAGGCACGCACGAGGATGGCCATGTCGTTCAGCGCATGGCCCTTGCGTTGGAGCTGCTCGATCTCCTCGCCGATGGCACGGGCTTCCTCTTCCGAGTCCCATGCGGCGTGGACGTTCACCTTGGAGTCGTCGGGGTCGGCGAGGTCGGTGAACAGCGTCTTGCCGAGGCGCCCTTCGTTGTTGGCGATGAGGTGCGAGGCAGCACCGAGGATATGGGCGGTGGAGCGGTAGTTGCGCTCCAGCCGGATGACGACAGCGCCGGGAAAATCCTTGTCGAAGCGCAGGATGTTGTCCACCTCCGCGCCGCGCCAGCCATAGATCGACTGGTCGTCATCGCCGACGCAGCAGACGTTCTTCTTGCCCGGGGCGCCGGTTTCCTGCGCCAGCAGGCGCAGCCACATATATTGCGCGGTGTTGGTGTCCTGGTACTCGTCGACGAGGATGTATTTGAACCGCCGGTGATATTCCTTCAGCACATCCGGATGCGCGCGGAAGATGCGGATCGGGTGACAGAGCAGGTCGCCGAAGTCGCAGGCGTTCAGCGTCTGCAGCCGCTCCTGATAGGCCTTGTAGAGTTCGCGGCCCTTGCCGTTGGCGAAGGAGCGGGCGTCGCCCTCGGGAATTTCGGCGGGACCGAGGCCCTTGTTCTTCCAGGCGTCGATCATCATGGCGAACTGGCGCGGCGGCCAGCGCTTGTCGTCCAGCCCCTCGGCCTGAATGAGCTGCTTGATGAGGCGGATGACGTCGTCGGTGTCTAGGATGGTGAAGTCGGAGCGCAGGCCGGCAAGCTCGGCATGGCGGCGCAGCATCTTGACCCCGATTGAGTGGAAGGTGCCCAGCCAGGGCATGCCTTCAATGGCTTCGCCGACCAGCAGGCCGATGCGCTGCTTCATCTCGCGCGCCGCCTTGTTGGTGAAGGTCACGGCCAGGATCTGCGAGGGGAAGGCGCGGCCGGTGGCGAGGATGTGCGCGATGCGGGTGGTGAGCACGCGCGTCTTGCCGGTGCCGGCACCGGCCAGCACCAGAACCGGGCCCTCGGTGGTTTCGACCGCCAGCCGCTGTTCGGCGTTGAGTCCGTTCAGATAATCGGGCGCGGATGCCTGGCGCGCGGCCATGGCGCGCGCGGCAATGCCGCCGGGCGCAGACGCGCCGGAAGGGCGCGGGGCGGGCGCACCGGGCTCATCGAAGAAGGGGATGTCGTCGGGAAAATCTGACATTTCCACCGAATGTAGTGATTCGGGGCCGAAAGGCCAGCGATGTTGCCGTTTTGTGCCCATGGTTGACGCGGAAGGCCGGGGCCGGCACTTCCGCGTGCAAGCGAGGAGGGGGCGGGATCAGAGCCCGATCTGGCTCTTCAGCCCGGGAATGGAGTCGACGATCTGCTTGATCGTATCCGGACCGGCGGCTTGTTCGGCCTTCTGGAACAGGGTCTGTCCGGCTTGCTTGATCTGGTCGGCGTCGAGCCCGCTGGCGCGGAGCTGCGCGATGCCGTTCACCAGAGCGCCGGCCTTTTCGCCCAGAAGCCCGCCAATCGCCGAGGTAATGGAACCCAGAAGCCCGCCGCTTTCGCCGCCGGATTGTGCGGCGGCCATGACGTCGTAGCTATGCGCCAGGTCTTCCGCGCCGGGAACGGCGGCAAAGAGCCCTGCGACGCGCTCTTCGCCCGCCTCGTGCTCGAACATCGACAATATGGTGCCAACGGCCATTTCCGCCCTGGCCTGGTCGAGGCCGCTTTGGTTCGAAACCGCGACTATGATTTCCTGTGCGTTCATGGTTGCGGCCTCACTGGCTGGTATTCAGCCGAATGTTGCAGTTCTTCCAGTATTTCTTCCAGGTTTCGTTGCCCGATATCTTGCCGGATGCCTTGTCGGCCTTCCACTCGGCCTTGCATTCGTGCACGCGTTGCCGGAAGCCCATCTTGCGCGGCTGATGCTGCTGGCCGCTCGGGCTCGTTGTAGCTGCCACGGGGACTATCTGGGCGGCGGTAGAGTTGGCGGCGAAGCCGTAGGTGGGAAATGCCATGAATGCTGCGCCGGCTGCCAAGGCGCTTGCTGACAGCAAGGTCCTGAAGGTCATTGCACTTCTCCTTCGTTGACGTTGTCGTCTGTTCCGGCACGATCAGGCTGTGCCGACAGCGGCTGTGGAAACACGCGCTGGTTCGCCAGATGGCGAGCCCGCAATAGAAGCCTTGTCCCTGAGATGTGGCGATGCCGCCGGGCTGACACCGATTGACGAAAATTTGATGAGGCTGGACCATGCCGGTCGCTCGCATATTTGCTCGATGGAACGGGAGGCAGGAGGAAGCGATGAACAGACCGGCCATTACGCAGGCAATGATCGACGCCTATGACGAATACACGCATCTGACGCTCGACCGACGCGGCTTCATGGAGAAGCTGACGAAGCTGGCGGGCTCCGGCGCGGCAGCCGCCGCGATCGCGCCGCTGCTGGCTGCAAATGCTGCACAGGCGGCGATCGTTGCGGAGGACGATGCGCGGGTGAAGGGCCAGGACATCACCTATCCGGGCTCCAAGGGCGAAATGAAGGGCTATCTGGTGCGCCCGGCTGCCGCAGGCGGCAATCTCGGCACGGTCATCGTCATCCACGAGAACCGGGGCCTGAACCCGCACATACGCGACGTGGCGCGGCGCATCGCGCTGGAAGGTTTTATCGCGCTGGCGCCCGACTTCCTTTCGCCGCTTGGCGGCACGCCGTCGGACGAGGACAAGGCGCGCGATATGTTTTCCCGGCTCGCGCCCGACCAGACCGTCGCGGACGGGCTGGCCACCGTGGCCTATCTGAAGCAAATCGACGGCGGCAACGGCAAGGTTGGCGCGGTGGGCTTCTGCTGGGGCGGCGGCGTGGTCAACGATCTGGCGGTGAACGCGCCGGACCTCGACGCGGCGGTGGCCTATTACGGCCGCCAGCCCAAAACCGAGGACGTGGCGAATATCCATGCGCCGCTATTGCTGCACTATGCCGGCATGGACGAGCGCATCAACGCCGGCATCGAGCCCTACAAGGAAGCGCTGGAGTCGCAGGGAAAGAAGTTCACGATCTACGTCTATGAGGGCGCCCAGCATGCCTTCAACAACGACACCTCCGAAGCGCGCTACAACAAGGCGGCGGCCGATCTCGCATGGGGGCGCACGATTGCCTTCCTCAAGGAAAAGCTTGCGGAGTGAGGCGCAAGCCTCTCAACCTTCGTTAACGCCAGCACGCCTGCTTGGTTAACGCGAAGCGGGCGAGCGCGGCCTGATTCTCTCGGGCGGGGCTCGCTTCAAAAACAGATTTTTCGGGAGGGGGAGGGCTTGCGGAGGCGCATGCGCTTTGCAGGCGGCGCAAGCACATATTCAGTTTACCTTGCGGCGTCGCTGGTTTCTTGCAGATGTAATGATGGCGCGGGCATAGATCATCTTCATCGGGATAGGAAGCTGAAGACGTTCAATGCGATAGAGCTCGTTGTTTATTGTCTTCAACGCGCGCCAGAAATCGTAGTCACTTATCGAGTGGTCGGATGCAAGGCGGCTGGAGAGCTGCGCCACGTCAATCTTCATGCAAATTCTCCGAACGTTGCCGCCCGCCACCGTTCCGGTCGTTGAGTCGAATCGTCGGGATTGTGCCCGCCACGCGGGTGGGATCAATCCGCCCCTTGGCTCAAACTGTGCAAAAACCCTTAAGGTTAATGTGTCACTCTCCGTTAAAATTTTAACGATTGGCGCGATTTCCCGCGCTTGTTCAGCGCAAATGCGCCGTCGCGGCAGGCATCGCGTGATGCCCGCCGTCGGCCATGCCGCGGGGTGAGCGGCGCGGTGTCGCAGGAAGGTGGCTTAGGCGCTCAGACGTTCTTGCGCTTGATGCCGATGGAGCGTCCGGCGCGCTCCGGCATCGGCAGGGCGGCGTGTGCTGCGCCCATGGCGTCGACCTTGGCCTGGATGTCTTCGGGGAAGGAGGCGACCTTGGGGCCCGACATGTCGATATGCAGCGACAGCGTTTCGGACGTGGCGGCCAGCCAGCCGTCGACATGGCGGATTTCCTGATAGGCGCGCAGGCGCTTCTCGTCATGGTCGATGAGCTGGAAGCTGACCGTGACCTTGTCGCCCAGATGCAGTTCGCGCACGTAGCAGATGTGAACTTCCGCCGTGTAGATCGTGAGCTTGCGGTCGCGGGCATAGTCCGCCCCCATGCCCAGCAGCTCCAGCGCGCCGTCGGAGCCGCGGTCGAAAATCACGTTGTAATAGGCCATGTTGAGATGGCCGTTATAGTCGATCCAGTCTTTCTCGATCTCCATCTCCTGGGAGACGAACGGGGCCTGGATGGTCATTGACAGCTTCCTCATTTGGCGGTTGTTGAATGCAACACACTTAGACTCTTCTCGCCGGCCGCTCATGGTCCAATAGCGGAGGAAAGCATGGCTCTTAGCGACGTGGCGATGGTTGAACGCGACGAGGATGGCATCGCGGCCGTGCTCGGCATCCTCAAGCAGCGTTTCGGCGAGCGCCTGCAGACGGGCGCATCGGTGCGCGAGCAGCATGCGCACACCACCACCTATATTCCTACCCAGGCGCCGGACGGCGTGGTGTTTCCGGAAACGACGGAAGAGGTGCAGGAAGTGGTGCGGGCCTGCGCGGCGCACCGCGTGCCAGTGATCGCCTTCGGCACCGGCACCTCGCTCGAGGGCCATGTGAATGCGCCGGGCGGCGGCATCTCGCTCGACACCTCGCGCATGAACCGCATCCTCGCCGTCCATGCTGAGGATCTCGACTGCGTCGTGGAGCCCGGCGTGACGCGCGAGGCGCTGAACACCCATCTGCGCGACACGGGCCTGTTCTTCCCGATCGATCCGGGCGCGAATGCCAGCCTCGGCGGCATGGCGGCGACGCGGGCATCCGGCACCAACGCTGTGCGCTACGGCACCATGCGCGACAATGTCCTGGCGCTGACGGCTGTGATGGCCGACGGCCGCGCGGTCACCACCGCCCGGCGCGCCAAGAAGAGCGCGGCCGGCTACGACCTGACGCGGCTTCTGGTGGGCTCGGAAGGCACGCTCGGCATCATCACCTCGCTGACCCTAAAACTCTATGGCATCCCGCAGGCGATTTCGGGCGGCGTCTGCCCGTTCCCGTCAGTGGAAGCCGCCTGCAACGCGGTGATCGCGACGATCCAGATGGGCATTCCGGTGGCGCGCATAGAACTGGTCAACCAGTTGCAGATGCGGGCGATCAAGCAGCATTCAGGGCTCGACTATCCCGAAAGCCCGTGCCTGTTCGTGGAGTTCCACGGCAGTGAGGCGAGCGTGGCCGAGCAGGCCGAAAGCTTTGGCGAGATCGCGGCCGAGCATGGCGGCGGGCCGTTCCTTTGGACAAGCGTGGCCGAGGAGCGGGCGAAGTTGTGGAAGGCGCGGCACGAGGCCTATTGGGCCTCGCTGACGTTGCGGCCCGGTGCGAAGGGGCTTTCCACCGACGTCTGCGTACCGATCTCGCGGCTGGCCGAGTGCATCGCGGAGACCGAGGCCGACATTGCCGGCATGGGCCTGATCGCGCCGATCGTCGGCCATGTCGGCGACGGCAATTTCCACGTTCTGGTGCTGATGGATGCGAGCGACCCTAGGGAAGTTGCACAGGCCGAGGAATTCGTCGGCCGCCTGAACATGCGGGCCATTTCCATGGACGGCACCTGCACCGGCGAGCACGGCATCGGCCAGGGCAAGATGGGGTTCCTGGAGCATGAGCTCGGCGAGGCGGTGGACGTCATGCGCTCGATCAAGACTGCGCTGGACCCGCAAAACATCCTCAATCCTGGGAAGATCCTGCCGCGCTGAGGCACCTGCGGACCCACAAGACGACCGCTTGGCGCCCTTGCCCCTTGACCGTTCCGGCATTGTGCCAAATTTCCAGACTGGAAGAGCGCACCGACAAGGAGCAAGCGAGATGGCGATTTCACGCAAGGAAGAAGCCCGGGCCCTGAACGGCGACGAGCGCGAGCTGGTGGAAAAGTCCCACCACCCGCAAATCCAGAACCTTTCCGACGCCGAACTCCACGACCTGGTCAAGCTGATGCGCGAGCGGCGCGACAAGGCGCAAGGCGATGTGTTTCGCCGCCGCCGCGAAATCCGCGGCAAGGGGGTGCCGAAAGGCGCCAAGCCCGTGACCGGCGATGCGGGCTCCCGCACCAAGCTTGCTGTGCTTGCCATGGCCATGCGGCGCGTGAATACGGAGGTGGAGCGCCGCCAGCAACTCGCGGCAAGCATGCAGCAGATCGAGAACTCTCGCCGGGCGCTGGCCATGAAGCAGCAGGCTGAGGCGCGGGAGGCGGACTTCAACACGCGCCATGCACATAGCGGCATGCGCGCGGTGGAAAGCGGCAAGACCAAGAACCTGATCCGGCCGATGGAGCTTGGCCGCCAGCGCAAGGCCGGCAAGGTCGCGCAGGCCAAGCGCGACACGCGCGGCCATCACGCGCTTTGATCGGAGGCAGCCGCCAACCGAGGTGCCCCATCGTGCGGGCGGGCGGGTTCTGTGCATCCGGCCAAGATGCCTCTTTATCGACACGCTCATACGGGTAGAGTGCAGGAGCGTTTTGGGGCGATTTGTCGGAGTGAGATGCTGGCCCGACTTTTTGTATTTGTGGGCGGATTGATCGTACTGGCGCTGACTGCGGCGCTGGTGGCTCCGTATTTTGTCGACTGGACCTCCTACCGCGCCGATTTCGAGCGTGAGGCGAGCGTGATTCTCGGGCGCCAGGTGACGGTGGAAGGGGCCGCCACTGCGCGCCTGCTGCCGTTTCCGTCGGTAACCTTCTCGGATGTCGCCGTGGGCGGCTCTGCCAAGGGCGAGCCCGCAATGACGGTCGAAAAATTCTCGATGGATGCGGAGCTCGCGCCATTCATGCGCGGCGAATTGCTGATCTTCGACATGCGGCTGGTGCGTCCGAGGGCGACGATCGACATCGCGGCCGACGGCACGGTCGACTGGGCGATGCGGCCGTCTTCGCCCTTCGACCCGAAGCGGATCGCGCTGGAAAAGCTGACCATCACCGACGGGCAGGTCGTGATCCGCCACGCTGCCGGCGGGCGCGAGCATCGCCTGGCCGAGATCAATACGGAAATCTCGGCCAAGTCGCTTGCCGGTCCGTGGCGGGCCAACGGTACAGCACTGGTGGACGGCATGCGGACCGCAATTTCTGCCTCCACCGGCACGTTTGACGAGGAAAGCGGCCAGCTGCGCGTCAAGGTGAGGGCTGAGCCCGAGCACTATCCGGTCGCCATCGAGGCCGACGGCAATGCCCGGATCGAAAACGGTGCTGCGCTCTATTCGGGCCAGTTCAAGATCCTCGGCGAGGAGCGTGCGGCGGAAAAACTGCGCGGCGGCGACGGCGAAATGGTCAAGGCGGCAGGCTTGAAAGCCGAACCGGGCTTCCGGCTGAACGGCCAGTTCTCGCTCGACCACCGCAAGCTTGGCATCGACAATTTCCGTTTCGAAACCGGGCCGCTGGACAACCCCTATACGGCCGACGGCACGGCTTTCATCGATCTCGGCACTGCGCCGCGCTTTTCCATTGAGGCCAAGGGCGCGCAGGTGCGCTTCGACGAAGCGGTCGCCGGCGACGAAACCGACGCGGGGCTGACGCTGGCGGAGCGCATCTCCGCGCTGGAAAAGGCGCTTTCCAACCTGCCAAAGCCTGGCATGCCCGGCAGCATCGAAGTCAATCTTCCGGCGATCGTGGCTGGCGACACCACGGTGCGTGACGTGCGCCTGTCGGCCGAGCCCGCCGAGGGCGGCTGGGCGGTAAAGTCGCTGGCCGCGACATTGCCAGGCCGCACGACGCTGGAGGCCGATGGCCTGTTGCGTACCGACGGCGATTTGGGCTTCAAAGGTTCGCTGCTGCTTGCGGTGGGGCAGCCTTCCGGCTTTGCCGCCTGGGTGGCCTCTGATGTCGATGAGGCGATCCGTCGCCTGCCTGCCGCCGGCTTCAAGGCAAATGTGGACATGACCGAGCAACGCCAGGTCTTCGACGACCTCGAACTGATGCTCGGCAAGGCGAAGTTTTCCGGCCGCATCGACAGCCGGCAGCCGGCCGACATGCGCCCATCGGTTGCGATCAGGCTCGACGGCGAGGCGCTGGACGTTGACGGGCTTTCGGCCTTCGCCTCGCTCTTCGTCAGCGACAAGGGCGCCAACCGTTTTGCCGACCGCGACCTCGATTTCGACATCAAGGCGGGGCCGGTTTCGGCCGGCGGGCTTACCGCAGACAGAATAGACACGGCGCTGAGGCTGCGCAGCGGCCTGCTGGAGATCGACCGGCTGTCGGTCGAGGGGCTGGCCGGTGCTTCGCTGAGCGCGACGGGCCGGATCAAGGACTTTCCCCAGAGCCCGACCGGCAATCTGGACGCCTCGATCGTTTCGGTCGACTTGGCCCCGCTGATCGGGCTGGCGGCGCAGCACTATCCGGAAAACTTGCTGCTGGCGGGCCTGGCTTCTCGCGCGGCCGCGCATCATGGCCTGTTCGAGGATGCGCGCATCGATGTGGTGGCCAGCGCTGTGGCCAACGGCGAGGGCGACACCGGGCTGACACTGAGCGTGGAGGGCAGTGCCGGCGGCTCGGCGATCTCCGCCTCGCTTTCGGCCAAGGGTACACCCGACGAACTCGACCGCGCGCCGCTCGACCTGTCGCTGTCGGCGCACAATGACGACGCCACCACGCTGCTGGCGCTCGCCGGCCTGCCGACGCTGCCGCTCGGCCTGACGGGCCCCGGCGAGCTTTCCCTCTCTGCCAAGGGCACGGCGGCGGGCGGACTGGACACGAGTTTCCGCTTCGGCGGCGACGGCTTTTCAGCCTCGTTCGACGGCACGACGGGCTATTCCGAGGAGCAGGCGCGCGCGAAAGGCGACGTGAAGCTGGATGCGCAGGACATCGAGCCGTGGATGATGACGGTGGGATTCGGCTTGCCCGGCATGGGCATGGGCACGCCGCTGACGCTCTCCGCCGAGGCCGACTACGAAAGCGGCCTGCTGGTGCTCGACAAGATCGAAGGCGCTGTCAACGAGGGCGCGGTTTCGGGCGCGGTCAATGTTCAGGCGAAGAACGGCGTGCCGCAGCTGACCGGCGCGCTGGCGCTGGACGAGTTGAACCTCGATCCGGCCATTGCGATGGTGCTCGGCGAGCAGGCGGTTGCGTCCACCGGCAAGGGCTGGTCGGAGGTTGCCTTCCAGCCGAAGCCGTTGGCGCCCTTTGCCGCCAATCTCGACCTCACGGTTGCCAACATCATCACAGCCGGAACGAACACCGCCCACGATGCCCGGCTTGCGCTGAAGCTGGACGAGGAGGGACTGCGGCTTTCCGATGTGGAGGCAAAGCTCTTCGATGGCCGGCTCAAGGGGCTGTTCGAGATCAAGAACAACGGCGGCACAGGCCTGGTATCCGGCCAACTAAAGCTGGATGGTGCCGATCTCGCGGCGGCCCTGCCCGAAACCGGGCTGGCGGGCCGCGCCGATATCGCCGCCGCGCTTTCGGCAAGCGGCAAGTCGGTGGGCGGTCTGGTCGCGGCGCTTTCCGGCTCGGGCACGGCCTCGCTCAAAGGGCTCGTGGTTCCGGGGGTCAACCCCGAAGCATTGCCGACCCTGATCGAAAAGGCAGACGCCATCGGCCGTGACGTCAACGCGGCGCGCACGGCGGCTTTCGCGCCGGAGATCGTCGCTTCTGGGAGCTTGGCGGCCGGTGATGCCGACATTGCATTCAGCGTGGCCGCGGGCGTGCTGCGCGCGCCGCCCTTCAGCTTCGAAACGCCGAAGGCGAGGCTTTCGAGCGACCTGCGCGCCGACCTCAATGCCGGCACGGTGGCAGCCGACGGCACGATCGCCTACGCGCCCGGCGACGAGGCGCTGGTGGGCTCGGAACCCAGCCTGCGCTTCAGCCTTACGGGCCCGCTTGCCGCGCCGAAGCGGACGCTGGACAGCGATCCGCTCGGCCAGTTCCTGACGCAGCGCGCACTGGAGCGCGAGCAGGCGAGAGTTGAGGCCATGCAGGCGGAGGTGCTGGAAAAGCAGCGCCTGCGCCGCGAGGCCCGCTACTACACCTCGCTGCAGCAGGAACGCGAACGCGCGGCCGAGGAAAAGCGCCGGCGCGAGGCGGAGGAGGCGCGGCTGAAGGCAGAGGCCGAAGCCAGGGCACGCGCTGCAGCCGAAGCCCAGGCAAAGGCGGAAGCCGACGCAAAAGCCAAGGCCGAGGCCGAGGCGAGAGCCGCCGAGCAGACGGCAGCGCAGAAGGCCGAAGCGGAAGCCAGGGCGCGGGCTGAAGCCGAAGCTGCGGCCAAGGCGAAGGCAGAGGCGGAGAAGAAAGCGAGGGCCGAAGCCGCGGCCAGGGCCAGGGCGGACGCGGAGCAGAAGTTGGAGCAGGCGCCCGGTATCGAGCGAGAGCCCCTGCCGCCACCGCCAAGGCCGAACCAGCTGGCGCCCGGCGGGGCGAACACCTTCGATCCCGAATCGATAGAAGAACTGCTGCGCAATCTGGACGACTCCGGCGGCTAAGCTTCAACGCCACGCCGGTCGTATCGGGAAAAATGCTTGGTGCTGTCGGGTTTCTGCCGGTTCGTGCGTCTAGAGGGAAAGCGACAAACCGTGGAGACGAGAATGACCGCCGCAGCCGAAACCACCCCGACTTCCGACCGCGAACTGGTGCTGACCCGCATCATTGATGCGCCGCGGGAGAAGGTTTTCCGCGCATGGACCGACGCAGAACTGCTCAAACAGTGGTTCGCGCCACTGCCCTGGACCACGCCATCGGCCGAGCTCGACGTGCGGCCCGGCGGCTCCAGCCTGATCGTGATGCGAGATCCCGAGGGCAACGACTATCCGAACCGCGGTATCTATCTTGAGGTGGTGGAAAACGAGAAGCTCGTGTTCACCGACGCCTATACCGAGGCGTGGCAGCCGTCGCCCAAGCCGTTCTTTACCGGAGTGCTGACCTTTGAGGATGTGGACGGCAAGACGAGATACACGGCCCGCGCCCGCCACTGGACGGTGGAAGACCGCGACGCGCATGAGAAGATGGGTTTTCATGAGGGCTGGGGCCGCTGCACCGATCAGTTGGCAGCGCTGGTGGCCAAGCTTTAGCTCGAGAGGCGCCCCGCACTTTCCTTTGGCGGAAGCGCACTCGCTTAAGCCGCCGGCCTCTTACCGGCGGGGTGGCTAGTCCGCGACGTCCAGCCCGACGCCCGCAACTGGTGTGGTGACGGTGCGGCTGTCGAAACCGGCGATCAGGGGGCGCGCCTTCTCGATCGCCGCCTGCACCTCAGGCAGGGCCAGTGACGCCTTGTGGCTGGCCTCATCTAGCCAGACCTCAGTGATCCAGATGGCGTTGCGGTCGGTGGTGTCGGTCGCGACGATATAGCTGAGACAACCGGGCATCCGCCCGGTGCCTGCCTGCATGATGGCGACCAGTTCGTCGCGCTTGCCGGGCTGCGCGATCATCCTGCCGATAAGCCCGTACATTGTCCGCGCCTGCGCAGGCGTGCCCGGCGCGGCGGCACTTTTGCGCTTGGCCCAGTCCAGAACATGGAGCCGCAGCGCGGAAGACAGGTTCGCCTCGCGCGGGCGCGTTTCGTCGATTTCTGCGACGAGGGCTGCGAGTGGGACATTGCGCTGAGCGGCGATGGTCGCAAGGTCGTCGAAGAAGGGCTGTTCGAGCGAATAGCTGGTGCGGTGGCCGCGGATCGTCACCGAGTGCTTGCGCACCAGGCTCACCGGTCGTCGCCCGAGGAGGGTGAGGGAGCTTCGGTGCCGCGCTCGCGCCGGTGGCCGTCGAGGAAACGCTCAGCCGTGTCTGCGGTCTGGCGGTCGCGGGTCTTCTCGACCTTGGTGCGGCCGTGCAGGATGCGGTTCTGCTCCGCGGCGCGTTCCTTCTCGGCGCGCGCCTTGTTCTTCCGGGCTTGGCGAAGATTGACGATTTCCGCCAATTGCCGGGCCTCCTATTTCTTGCGGAACGCGTCCAGCGAAACGACGTCCGCGCCCTTGGCGGGGGCTTCGCTTTCGGCTTCGGAGGATTTTGCCGCCTTCTTGCCGCTCTCGGCCTTGGCCGGAGCGCTCTTCTGCCGCTTGGCAGGTACTTCGGGCGCGGGCTCTTCCTCGATGGAATCGATGAGGCCCTCGATCTTGACGTCGAACTCCAGTTCGAAGTTCACGGAAGGGTCGTAGAAGCCGCGCACGGCGGAGAAGGGGATCTCGAGCTTCTCGGGAATGTCGGAGAAGGACAGGCCGATCTCAAAGCCGGTTTCGCTGACCTTGAGGTCCCAATACTGGAACTGGATGACGATGGTCATCTGCTCGGGGTAGCGTTCGCGCAGCCGACTGGAGATACGAACGCCGGGCGCGCCGGTAAGAAAGGTGATGAAGAAGTGGTGGTTGCCCGGCAGGCCGGTGCGGGCCACCTCTCCGAGCACCTTGCGCATGACGCCCCGCAGCGCTTCCTGGGCAAGAATATCGTAGCGAATCTGGTCTTCGGGCATATGCGGGCGTGCTTCCGGTGAATCGAGTTGGCTAGCTGTACTCAAGCTCGGCCCTATCGTAAACCGCATATAGCGCACGAGCGCAACAGGCACAGGGAGGGTCGCAGCGTGGAAAAGTTACTGACACGTTAGCAACCAACCGGCGGAATTTCGCGGCTCCACAGGGACCGCACCGTGGATCCTGCAAGGTCTTGATCCAACTGGTGTAGAAACCGGCGTAACTTCAAGAGAGAAGTGGAGGTTTCTGTTGCCAGGTACCTCCGAACCCCGCCTAGAGGTGCGAACCGCTAGGGCTTGATTTGAAGCTATCGCGCCGCATTAAGCAGCGAGACGTGCTTCCGCATAGTTGTCGTTGGCAACTATAAAAATAGCCCGATAACGGTGGTACAATGCCGAGCAAAAGTACGATCTTTACGCCTTCGTCGATCCTATTTCGCCCCCATCAAAAGCCGCTCCAAAAGAGCGGTTTTTGGTGGAGGCGCCGGGTACCGCCCCCGGGTCCGAACGGTTTATTGCATCGCCCATTTATTGCCATAGTCAGGCAAGCTGACAGCGCGAATATAGGCAGGGTCTGCCGAAAATAAAAGGGCCCATCTGCGTTATCCGCTGCCAGCAAGTGCTTGACAGGGGGCGGGTCCGCACGGAAGCTCGTGGACGGTGGGGATACGGCGGAAACGCCCAGGTTGCGATCCGCAGGAGCGAAAATCCTGTTGTTGTTCAACGAGGGGAGTACGCATGACCGACTATCTCACAGACGTGATGAAATACGATGCCGTGGCCGATGCCGCGACCGTCGACAAGATCGTGAGGCATCTGGGCATCGCATTGCGCAACCGCGACTCGTCGCTGGTGTCCTGCACTGATCCGAAGGAGCTCGAACGCGTCAAGGAAAACTGGATCGCCAAGAAGCTGGGCGTGACGGATGATGCCCTGGCCGACGCAACGGTGGAGAAGGTCTGCAAGGCGATGGCGGCCGATCACACCAAGAGCCGTGTGACCTTCTACTACCTGGCCGCGAAGGAACTGGGAAAGTTGGGCGCGCTCTAGGCCCCGCGACGCGGCAGTCGCAAGCCGCCGCCGCGGCACAAGGCGCGAAATGAGCCCCGGTTGGCATGGCGCAAGCCGGGGCTTACGTTATAACCGGCTGTCCCCGACCATTCCCCGAATCGAAGCGGAACAATGCGCCAGTATCTCGACCTCCTGAAACACGTGCTCGAAACCGGCGTGGACCGCAGCGACCGTACCGGAACCGGCACGCGCTCGGTGTTCGGCTACCAGATGTGCTTCGACCTAGCCGATGGCTTTCCCGTCACCACCACGAAAAAGCTGCACCTGAAGTCGATCATCCATGAACTGCTCTGGTTCCTGGCCGGCGATACCAACATCAAGTATCTGCACGATCATGGCGTGACGATCTGGGATGAGTGGGCCGACGAGAATGGCGACCTCGGCCCCGTCTATGGCGCGCAGTGGCGTTCCTGGCCGGCTCCGAACGGCGAGCGCATCGACCAGATCGCAAACCTTCTGCAGCAGTTGCGCAACAATCCCAATTCGCGGCGGCTGATCGTCTCGGCCTGGAACCCGGCCGAGGTGGACGAGATGGCGCTGCCTCCATGCCACTGCCTGTTCCAGTTCTATGTTTCGGAAGGGCGGCTGTCCTGCCAGCTCTACCAGCGTTCGGCCGACATCTTCCTCGGCGTGCCGTTCAACATCGCCTCCTATGCGCTGCTGACGATGATGGTGGCGCAGGTGAGTGGGCTGAAGCCTGGCGAGTTCATCCACACGCTGGGCGATGCGCACCTCTACGCCAACCATTTCGAGCAGGCGCGAGAGCAGCTTTCGCGCACGCCCAAGCCCTTGCCGACGATGTGGATCAATCCGGAAGTGAAGGGCCTGTTCGCCTTCCGCTTCGAAGATTTCCGGCTGGAGAATTATCAGGCCGACCCGAACATTCGCGCGCCGATTGCAGTGTGAGGAGGCGCGAAGCCATGCGAGCCTGAGGAAGCGGGAGCGGCCGGAAACAAGCGGCCGCTCCCGTTTTTCATTTCGCGGTCAAGCGAAGAAACCGACGGCGAAATAGGTGAGGGCCGAGATGGCCGCCGCCGCAGGCAAGGTGACCACCCAGGCAATCACGATATTGCCGGCGATGCCCCAGCGCACGGCCGACACCCGGCGTGCGGCGCCGACGCCGATGATGGCGCCGGTGATGGTGTGGGTGGTGGAAACCGGAATGCCGAGCCATGTGGCCATGAACAGTGTGATGGCACCGCCGGTTTCGGCGCAGAAGCCCTGCATCGGATTTAGCCGCGTGATCTTCGAGCCCATGGTGTGGACGATGCGCCAGCCGCCGAACAGCGTGCCGAGCGCCATGGCGCTCTGGCAGGTGATGACGACCCAGAACGGCACGTAGAATTCGCTGCCGAGATAGCCCTGCGAGAACAGCAGCACCGCGATGATGCCCATGGTTTTCTGCGCGTCGTTGCCGCCATGGCCCAACGAATAGAGCGACGCCGAGATGAATTGCATGACGCGGAAGGTACGGTCGACCGCAAACGGCGTCTGGCGGATGAACAGCCAGGACACGAACAGCACCAGGCTCAGCGCAAGCAGGAAACCGACCATCGGCGACATCACGATCGCCGCCGAGGTCTTGAGCAGGCCGGTCCACACCACCGCGCCGCCGCCGGCCTTGGCCACGCCAGCCCCGACGAGGCCGCCGATGAGCGCGTGCGAGCTGCTCGACGGAATGCCGAAGATCCAGGTCAGGATGTTCCAGATGATCGCACCCATGAGGGCGGCGAAGATCACCTGCGGATTGACGATCTCGGCATTGATGATGCCGGTGCCCAGCGTCTGGGCCACGTGCAGGCCGAAGAACAGGAAGGCGATGAAGTTGAAGAACGCCGCCCATGCGACCGCATATTGCGGCCGCAGCACCCGCGTGGAAACGATGGTGGCGATGGAATTGGCGGCGTCGTGCAGGCCGTTGAGGAAGTCGAAGAACAGCGCGACCGCGATCAGGCCGGCCAGCAGCGGAAAGGCGAGGGAGGCATCCATCACGAGGCGCTATATGTTCTCGATGACGATGCCGCTGATCTCGTCTGCGACGTCTTCGAAGCTGTCGACCACCTTTTCGAGATGTCCGTAGATTTCCCTGCCGATGAGATAGGCCATCGGATCGCTGTGGCCGTGTACGCGGAACAGCTCCTTCAAGCCCTGGTCGTGCAGCTCATCGGAGCGACCCTCGATGCGCGTCACCTCCTCGGTGATCGCCGCAAGCCGCGGGGCGTTGGGGTTGACCTTGTTGAGAAGCGGGATCGCCTCGTCGATCAGCCGTGCGGCAGAGACGATGATGCTGCCCATATCCTGCATCAGCGGATCAAACTGCTTCTGCTCGTACAGGCTGACCGTCTTCACGGTCTTGCGCATCATGTCGATGGCATCGTCCATGGACTGGATCAGGTCCTTGATGTCGCCGCGATCGAACGGGGTGATGAAGCTGCGCCGCACGGCCAGCATCACCTCGTGGGTAATGGCGTCGGCCTGGGTTTCCAGTTCGACGATCCGCCGGCCGTATTTCTCGACCTCTTCGCCGCCGGCCAGCAGGCCCTGCAGGGCTTCGGCGCCGCTGACCACCAATTGGGAATGCCGTGTGAACAGATCGAAGAAGCGGTCTTCCCGCGGCATCAGCGCCCGAAACCAGCCCAGCATCTAAAATACCTTCTATACTTTTCCACAAGGACAGCCGCAGGCGAGAAACCACGCGGCGGCGTTCCGGCCTTCGGATGGGAGCCCGGCCAGGGATAGCCGGCTTCCGTCTATTGCACGATGCAGCGCCTCGCTAGTGCAGAAATGCCGAGATCAACCGCGAAATTGCCTCACCCCGCCAGCTGATAGGCGGCGCGAGCGCTTGTGGAAAGTCCAGCAGCCGCGCCTTTTGCTTTGATTGTGCTTCGACCGGAGGGTTAGATACCGCCGCGTCGGCCGACTCGTGCCAGGCGCTGCGCGAGGAGGTTTTTTCCATGTTCCGCCGCCTGATGTTCGCCTTGCCGTTCCTGGCTCCGGCCCCGGCGCTGGCCAACGACTCCATTGCCGAACTCGGCACCGGCGGGCTGATCCTGTCGCGCAGCGACGTCGTGGCGATGGAAAAGGAAGACCTGTTCATTTCCCGCGACAGGATCACGGTGGACTATGTGTTTCGCAACACTTCCGACAAGGACGTGGCGACCATAGTGGCCTTTCCGATGCCTGAGATCACCGGCAATCCCTATTTCATGCCGGCCATTCCCAGGGCCGAGGACGACAATTTCCTCGGCTTCGAGGTGTTCGTCGACGGCACGACCGTTCAGCCTGAACTCGAGCATCGGGCAATGGCGGTCGGCATTGACATTTCCGACGAGCTGAAGGCCCACGGCGTGCCCTTCTATCCGTTTGGTCCGGAGACCACCAAGTCGCTGCAGGCGCTGCCGCAGGAGGTCGCCGACGGCTGGATCGACCGCGGCATAATAATGATCGAAGAATATGACGACGGCTCGGGCTGGAAGCGCGAACGGTCGCCCTTCTGGCAATTGCGCTCCACCTATTGGTGGCGCACGGTGTTCCCGACCGGCCAGGCGGTGAAAGTGTCGCACCGCTACCAGCCGAGCCTGGGCGGCAGCGTTGGCCTGACCTTCATGGACGGCGGCAGGCTCGCCGGAGCCACCTATGAAGACTACAAGCGGCGCTACTGCATGGACGCGGCGTTCGAGAAGGCGGTTGCGAAGGCAGTAAAGGCAGCCCCGAGCGACTATCCGGCGCTTTACGAGAACCGCCTGTCCTACATTCTGAAGACCGGCGGCAACTGGGCCATGGGAACCATCGGCGACTTCACGCTGACCGTCGACAAGGGCGATGCGAATAACCTGATCAGCTTCTGCGGCAGCAAGGTCGAGAAGATCGGCCCGACCACCTTTCGCATGAAGGCTCAGGATTTCTATCCCGAGCGCGACCTCGACATCCTGATCCTCAGCCATCCGGACCCGGAAGGCGCCGAAGCCAGCCAAGACGGGAGCGGCAATTGATGAGACTAGCGATCTATGTGGCCATCGCCGAAAACGGCGTGATCGGGCGCGAGGGCGGATTGCCGTGGCGGCTTTCCAGCGACCTCAAGCGCTTCAAGGCCGACACGATGGGCAAGCCGATCATCATGGGCCGCAAGACCTGGCAGAGCATCGGCCGGCCGCTGCCCGGCCGCCTGAATATAATAGTGACGCGGGACAAGGATTTTCGTGCCGAGGGCGCGGAGGTAGTCGGCTCGCTGGCCGAGGCCATAACGCTGGCCACCGCGCGTGCGCGCTGCATGGCCGGTGCCGACGAGATCTGCGTCGTGGGCGGCGGCGAGATCTACCGCGAGGCGCTGCCGCTGGCGGACAGGCTGCTTGTCACGCATGTGCTGGCCGAGGTTGAGGGCGACACGCGCTTTCCCGATATCGATCCGGATATCTGGCGGCTTGTCAGCGCAATCGACGTGCCGGCGGGCGAAAAAGACAGCCACGCGACGCGCTATGCAGTCTACGAGCGGCGCCGCGATGCGATGAAAGAGCCTAAAGCGGCGGTTTCGTAAGCAAATCGACGAATGCGCGCGGTCGCCGCGTTGAAAGCGCGTGGCGGCGTCCCTATAGAAGGAAGCACGTGCACATGGCGCCTGGCCGAAGGCCGGAAGATTTTGAACCGAAAGGACATTCATGCCCTGGAACAATCAGAGCGGTGGCGGCGGCGGCCCATGGGGGGGCGGCGGTGGAAACAGCGGTGGCCCTTGGGGCCAGGGGTCTCGTGGCCCGGGCGGCCCGCAAGGCACCCCTCCCGATCTTGAAGACATCATCCGGCGCGGCCAAGACCGCCTGAAGAACGTTCTGCCCGGCGGAAACGGCGGCGGGGCGGCCATGTTCGGGCTGATTGCCGTTGCGCTTGTGGTGTTCTGGGCCTTCCAGGCCGTCTACACCGTCCAGCCGGACGAGATGGCGGTGGAGCTTCGCTTCGGCAAGCCGAAGGAAGAGATTTCCGGCCCCGGCCTGCATTTCCACTGGTGGCCGGTCGAAACCATCGAAAAGGCCAATATGGCCGAAAAGCTCATCAATATCGGCGGCGGCACCGACCGCTCGACTTCGGGCCTGATGCTCTCGGGTGACCAGAACATCGTCAACGTGCAGTTCTCGGTGGCCTACCAGGTCTCCGACCCCAAGGCCTATCTGTTCCGTGTATCCGACCCGGACGGCATGCTGCGCCAGGTGTCCGAAAGCGCCATGCGCGAGGTTGTGGGGCGCCGTCCCGCGCAGGACATCTTCCGCGATGACCGCCAGGGCATTGCCGACTCGGTGCGCTCCACCGTGCAGGGCACGCTGGACGAATATGGCGCCGGCATCGCGGTCAATGCGATCTCGATCGAAGATGCGGCCCCGCCGCGCGAAGTCGCGGACGCCTTTGACGAGGTGCAGCGCGCCGAACAGGACGAAGACCGCTTCGTGGAGGAGGCCAACCAGTACTCCAACCAGAAGCTGGGCCAGGCTCGAGGCCAGGCCGCGCAGATCCGCGAGGATGCGGCCGCCTACAAGAACCGCGTTGTCCAGGAGGCCGAGGGTGAGGCGCAGCGCTTCATCTCCGTCTACGACGAATATGCCAAGGCACCCGACGTGACCCGCCAGCGCCTGTTCCTCGAAACCATGGAATCGGTTCTCAAGGGGGCCAACAAGGTCATCGTCGACCAGGGCAATGGGCAGGGCGTGATACCCTATCTGCCCCTGCCGGAATTGCAGAACCGCGCGCCGAACGCGACCCAAGGAGGCAACAAGTAATGTCTAACCGTCTCCCAATCATCGGCGTGATCGCAGCGGTCATCCTGCTGCTGCTCTACTCCTCGGTTTATGTCGTCAATGCGCGCCAGCAGGCCATCGTGTTGCGCTTCGGCGAGATCGTCGACGTCAAGAGCGAGCCCGGCATCTACTTCAAGATGCCGTTCTCGATGTTCGACGCCGACACGGTGCAATATGTGGATGACCGCATCCTGCGCTTCGATCTCGACAACATCCGCGTTCAGGTTTCGGGCGGCAAGTTCTATGAGGTGGATGCCTTCGTGGCCTACCGCATCAAGAACCCACGGCTGTTCCGTGCCGCCGTTTCGGGAAGCGTGACCCTTGCCGAGCAGCGCCTGAAGACGCGCCTCGACGCGGCCCTGCGTCGCGTCTACGGCGTGCGGGGCTTCGAAGCGGCGCTGTCGGAAGAGCGCGCCTCGATGATGCGCGAAGTGCGCGACCAGCTTCGCCCCGACGCGACCTCGCTCGGACTGGAGATCGAGGACGTGCGCATTCGCCGCACCGACCTGACGGCCGAGGTTTCGCAGCAGACCTACGAGCGCATGAAGGCCGAGCGCCTGGCCGAAGCCGAAAGGCTGCGGGCACGCGGCCGCGAAGCGGCGCAGCGCATCCGCGCCCGCGCAGACCGCGAGGTCGTGGAAACGGTTGCCGAAGCGCAGAAGGAAGCAGAGATCGTGCGCGGTGAGGGCGAGGCGGCGCGTAACGCCACTTTCGCCGACGCTTTCCAGCGCGACCCTGAGTTCTTCGAGTTCTACCGCTCGATGAATGCCTACAACAAGGCGCTCGACAGCGCCGACACCACCATGGTGCTGTCGCCGCAGTCGGAGTTCTTCCGCTACTTCCGCAGCCCTTCGGGTGCTGCAGCGGGCGCGGCGCCGTCCACGAACGCACCGACCACGAACGCACCGGCTGCTGCAAGCGGGGCACCCACAGCCGGCGCCAGCCAGTAAGCAGCGCCGGTGTCCGACTTCCTTGTCGCCATAGGGCTTGTCTTCGTCATCGAGGGCCTGATCTATGGCGGCTTCCCCTCGCTTGCGCGGCGGCTGGCCGCGCAGGTTCTGGTGATGCCTGAGAACATGCTGAGAGTGGTGGGGCTTGCGGCAATCGCCGCGGGCGTCGCCCTTGTCTGGCTGGCGCGCGCATAGGACCAGCGGCGCTTCCGCCGGATTTCGCCTGCGGGCGCCTGCGTGGCTGCGGCGGCGGCGCGGAAACCGCCGCCGACCAAGATTGTCTTGCCGAGCCAGTAGGCAAAGCCGCAAACACGCCTTATTTTTCCTCACACATGGCGCTGTCTGAACCGGAGGCTATTTTCCCATGACGTCCAATCCCTTCCTGCCCGTGGTCCGCAAGACCGTATTGGCGGCGACCATGGCCATGCTGACCGCCGGGGTCGCGACGCCGCACCTCGTCACTCCGGCTTTGGCGCAGGAACAGTCACGTCCTCCCGCGCATGGGCCGGCTTCCGTCGCCGACCTGGCCGAAGGCCTGCTGGGCGCGGTGGTGAACATTTCCACGTCGCAGACGGTGAAGGGAAGCGAAGGGCCGGGAGCTGTTCCGATGCCCCAGCTTCCCGAGGGTTCGCCCTTCCAGGACTTCTTCGACGAGTTTTTCAAGAACCGGCAGGGCAAGAAGGAAAGCGGGCCCCAGAAGGTGCAGTCGCTGGGCTCCGGCTTCGTGGTCGATGCCGAGAAGGGCATCATCGTGACCAACAACCACGTGATCGCCGATGCCGACGAGATCGAGGTCAATTTCTCCGACGGCAGCAAGCTGAAGGCGACGCTGGCCGGTACCGATACCAAGACCGACATTGCAGTGCTGAAGGTCGACCCCAAGGCCAAGAAGCTGACCGCGGTGAAGTTCGGCGATTCCAACAAGATGCGGATCGGCGACTGGGTAATGGCCGTGGGCAACCCGTTCGGCCTGGGCGGCACTGTGACCGTGGGCATCGTCTCGGCGCGCAACCGCGACATCAATGCTGGTCCTTATGACGACTTCATCCAGACCGACGCCGCGATCAACCGCGGCAATTCCGGCGGGCCGCTGTTCAACATGGACGGCGAGGTGGTGGGAATCAACACCGCCATCATCTCGCCTTCGGGCGGCTCGATCGGCATCGGCTTCTCCATCCCCTCGGAGCTTGCCGCAGGCGTTGTGCAGCAACTGGCCGAATATGGCGAGACGCGGCGCGGCTGGCTGGGCGTGCGCATCCAGCCGGTGACGGACGAGATCGCCGAAAGCCTCGGCATGAAAGCTGCCAAGGGCGCGCTGGTGGCCGGCGTGATCAAGGGCGGACCGGTGGACGATGGCACCATCCAGCCGGGCGACGTGATCACCAAGTTTGACGGCAAGGACGTGCACGAGATGCGCGACCTGCCGCGCGTCGTGGCCGAAAGCCCGGTGGGCAAGGCGGTGGACGTGGAACTCGTGCGCAAGGGCGCCGAACAGAGCGTAAAGGTGACGCTGGGCCGCCTCGAGGACGGAGAGAAGCTGAGCAAGGAAGAGGTCAAGCAGACCAAGGGCGGGGACGCCGTTGCGACCGCATCCGTGCTGGGAATGACCGTCGGCGACCTGGACGAGGCCGCCCGCGCCCAGTTCGGCATCAATGCCGATGTGGCCGGCGTGGTCATCCGCGAGGTCGATCCGAACTCGCCGGCGGCCGAACGCGGCATCGCTGCGGGCGAGGTGATCACCGAGATCGCTCAGGAATCCGTTGCCACTCCCAAGGATGTGATGGACCGCATCGCCGCGCTGAAGGAGCAGGGCCGCAAGAACGCGCTGCTGATGCTGGCTTCGAAATCGGGCGAGTTGCGCTTTGTCACGGTGCGGATGGATTGATTCCGGAAACCGATCCAAGCCTTTGAAGGAAAACGAAAAGGGGCGGCTAGCGGGCCGCCCCTTTTCTCATTCGCCAGTCCCGAAGGGTCATGCGATAGAGCACGTGCCGCTTCAATTGCGGGTGCGTGTCGGGCACGTTGGGATTGTCGAAATCGGCGGCCGGATCGCGGCGCATGCCCAGACGTTCCATCACCGCGGTGGAACGCGTATTGCCGGCCACGGCAAAGGACATGATCTCTTCCTTGCCGAGTTGGTTGAAGCCGAAGTCCAGCAGGGCGCAAGCGGCCTCGGTGACATAGCCGAAGCCCCAGAATTCCGGCGCGAGCCGCCAGCCGATCTCGATCGAGCCGGGCGGCACGACGGGCTCGATTTCGGCGTCGTGCAGCCCGACGAAGCCGATGCATTCGGCGGTCTCGGCGATTTCGACCGCCGACCAGCCATAGCCTTGGGCGGAGATTTCCGCGGCTATCTCGTCCATTCTGACATCCGCCTGTGCCCGAGTGCGCCGGAAGGGGAAGAACTCCATCACCGTCTCGTCGGAATTGATGCGGTGGAACAGGTCGCGGTCGCGCTCTTCCCAGTTGCGCAACACAAGCCGCTGGGTGCGGATTGGTGTCATGCGGCAAACTCCGTCTGGCTGTATCCTTGAAGGTAAAGAAGGGCGGTGAGATCGGCATGGTCGATGCGCACCCGCGCTTCGGCGGCGACTGCAGGTTTGGCGTGCAGCGCCACGCCGGTGCCGGCAAGATGGATCATGTCGAGATCGTTGGCGCCGTCGCCGACGGCGATGGCATCCGCCGGCGAGAGGCCGAGGCGGGCGGAGATGTCGAGCAGCGCTTCGGCTTTCGCGGCGCGGCCGAGGATTGGCTCCACCACCTCGCCGGTGAGGCGGCCGTCAACCTCGATGAGCCGGTTGGCGCGGTGCTCGTCGAAGCCGAGCTTGGCGCCGATACGCGAGGTGAAGACGTCGAAGCCGCCGGAGACCAGCACCGTATAGGCGCCATGGGCACGCATGGTGGCAACCAGCTGGCGCCCGCCCGAGGCGAGCGTCAGCCGTCCGCTGATGATGCGCTCGATGACGGTGGCGTCGAGCCCCTTGAGAAGGGCGACGCGCTCGCGCAGGGCCGGTTCGAACTCGATCTCGCCATTCATCGAACGCGCGGTGATGGCGGCGACATGCTCCTTGACGCCGATCTCGTCGGCCAGCTCGTCGATGCATTCCTGGTCGATCATGGTGGAGTCCATGTCGGCAAGCAGGATCTTCTTGGCGCGGCCGGCGGCCTCCTGCACTGCAATGTCGATGGGCTCGGAAGCCAGCGCCTCGCGCAAGCGCGCCTGTGCGGCTTCGCAGTCGGCTGCGTCTGGCAGGATCAGGTCGCAGGCGATTTCCTCGGCAAGCCAGCGAAGGGAGCTTGCACCCACGGCCTGCGAGGCCATATTCGCGAGCGAGTGCGAAAGACGGCGCTGGGCCGGGTGCGAAATGAGGGTGGCGACGAGCGGCATGGAAAATTCCGGCAAATGCGAAGGCGGCGAGCGCGTGAAGGACGCGATCCTGATAGCCGGGCCGACGGCCAGCGGCAAGTCGGCGCTGGCTTTGGACCTCGCCCTCGACAAGGGCGGCGTGATCGTCAACGCGGATTCCATGCAGGTCTATTCGGTTCTGGACGTGCTGACAGCGCGCCCCAGCGCCGAGGACCAGGCCCGCGCGCCGCATTTTCTCTACGGGCACGTTTCGCCGGCGACGCTCTATTCCACCGGCGCCTGGCTGCGGGACGTGGGCAAGCTGGTGGCCGAAGGGCGCCTTGAGGGAAAGGTGCCGATTTTCGTCGGCGGCACAGGCCTCTATTTCCGCGCGCTGACGGAGGGGATTTCGAACATGCCCGACATTCCCTCCGCGATCCGCGAGGGCTGGCGTGGCCGCATGGCCGATGAAGGCTCAGTGGCGCTGCATCGCATCCTAGGCGAGCGCGACCCGGAAATGGCTTTGCGCCTGAAGCCGGGCGACAGCCAGCGCATCCTGCGCGCGCTGGAGGTGCTGGACGCTTCCGGCCGCTCCATGCTGGCATGGCAGAGCGAGCGCGGCGGCGCGTTGGTTCACAGGGAGACGGCCCGTTGCATCGTGATCGAGCCCGATCGCGGCGAGCTTGTGCGCCGTATCGATGCGCGCTTCGACCGCATGCTGGAGGCCGGAGCGCTGGAGGAAGTGCGGGCGCTGGCAGCGATGAGGCTTGACCCGGCGCTGCCGGCGATGAAGGCCATCGGCGTGCGAGAGCTGCAGGCCGCGGATGCCGGCGAGATGGCGTTTGCCGAGGCGATCGAGCGCGCCAAGATTGCCACCCGGCAATATGCCAAGCGCCAGTCGACATGGTTCCGAAACCAGTTCGGACCGGAGTGGAAACGCATCCCCGGCGCGGCCGCCATGGCCTGAGCCAAAACCGCGTCGGAAAGTCAAGCGGCGGAAAGTACTCGGCTTTTAGCCGATCGGATTAACCGACCGTAAGGCCCGATATGGCACAACCTGAGTCGACGTGTCGTTCCGGATTCCGGAACGGATATCGCCAGCGGGAGGTCCATGCGTTTCCACCAGTCGGAATCGGCGTTCTTCGTACTGATCACCGTGATCCTTGCGGCTGGCGGCGTGACCTTGCACGCCTATAACGTGCTGCATAACGGGGACGAGACGCTGTTCCACCCCGAGCATATCGAAAGCGTGGCGTATCTTTCACAGCTGCTGTTCCTGACGGCGGTTCTGGTTATCACCGCGCTGTTCTTCGGCGTGTTCTTCATCTACCCGCAGATCCGTACGCAGGTGAAGGAGGGCGGCAAGCTGCGTGCCATGACCGCCTCGCTCAGCGCACGCTCCGAGACCCTGGAGCACGCGGCGCTGACGGACGGCCTGACGGGCATGCAGAACCGGCGCTATTTCGACGAGGCGTTGAAGGAATATCTTTCGGAATTTGGCCGCATCGACAAGCCGGTAGGGCTGATGATCCTGGACCTCGATCATTTCAAGCAGGTCAACGACACGCATGGGCACGACATTGGCGACGAGGTACTGCGCGCAGTGGCCAGATGCCTTCGCGACATGACCCGCTACCACGACGTGGTTGCCCGCCTGGGCGGCGAGGAGTTTGCCGTGGTGGCGCCCGACATGGATGCCGAAAAGCTGGTGAGGTTTGCCGAGCGCATTCGCAAGGCCATCGCTTCCCAGACGATCCTGTCGGGCAATGTCCGGCTGAGAGTCACTGCCAGCGTTGGGCTGGCGGTGTGGGACCGCAAGGAAGCGGCCGAAGAATTCTTCCGGCGCGCCGACAAGCAGCTTTATCACGCCAAGAGAGAAGGCCGGAACCGCGTCTGCGCCTGAGAGGGCAGGGTATCCGGCCGCGAAACCACGAAGCTTTGAGGCGGCGGGTCGTCAGTCCGAACGGGGACGGAGCCCGAAGGTGGTCGGCTTGAGCCCGAAGCTGACATCCAGGTCCTCAGGGACCGGTGCCGGCGCGGCCTTTCTGAAGCCGGGATCGCCGGCCTGGAGCTGGACGTCGACGGTTTCGGCAAAGCCGAGCGCCTGCTGCGGACGCGGCACGTTGCGCAGCCTTTCCACGATCAAGGCAAGATCCACTTCGCCTTCGGCCGCCGCCGCTCCCTCGGTGCGGCGCTTGTGGGCGCCGGGTATGAGGCTCTGCGGCAGGCGCTCGAACTTCAGCCGCATGGTGGTGGCCACGCCTTCGCCAAAGGCGATCGCCTCGCGCTGGCCCATCGACGACAGGAACGACAACGTCGAAGCAGAGGAATCGGCGATGGCTGAGCGGATGATCTGCTGGTCCTGATCGTTGGCGAGCCGCATGGCGAAGATGGTCGAGCATTGCGACAGGATGGTCGGATCGAGCTCGCCCGGCCGCTGGGTGACGATGCCGAGATAGCAGCCATATTTGCGGCCTTCCTTGGCGATGCGCGACAGCGCATGCCGGGTCGGCGCGAAGCCAAGCCGCGTATCGGCCGGCATGTAGCGATGCGCTTCCTCGCAAAGGATCAGCAGCCGCAACTTGCCCTCGCTCCACAGCGCCAGGTCGAAGGCGAGCCGGGCCAGGACGGAGCAGACCGCGTTGACCACTTCGGAAGGCAGCCCGGCCATCTCGAAGCAGGTGATGGGGCGGCCACCATGCGGAATGCGGAAGATGTTGCCGATGGTCTGGTGGATCGTGTCCTCGATCAGCCGCGAATTGAACATGAAGCGATAGCGCGGATCGGCGACGGCCGATTCGATGCGGGTCTTCAGGGCGCGGTAGATGGGGCGGTCGTTCTTGCTCTCCAGCATCCCCATGCGCTCGTCGATCTGTTTGATGAGGTCGGCCATGCGGTAGGGCACGGGCGTATCTGCGGTGAGCGCATCGGCGCCACGGCGCAGGAAGGCGCCGGCTTGGGGGTTGCGATAGAGGTTCTTGGCCTGCGGAATGAGGTCGCGCAGCACGTCGATCTCTTCCGGCACCACCTCGCGCCCGCGAAACAGCACCTCGGCGAATTCTTCCAGCCGGAACAGCCAGAAGGGCAGGTCGAGCGTGCCGGTGTCTATGGTGACGCTGTGGTCGGGCAGAGCCTCGGCGAACTCGTTGTGCGGGTCCATGATGAGAACGCGCAGGTCGGGCCTTGCCTCGATGGTCTTGCGCAACAGCAGCGACACGGCAGTCGACTTGCCGACGCCCGTGGTGCCGACGACGGCGAAGTGGCGCGACAGCGTGTCCTCGACGGCGATGCAGGCGTTGATCGTTTCGTCCTGCGAGAGCTGGCCGATGGTAACGGACTTGCGCCCCGCCAGATCGTAGACTGCCTGCAGGTCGCGCGAGCGGATGCGGTGGGCGACGGCGCCGATATGCGGATAGACGGTGATGCCGCGGTCGAAGACGGGCGCGCCGCCGGCGGGGCCGTCGCGCACCTCGCCGACCAGTTCGACGCTGACTTCGATGGGGTTGCGGCCTTCTTCCCTCCACACGCGATCGGGCCTGCCCACCGCGTAGACCAGGCCGACCGTGCGCGCCTTGCCGAGATTGATAGAGATCATCTTGCCGACGGTCCAGAGGCCGGACAGCGTGCCTTCGTCCGCCTCCGCGAAGGCGGCGATTGTGGCGCGGGCGCCATCGCAATGCACGACATGGCCCAGCACGCGCGCGTCCGGTTGGGCGTCCTCGCGGCGTTCCTGCGAAATGGCTTCTCCGCCGGATTTCTCGCGGTCGATGAACATTGTCGGCTCTGGCCCCCTGGCATTCCCTGCGCGGCATCCTAGCGAATGGCGGTTAAGCGGCGGTGAGGCGAAATGGTGCAGAAAGCACTAATGAAATGGCTTCAACCTTAGCGGGGGAGGGCCGAGGCGGCATTTCCAGCATTCTGTGCCAAAATTGTGCGTTGACACTTGGCCGAATCCCCACCTAATGTCCGCCTCGATGAACAAGTTGGCACTCATTCTCGTAGGCAGGCGCGTGGGCAAGGCGGTGTAACCGCCGGGCAAAGTCCTCCCATGCGCAAACACAGGCTCCCTCGGGGGCCTTTTTTATTGTCAAGAATACCGATACCACGGCAAAGCTGAAGCGGAAGAGACGGAACCAGACTGATGAGCAACGGACAGAACGAAACCGGACGGCGCGAAATGACAGGCGCCGAAATGGTGGTGCAGGCGCTGAAGGACAATGGCGTCAAGCATATCTTCGGATATCCGGGCGGTGCGGTTCTTCCCATCTATGACGAGCTTTTCCAGCAGGAGGATGTCGAGCACATCCTGGTGCGCCACGAGCAGGGCGCCGGCCACGCGGCCGAAGGCTATGCCCGCTCGACCGGCAAGGCCGGCGTGATGCTGGTGACCTCCGGCCCCGGCGCGACCAACGCCGTCACGCCACTGCAGGATGCGCTGATGGATTCGATCCCGCTGGTCTGCATCACCGGCCAGGTGCCGACATCGCTGATCGGCTCGGACGCTTTCCAGGAATGTGACACCGTTGGCATTACGCGCCCATGCACCAAGCACAACTGGCTGGTGAAGGACGTCAACGATCTGGCCCGCACGCTGCATGAAGCCTTCCATGTCGCCACGACCGGCCGGCCGGGCCCGGTGGTTGTCGATATCCCCAAGGACGTGCAGTTCGCCCGCGGCATCTACACGCCGCCGCAGACCGCGCCGCGCACCAGCTATCATCCGCAGGTGCAGGCCGACCTGCAGCGGGTCAAGGACGCGGTGGCGCTGCTGGCCAATGCAAAGCGGCCGATCATCTATTCGGGCGGCGGCGTCATCAATTCCGGCAACGAGGCCAGCCAGCTGCTGCGCGAGCTGGTGGAGCTCTCCGGCTTCCCGATCACCTCGACGCTGATGGGGCTTGGCGCCTATCCGGCATCGGGCAAGAACTGGCTCGGCATGCTGGGCATGCACGGCACTTATGAAGCCAACATGGCCATGCATGATTGCGACGTGATGCTGTGCGTCGGTGCGCGCTTCGACGACCGCATCACCGGCCGCCTCGACGCCTTCTCGCCGGGCTCGAAGAAGATCCACATCGACATCGATCCGTCCTCGATCAACAAGAACGTCCGCGCCGATATTCCCATCATCGGCGACGTCGGCCACGTGCTGGAGGATATGGTGCGGCTGTGGCGGGCGACCGTGAAGGCCGACAAGAAGACGCTCTACCCGTGGTGGGAGCAGATCGCCAAATGGCGCGCGCGTGACTCGCTGGCGTTCAAGATGAACGACGAAGTGATCATGCCGCAATATGCGATCCAGCGCCTCTACGAGCTGACCAAGCATCGCGACACCTACATCACCACCGAGGTGGGCCAGCACCAGATGTGGGCCGCGCAGCACTTCCATTTCGAAAAGCCGCACCATTGGATGACCTCGGGCGGCCTCGGCACGATGGGCTACGGCCTGCCGGCCGCACTGGGCGTGCAGATCGCGCATCCGGACGCGCTGGTGATCGACATCGCCGGCGACGCGTCGGTGCAGATGACCATGCAGGAGATGAGCGCGGCGGTGCAGTATGAGGCGCCGATCAAGATCTTCATCCTAAACAACCAGTACATGGGCATGGTGCGCCAGTGGCAGCAGCTGCTGCACGGCAACCGGCTGTCGCATTCCTACACCGAGGCGATGCCGGACTTCGTCAAGCTGGCCGAGGCCTATGGCGGCCACGGCATCCGCTGCGACAAGCCGGCCGACCTGGACGACGCAATCAAGGAGATGATCTCGGTGAACAAGCCGGTGATCTTCGACTGCCGCGTGGCGAACCTGGCCAACTGCTTCCCGATGATCCCCTCCGGCAAGGCGCACAACGAGATGCTGCTGCCCGACGAAGCCACCGACGAAGCGGTGGCCAACGCCATCGACGCCAAGGGGCGCGCGCTGGTCTAGGCGGAGTTTTCAACAATCGCGCGGCTTCAAAGGCCGCGCGAAAACAACGAATTGAGCGAGACGCTTGAAGACGGGATCCAAATGAACGCACAGCTACAGGCGACCGGCTCCGCCTACTTCATCTCCAAGGAGACGCAGCGGCCGGAAATCCACACGCTATCGGTTCTGGTCGACAACGAGCCGGGCGTGCTGGCCCGCGTGATCGGCCTGTTCTCCGGTCGCGGCTACAACATCGAAAGCCTCACCGTTTCCGAAACCGAACACGAGCGGCACCTTTCGCGAATTACCATCGTAACCCGGGGAACGCCCCACGTGCTGGAACAGATCAAGCATCAGCTTGAGCGCATCGTGCCGGTGCACCGCGTGATCGACCTGACGGTTCGGGCAGCCGAACTGGGCCAGGACCGGCCGCTGGAGCGCGAGCTGGCGCTGGTGAAGGTGGCAGGCACCGGAGACGCGCGCGTCGAGGCGCTGCGGCTGGCCGATGCCTTCCGCGCCAAGGTGATCGACGCCAACACCGAGCACTTCATCTTCGAGATCACCGGCAAGGTGTCGAAGATCGAGCAGTTCATCGCCATCATGAAGCCGCTGGGCCTGGTCGAGATCTGCCGCACCGGCGTGGCGGCGATGAACCGCGGCCCGCAGGGCATGTAATCCAAAACAGCAAGCCGCCCGCGGTCGAGCGACCGGGGCGGTGCGCAAGGCAGACCAGACGGGCAGTGCCCGCCCGGATCAGAAGCCGACGTTTTCGTTGATATAGAAGGTGTTGAGCAGGGTGACGCGCGGTTGCTCGATCGGCGTGTGGATCTTCGGGCGGCCGTGCCAGCTCATCTTCGTCAGCGAATGATAGGCCTTCAGCACCACGAAGGCATAGCCGACATTGGGCAGGAACGGCAGCGTCTTGACCGGTTCCAGCCCGTAGGAGCCGACATGCAGCAGGCCTTTCAGAGAAGCCTGATAGAGGGTCGTGCCAAGCTCCCGCTGGCTCTCGTCGGCGGGGCAGTAGAGCTGCATGGTCACCACCTTCTTGCGCGCATCGGGATGCGGCTTGATCTGGTATCCGTCCTTGTCGCTGTAGAGCACGGGCTTGGCCACCAGCCTGAGGTCGTCCGCGCTGGCGACCTTGTCGCCGCGCGCACGGATTTCAAGGCCCTCGTGAAGCTGTCGGCGGATGGCGTCCTCGATCTCGGGCGAGGTCAGCATGGCGGACACCGCGGCCCACATTTCGCGCAGGCTTTCGTCAACCTTGGCGACATTGTCGCCATAGAGCCGCAGCGCCATGCGCGTGCCGTCGCCCGTGATGGGGTCGTAGCCCTCGGTCGGGATCGACTTGATCAGGTCGGCATAAAAATCCTTCGGAAAGAAGTTGCGGAAGAAGATGTGGGGAAAGGGCAGCGAGAACCGGTCGGACCCCTCGATGCTTGCCACGGCGTGGTCGATGAGTTCGCGGGTGAGGCTGGTGGGCTCGACTTTCGCAACTGCAGACATTTGTCACCTGAATTACATGGAATTTCAGATATCAGATCTTTATCGAAGCCATGCCGGCAGAAGATCTGGTCGATGTCGATAGAAACAGAACGTTCACCCCGAATATATCTGTTTCCCTTCGCCGTTCAATCCTGCGCGCGACGCGCGGATTCGACATCGGAAGGCCGCGCAAACATGCGGCGTTCCGATGCATTCCGGCCGGCGCACCACTCCAGACAGGTCCAATGATGACAGCAGACGCATTCTTCGCCCTCGTGGTTTATGCCCTGGTGACCTCGATCACGCCGGGGCCTAACAACTTCATGCTGCTGGCCTCGGGCGTGAATTTCGGCTTCATGCGCACCATTCCGCACATGCTGGGCATCGGCATGGGTTTCCTTTCGCTGCTGCTCGGCGTGGGGTTTGGGCTCGGCGCGGTGCTGACGGCATTCCCGGCGCTGCATACTGGGTTGAAGATCGCCGGCGGCGCCTATCTGGTCTATCTCGCCTGGCGGATCGCCATGTCGCGCTCGATGGGCAAGGACGGCGACGCCAAGGCGCGGCCGATGACCTTTCTCGAGGCCGCCGCCTTCCAGTGGGTCAACCCGAAGGCATGGGTGATGGCACTGACGGCCATGGCCGTCTACACCAACCCGGAAGCGCCGTTCCTCTCGGTGCTGTCGATTTCCTTCGCGTTTGCGCTGGTCAACCTGCCCAGCGTCTCGTCCTGGGCGGGGTTCGGCATGGCGCTGCGCGGCTTCCTGGCCGACCCAGTGCGGCTGAAATGGTTCAACATCTGCATGGGTCTGCTTTTGGCGGCGACGCTGTGGCCGATGCTGCGGTGATGGCTGGCCCGCTTGCGCGCCGGCCGCACGCGGCATAGCCTGCGGCCATGTCGCACGATCATGACCACGACCACCATCACGACAACGAGCTCGACCCGATGGCCGCGCGGGTGCGGGCGCTCGAGACGATCCTGACGCAGAAGGGGCTGATTGACCCCGCCGCGATCGACGTGATCGTCGACACCTACGAAACCAAGGTCGGCCCGCGCAACGGCGCCCGCGTGGTGGCAAAAGCCTGGAGCGACCCGGAATTCGCCGACTGGCTGAAGCGCGACGCCACCGCGGCTATCGCCTCGCTGGGCTATACCGGCCGCCAGGGCGAGCACATGCAGGCGGTGTTCAACACGCCTGACCAGCACAACATGGTCGTCTGCACCCTGTGCTCCTGTTATCCGTGGACGGTCCTCGGCCTGCCGCCGGTCTGGTACAAGGCGCCGCCCTACCGCTCGCGCGCGGTGATCGATCCGCGCGGCGTGCTGGCCGAATTCGGCGTGACGCTGCCGGCGGAGACAAAAATCCGCGTCTGGGATTCCACCGCCGAGCTACGCTACCTCGTCATTCCAATGCGTCCGGAAGGAACCGAGGGCTGGAGCGAGGAGAAGCTTGCCGATCTAGTGACGCGCGACTCGATGATCGGCACCGGCCTTGCGAGGGCGACCGCATGAACGGCCCGCAGGACCTCGGCGGCCAGATGGGGTTCGGGCCCGTCGCGCCCGAAAAGGACGAGCCCTATTTCCACGCCGAATGGGAAAAGCGCGCGCTGGGCGTGACGCTTTGCGCCGGCGCCATGGGCCACTGGACGCTCGATGAGAGCCGATACACGCGCGAAAGCCTGCACCCGGCCGACTATTATTCCTCCAGCTATTACGAAATCTGGATCAAGGCGCTGGAGACGCTTCTCAAGCGGCACGGCTTTATCACGCAGGATGAACTGCTGGTGGGGCACGCGCTGGGTGGCGACGTGAGGCCGAAGCGCGTGCTGCAGGCAGAAGATGTGCCGGCCACGCTCGCGCGTGGCGGTCCGTGCAACCGTCCTGTCGGTACTCCGGCACGCTTCAAGGCCGGCGATCGTGTGCGCACCAAGAATTTCAACCCTGAAGGCCATACCCGCCTGCCGCGCTATGCGCGTGACAAGGTGGGGGTGATCGATGCCGTGCGCGAGGGTTTTGTGTTCCCCGACACCAACGCCCACGGCCGCGGCGAGCATCCGCAGTGGGTCTATACGGTCGTCTTCGACGGCCGCGAGATCTGGGGCGAAGGGGTCGACCCGACGCTTTCCGTCAGCATCGACGCCTGGGAGAGCTACCTTGAGCCGGCATGAGAAGGGGCGGCCGCTGCCGTCCGGCATGGACGAGCCCGTATTTGCCGAGCCGTGGCAGGCAGAGGCCTTTGCACTGACGGTGGCCCTGCACGAGAAGGGGCTGTTTTCCTGGAACGAGTGGGCGCAGATGCTTTCGGCCGAGGTGAAGGCGCCGGGCGCGGCCCAGGACGGCAGCGACTATTACGACTGCTGGCTGCGCGCGCTGGAAAAGCTGCTGGCCGCCAAGGGCGTTGCACCGCGGCACGATGTCGACGACCTCGCCGCCGCCTGGCAGCGCGCGGCCCATGCCACGCCGCATGGCAAGCCGATCCTGCTGGAAAACGACCCGCAGCGCGCTCGATAGAACACGCCGCTCCCCCGAGCCTCACTCCAGCGGCTTCAGATCGCCCAAGATCGTGGGGATAAGCTCCGACACGGTGGGGTGGATGTGCACCGCCCGCTGCATCGTCGTGTAGGGCGCCTTGGCGTACATGACGTCGAGGATGCAGTGGATGGCTTCGTCGCCACCGGTGCCGAGGATGGCGGCGCCGAGGATCTGGTTGCTCTCGGCGTCGACCAGCACCTTCATGAAGCCCTGCGTTTCGCCCTTCTCGACCGCGCGGGCAACCCGCGTCATCGGCCGCGTGCCGACCAGAACTTGCCGGCCCGACTTGCGGGCTTCGGCCTCGGTCTTTCCGGCACGGCCGAGCGGCGGGTCGGTATAGAGCGCATAGGCGGTGATGCGATCGCTAACGCGGCGCGGCTGATCGTCGAACAGGTTGGCCGCCACGATCTCGAAATCGTTGTAGGCGGTATGGGTGAAGGCACCCTTGCCGTTGCAGTCGCCCAGCGCCCAGATGCCGGGAACGCTGGTGTGCAGCTGGTCGTCCACGGTGATGTAGCCGTGCTTGTCGGTGGCCACGCCGGCATTTTCCAGGCCGAGATCGTCGGTATTGGGGCGACGACCGACCGCCAGCAGCACATGCGAGCCGATGACCTCCGGCTCGCCCTCGGTGCAATCCACGCTTACGGCGACATCCTCGCCATGCGGTGAGAAGCTGATGCATTCGGCATTGCAGCGCACCGCTATTCCTTCGCGTTCGAGGATCTCGCGGACCGCCTCGGAAACATCTTCATCCTCGCGCTGGATGAGGCGCGAGCCCTTCTCCACGACCGTGACTTCGCTGCCGAAGCGCCGGTACATCTGGGCGAATTCGAGCCCGACATAGCTGCCGCCGACGATGACGAGATGGCGCGGCAGGGCGTCGAGTTCCAGGATCGTGCTGTTGGTGAGGTATGGCACCTTGTCGACGCCCGGCATGTCCGGCACGATCGCGCGGCCGCCGACATTGATGAAGATGCGTTCGGAAACTAGGGTTTCGTCGTTGACCCTGACTTCGTCGGGCGAGACGAAGCGGGCATGGCGCTCATAGACGGTGCAGTTTTTCATGCCCTTCAGCCAGCTTTCAACGCCCTCTCGGGACTTGCCCGAAACGGCGTCCTTGCGCGCCTTGACCGCTTTCATGTCCACGCCCACGCTATCGCCGAGCGTCACGCCATATTCTGTGGCGCGGCGCGCCAGCTGCGCGGCATAGGCACTGGCAATGAGGGTCTTGGTGGGAGTGCAGCCGGTGTTGATGCAGGTGCCGCCGAACTGCTTGCGCTCGATGATGGCGACTTTCATTCCAGCGGTCGTGAGCCTGCCGGCAAGCGGCGGCCCCGCCTGGCCGGTGCCGATGATGATGGCGTCGAACTGTGTGCTCATAGTGCCTCCCGGACGATGAGATAGGCTCCGACGATCGCGACCGCGTCCTCCAGCAGTGCGATCGGCAGATCGCGTCCGCCGGTGGCGGCAACGAGCCGCTTGCGGGCCCCGTATCCGCCGAGCGTGCCGATCACCGCGCCAATCGCACCGACGATCAGCCCGCCAATCCATGGACCGCTGGCGGCACCGATGACCGCGCCGCACAGCGCACCGCTGAAGACGCGGGCGGCGAATTGCTGCGGCACGGTGCGCGCGGGCGTGCTTGGAAACTGGTCCGTGACGAGCTCCACGACCGCAAGAAGGGTGAAGATGTAGGGCGTGTAGCGGTAGCCCATGAAAGCCGCCCAGCTGTTTTCAACCGGCAACCAACCGAGCAAGGCGGCCCAGCTTACGGCGGCCGGGGCTGTGAGCGCCCGCAAGCCGGCAATGATGCCGATGAGGAGCGCGAAAACATAGATCGACATGCTCACTCTCCGCGCGGCCTACGTCAAGCCGCCGGTGCCTGGCGCCCGTGAGGCGGGCATTCACCGGCGACAGCCCATTAGCTTCGGCCCGCGGCGTCTTGTCTTGTCAGGTAAACCCGCAGCTGAGAAATGGGTAAATCTTGTTCTTCTTGTGTTCTCAATTTATATAAGATAGAGTTCTAGGTATATAAGTCATCGGTGGTTGCATATAAGATGGTGATACATGTGAAAGACGAGGAGACGGATATGCTGGTCCGGCGGCTGGCTCGTTCGCGCGGGATCGGTATCACCGAAGCAATCAAGGAGGCGGCTCGGGAAGCCCTCGCCGCAGACGCGGCCGAGGAGCAGCAACTACGCAATGCTCCCTTGCGGGAGCGGCTTCGACCGCTGTTGGACAGACTGGACAGGCTGCCACGCTCGCAAGTGGCCACGGACAAGAAGTTCTTTGACGATCTTTGGGAGGGGGACTGATGGCCGAGAACAGTTCGTTGTATGTCGAGACCTCGGCAATCGTGGCTGTTCTGAAAAATGAGCCTGAGCGCGAGAACTTCATTGAAAGGATCGCACAGAGCGAGGGCTGCATCACATCGCCCATATCGGCCTTCGAAGCGTCGATTGCACTTTCGGAGCTCACCGGCAGCTGTTCGTCGGCCATGAGCGAAGTGCTTCGCTTCCTTCAGCTTGCCAAAGTTGCAATCCATGAGATTGGCGAGGAGATGCTGCCGGAACTTGCATTGGCGCGGGATCGCTTCGGCAAGGGCTCCGGCCATCCGGCGCGCCTGAACATGGGCGACTGCTTTTCCTACGCGATGGCCAAGCAGGCCGGGGTGCCTTTGCTCTACAAAGGTGACGATTTCGCCGCTACCGATCTGGCCTGACTGGCCGCAAGGCTCAAATGGCTTGCCCTTCGGGCGCGAATCCTGTCTGTCGAGGCCATGGAATTCTCTCCGCAACAAGACGATGCGCTGCAGGCGGTGGCGCGGTGGCTGAAAGGCGGCGGCACGCCGGTGTTCCGGCTGTTCGGCTATGCCGGCACGGGCAAGACCACGCTGGCGCGCTATTTCGCCGAGCATGTCGACGGACAGGTGCAGTTCGCCGCCTTCACCGGCAAGGCCGCGCAGGTGCTGCGCTCCAAGGGCGCGGTGAACGCCCGCACCATCCATTCGCTCATCTATCGCCCGCGCGGCGAGGAGGCGGTGGAGGACGAGACCACCGGCAAGACCTCGATGTCGCCGACCTTCTCGCTCAACCGCCAGAGCCCGATCGCCAAGGCCAAGCTGGTGGTGATCGACGAGTGCTCGATGGTGGACGAGGAACTCGGCCGCGATCTGTTGAGCTTCGGCACGCCGATCCTGGTGCTGGGCGACCCCGGCCAGTTGCCGCCGATCTCGGGCGGCGGCTTCTTCACCGAGCACGAGCCGGATTTCCTGCTGACCGAAATCCACCGCCAGGCGCGCGACAATCCAATCATCCGCCTGGCCCTTGATGTTCGCGAGGGGCGCGAGTTCATGCACGGCGACTATGGCACCGCGCAAGTCATCGGCCGGGATCAGGTGAACCAGGATCTGGTGCTGTCGGCCGATCAGGTGCTGGTGGGCACGAACCGCACGCGCCGCCGCTATAATACGCGCCTGCGCGAGCTGAAGGGTTTTACGGCAAGCTACCCACAGGCCGGCGACAAGCTGGTGTGCCTGCGCAACGATCCGGCCAAGGGCCTGCTCAACGGCTCGCTTTGGAAGGTCATGACTTCTTCGCGCGAGACGGTGAAGCCCGGCATCAACCTGCTGGTTTCGCCGGAAGAGGACGATCCGGACCGGGGCGTGGCCAAGATCAAGCTGCTGAAAGCTGCGTTCGAAAACCCGGACGAGGACATTCCCTGGCAGCAGAAGAAACGCTTCGACGATTTCGACTATGGCTACGCGATGACCGTGCACAAGTCGCAGGGTTCGCAGTGGAACAATGTTGTCCTGTTCGACGAAAGCTTTGCCTTCAAGGACACCCGCCAGCGCTGGCTCTACACGGCCATCACCCGCGCCGCCGAGCGGTTGACGGTGGTGCGCTAGGCCTCGGCGCCCAGCGCCCGCGCTGTCTGGAGCGGCTGGCGTTGATGCCGCTCTCTGGGGTTCGATCCGAGTGCGGCGGACGTGTTGACCGTCCGCCGACCCCGGCTGCTAGTCCACAATCTCGAACAGCACGGCCGTGGCGTCGTCGCTCATCTTGAAGCGGGGGTATTTCAGGCCATCAGGGTCCTCGACGCGCTCGATGCGGCGCAGTTCGTCGAGAAGGCTCGAAAGGCCGCCTTCGCGGGCGGCGCAGACGAGCTCGCAGGCGTCGTAGCGCTGATACTGGTCAACGAGCGCGGCGAAGCCGTCGGTGCACAGGAGGCCGGTGGCGGGCAGGGCGCAATGCAGTGCCTCGCTTGCCAGGTGCTCGCCGGCTTCCGGTTCAACCCCCAGCGTCCAGATGCCGGATGCGGGGCTGTTGTAGGCAGCGCGGTGCCGTCGCAGTTCGTCGCGCACCATCGGCTCTTCGGCCAGCGCCTGGAAGGCGGAAAAGCCGCCGGCATGGGCAAGCGCCAGCCGTGCCCCTTCGCGCTCCGCGGCTGCCGCTTCCTTCAGCGCCGTGGTTTCGAAGGTGAAGCCATCGCCGCCGAGCAAGAACAGTCGGCAGTCGCCGAGGCCGTGGGTGACAACGGTGTCGTCCTCGATCCGCACCATCTGGAAGCCCGCCACCGGCAGGTTCCATGGCTCGAGGGGCAGGGCGTGCGCGGCCTCGTGCACGACATTGGCTGCACGCTCGTTGAATTCGCGCACGATTTCGGCCATGGCCCGGCCGGGCCGCACCATCTGCTCGAAGGCGCTTTGCGCGAATTGTGCCAGCCAGGCGGCGTCCGAGCCGTTCAGGCCGACGATGTTCTTGCCGCCAAGCCCGGTCGCCCCGTCAATGACGAAGGCGCAGCTTGCGTTGCCGCCGCCGGCGTCCTCATTGGGGCGCGAGGCGGAACCGGCGTCGGAAATCGAATCGATAATGCGAATATTTGGCATGATGCGGGGATTTGACCTGCGGCAGTGTCGGCAATGTGACGCTAGCCTGCCGTTCCGCCGGTGGCTATGCCGCCTTCACGGGATGCGCGTCGATCCACGCCCAGGCTTCATTTTCTTCGGCGGTGGCGAAATGGCGGAGTTCCACCGGAAGCGGAGCCGAGAACAAGCCGCTGGCGTAGGTGGTCCAGTCGGGCTCGCCCACGGCCGCGCAGCGCCGTATGTGCTGCAGCGCATGGCGGCGGCCTTCCCGGCGGGTAATCTTGGAGACGTTTTCCCAGTCGACGCCGTCGTAATTGATAATGCGGATGAGCAGATCGATCCGCTCGTGCAGAATGTAGGCGCCTTCCAACAGGCCGTAGAGATTTTCGATGTCGGCCGCCGAGACATGTCCCACCAGCTCGAATGCATAGGCATCCGCGCGGTTGGTGTCGATGCGACGCACTGCAGGGACATCGTCGAGCAGGCCCATTTCGCCTCCTTTCACCAGAGATGGGATTGGAACACACAAAGTCGCTGTCCGTTCCCGCCGGACGCGCTATAGATCGAGCAGTCGAGGATGAGGTCCCAGGAATGCCGGCAAAACTTTCCGTCAACTTGAACGCCGTCGCCATGCTGCGCAATCGTCGCGATCTGCCCTGGCCGAGTGTAACCGGTCTGGGCCGGGTGGCGCTTGCCGCCGGCGCGCACGGGCTGACGGTGCATCCGCGCCCCGACCAGCGCCATACCCGCTTTTCCGACCTGCCGGAACTGCGCGCGCTGATCGACGACGAGTTCCCGCAAGCCGAGTTCAACATCGAGGGCTATCCCAACGAAGAGTTCCTGCGGCTGGTGGAAGAGCATCAGCCCGACCAGGTGACTCTGGTGCCGGACGATCCGGCGCAGGCCACCTCCGACCATGGCTGGAACTTCGTCGAGCACCAGGCGTTCTTGTCGCAAACTGTAAAGAGGCTGAAGAAGAGCGGGTTTCGAGTGTCGCTGTTTTCCGACCCGGATCCTTCGCAGGTGTCGGCAGCGCGGGACACGGGGACGGACCGGATTGAACTCTATACCGGGCCTTACGGCAGTTGCCATTCCGATCCGGAGAGGGCAGCCAGGGAACTGGAAAAGCTTGGCGAAACGGCGGACGCCGCGCTCGCGGTCGGGCTGGCGGTCAACGCCGGCCACGATCTGGTGGTGGCCAACCTTCCGGCGCTGGTAAAGCGTGTGCCCGGCCTAGCCGAAGTGTCCATCGGACATGGCCTCACGGCCGATGCGCTCGAATACGGAATGGCCGAGACGACGCGGCGCTTCCTGAAGGCATGCGGATGGTGAACACGGGCGGCAGAATGCCGCCTGTTGCCATTGTCGCCGGACAGGAGTAGAGCACCCGCCGCTTTACCGGAGTGTCAGGCATGGCCCATACCAATCTTGGTCATGAGGCGGAACAGGTGGCGTCGGCGAGTGTCGTCGCCTCCCAAAACACCAAACTGCTGATGATCGGCGCCCTGGGCGTCGTATACGGGGATATCGGCACGAGCCCGATCTACGCGTTTCGCGAAGCGCTTGTCGCCTCGTCGAGCGGCGGAGCCGTCGCCTCGGAAGAATCCGTACTCGGCGTGCTGTCGCTGATCATCTGGGCGCTGACCATCATCGTCACGATCAAATATGTGATCTTCGTGCTCAGGGCCGACAACCATGGCGAGGGCGGCACGCTTTCGCTGATGGCGCTGGCGCGGGCGAGCTTCGGCAAGCGTTCGGGGCTCATCCTGGCGGCCGGAATATGCGGGGCGGCGCTGTTTTTCGGCGACTCCCTGATCACGCCGGCGATTTCTGTTCTGTCGGCCGTCGAAGGCATCGAGGTCATCACGCCGACATTCGATCCCTATGTGGTGCCGATGACGCTGCTGATCCTGGCGGTGCTGTTTGCCGTGCAGCGCTTCGGCACCGGCCGGGTGGCGTCCGTGTTCGGGCCGATCATGCTGCTCTGGTTCCTGTTCATAGGCTATTCGGGGCTGAGGCACATTGCCGACGAGCCTGCCATCCTGGCGGCGCTGAACCCGGCTTACATTCCCTACCTGCTTTCGGATTCGCCCGGCGTCGCCTTCGTCACCATAGGAGCGATCTTCCTTGCCGTGACCGGTGCGGAAGCGCTCTATGCCGACCTTGGCCATTTCGGCCGGCGACCGATCATAGCGGCGTGGCTTGCCGTGGTGTTCCCCTGCCTGTTGCTGAATTATTTCGGGCAGGGCGCCTATGTGCTGGCCAACACCGGCAAGATCGGCCACCCGTTCTTCGAGATGACGGAAGGCTGGGCGCTGGTGCCGATGGTGGCGCTGGCGACTGTCGCCACAGTGATTGCCAGCCAGGCGGTGATATCCGGCGCCTTTTCGCTGACCCGTCAGGCGGTGCAATTGAACCTGCTGCCGCGCTTCACCATTCTGCATACGTCGGAAACGCAGTCCGGCCAGATCTATATGCCGCGGGTCAACTTCCTGCTGGCAATGGGGGTGATGCTGCTGGTGCTTGGCTTCGAGCAATCCAGCAACCTGGCCTCAGCCTATGGTATCTCGGTGACCGGCAACATGCTGGTGACGACGACGCTGCTGTTCGTCGTGATGCGGCGCATCTGGAAATGGCCGCTGGGCGTGGTGATTGGCCTTACACTGGTGTTCGGCCTGATCGATCTTGGTTTCTTCGCCTCCAACGTGGTCAAGGTCAGGGAAGGCGGCTGGGTCTCGCTGGTGGTCGCCAGCGTGGTCATACTGGTGATGTGGACCTGGGTGCGCGGCAGCCATCTGCTGTTTGAAAAGACACGGAAAAACGAGGTGCCGCTCGATTTCCTGGCGGATAATATGGCCAAGCACCCGCCGCAGATCGTGCCCGGAACTGCGGTGTTCCTGACCAGCGACCCGCACAGCGCGCCCACCGCAATGATGCACAGCCTCAAGCACTACAAGGTGCTGCACGAGAACAATGTCATCCTGTCGGTGGTTACCGCTCAGGCACCCTACGTACCGCCGAGCGCACGGGTGAAGATGGAAAGGATCAACGACCTGTTCATGCGCGTGTCGTTGACCTTCGGCTATATGGAGCAACCCAACATACCCAAGGCCCTGGCCATCTGCCGCAAGATGGGCTGGAAGTTCGACATCATGGAAACCTCGTTCTTCCTGTCGAGGCGCTCGCTGAAGGCTTCGCCAAGTTCGGGCATGCCGCTATGGCAAGATCGGCTTTTCATCAAGCTGGCGCGCTCGGCTTCCGACGCGACCGAGTATTTCCAGATTCCCACCGGGCGTGTGGTGGAAATCGGAACGCAGGTGGCGGTGTAGGCGCCTTCGGCGCAGCCCGCCGGCTGGCCGCCGCGCCGGCCGGCCGACGCGTCTCCTCGAGCCCGCGTGGTTGAGGCCCCCGCGCGCGAATAGCTGATGATGCCCGGGAAATGCGCTTGCCAAGACCGCGGCGTTTGGCCATAACTACCGAACCGTAACGTACGGTACGGTTCCTGAGTGGAAGAGCGGATCAGGTTGCAGACGGGCCTCGACATCAATGGCGGCGAAGAGCTGACGGAGCGTCAGATGGACGTTCTGAACGCGGTTCTGCGCCTCTTGGTGGAGGAGGGCGACCGGCTGACGATGACCGCTGTCGCCCGCCGGGCCAGTTGTTCGAAGGAAACGCTGTACAAATGGTTCGGCGATCGCGACGGGCTGCTGACCGCCACGGTGCAGTGGCAGGCTTCCAAGGTGCGCGTCGCCCCCGTCGATCGGGCCAGGCTGGACATGGCCTCCCTGACGGCAAGCCTTGAGCGCTTCGCCTCGGACTGGCTGCATGTGATTTCCAGCGACACCTCGATTGCGCTGAACCGCGTGGCGATCGCCCATGCGGGCGAGGAGAAACGCAATCTCGGCGCCATTGTGCTCGAGAATGGGCGCTTGGCCATGGGCCGCCGCCTGAAGCCGGTGCTGCTGGCCGGCCGCGAGGCAGGGCTGCTTGCCTTCGGGGACGATGAGCAGGCCTTCAGGACCTTTTTCGGGCTCGTCGCCCGGGATGTGCAGATCCGGTTGCTGCTTGGCGACCGGGTGAAACCGACTGACGCGGAGATCGGCCGGGATGCGGCCGAGGCGACGCGGCAGTTTCTCGCTCTTTACGGAGCACAAACCGGGGCGGCCACAGCCGGCCTCTGAAACACCCCATGGGAAGGAAGACCGCAATGCGCGTTTATTACGATCGTGACGCCGATCTCAATCTGATCAAGGGCAAGAAGGTCGCCATCATCGGCTATGGCAGCCAGGGCCGTGCGCACGCCCTGAACCTGAAGGATTCGGGCGCCAAGGAAATCGCCATCGGCCTCAAGGCCGGTTCGGCGACCGCCAAGAAGGTCGAGGCCGATGGCCTGAAGGTCATGACGGTTGCCGAGGCTGCCAAGTGGGCCGACCTGATGATGATGGCGACGCCCGACGAGCTGCAGGCCGACATCTACAAGGACGAGATTGCCCCGAACATCCGCGACGGTGCTGCGATCGCCTTCGCCCACGGCCTCAACGTGCATTTCGGCCTGATCGAGCCGAAGGCGACCGTCGACGTCGTCATGGTCGCGCCGAAGGGCCCGGGTCACACCGTGCGCGGCGAATACCAGAAGGGCGGCGGCGTGCCGTGCCTGGTGGCCGTGCATCAGGACGCCTCGGGCAACGCTCTCGACCTCGCGCTCTCCTACGCCTGCGGCGTGGGCGGCGGCCGTTCGGGCATCATCGAGACCAACTTCCGCGAGGAGTGCGAGACCGATCTGTTCGGTGAGCAGGTGGTTCTGTGCGGCGGCCTGGTCGAGCTCATCCGCGCCGGCTTCGAGACGCTGGTGGAAGCCGGCTACGCGCCGGAAATGGCCTATTTCGAGTGCCTGCACGAAGTGAAGCTGATCGTCGACCTCATCTACGAGGGCGGCATCGCCAACATGAACTACTCGATCTCCAACACCGCCGAGTGGGGTGAGTACGTTTCCGGCCCGCGCATCATCACCGCCGAGACCAAGGCCGAGATGAAGCGTGTGCTGAAGGACATTCAGTCCGGCAAGTTCACTTCCGAGTGGATGCAGGAATACCGTTCGGGCGCGGCCCGCTTCAAGGCCACCCGCCGCCTCAACGACGAGCATCCGATCGAGCAGGTTGGCGAAAAGCTGCGCGGCATGATGCCGTGGATCTCGAAGAACAAGCTGGTCGACAAGGCCAAGAACTAAGCCGGTTGCTGCGGCGCCTGCCTTGCGCAGGTGCCGGAGCCGACTTTGGACGAAACGCAAAAGGCCGGCGGAGCGATCCGCCGGCCTTTTGATTTTCCGAAACCGTTCAGGAGGAGGCGATCTGCCTAGCCGTAATGCCAGCTCGGCTTTGGCCTGGTGCCGGTGAACTGGACGCCGATGCGGTCTTGCTTGCGCCAGCGCACAGTCGCTTCGTAGCCGATGCCGTCGACCGGGACGTAAAGCAGGAATTCCTGCGGAACATGGGCGTCGATCGAGACCTTCAGCTCCGCGCCATTCTTGTGCATGTTGCGAATGGTGCATTTGACCTCGGAATTCGAGATGCCGGTGAGGATCGAAGCTCCCTTCAGGACGCGCTGGCGATGTTCCCTCCGCTGTTCGGATGGTTCTTGTTCCGCCATGCGCCACTCCCAAGTCTCTTGCCGGGCGCAGTCATAAGCAGGTCAGGTCAAGAAAATCTTTAAAGGCTGGGACAAAAGGCGGATGGAAAAAGGGCGCCGCGTGGCGACGCCCTTCCCAAATCTCAGTTCTGCCGCTCAAGGCGATACGCACTGACGACGCGGTCCATTGAAAGGCTGGAACGTGTTGTCGGAAACGCGATACGACCGATAGCGCGCGGCGCACCAGGCGACGTGCGACGAGGGAGAGTATGCGGCCGGGTAGTAGGCGGGGTTGTACGCGCCGTAGAAATTCCCGCCGTAGTAGTCGTCGTAGTAGGGATATAGGAGAGGCAGTCCTATGCCCCACCAGCCGCCGTCGCCACCGCCCCAGCCGCCATTCCAGGCACCCATCCCATGCCAGCCGCCGCGCCATACGCCGCCGCGCCAGCCTGGGCCGCGCCAACCAGCGCCCCGCCACACGCCGCCGCGCCAGCCGGGCCCGCGCCAGACACCAGCGCCGCGCCAGCCGCCGCGCCAGACGTTGCCGCGCCAGACGCCGCCATTCCAGGCACCCACGCCATGCCAGCCGCGGCCGCGCCACACGTTGCCGCGCCATCCGGCGCCGCGCCAGACTCCGCCGGCGCCATGCCAACTGCTACCTCGGAAGCCGCCCATGCCATGGAAGCCGCCACCTATGCCGTGGAAGCCGCCGGCGCCATGCATGAAGCCGCCGCCACCGCCGCCATGGCCGCCGCCGCCGCGAGCAAGCTGGAAATTGCCGTCAGTCGAGACGGAGCCGCCGGCCGATTGGCGCCTTATCAGAACGCCACTCTGAAAGCCGGGGTGGCCATAGCTGCAGCTTACGCCAAAGCCGCAGCTAGCCTTCCAGTCATCCTTGATGGCCTGAACATCCGGAAGAGTACGAAACGCCTGGCCTGCAGCATCGACCGTGGGTGCGATGTCGCTGATGTTTCCGCCTGCGTCCGCCATAGCCGGCGCGGAAAAGCCGGTCAGCGTGCCAAGGACGAACAGCCCCGAACACGCGAAAGATGTGAGGTAGGGTCTCATTGTCGTCTCCAAAGGAAAAACCGTCCTTGAGGCTCAAGCCTGCGGTGGTGGCCAACAAGATGGGCCCGACCGGACGTCGCGTGAGAACGCATGCTGAACAGAAAGGTTCCAAATGTTCCGCTTTGCTATTTTGCGTTGCATGAGGGCCTTGTTTTCGTCCGAAGAGCAGGCGAACTTCGATTCGAATTCCCGCCCATGAGGGGGCGGAAGTTGGCGCGCGAAAACTTCGATAACGCGAACCATATCTTCAAGGTCGGCACCCGCCGGGCCGGCGATTGTGATTGCCCCAACCCCGGCACCGACGCTGCCGGAGCAGAAATCAGAGCCCCATGAGCATCGACATTCCACGTAACGTCATCCTGCCCGTCGAAGTGGTCGACGTGAGACTCGATCCGGCGCCGCATCCGTTCGAGAGCGGAAACGGCGAGGCAATCGAACGCAATTGGCTGGACGAGAAGACCGCAAATCCGGCGCTGTTCGACGGCACCGTGGTGTTGCTTTCAGAGCTTTCATACGCGCAGGGCAGGCTGAAAGGACGCTGCCATGCAATCCGCTTCGCCACCTTCATGCTGTGGCGACGCCAGCAGGCGGTGCCCAATACCGAGCACGCCTATGCCCATGCAGTGCTGGTGTCGCGGGACAACGCCCTGGTAGCGATTCGCATGGGCCGGCATACGGTGAATGCCGGCAGCGTCTATTTCGCGGCCGGTTCCTTCGAGCCCTGTGACTTCCGGGAAGGGGTTGCCGACGTCGACTTCAACATGATCCGCGAGGTGAGGGAGGAAACCGGGCTGGATATAAGCGGCTTGCGCCGGGGGCGGCGCTATCATGTCTTTTCCACTCCAGCCGGCACCGCGATCTTCCGTCGCTATCACCTCGACGCCGATGCCGACGAGATTGCTGCCCGGATTCGCGAGTTCGTGGCCGGCGACACCGACCCAGAAATTGACGGACCGGTGATCATTCGCAGCCCGAACGACCGGCCTCAGGGGCTGAAGCCGCATATGTTCCCGATTCTCGACTGGCATTTTTCCGGGGCCGAATAGGCTCCGGCCAGCGGCTGCGGTGTCGACACTTGCCGTATCGATTGACAATCCTGCCAATAGCGAGGTCATCATTGGGCGGCCGCGAGCGTCTCGCAGGTCCGGGGGCACCGGCGGCAAGGAAAGGGTGCCATGCAGGGCAGGAAATACCTCGTCTACGACGTATTCACGCAAGTGCGCCTGGCCGGAAACCCGCTGGCGGTGGTGCTTGATTCGCAGGGGCTGGACACCGCGGCGATGCAGCGAATCGCGCGCGAGTTCAATCTTTCCGAGACGGTCTTCGTGACCCCGTCGCAAAACCCGAAGCACAAGGCGCGGCTGCGCATCTTCGCTCCCGACCATGAGATGCCCTTTGCCGGCCACCCGACCGTGGGCACGGCGATCGCCCTGGCCGAACTGCAGCCGGAAGACGGCACCGACCGCATCTTCGTGCTGGAAGAGAATATCGGCCCGGTGCGCTGCGCCATTTCAAGAACGGACGCCGGCGTTTTCGCGGAATTCGACCTGCCGGAATTGCCGCGCGCGGCAGAACTCGCCGTCGAGCCCGAGGTGGTGGGTGCCGCTCTTGGGCTCGGACCGCACGAGATCGGCTTCGAGAATCACCGCGTCGGCCTGTGGTCGGCGGGCGTTCCCTATCTGACGGTGCCGGTGTCGGGCCTCGAGGCGATCGGCAGGGCCAGGCTCGACAATCCGGCCTGGGCGGAGTTTTCACCCCAACTCACCGGCGGCAAGGCGGCCAACGCCTATCTCTACACGCGTGACACCGTGCATCACGACAGTTCCTTCCATGCCCGCATGTTCGTGGCAGGCGAGCTTTCCTATGAGGACCCCGCGACGGGATCTGCGGCAGCGGCATTGACCGGCGCGATCTGGCGATTCGACGAACTGGCCGAGGGGCCGACTCGAATCTGGATCGAACAGGGCATGGAAATGGGGCGCCCGTCGCGGATTCGGCTGGAAATTGACGTCGACGGTGGAAAAATGATCACCGCGCGGATCGGCGGCCATGCCGTGAAAGTGGCGGAAGGCCTGCTTTTTTCGTGAGACGCCGGGAAATGATTTGAATCTTTTGCGACAATCGCGAAATTGAGGGCTGGACAGCGCCAAAACCTATGGCTATATCGCGCCCATCACCGGCGGCGACCGGTGCGGTGGGTGTGTAGCTCAGTTGGTAGAGCAGCTGACTCTTAATCAGCGGGTCCACAGTTCGATCCTGTGCACACCCACCAAATAACTTCCTGAAATCGTTTATCTTCGCTGATTACGGCATCGCGGCTGCCAGGCGGTTTGCGTTCCATTCCCATTCCAATTCAGGCTGCCGGACTCGGGGCAGCCCAGTTGCCGCTCAAACCGTGTGGAACCCCGGTCCTGCGTCCTATGGGCGTGAAGCGATGAGAGACGTAACCGGAAGTCGATCTGTCGGTATCCCAAGAACCTCAGTCGCCCAAACGCGCATTTCTGGAGAAGCATCACCGGATTTGAGTATCGACACGGCCAGCTTGGTCGTATCGGCGTTTGGCTTGGTATTGGCGATCACATAGGAGAAATATCCTGCCGCGGTCGCGCCACCTATCGAAGCGAGAGGCAAGGCGACTACCAGTAACGTCCACGTCAATGAGCGCCAGCGATGAAACCTTCTGGAACTATCAAGTGGAGCAGGATCGAAAGCGTCTATCATTCCACCCTCCATGATCAGGCTTGCAGAAAAATACTTCGTGAATAAGGGCGTGTATCTATTAAGAATAAGCTAAAGTCTTATCTATTCGTGGCGAGAGAGATCTTCTTTGCCAGACCGCTATAGACTTGGTGCCCGCCACTCTCTCATGATTATCGCTGCCGCTCGCATCTGGACGGCTAAAGCACTCACAGAACTGTTTTCTCCATGTCAGGGACCCCAGCCCGCTTTCAAAAAGGCCTCATCGAGGCGGCGGGTTCTTTTCTTGCGGCACTTGGCAAGCGATTCGTGACGCGCTAGAACGAATCCCAATGGGTCCACAGTTCGATCCTGTGCGTGCCAATCAAATAAATCACTGATTTTATTTGTCTTTCTACGCTTTGCGCGGATTGGGTGCGGCGATCCTCTGGCAATTGGTTCAGGCGCGGCGGCAGGCTTTGCCCGGTTGCCAAGATCTGTTGAGGGCCGAGAGCGGAGCAAGGCAAGTTGAACATGTTCGATGTAGTTGTGATCGGTGCAGGCGCCGCCGGCATGATGTGCGCGATCGAAGCGGGCAAGCGCGGCCGCTCGGTGCTGGTCATCGACCATGCCGCGGCGCCCGGCGAAAAGATCCGCATCTCCGGCGGCGGGCGCTGCAACTTCACCAATATTCACGCCAGCCCGAAGAATTTTCTCTCGCAGAACCCGTATTTCTGCATCTCGGCGCTCAGCCGCTACACGCAGCGCGACTTCATCGCGCTCGTCGAGCGCCACGGCATCGCCTATCACGAAAAGACGCTCGGCCAGCTTTTCTGCGACGGTTCGGCCACGCAGGTCATTGCCATGCTGGTGGCAGAGATGAAGCGCCACGGCGCCGAATTGCGGCTGGCCACTGCCGTCGAGCGAATCGAGCGGACTGGTGACGGATTTTCTCTCGCGCTCTCGGGCGGCAATGTGCGCTGCTCGTCGCTGGTGGTGGCATGCGGCGGCAAGTCGATCCCCAAGATGGGCGCGACCGGCTTGGGCTATGACATCGCCGCTCAGTTCGGTCTGCGCGTGGCGGAGACGCGCCCGGCGCTGGTGCCGCTGACCTTCGACCAGAACACGCTGGCGCGGCTGAAGCCGCTGGCTGGCGTGGCGGTGGAGGCGGCGGCAGTTTCCTGCGGCAAGGCTCGCTTCGAGGAGGCGATGCTGTTCACCCATCGCGGCATCAGCGGGCCGTCGATCCTGCAGATCTCGTCCTATTGGCGCGAAGGCGAGGAGATCGGCATTTCCATGCTGCCGGGAACCGACATGTTCGAAGCGCTGCGGCAAGCCCGCGCCGCCAACGGCCGCCAGGCCCTGCAGACGGCGCTTGGCGCGCATCTACCCAAGGCGCTGGCGCAGTCGATTGCTGAGGAGGCGCGTATGCCGGGCAACATCGCCGACCTTTCCGACAAGCAGCTTCGCCGCGTTGCCGAGATGGTCAATGGCTGGCGAATCAAGCCGGCGGGCTCCGAAGGCTACCGCACCGCCGAAGTGACCCTCGGCGGCGTCGACACGCGCGACCTGGATTCGAAGACCATGGCGGCCAGGGCCGTGCCGGGCCTCTATTTCATCGGCGAGGTGGTGGACGTGACCGGCTGGCTCGGCGGCTACAACTTCCAATGGGCCTGGTCTTCGGGCTGGTGCGCGGGGCAGGCGGCTTGAGCGGTCGGGCGAAGGCAAAGGGCCGGCGCGTCAACCGCGTCTTAAAATCTTCGCGCCATGGTGCGCGCATGGTTGGATTTGCACTTCCCAAACTGAGATGGCTGGTGCTGGGCGCCGTCGGCGCGGGCGTCTGGGCGATGACCCAGGAGCCGCCCACGCCGCGCAAGGCGCAGACGCCCTCGCGCCCGGCGGCGACGGTGCAACGCAAGGCCGAACCGCCTGTTGCGCCGCCACGGCAAGCCGCCGCCCCAAGCGCGCCGAAGCAGGGTGACGCCACGCCGGCAACTTCGCCGAAGGAGATCGTGGCGCTGGCCGCGCGTCCGTCACAGATGGTCACCAACTCGGTGGCAAAGCCACAGCATCCGCTGCCGCAGCGCGCGCCCGACAAGATTCTCTACACGACCACGCGGGTGAACATGCGCGGCACCGCAAACGCCAGCGCGCCGCTGGTTGCGACGCTGAGCGTCGGGGAGGCGGTAAAGCCGATCGTGCGGGACGGCAAATGGCAACTCGTGTCGGCGCGTGGCCACAAGGGTTGGATACTGGCCGAATATCTCCGAGCCGCAAGCCCCGAGGCGCCGCGCCCAGCGACGGCGGTGCCGGGCAGGGCAGGACCGACCGCTGCGGTGGCTCGTGCCGAAACGCCTGCCAGCAGGCCGCAGCCCTATACACCGCCGCGTCCCCAGACCACCGGGCTGCTTTCATCTGCCAAGGCGCTGTTCGGGGGCAGGCGCCCGCTGCGCGCGCCGCAGCCAGGCGACTGCCAGTGCCCATACGATCTGATGATCGACGGCTCGCAGTGCGGCGATCGCAGCGCCTATAGCCGCCGCAGCCGCCGAAACGTGCAGTGCTACATGTGAGCGCGGACGCGACGGCAACGCCTATCGACGCGCGAGCAGGCCAATCAGCAGGCCTAGAACCGCAAGACCCACCACCGTTGTGGCCACTGGGTTCTCGCGTGCGGCCTGCCGCACCTCACGGGTGCGCCTGGCGATGTGAGGCATGGCGTCCTGCATCCGCGACATGACCTCGTCGTAGATCTCGGATGCGCTGTGGTGCGTATCCTCGAGCGCGGCGGCTCCGCGCTTCGACAGGCTCTTTTTCAGCGACAATACCTCGCGGCGCAGTGCCGAGATCTGATCCTCAAGATCGTCGGTCAGGTCATTGCGAAGCCTGGAAAACGAGTCGTCGCGAAGCCGGGAAAATGTGGAAGCCATTCGGGAAATCCTCGTTAGCGTGATGGAGCCAGAACGGCCGCTGCCGTCTTTGGTTCCACCCGCTGAACGGGGCCTGCCGCCTCCGAGCTATTTCTCCGAAACGCCTGCCTCGACGAAGCTCGCCATGCCGGTGTGGCATTCCAGCGCCGAGCGCACGACGTTGACCGCCAGGCACGCGCCTGAGCCTTCGCCGAGCCGCATGCCGAGATCGAACAGCGGCTTCAGCTCCAGCGCTTCCAGCAGCGACCGGTGGCCGGCTTCGGCCGATACATGGGCGGCGAGCACATGGTCGAGCCCGGCGTCATGCAGCCTGGCCAGCGGCGCCACCGCTGCGGTGCAGACAAAGCCGTCGAGCAGCACCGGCACGCCATGCCGGCGCGCGGCAAGCGTGGCGCCGAAGATGGCCGCAAGCTCGCGTCCACCGAGGGCGGCTGCGACCTTGAGCGGGTCGGAGAGGGAGCCGGCATGCAGCGCGAGGCCCTTGTCGATGGCCGTCACCTTGCGCTTCAGGCCCGCATCGTCCACGCCCGTGCCGCGACCGGTCCACTTTTCCCCGCCGCCGCCGAAGAGGGCAGCGGAGATGGCAGCTGCCGGCGTGGTGTTGCCGATGCCCATTTCGCCGAAGCAGATCAGGTCGGTGTCCTTGCCGACCGCCTCATAGCCGGCGGAAACTGCGGCGAGGAATTCTTGTTCGCCCATCGCGGGTTCCTGCGTGAAGTCGCCGGTCTGGCGTTCGATCTCGAGCGGAATCACCGCAAGTTCTGCGCCGGCCACGCGGGCGAGCTGGTTGATCGCGGCGCCCCCGCCGGCGAAATTCGCCACCATCTGCACCGTGACTTCCGATGGATATGCCGACACGCCTTGCGCAGTGACGCCATGCGAGCCGGCAAAGACGATCACTTTCACCTTGTCCAGCTTCGGCATGTCGCGGCCCTGCCAGCGGGCCAGCCAGGCGGCGATGGTTTCGAGGCGGCCGAGACTGCCCTGCGGCTTGGTCAGTGTATCCTGACGGCGGGCGACGGCCTCGGCGGCCGAATCGCTGCCCATGGGCAGGCTCTCGCAGGCGGCGCGCAGGTCTTCGAACGAGGTGAAGGTCATCGTGGGGAACTCCGATAGGTCAAATCAGGATTGCGCTTGCCGCAAGCAGAACGAGGATTTCCGCGCCCTGTTGCAAAGCGCCAATGGTGTCGCCGGTGTGGCCGCCGATCTGGCTGAGGCACAGCCAGCGCAACAGGAGGAACCAGAGCGCGAGCATGGCGGCGATGGCCACCGCGCCGGACAGGCCGAGCAGGACGAGCGCGAGTGCGGCCAGCGCAGCGGCGATCACAGCTACTTCGGCTGATGGCGCGCCCGCATCGGCCGCAAGGCCCTGGGTGCGGGCGGAAGGCAGCAGGTGCATGAAGCCGGGGATCAGCCCGCGAGAGGCGGCATGAGCGGCGATGAGCGCGCTGAAGACCTGCGGCGCGCTCGCCAGTTCGGACAGCGCGGTCCAGCGCAGCAGGACGGAAAGCGCCAGCGCGGCCACACCATAGGTGCCGACGCGGCTGTCGCGCATGATTTCCAGCTTGCGCTCGCGCGTTCGGCCGCCGCCAAAGCCATCGGCGGTGTCACCGAGCCCGTCCTCATGCAGGCAGAAGGTGACGAGCATGGTGGCGGTCAGCGCGAGCGCGGCGGCCGGGCCCGATGCGAGGCCGAGCCATGTTGCCAAGGCAAAGACGCTGCCGCCGATCAGAGCCACCACGACGCCGACGAGCGGTGCGGCCCAGAGCGCGGACGAGAGGCTGCGGCCTGAAAAGTCGAGATGCGGCAGGGGCAGGCGGGTCAGGAAGACGAGCGCAAGGGCAAAGTCCTTGCCGAGCTTGTCGAGCAACTCGCCGCCCATGGCTCAGCCCCTCGCAATCGCATGGAAGAAAGTGCCGCTGACATGGCCGCGCCGGCCGCCGGCAGCGCCTAGCGGGTTGCCCTGGCCGTCGGCCAGCTCGGCAAGCTTGTCGTCCGTGCCGGCCGAGATCACCTGAGCGTAATGGAATTCGTGGCCGCGCACGAGCGCACCCTTGCTTCCCAGCGGGCAGTCAGCCAGCAGCGTCGCCTGCCGATAGCCGAGGTTCATCTTGCGCTTGGCGAAGCTTGTGGAATGGCCGAGCAGGCCGAGCATTTCGTGCGTGACGCCGTCGGCGTCTTCCAGCGTTTCGCCCAGCGTCATGAACCCGCCGCACTCGCCATGGACCGGCCGCGTCTCGGCAAAGCGGCGCATGCCTGCACGGAAATTCGTTGCGGCGGCAAGCTTGCCGGCATGGAGTTCCGGATAGCCGCCGGGCAGCCAGCAGACGTCGCAGTCCTCGCGCGGCGCCTCACTGGCCAGCGGCGAGAAAGGCACGATCTCCGCGCCGGCCTTTTGCCAATGCGCGGCGACATGCGGATAGACGAAGGTGAAGGCGGCGTCCTGCGCCAGCGCGATGCGCTGGCCGGGCGGCGGGAGCGCATCGGAAAAGTTCGCGCCTTGCGGCTCCAGTGGCGTCATCAGCGCCATGATCGCGTCGAGATCGAGCGAGCGTTCGGCCATGTCGGCGAGGCGGTCGAGATGCGCCATCAGGTCGGCATGTTCGCCCGCCTGCACGAGGCCGAGATGGCGTTCGGGCAGGGCGAGCGCGGTATCGCGCATGACGGCGCCGACGACCGGCAAGCCGAGCGCCTCGATGGCATCGCCCGCAAGCCGCCTGTGGCGCTCGCTGCCCAACCGGTTTAGCACCACGCCGGCAATGCGCACCTGCGGATCGTAGGTGGCAAAACCCTTGGCGATGGCCGCGGCCGTCTGCGACTGGCCCGAAACGTCGAGCACCAGAAGGACTGGCAGGCCGTAGAGGCGCGCGAGATCAGCCGCCGAACCGGAACGGCCGGGCGCGCTCGGAATGCCGTCGAACAGGCCCATCGCGCTTTCCAGCACGATCATGTCGGCCTGCGACGCGGCTTGGCTTGCCAGCGCGTTGAGCAAGGCGGGCGACATTGCCCAGCTGTCAAGATTGACGCCCGGCCGGCCGGTGGCGGCATGGTGAAAGCCGGGGTCGATATAGTCCGGGCCGGATTTCGCGCCGCCGACGCTGAGGCCACGCCGCGCCAGCGCACGCAATATGCCGATGGTGACGCTGGTCTTGCCCGAGCCCGAGCGGGGCGCGCCGACGATCAGCCCGCGTGCGCTCATGCTTCACCCAGCAGCTCGGCGCGCTTCGCCACGATGCCGCCGACGACGATGAGGGCCGGCGACACCACATTTTCGCGGGCGGCGGTTGCGACCAGCGTGCCTAGCGTTGCGGTAACGGTGCGTTCCTGCGGCAGCGAGGCGTTCTCGACCAGCGCCGCCGGCGTATCAGCCGGCAGTCCGCCCGCCAGAAGCTCGGCAACCGTCTCTTCCATATGCGTCAGTCCCATATAGATCACGATCGGCTGGCCGGTGCGGGCAAGTGCTGCCCAGTCAGGCCGGTCGTCGGAGACGGCGGCAAAGCCGGTGGCCAGGATGATCGCGCCGTTGACGCCGCGCACGGTGGCCGGAATGCCCGCCGAGGTGAGGCCGCCGAAGGCCGAGGTGACACCGGACAGCGCCCGCCAGGGAATGTTCTCGCGGGTCAGCACCAGGGCTTCTTCCGCGCCGCGACCGAAGACGAAGGGGTGTCCGCCCTTCAGCCGCACCACCTTGCGGCCCTCGCGGGCCAGCTTCACCAGCAGCGCATTGATGTCATCCTGAGGGATCGACAGCCTGCCGCCGCGCTTGCCGACGAAGAATTTTTCGGCCTGCTCGGCAACGGCGACGATTTCGGGCGACACCAGCGCGTCGTGCACCAGCGCATCGGCCTGTGCGAGCGCGGACAGCACGTCGAGCGTCAGCAAACCCGGGTCGCCCGGGCCGGCGCCGGCCAGCCAGACATGGCCGGGTTCGAGCACCTGTGGCTCATGATTTAAACGGGCGATAGCTTTTTCGAGACTCATGAATGCCGCTTTCGACGATGACGCGGAGCGTCGCCAAGCCTATAGATTGCGCCATGACTGCCGAACAGACTGCCTCCGAAGAAGCTCCCCTGCGCCGTGGCTGGACCACGGGCGCCTGCGCCACTGCGGCCACCAAGGCGGCCTGCGCTGCGCTTTTGACCGGCAATTTCCCCGATCCGGTGGAGATCACGCTGCCCGGCGGCAATGTGGTCGGTTTCGCGCTCGCGGTTTGGGAACTGGGCGAGGGGCAGGCGATGGCCGGTGTGCTCAAGGATGCCGGCGACGATCCGGACGTGACGCATGGCGCGCTGGTGAAAAGCACGGTCCGCCGGGGCGCGCCGGGCAGCGGCATTGTCTTCCGCGCGGGCCCGGGCGTCGGCACGGTGACGCGGCCGGGCCTGCCGATCCCGCCGGGTGAGCCGGCGATCAACCCCGTGCCGCGCAAGATGATCGCGCAGGCGGTGCATCAGGTTGCCGGCGAAAATGCCGATTTCGAGGTCGAGATTTCCGTCGTCGGCGGCGAGGAGATGGCGCAGCGCACGCTCAACCCGCGCCTCGGCATTTTGGGCGGCATCTCGATCCTGGGCACCACGGGCGTGGTCATTCCCTATTCCTGCTCGGCCTGGATCCACTCCATCCATCGCGGCGTCGACGTCGCGCGCGCCATGGGGTTTACCCATGTCGCCGGCTCGACCGGTAACGCGTCCGAAATGGCGGTCCAAAAATTCCACGGCATGCACGAGGTTCAGCTCATCGACATGGGCGACTTTGTCGGCGGTATGCTGAAATACATCCGGGCGCACCCCGTGCCGCGCGTCACCATCGCCGGCGGCGTCGCCAAGATGACCAAGCTGGCGCAGGGCATGCTGGACGTGCATTCGAGCCGGGGCAGGGCTGATCTCGAAGGCCTTGCGGAAGTGGCGTTGGAAGCCGGCGCCCGCGAGGAACTTGCCGCGCGTATCCGGGGCGCCAACACCGTGGCCGAGGCCTTTGCGCTCGCCGTGGCCGAGGGCGTGCCGATTGGCGACGCGATCGCCGCCGGCGCGTGGCGCACCGCCGCGCCCGCACTCAAGGGCACGGACATCGAACTCGAAATCCTGGTCTTCAACCGCGAAGGCGAGTTGAGAGGGCATGCGCCCTTCGCACCGGCTCATAGCGTATCGCGCCCCCTGAACCGACGCTGATAGTCGGGATCGTAGAGCGAGCTTTCGCGAAAATCCTGCGCGGCCAGCGACGGGCCGACAAAGATCAGCGCCGTGCGCTCGATGGGGTCTTGCGCCAGCTTCGCCGCAATCGTGCCGAGCGTGCCGCGCAGCACGCGCTCGTCCGGCCAGGAGGCGTGGAACACGATCGCCACCGGGCAATCCGTGCCATAGAGCGGCGTCAGTTCCTCCACCACGCGGTCGATGGCGTGGATGGCGAGATGGATGGCGAGCGTGGCGCCGGTCGCGCCGAAGGCGGCCAGGTTTTCCTTTTCCGGCATGGGCGAGGCACGGCCCGAAACGCGCGTCAGCACCAGCGACTGCCCCACAGCCGGAATGGTCAACTCGCGGCCCAGAGCCGAGGCGGCAGCGGCAAAAGAGGGCACGCCGGGCGTCATCGTATAGGGAATGCCATGGCGCTCGAGGCGGCGGATCTGCTCGGCCACAGCACTCCACACCGAAAGGTCGCCCGAATGCAGGCGCGCGACGTCCTTGCCCTCGTCGTGTGCTGCCAGATACTCGGCCTCGATCTCGTCGAGAGACATGGGCGCGGTGTCGACCAGCTTTGTCCCTGGCGCGCAATAGTCGAGCAGCTCGGGCGCGACGATCGAACCCGCATAGAGGCAGACCGGGCAGCTTGCGAGCAGGTCGCGGCCGCGAACGGTGATGAGGTCTGCCGCGCCCGGGCCGGCGCCGATGAAGTGAACCGTCACGCTTTGTCTCCGCTGATGGCTATGGCGCAGGTGACCGATTGGAGTGCAATGCGAGGGCCAAGCAGCCGCGAATCCGGGCCCGCTGCCGCAAGTGCGGCCGCTTCCGAAAGCGAGGGCGCGCCGGTCTTTTCCAGCGACAGCGCCGAATGGCTCTTTGTCCGCTTGCCGGCCTCGGCCAGTTCAGTGTCGCCGATGATGATGACCGCGCGGCGCAGCTGCCGCCCGACCTGAAAAATCGCCTCTTCGTGCTGCTTCAGCTTGCCGGTCGCCAGCGCGTCGAGATGCGCGAGGTCGAGGTCGTGCGCGCCGAGTGCTGCGTTGATCGCGCCCAGAACCTGCTCCTTGCTGACGCCCTTGCGGCTGCCAATACCCGCCACGATCATGGTTTTGCCCACGACCATTGCGTCACCGGCATGGCCGGGCGCCAGCCCTGCATGGTGCCGACCGGAACCGCGCGCGATACGGAAAGGCGAATCAATTCGCCGCCGAGCCGTGCTTGAAGCGATAGCAGCAGCGTCTCCATTTCGAGCGTCACCGCATTGGCCACAAGCCGTCCGGCGGAGGGCAGGGCGGCAATCGCCGCGTCCATGACGCCGGGCTCCGAGCCGCCGCCGCCGACGAAGATGGCATCGGGCGTCGGCAAGCCGGCGAGCACTTCCGGCGCGCGGCCCTCCACGACCGTCAGGCCGGGCACGCCGCAGGCGCTGGCATTGCGGGCAATGCGGGCGGCGCGTTCGGAATTGGCCTCGATGGCGATGGCGCGCATGGAGGGATCGCGCAGCATCCATTCGATGGAGATGGAGCCCGAGCCACCGCCGATGTCCCACAATAGCTCGCCCCGGCGCGGCGCGAGTGTTGACAGCGTGACGGCGCGGATCTCGCGTTTTGTCAGCTGGCCATCATTCTCGAACAATTCGTCCGGCATGCCGGTCGCCAGCGGCAGGAGGCGGGCTTCGGAATTCGATTCAACCTCGACCGCCAGAACGTTGAGCGGATTGATGTTTTCGAGATCGAAGGCACCGGCGCTTGTCGTCGTCAGGCGCTCCGAGCGGCCGCCCAGCGCTTCCAGCACCGTCAGCCGCGAGGGGCCGAAGCCGAGTTCGGTAAGAAGCTTCGCCACCGCCGCCGGGCCATCGCCATCCGAGGTCAGCGCCAATATGCGTGCCTTCGGATGCAGCAGCGGGCGGATGAGGTCGATGGGCTTGCCGTGCAGCGACACTGTCTTGGTGTCCGGCAGCGCCCAGCCCAGGCGCGATGCGGCGAGGCTGAAGGCGGAAGGGGCGGGCAGCACGCGCATTTCGGCCACCGGCACGTGCCGGGCCAGCGTGGTGCCGACGCCGTGACAAAACGGATCGCCCGAGGCGAGCACGCATACGGGGCGGCCGGACAGCGCCAGCACGGCGCGCATGCCGGCGTCGAACGGCGTCGGCCATGGCTCGGCGGCGCCCGTCACCAGCCCGTCCACCAGCGCCAGATGCCGCTTGCCGCCGAATACGACTTGCGCCGTCGCAATGCAGCGCTTGGCCTCGTCGCCAAGACCCTCTACACCATCCTCGCCGATGCCGACGATGGTCAGCCAGCGGGCAGCGGCGGAGTTTTCTCGTTCAGCAGGCATGATGACCCACCGCGTTCTGATACTTGGCGGCACCACGGAAGCCCGGCAGCTTGCCGGCAGGCTGGCCGCCCGCGCCGATCTTTCGCTCACTCTGTCGCTCGCCGGCCGCACGGTCGATCCCGTGGCGCAGCCCGTGCCGGTGCGCAGCGGCGGCTTCGGCGGCGCTGAAGGGCTGGCGCGATATCTGCGCGACGAGCGCATCGAGCTGCTGATCGACGCCACGCATCCCTACGCGGCCAATATTTCGCGCAACGGGGCGCAAGCCGCCACGCTTGCCGGCGTGCCGATCCTGGCGCTGCGCCGGCCGGGCTGGGAGGCGGTCGAGGGCGACCGCTGGAGGCTGGTCGAAAATGCCGAAGAAGCGGTTGCCGCGCTCGGCCAAAAGCCGCGCCGCGTGTTCCTGGCGCTTGGCCGGCAGGAGATCGCCGCCTTCGAGGGCGCGCCGCAACACGCCTATGTCATCCGCAGCGTCGACCCGGTCGAGCCGCCGCTTGCCGTGCCGAACGCGACTTACATCCTCGCGCGCGGCCCCTTCGCCGAGGCCGACGAGCGCGAGTTGCTGGCCAGCCACCGCATCGACGCCATCGTTGCCAAGAACAGCGGCGGGGCCGCCACCTATGGCAAGATCGCGGCCGCCCGCGAACTCGGCATCGAGGTCATCCTGTTCCGCAGGCCGGACCTGCCGCAGGTGCCTCATGCGCAAAGCGTCGCGGAGTTGGCCGGCATGGTCGATCATTGGCTGGCACCTGCCGAAAAGCGCGGCGTGTAGACCAGCGGGCGTTTTTCGCCGCGCTCGATGATGCGCGTCTCGGGCGAGCCGATCATCACGCAGGTGGCCATGTCGGCCTGCTCGGCGCGGGCTTCCGCCAGCGGCGTGATTTCGATGCGCTCGTCGGGCCGGCCGGCGGCGCGGCCGAAAATGACAGGCGTGGTGCCGGGCAGGATGGAACGCAGCTTGTCCAGCGCTTCGCCCAGCTGCCAGGGGCGCGCCTTGCTGATCGGGTTGTAGAGCGCGATGACAAAACCCGCGCCCGCCGCCGCCTCCAGCCGCCGCAGGATCAGGTCCCACGGTTTCAGATTATCCGAAAGCGAGATGGCGCAGAAATCGTGGCCCAGCGGCGCGCCGATACGGGCGGCCACCGCCAGCATGGCAGTCACGCCTGGAACGATGGTCAGCTCAATGTCGCGCCATTCGGCGGGGCCTGCCTCGATCGCCTCGCACACGGCCGCCGCCATGGCGAAGACGCCGGGATCGCCGCCCGAAACCACCGCGACGCTGGCACCGCCTGCGGCCTGTTCAAGGGCGGCATTGGCGCGCGAAATCTCCTCGCGATTGTCGGAGGCGATGCGGGTCTGGTCGGGCCGCAGGTTCAGCCGGTCGACATAGGGGGCGTAGCCGTAGAAGAACTGCGCCTCGGCTGCCGCTGCACTCGCCTCCGGCGTGATCTGGCCGGGATTGCCGGGGCCGAGCCCGATGACGAAAAGACGCCCGCTCATGGCCGTCCCTCCCAGCCGGGCACCAGCACGATGGCGAAATAGGGCGCGGTGTCGTCGGCCTTTTCGGCCAGCGGCATGGAGGCGGTATTGGCCATGGTGCCGCGCTCGACATACATCGCCCGCTCCAGTTTGCCGGTGGCGGCCAGCGCGCGGCGGATCTTCGGCAGGTTGCGCCCCACCTTCATGATGACGGCGGCGTCCGCGTCGGCCAGCCGCCGCGAAAGCTCGAACTCGCTCATCGTGCCGGGCAGCACGCTCAGCACGTCGTCGCCCTGCACGATCGGCAGGCCGGTCTGCGACCAGCAGCCGGACATGGCAGTCACGCCCGGGATAACCTCGGTTCGGTAGTGCTGCGACAGCCGCACATGCAGGTGCATGTAGGAGCCATAGAACAGCGGGTCGCCCTCGCTCAGCACGGCGACCGTTCGGCCCGCATCGAGATGCTCGGCCACGGCGCGCGCCGACTCCTCGTAGAAGCCGGTGATGGCGGCCTTGTAGTCGGCATGGTCCTTGTCGATCTCGGTTGTCACCGGATAGAGCAGCGGCAGTTCGACGATGCCGGGCTTCAGATGCGCCGAGATGATGGCTCGGGCATTGCCGTTGTTGCCGCGCTTGGCGAAATGCGCCAGCACGTCGGCCTCGCCCAGCGCGCGAACGGCCTTCAGGGTCAGAAGCTCGGGGTCGCCGGGGCCGGTGCCGACGCCGATGAGGCGGCCTTTGGGTTCAGCGCTCACAGTCCGGGCCTCGCCAGCGCGTTGAGGGCGGCGGCCGTCATGGCGCTGCCGCCGAGGCGTCCGCGCACGATGGCATAGGGCACGCCATAGGAATTTTCCGCCAGCGCATCCTTGGATTCGGCAGCACCCACAAATCCCACCGGCATGCCGATGATGGCCGCAGGCTTCGGCGCGCCGTCGCGCAGCAGTTCGAGCAGGTAGAAGAGGGCGGTCGGCGCATTGCCGATGGCCACCACCGAGCCCGCCATGCGGTCGAGCCAGAGTTTTATCGCGGCGGCGGAGCGGGTGTTGCCGATCTCTTGCGCCAGCCCGGGCGTGCGCTCGTCGCGCAGGGTGCAGATTACTTCGTTGTCGGCGGGCAGGCGGGCGCGGGTGACGCCGCGCGACACCATCTCGGCATCGCAGAAGATCGGCGCGCCGGCCTTCAAAGCGGCGCTGGCGGCTTCCACGAAGCCCGGCCCGAACTCGAACTTTTCCGCTGCCTCGACAAGGCCGCAGGCATGGATCATGCGCACGGCGACATCGGCCTCCGCCTCGGAAAAGCGCGACAGGTCGGCCTCGGCGCGAATGATCGCGAAGGAGCGTTCGTAGATCGCGTTGCCGTCGTGAATATAATCGTATCCCGCCATCTTCATCCCTGCTGAAAAGCCGCTGCGAGCCGGCTTTCGCCGAGCCGCTCGATGCACTGTGCCGCGGTCTCGCCGGGGTGGCGCTCATTCATAAAAAGCGCCGCGACCCGGCCGAAACCGCGAGCGAGTTCATAGCCCGGCGTGTACGCGGCCGGAAGTGTCTTCGCCGTCCCGTCAACGACAAGTCCGGCTCCTTTTTCGTCGCCCACCAGAGTGAGTGCGGCGCGTGCCGGATGCGCGCAGCCCTTGGCGCAGCCGGAAATGTGTAGCGTGACGGACGGATCGAGTGCCGAGCCGCTTTCGCGGGCGATTTCTTCAGCCAATTCGCGCGCGGCAATGCGGCCGGATGCGCAGGCCGGCGCGCCGGGGCAGGCGGCGATCATGCGGCGCGGGTCGAGTGGGTCGGTGACGAAGCCGAGCTTTTCGGCTTCGGCCAAGAGGGGAGCGCAGGCGGACTCCGCGAGGCCGAGCAGGATCAGCGAGCGTTGCAGGGCAGGGCGAATCTCGGTTGCGCCAAAGCCTTCGGCTATTTTCGTCAACTCGATCAGCCGCGCCGCCGGCATGCTTCCAAAGGGCAAGCCGAGGATCAGGGCGTGACTGTTATTGGCGAGAGCAAGGGCACCGAGCGGGACCTTACCCTCCCCCTTGTGGGGAGGGTCGGCGCATAGCGCCGGGGTGGGGGTAGCCGCCGGTGCAGGGGAAACACCCCCACCCCGTCTCTCGACATCCGCTCCGCGAATGTCGCTCGCCGACCCTCCCCACAAGGGGGAGGGTAAGGCGCTCAAATCCAAATCCCGCGCCCGCGCCTCGCGGCCACGATCCGCGATCGCGTGCAATATCGCCAGTACCGCATCGCAAGCATCGGTCTCGGCAACCGCGCCAACTAGCGTCGCGGTGCGCGCATCGCCGGCGACCGCCAGCAGCCATTGGCAGGGCGCTAGCGCGGTCAGCCGCACATCGGCCTGCACCGTGCTCATGTTGAGTTGGCCGCCGCCATCGACCACCACGGACACTTTTGGCCCGAGGCGAGCGCCCAGCCCGGCCGCGTCGATGGCCTCGCGGATGCGCGCGGCGAGTGCGGAGGGGTCAGAAATTTCCTCAGGGTCCAAACCCGCGAGCGGCCCCGTCTCCACCGGCACGCCGGTGCGGACGGCGATGCCCAGCACATCGACCTCGGCCGCCAGCATTGTCGCGCTTTCGGCGGTCAGCCCGCGAATCTGCAGGCTGCCGCGCGCCGTCACCTCGACCACGCCATTGCCGTGCCTCAGGGCGGATTCGCAGAGTCCGATCAACTCCTTGGGCGAAACTCCTCCAGCGACCGGATTGAGCCGCACGAGCAGCCCGTCGCCGGTCTGCATGGGGGCCGAGAGGGCCGGGCAGGCGCCCCTGCGCGAAAAGCCGCTCATGCCGCCGCCCCCAGCGCTTCGGCCTCGGCGATCAGGCTGGCGAGATCGTCATCGGTCGAGTTGCGCAGCGGATGCCACAGCCCGCGCCGCCGCGCCGAGGCAAAGCGCTCGGCGATCACCTTGGCTGCGGCCGGGTTCTCGCGCAGCAGGAAGGCGCGCACCGCTTCGTCGCCGAGATAGGCGTCGTGCACGGCCTCGATCAGTGCGCCGGGAATGGCATGGGTGGTTTCGGCAAAGCCGACCAGCCGGTCCACCGTCTCGGCGAATTCGGAGGCGCCGCGCGGTCCGTGGCGCATCTGGCCCTCGATGAAGCGCGGATTGACCGCGCGGGCGCGCACCACGCGCGCCACCGCTTCGGTGACCGAGCGCGGGCGAGGCCGCGCCGGATCGGTGGTGTCGAGCACGATCACGTCGGCATTGTTGCCGAGTGCGGCAAGTGCGGCCGAAAAGCCGCCGATGAAGGCGACGTCGGCCGAGCCTTCAAGGATGTCGCGGCCGGGGTCGTCGCCGCTGTGCACCAGCAGGTCCGCCTCGGCAATACGCTGGGCAAAAGCGCCGGGCGCGGAAACTCCTTCGCCGGAAGCACCGCCATAGGCGTGCGAAGTAGCGTCGAGATAGGCGCGGCCGAGCTCGGCGCGGTCCTGCCATTCGCCGCGGGCCAGCATGTCCTCGAGCCCCGCGCCATAGGTGCCGGGCGACGAGCCGAAGATGCGCGGCGGCGTGCGCCCGCTCGCGCGCGCTTCGGCGGCCAGCGGGTTTTCGGACGCCTCCTCGTCGCGTGCGGCGACGGCCGCGGCTGCGGCGTCGATCAGCGCGATCTGGGTCGGGAACATGTCGCGGAACAGGCCGGAAATGCGCCATGTCACGTCCACGCGCGGCCGGCCCACCGTTGCCGGCGGCAGCACCTCGATGCCGGTCACACGGCCGGTGGCGGCGTCCCACTGCGGGCGGCAGCCCATCAGGAACAGGCCCTGCGCGATCTCCTCGCCGCCGGTGCGCAGCGAGGCGCTGCCCCAGAGGTCGATGACCAGCGAACGCGGCCAGTCGCCATGGTCCTGCAGATAGCGCGTCAGCACCTCCTGCGCCGCCGCGCGGCCGAGGTCGAAGGCAGTCGGCGTCGGCATGGTGCGCGGATCGGCGGTGAACAGGTTGCGGCCCGTCGGCAGCACGTCGATGCGGCCGCGCGCCGGCGCGCCCGAGGGGCCGGCAGTGATGTGGCGGCCGTCGAGGGCTGCGATCAGCGCCGTGCGCTCGCTTTCCGCGCTCTTGCGACGCATCTCGTCCGTCTCGCCCTCGGCAGCGCGGCCATAGACGTGCAGCCCGTCCTTGACGGCAAAATCCTTGAGGTCGCAGAGCCAGGCGTCGATGCGGCGCAGGGCCTCGTCGGGCGCGTCGGTCCTGGCGACGCCGGCCTCGGCGGCAAGGCCGGTCTGCGCGGCAGTGTCTACGATCAGCTTTGCGAGCCGGTCGCGGCGGCGGCGGTCGAGACCATCGGCCTGCGCATATTCGTCGACCAGCCGCTCCAGCGTCTGCTGGTTCTCGTCCAGCCCGGCATGGGAAAGCGGCGGGGGCAGGTGGCCAAGCGTGACGGCGGCAATGCGCCGCTTGGCCTGCGCGGCCTCGCCCGGATTGCTGACGATGAAGGGATAGACCACCGGCAGGCCGCCGGTGACGATTTCCGGAAAACAGTTTTGGCCCAGCGCCACCGTCTTGCCGGGCAGCCATTCCAGCGTCCCATGCGCGCCCACATGCACCAGCGCATGGCAGCCGAGGCCTTTGCGCAGCCAGAGCCCGAAGGCGACCAGCGCATGCCGCGGCGGCAGCGTCGGGTCGTGATAGTCGGCCCGGCGGTCGGCCGAGCGCCCGCGATCGGGTGCGAGGGCGACGGTGATGTTTCCGAAGACCGCGGCGCGGAAGGGAAATAATGGGCGGGCGTCGTGCTCTACGTTGCCCCCCTCTGTCCTGCCGGACATCTCCCCCACAAGGGGGGAGATCAGCCGGCCGCGGTTATCCTGCTCATTCTGCGAAGTTGGCGATTGGCGAAGGTCGCGAAGACAGCCAATCTCCCCCCCTGTGGGGATGTCCGGCAGGACAGAGGGGGGCGCTTCGCAGAAACCGATCTCGGATTTCGCATCACCCCACGCCGCCTCAACAATCGCCCGCGCTTCTGCCGGCAGTTCGGCGGAAAGGCGCACATAGTCTTCAATGCTGATGCCGTGGTCGCAGCGCGCCAAAAGGTCGAGCAGCTCGCGCGGCGATTCGGGAATCCCTTCAACCCGATAGCCCTCGGCCTTCAGGTCATGCAGCATGGCGAGCACGCTGGAGGGCACGTCGAGGCCGACGGCGTAGCCGGTGCGGCCGGGCGCGCTCGGATAGTCCGGGATCAGGATCGCCACCTTGCGCGTCGCGCGCGGCTCGCGCTGCAGGCGCAGGAATGCGGCGATGCGGCCAGCTACCTGCTCGACTCGGTCGGGCTCGGGGCGGTTGGCTAGGCCCTTGAACGCAAGGGCGGCGTCCGTCTCCATTTCGGCCTTGAACGAGATCGCGCCGGCCAGAATGCGCCCGTCGAGTTCGGGCATCACCACATGCATGGCGAGGTCGGCGGGCGCCAGCCCGCGCTGGTTTTCGGCCCAGGCGTCGCGGCGCGTCGTGGCGACGATGACCTGGAACACTGGCGCACCCGCGCGGTCGAACAGCGTCTCCACGCCCGGCTCGGCGCTGCTGGCGAAAGCCGTGGCGGTGATGATGGCCACGGGCTTCAGGTCGGCCAGCGCGTTTTCCACGAAGGCGAGGGAGGTGGTGTCTTTCAGGCTGGAGACGAAGATGGGGACAGGCGCGATGCCGTGCGCGCGCAAGGCTTCGACCAGCGCATCGACGGGCGCGACATCGGCTGCCAGCAGCATCGAGCGGTAGAAGAGGATCGGGACGATGGGGGGAGTTTGAACTTCGGCGTCGAGTTCTGTCGCACCCCCCTCTGTCCTGCCGGACATCTCCCCCACAGGGGGGGAGATTAGCAGCTCGGCCGATGGCGCATTCTTGTGAGCGTCAACGGTTGGCGAGAGCGCCGACACAGCCGATCTCCCCCCCTGTGGGGGAGATGGCCAGCAGGCCAGAGGGGGGCGTGAAGAAACTGAAACCTCTCCGAAAAGATGCGGCCGCTCCACCACGCCTCTGCCGGGCTCATAAAAGCCCGCCTTCGGCACCGCGACGGGCTCTGCTGCCGCACCCTGTCCGCCGGCAAGTCCGGCTAACTGGTGCATCAGCGCGCGCATATTGTCCGGGCCACCCTCGCGGAAATAGGCGAGCAGCAGGTCGAGCTTTTCGCGCGGCAAGGTCGAGCATTCGATCAGCCGCTGGTCCTCGTCGTGGCTTTCGCCGGGCAGCAGCGCGAGGTGGATTTTTTTGTCCCGGCAGATGGCGGCCAGCCGGTCGCAGCCATAGCGCCACCAGTCGTAGCCGCCGAGGATGCGCACCAGGATGATCTTTGCGTGCGCGGCCACGCTGTCGATCCAGAGGTCCACCGACATCGGGTGGCGCAGGTCGCGCAGCGCCGCCAGCCGCATTGAGGGCAGGGTGTCCGCCGCCTGCCGCCACGCCGCCGCCAGCCCGGCCAGATCGCTGTCGGTGAAGGACAGCGCCACGACATCCGCCGGCGTCTGCCGCAGGTCGACCGGCTCGATCAGATCGTCGAGCGAGGCGGATGTCGTGGTCAGTATGTGCATGGCCGCGCGCCTGGGTCAGTTCGCCAGAATGCGCTCGATGGCCTCGCGGTTCAGGCCCTTCAGCCCGATGACGACGAGACGCGAACGACGCTCCTCGGCCGGCGTCCAGGCGCGATCATAATAGTGGTTCACGCGCGGGCCGACGGCCTGCACCAGAAGCCGCATCGGCTTGCCGGCTACATCGACAAAACCCTTCACGCGCAGCACGTTTTCCTGCTCGGCGGCGGCCGCCACGCGGTTTGCCAGTTCCTCGGGGCTGGCGATGGCTGGCAGTTCCACGATGAAGCTGTCAAAATCGTCGTGCTCATGGTCGAGCATGCCGTCATGCAGCGTCTTGCGGTTTTCGATGTCGTCCTCGACGGCAAGGCCGAGGCCGAGCATCACGGACGGATCGACCTTGCCGTGCGCGCTCGGCACCACCTTCACCGCGCGCGCAAGATGCTCGCCGATTGTCGCATGGGCGCGGGCGCTGCCGTCCGCGTCGATCAGGTCGCTCTTGGAAAGGATGATGAGGTCGGCGCAGGCCACCTGGTCCTGAAACACTTCCTCGACCGGATCGTCATGGTCGAGCGTTTCGTCTTCCTCGCGCTGCGCCTGCAGGGCGTCCATGTCGGAGGCAACCTGACCGGCGGCGAGAGCGGCACCGTCCACCACGGCAACGACGCCGTCCACCGTCACGCGGCTCTTCACCGAAGGCCACTGGAAGGCCTGCACCAGCGGCTTGGGCAGCGCCAGGCCCGAGGTCTCGATCAGGATGTGATCCACCTTCGGCTCGCGCGACAGGATTTCATCCAGCGCCGGCACAAAATCGTCGGCCACGGTGCAGCACAGGCAGCCGTTTGCCAGCTCGACGATGTTTTCCTCCGGGCAGGCGTCGATGCCGCAGCTTTTCAGAATCTCGCCGTCCACGCCGACATCGCCGAATTCGTTGACGATCAGCGCCAGGCGCTTGCCATTGGCGTTTTCGAGGATGTTGCGGATCAGCGTGGTTTTGCCGGCGCCGAGAAAGCCGGTGACGACGGTGCAGGGAACGCGGGTCGCGGAGGCGGTCATGGAATGTCCTTCACTATGGCAAGAGGGGGAATGCGGGCGACAAGGCCGCGCTTGAGGCTGTCGGGGCGGCCGCGCCAGGGCAGTATGCCGTCTGTGGCGGTCGCGAAAAGCTTGGCGCCGGCAATCAGGTCCGGGCCGCTTTCAGGCGTCAGGTCGCCAAAGACGTAGCTCCAGCAGCCGTCGCGCAGCAAAGCGGCGCTGAGGCGGCGTTTGCAGTTGCCGAGGCATTCGACCTGCTGGACACGGATGTTTTCGTTGGAAGCGGCGCGCAGCGTGGCCTGCGCCAGAAATTCGCCGGCGCGGGGGCGGACGTCGGAGCCGGTTTCGTCCCGGCAGGAGGAACAGACGATAACGGTGACGTCGGAGACATCCAGATCACGGACATCCTCGGCCAGCGCTGTCGGATCAGCTTCGGTCTTCACTAGAATCATGCTCCTTGCCCAGGACACCCGCCGGGCGGTCGGATTTCGTTTAGACGGCAGGTCTCCTGGCTCGCGCCTCGTCGCCTCGCGCCGCCTTCCCGGAAAAATTCCAGTGGCTGTCGGCTTTGGCTCTTCGCTTACAGTTGCGGGTACAGCTGCGGAATTGGGATTTGTCCCCGCACCGCATTCCCTCTTGGCCCCTCCCTTTGCGGAGAGGGGACCGTCGCGGGCGAATTTAGGCGGGGGCGCGTTGTCCTGTCAACGCGCGGTTACGACGCGAGGATGTCCGTCAGCGCCGGTGCGAGGTCGCCGGCAGGCACGACCTCGATGCGCTCCAACTCCAGCCATTGCGCCATCAGGCGCAGTTCATCGGCCAGGGCTTCGGCGGTGTGGGCGGGCGCGCAGGGTTCGGCATAGGCGGCCTGCACGCGCAGCACGCCGGCGGGCCGGTCGGCCTTGAGGTCGATGCGCGCGGCAATCGTGTCACCGAGCAGGAACGGCAGGACGTAGTAGCCGTATTGCCGCTTGGCGGCCGGCGTGTAGATCTCGATACGATAGCGGAAGCCGAACAGGCGTTCGGCGCGTGAGCGTTCCCACACCACCGGGTCGAACGGGGCCAGCAGCGCGCGGGCTTCCACCTTGCGCGGCATGCGTGCGCCCGTGTGCAGATAGGCCTGCTGGCTCCAGCCCTCCACGCGCACCGGCAGAAGCTCGCCCGATTCGACCAATTCTTGCACGCGGCCCTTCACGTCGGCGGGCGAGAGACGAAAATAGTCGCGCAGGTCGCCCACCGTCGCGATGCCGAGCGCGCGGGCCGAGATGCGCAGCAGTTCGCGATGCGCATCGGCGGCGGTCGGCGTCGGCGCGGAAAAGACCGATGACGGCAGCACGCGTTCCGGCAGGTCGTAGAGGCGCTCGAAGCCGCGGCGCGAGGCGGTGGTGATGCGGCCGGCCCAGAACAGCCATTCGAAGGCGTGCTTCTCGTCGCTCCAGCCCCACCAGCCACCGAATCCCTTTGCGCCGTCGATATCCGAGGCGGCGACGGGGCCGCGGGCGACGACCTCGCTGTAGATGTCATCGATGAGACGCGTGTTCTGTTGCGCCCATTTGGCCAGGCCGGTGTACATCTCTTCGTGGCGCTCGGCGCGCTGCATGCGCCAGCGCAGCAGCGGATAGGTTTCCACGGGCAGGAACGAGGCCTCATGCGCCCAATATTCGAACAGCGAGCGCTTCTTCGAGTTGGCCGCCTTGTCGAGCAGGTCGCGCGGGTAGGGGCCGAGCCGAGAGAACAGCGGCATGTAATGCGCGCGCACGACCACGCTCACGGAATCGATCTGCAGCAGGCCGATGCGCGAAAGCACCTTGTTGAGATGCCTGCGGTCGATGGGGCCGGCGGGGCGGGCATCGGCGAAGCCCTGCGCGGCCAACGCAATGCGCCGCGCCACCTTGAGCGAGATCCTTTCCTTCATGTTCGTTCGCTCCGCGGGGTCCTGTTGCGACTTCCGGTTTGGTCCGGGAATCGGATTGGCACCTCACGCTAGCAATGTTGCAACCCGAATTGTGTCAGGAGGAAAAGTGGAGTAAAAGAGTATAGATATCAAATTCGGGTTCTGAGCCGCCAATCGCGCAAAAGCGATGGACGCAGCCGCCCTTTGGCCAAGGTTTGACTTGCTTCGCCGAAGCGCCTGCGCTAACCCTCGCCGCGTTGCAGCATGGGTTTTCGGCGCCATCTGACCTGCGCATGTGTCGCGGTCCTGAGGCTCGATTCAGTGCTATAATTTGGTCGGTTGGCCGCCAACGGAAAGTCGGAGCATGAGTGGGCTATTAAGTTCATATCTTCCCATTGTCATTTTCATCGGTGTTGCCCTGGTGATCGGTCTCGCGCTGATCGCCGCGCCATTCATTATTGCCTACCGCAATCCGGACCCGGAGAAGCTGTCGGCATATGAGTGCGGCTTCAACTCCTTCGATGACGCACGGATGAAGTTCGACATCCGCTACTATCTGGTGGCGATCCTGTTCATCATCTTCGACCTCGAGGTGGCGTTCCTGTTCCCATGGGCCGTGTCGTTCGGCGAGATCGGCATGCTGGGCTTCTGGTCGATGATGGTCTTCCTGGCGGTGCTCACGATCGGCTTTATCTACGAATGGAAGAAGGGAGCGCTGGAATGGGATTGAATCAGGCATCCCCCACGCTTGTCGCGGCCAAGCCCAAGGGCATTATCGATCCGAATACGGGCAAGCTGATCGGCGCTGACGATCCGTTCGTGGCCGACATCAATAACGAGCTTTCCGACAAGGGCTTTCTGGTCACCTCTTCCGAGGCGCTGATCACCTGGGCGCGCACCGGCTCGCTGATGTGGATGACGTTCGGCCTTGCCTGTTGCGCGGTGGAGATGATGCACATCTCGATGCCGCGCTACGACGCCGAGCGCTTTGGCATCGCGCCGCGCGCTTCCCCGCGCCAGTCGGACGTGATGATCGTGGCGGGCACGCTGACCAACAAGATGGCGCCTGCGCTGCGCAAGGTCTACGACCAGATGCCGGAGCCCCGCTACGTCATCTCCATGGGCTCCTGCGCCAATGGCGGCGGCTACTACCACTATTCCTATTCGGTGGTGCGCGGCTGCGACCGCGTGGTGCCGGTGGATATCTATGTGCCCGGCTGCCCGCCCACGGCGGAAGCCCTGCTTTACGGCATTCTTCTCCTGCAGAAGAAGATCCGCCGCACCGGCACGATCGAACGGTGATTTTCCATGAGTGAAGCCCTCAAGGACCTTGCGGTCTATCTGGCCGAGAAGCTCGGTGCCCGGATCGGTGAGACGGTTCTGGCCTATGGCGAGCTGACCATCTCTGTCGCGCCGGAAGACATCGTCGCCGTTGCCGGCTTTCTGCGCGACGACGTGCAGTGCCAGTTCGTCTCGATGATCGACATTTGCGGTGTTGACCACCTGGCGCGCGAAAAGCGCTTCGACGTGGTCTATCACCTGCTGTCGCCGCGCCAGAACCTGCGCATCCGCCTGAAGGTGCAGACCGACGACGAGACCCCGGTGCCGTCGCTGACCGGCATCTATCCCGGCGCCGACTGGTTCGAGCGCGAAGCCTACGACATGTATGGCATTCTGTTCTCGGGTCACCCCGATCTGCGCCGCCTGCTGACCGACTATGGCTTCGAAGGCTATCCGCTTCGCAAGGACTTCCCTCTGACCGGCTTCGTGGAGGTTCGCTACGACGATGCGGCCAAGCGCGTCGTTTACGAGCCTGTCGAACTCAGGCAGGAATTCCGCAATTTCGATTTTCTCTCGCCGTGGGAAGGGACCGACTACGTCCTGCCGGGCGACGAGAAGGCCAAGGGAAATTGAGGCGCCAGAATGGCTGAAACCTCCGTCCGCAATTTCAACATCAACTTCGGCCCGCAGCATCCGGCCGCGCATGGCGTGCTGCGCCTGGTGCTCGAGCTCGACGGTGAAGTGGTCGAGCGCGTCGATCCGCATATCGGCCTGCTGCACCGCGGCACCGAGAAGTTGATGGAGCACAAGACCTATCTGCAGGCTCTGCCCTATCTCGACCGCCTCGACTACGTGGCGCCGATGAACCAGGAGCACGCCTTCGCACTCGCGGTCGAGCGTCTGCTCGGCATCACGGTGCCGAAGCGCGGCAAGCTGATCCGCGTGCTCTATTCCGAGATCGGCCGCATCCTCAACCACCTGCTCAACGTCACCACGCAGGCGATGGACGTTGGCGCGCTCACCCCGCCGCTCTGGGGCTTCGAGGAGCGCGAGAAGCTGATGGTCTTCTACGAGCGTGCTTCCGGTGCGCGCATGCACTCGGCCTATTTCCGGCCCGGCGGCGTCCACCAGGACCTGCCCGAGAAGCTGGTCGAAGACATCGGCAAGTGGTGCGATCCGTTCATGAAGACGCTCGACGCGCTCGATGAGCTGCTGACGGAGAACCGTATCTTCAAGCAGCGCAACGCCGACATCGGCGCGGTGTCGCTGGAAGACGCATGGGCCTGGGGCTTCTCCGGCGTGATGGTGCGGGGCTCGGGCGCCGCCTGGGACCTGCGCAAGAGCCAGCCCTACGAGTGCTATTCCGAAATGGAATTCGACATTCCGGTCGGCAAGCACGGCGACTGCTACGACCGCTATCTCATCCGCATGGAAGAGATGCGCCAGTCGGTTCGCATCATGCGCCAGTGTGTTGAGCGCCTGCTGAGCACAGAGAAGGTCGGGCCGGTCTCCAACACCGATGGCAAGGTCGTGCCGCCGAAGCGCGGCGAGATGAAGCGCTCGATGGAAGCGCTGATCCATCATTTCAAGCTCTATACCGAGGGCTACCACGTGCCGGCCGGCGAGGTTTATGCCGCCGTCGAGGCGCCCAAGGGCGAGTTCGGCGTCTATCTCGTCTCGGACGGCTCCAACAAGCCTTATCGCTGCAAGCTCAGGGCCCCTGGCTTCGCACACCTGCAGGCGATGGACTTCCTGTGTCGCGGCCACATGCTGGCCGACGTCACCGCCGTCCTCGGCTCCCTCGACATCGTCTTTGGTGAGGTTGACCGCTAATATGTCCGTTCGTCGTCTCGCAGATGCCAGCGTCCAACCCGCGTCCTTCGCTTTCAACAGCGAAATGGCCGCGCAGGCCAAGACCTGGATCCAGAAGTACCCGAAAGGCCGCGAGCAGTCGGCCGTCATTCCGCTGCTGATGCTGGCGCAGGAACAGGAAGGCTGGGTAACCCGCGCCGCGATCGAATACGTGGCCGAGATGCTCGACATGCCGCTGATCCGCGTGCTCGAGGTCGCCACCTTCTACACGCAGTTCCAGCTCAAGCCGGTTGGCACCCGCGCGCACATCCAGGTCTGCGGCACCACGCCGTGCATGCTGCGTGGCTCGGAAGCGCTGATGGATGTGTGCCGCTCCAAGATTCACCACGACCAACTCCACCTCAACGAGGCCGGCACGCTGTCCTGGGAAGAGGTGGAATGCCAGGGCGCATGCGTGAACGCGCCCATGGTCATGATCTTCAAGGATGCCTATGAGGACCTGACGCCCGAACGGCTGGCCGAGATCATAGACCTGTTCGAGGCAGGCAAGGGCGACACCGTTCAGCCCGGTCCGCAGAATGGGCGCTTCTATTCGGCTCCGGCTTCGGGCCAGACCACCCTTCAGGACGAGAAAGCCGTCCTGAAGTCGACGCGCGACGGCAAGAAGCCGGTCTGAGGGACGAGAAATGCTTCAGGACAAGGACCGTATCTTCACCAACATCTATGGCCGCTTCGACAAGTCGTTGAAGGGGGCCATGGCGCGCGGCTGCTGGGATGGCACGGCGGGCATCATCGAAAAGGGCCGCGACTGGATCATCAACGAGATGAAGGCGTCGGGTCTGCGCGGCCGTGGCGGCGCGGGCTTCCCGACCGGTCTCAAGTGGTCGTTCATGCCCAAGCAGAGCGACGACCGTCCCTCCTATCTCGTTGTCAATGCCGACGAATCCGAGCCGGGCACCTGCAAGGACCGCGACATCCTGCGCCATGACCCGCATACGCTGGTCGAGGGCTGCCTGATCGCCGGCTTCGCCATGAATGCCGTCGCGGCCTACATCTATGTGCGCGGCGAGTTCATGCGCGAGCGTGAAGCGCTGCAGCGCGCCATCGACGAGGCCTATGCCGCCAAGTTGATCGGCAAGGGCAACAAGAACGGCTACGACTTCGACATCTACGTCCACCACGGCGCCGGCGCCTATATCTGCGGCGAGGAAACCGCGCTCCTGGAGAGCTTGGAAGGCAAGAAGGGCCAGCCGCGCCTGAAGCCGCCGTTCCCGGCCAATGTCGGCCTCTACGGCTGCCCGACCACGGTCAACAACGTCGAGTCGATCGCGGTTGCCCCGACCATCCTGCGTCGCGGCGCTGCCTGGTTCTCGTCGTTCGGCCGCCCGAACAACGCCGGCACCAAGCTGTTCTGCATCTCCGGCCACGTCAACAATCCGTGCACGGTCGAAGAGGCCATGTCGATCCCGTTCCGCGAACTGATCGAGAAGCACTGCGGCGGCATTCGCGGCGGCTGGGACAACCTGCTGGCGGTCATTCCGGGCGGCTCTTCGGTGCCGCTGGTGCCGGCCGAGCAGATCATGGACTGCCCGATGGATTTCGACGCCCTGCGGGACCTCAAGTCGGGTCTGGGCACTGCTGCCGTTATCGTCATGGACAAGTCCACCGACATCGTGAAGGCGATCGCGCGGCTTTCCTACTTCTACAAGCACGAAAGCTGCGGCCAGTGCACGCCGTGCCGCGAGGGCACCGGCTGGATGTGGCGTGTGATGGAGCGTCTGGTGCGCGGCGAAGCGCAGAAGCGCGAGATCGACATGCTGCTCGACGTGACCAAGCAGGTGGAAGGCCACACGATCTGCGCCCTTGGCGACGCTGCGGCGTGGCCGATCCAGGGCCTGATCCGGCACTTCCGTCCGGAGATCGAGCGGCGCATCGACGAGTTCACCCGCAATGCCCATCGCGCCGAGCCGGCGCTGGTGGCAGCGGAGTAAGGACGAAGGAAAACGCCGCGCAGGGAGCCGTGCCTGCACTGTCCGTCAACGGCGCCGGCGCGGCATCTGCGGCGACGGTTGAGAAGAAGCATTGAATTGGGTCGGCCGGGGTTCGGCAAGAACATCCGGCCAAGGAATTGCGGATACACCGCAGGGGTTTGAAGCGTATGGCTAAACTCAAGGTCGACGGCATCGAGATCGAGGTTCCCGATCACTACACGCTCTTGCAGGCGGCTGAAGAGGCCGGCGCGGAAGTGCCGCGCTTCTGCTTCCATGAGCGTCTGTCGATCGCCGGCAACTGCCGCATGTGCCTGGTCGAGGTGAAGGGCGGGCCGCCGAAGCCAGCGGCTTCCTGCGCCATGGGCGTGCGCGACCTGCGCCCCGGCCCCAACGGCGAACTTCCCGAGGTGTTCACCAATACGCCGATGGTCAAGAAGGCCCGCGAAGGCGTGATGGAGTTCCTGCTGATCAATCATCCGCTCGACTGCCCGATCTGCGACCAGGGCGGCGAGTGCGACCTGCAGGACCAGGCCATGGCCTATGGCGTGGACTCCTCGCGCTACAAGGAAAACAAGCGCGCGGTCGAGGACAAATATATCGGCCCGCTGGTCAAGACGATCATGACGCGCTGCATCCACTGCACGCGTTGCGTCCGCTTCACCACCGAAGTGGCCGGCATTTCCGAGCTTGGCCTGATCGGCCGCGGCGAGGATGCCGAAATCACCACCTATCTCGAGCAGGCGATGACCTCCGAGTTGCAGGGCAACGTGATCGACCTGTGCCCGGTCGGCGCGCTGACCTCGCGCCCCTATGCGTTCCAGGCGCGTCCGTGGGAGCTGACCAAGACCGAATCCATCGACGTGATGGACGCCGTCGGCTCGGCCATCCGCGTCGACAGCCGCGGTCGCGAGGTGATGCGCATCATGCCGCGCGTCAACGACCAGGTGAATGAGGAGTGGATCTCCGACAAGACCCGCTTCATCTGGGACGGCCTCCGCACGCAGCGCCTCGACCGGCCCTATGTGCGCCGCAACGGGCGCCTGAGCCAGGCGACCTGGGCGGAAGCATTCGCCGCCATCAAGGACGCCGTTGCGAAGACCTCCGCCGACCGCATCGGCGCGATCGCCGGCGATCTCGCCGCGGTTGAGGAAATGTATGCGATGAAGCAGCTCATGGCTTCGCTCGGCTCGGCCAATATCGACTGCCGCCAGGATGGCGCCGCGCTCGATCCGGTGCTCGGCCGCGCCAGCTACATCTTCAACCCGACCATCGAGGGCATCGAGCACGCGGATGCGGTGCTGATCATCGGCTCCAACCCGCGCTTCGAGGCATCGGTGCTGAACACGCGCATCCGCAAGCGCTGGCGCATGGGCGACCTGCCAGTCGGCGTGGTCGGCGACATGGGCGACTTGCGCTATGAATACGAGATGCTCGGCGCTGGTCCCGAGACGCTCAAGGAACTGGCCGACGGCAAGGGCAACTTCTTCTCCGTGCTGAAGAAGGCGCAGCGCCCGCTGATCATCGTGGGGCAGGGGGCTCTGGCGCGCGAAGACGGCGTTGCCGTTCTCGGCCTTGCTGCCAAGCTGGCGACCGCCGTTGGCGCCGTCAGCGACGAGTGGAACGGTTTTGCCGTGCTACACACGGCTGCCGCGCGCGTCGGCGGCCTCGACATCGGCTTCGTGCCGGGCGAGGGCGGCCTGAGCGTAGGCGAGATGCTCGGCGGGACTGATGTCCTGTTCCTGCTCGGCGCCGACGAGTTCGACATGAACACGGCCGGCTCGGCCTTCGTGGTCTATATCGGCACCCATGGCGATGCCGGCGCGCACCGCGCCGACGTCATCCTGCCGGCCTCGGCCTATACCGAGAAGTCGGGCACTTATGTGAACACCGAAGGCCGCGTCCAGCAGACCAACCGCGCCGGCTTCGCGCCGGGCGAGGCGAAGGAAGACTGGGCGATCCTGCGGGCGCTTTCCGAGGTGCTTGGCCATCGCTTGCCGTTCGACTCGCTGGCGCAGCTTCGCGCCAGGCTCTACGCGGAATACCCGCATCTGGCCGAAGTCGACGAGATTGCCGCCGGCAACCCGGCCGACATCGCCAATGTCGCCAGGCTCGGCGGCGCGGTGAGCAAGGAGGCCTTCGTCTCCCCTGTCGCGGACTTCTATCTGACCAACCCGATCGCGCGTGCCTCGGCCGTCATGGCGGAATGCTCGGCCCTCGCGAAGGACGGCTTCAAGCAGGCAGCCGAGTAGGACGACCATGGACACTTTCTTCTCATTCTACGTTCTGCCGGGGCTGATCATCCTCTTGAAGTCGGTGGCGATGCTCGTCATCCTGCTGGTCTTCGTGGCTTACATTCTCTACGCCGACCGCAAGATCTGGGCGGCGGTGCAGATCCGTCGCGGCCCGAACGTGGTCGGCCCGTGGGGCCTACTGCAGTCCTTCGCCGACCTGCTGAAGTTCGTGGTGAAGGAGCCGATCATCCCGTCGGGCGCCAACAAGGGCGTGTTCCTGCTTGCCCCGCTGGTTTCGGCGGTGCTGGCGATGGCGGCCTGGGCGGTCATTCCGGTCAATGAGGGCTGGGCGGTCGCCAACATCAATGTCGGCATCCTCTATGTCTTCGCCATCTCCTCGCTCGAGGTCTATGGCGTGATCATGGGTGGCTGGGCCTCAAACTCGAAATATCCGTTCCTCGGCGCGCTTCGTTCGGCCGCTCAGATGGTGTCTTATGAAGTCTCCATAGGCTTCGTGATCGTCACCGTTCTGCTGTGCGTCGGCTCGCTCAACCTCAGCGACATCGTTCTTTCGCAGCGCGACGGCATCGGCACCATGCTCGGCATGCCGAACTCGTTCCTCGATTGGCACTGGCTGGCGCTGTTCCCGATGTTCGTCATCTTCTTCATCTCGGCGCTGGCCGAGACGAACCGCCCGCCCTTCGACCTGGTGGAAGCCGAGTCGGAGCTGGTGGCCGGCCACATGATCGAATATTCCTCGACGCCTTTCCTGCTCTTCTTCCTCGGCGAATATGTCGCGATCGTGCTGATGTGCGCGCTCACCACCGTCCTGTTCCTGGGCGGGTGGCTGCCGCCGTTCGACTTTGCGCCGTTCACCTGGGTGCCGGGCGTGGTGTGGTTCGTGCTCAAGGTGTGCTTCGTCTTCTTCATGTTCGCCATGGTGAAGGCGTTCGTGCCGCGCTATCGCTACGACCAGCTCATGCGCCTGGGCTGGAAGGTGTTCCTGCCGATCTCGCTGTTCATGGTGGTGGCCACCGCCGCCTTCCTGAAGCTGACGGGGCTGGCATGACGGCCACGGGCATGACCGGCAACCTGGCGGGGTTGGCTGCGCGGTTCGCGCAGCCGCAGTCTCCCGCCGCGCCTGCCGGGCACGCCGCTACCGCTCGAGTTTTCAACATTGCCGGCCTGCGCCACTGCGCGCTTTCGCCGGTCGTCGGCTACGCCGTAGCCAGTTACGCTTTTGGAGATTGACGATGTCAGCTCTAGCCCAAGCCGCCAAGTCGCTGCTCCTGAAGGAGTTCGTGCAGGCGTTCTTCCTGTCGATGCGGATGTTCTTCTCGCCCAAGCCGACACTGAACTACCCGCACGAGAAGGGCCCGGTCAGCCCTCGCTTCCGCGGCGAACATGCGCTGCGCCGTTATCCCAACGGCGAAGAGCGCTGCATCGCCTGCAAGCTGTGTGAGGCGATCTGCCCGGCGCAGGCCATCACCATCGAGGCCGGCCCGCGCCGTAACGACGGCACCCGCCGCACGGTGCGCTACGACATCGACATGGTGAAGTGCATCTATTGCGGCTTCTGCCAGGAAGCCTGCCCGGTCGACGCCATCGTCGAGGGGCCGAACTTCGAATTCGCGACCGAGACGCGCGAGGAGCTTTACTACGACAAGGAAAAGCTGCTCGCCAACGGCGACCGGTGGGAGCGCGAGCTCGCCCGCAACATCGCGTTGGATGCGCCGTACCGGTGAGACGAGAATCATGGACGAGCCGAAGCTGCTCGTCTAAGGAACACGCGGCCTTGCCCGCCGAAAGCGGCGCAAAGGCCAGGAATGGGGTCGGGTGCATGGCGCCGCGGCCCGTGAAGGAAAACTGGGGGAACCCATGCTGAGTGGATTAGAGGCGGCCTTTTTCTACCTCTTTGCCTTTGTTGCAATTGCGTCGGCCTTCATGGTCATTTCGGCGCGCAACCCTGTGCATTCGGTTCTCTTCCTGATCCTCACCTTCTTCAATGCGGCAGGCCTGTTCCTCCTGACGGGCGCCGAGTTCCTGGCGATGATCCTGCTGGTCGTTTATGTCGGCGCCGTGGCGGTCCTGTTCCTGTTCGTGGTGATGATGCTGGACGTCGACTTCGCCGAGCTCAAGTCGGGCGCGCTGCAATATGCGCCGATCGGCGCGCTGGTGGGCCTGGTGCTTCTGGCCGAGCTGATCGTGGTCACGAGCGGCTATGTGTTCTCGCCGAAGCTGGCGGAGACCGTGTCCGCGCCGATGCCTGATCTGGCCACGCGCCACAACACGGCCGCGCTCGGCGACATCCTGTACACGGATTACATCTTCTACTTCCAGGTGGCCGGGCTGATCCTGCTGGTCGCCATGATCGGTGCGATCGTGCTGACGCTGCGCCACAAGCAGGGCATCAAGCGGCAGAACATCGCGGCGCAGGTCGCCCGCACGGGCACGATCGAAATCAAGAAAGTCGAAACTGGCAAGGGAATCTGACGATGGAAGTCGGCATCGCACATTATCTGACCGTTTCGGCGATCCTGTTCACGCTTGGCGTGTTCGGCATCTTCCTGAACAGGAAAAACGTGATCGTCATGCTCATGTCGATCGAGCTCATCCTGCTCGCGGTGAACCTCAACTTCGTAGCCTTCTCGGCGACGCTGCACGACATGGTCGGACAGGTGTTCGCGCTGTTCGTGCTCACGGTCGCCGCTGCCGAGGCAGCCATCGGTCTTGCCATTCTCGTCGTCTTCTTCCGCAACCGCGGCTCCATCGCGGTCGAAGACGTGAACATGATGAAGGGTTGACGGAACAAAACTATGTATCAGGCAATCGTCTTCCTTCCGCTTCTTGGCTTCCTGATCGTCGGCCTGTTCGGCACGTCGCTGGGCGCCAAGGCGTCTGAATACATCACCTCGGGCTTCCTGGTGATCGCGGCAGTGCTGTCGTGGGTCGCCTTCTTCTCCGTCGGGTTCGGAACGACCGAGGCCTTCAGCGTACCGCTGCTGCGCTTCATCGATTCCGGCACGCTGCAGTCCGACTGGGCGTTGCGCATCGACACGCTGACGGTGGTCATGCTCGTCGTCGTCAACACGGTGTCGGCGCTCGTGCACATCTACTCGATCGGCTACATGCACCACGACCCGCATCGGCCGCGCTTTTTCGCCTGTCTGTCGCTGTTCACCTTCGCCATGCTGATGCTGGTGACGTCGAACAACCTGGTGCAGATGTTCTTCGGCTGGGAAGGCGTGGGCCTGGCGTCCTACCTGCTGATCGGTTTCTGGTACAAGCGCCCGTCTGCCAACGCCGCCGCCATCAAGGCCTTCGTCGTCAACCGCGTCGGCGACTTCGGCTTCCTCCTCGGCATCGCCGGCGTGTTCCTTCTGTTCGGGTCGGTCAACTTCGACACGATCTTCGCCACAGCCGCCACTTACGTGCCGGTTGAAGGCGCGGCCGAGAACACCGCCGTCGTGTTCAAATTCCTGGGCTATGAGCTGGACCGCGCCGGGGCGCTGACCGCCATCTGCCTGCTGCTCTTCATGGGCGCGATGGGCAAGTCGGCGCAGGTTCCGCTGCACACCTGGCTGCCGGACGCCATGGAAGGCCCCACCCCGGTTTCCGCACTGATCCATGCGGCGACCATGGTCACCGCCGGCGTGTTCATGCTGGCCCGCCTGTCGCCGATCTTCGAACTGTCGCACACGGCGCTCATCGTCGTGACCATCATCGGTGCGATCACCGCCTTCTTCGCGGCGACCGTCGGCCTGGTGCAGAACGACATCAAGCGCGTGATTGCATATTCGACCTGCTCTCAGCTCGGCTACATGTTCGTGGCGCTGGGCATGGGCTTCTATTCCGCGGCCATCTTCCACCTGTTCACGCACGCCTTCTTCAAGGCGCTGCTGTTCCTGGGCTCGGGCTCGGTCATCCATGCCGTTTCCGACGAGCAGGACATGCGCAAGATGGGCGGCTTGAGAAAGCTGATCCCGACCACCTACTGGATGATGATCATCGGCACGATCGCGCTTACCGGCGTCGGTATCCCGGCAACCATCATCGGCACCGCCGGCTTCTTCTCCAAGGATGCGATCGTCGAAGGCGCCTTCGCCGGCATCGGCCACAACCCGGCCGCCGGATTTGCCTTCATCGCCCTGGTCGTGGCGGCTGTGTTCACCAGCTTCTACTCCTGGCGCCTGATCTTCATGACCTTCCACGGTCAGCCGCGCGCAACCGCCGACGTCATGCACCACGTGCATGAATCGCCGCCGGTGATGCTGGTCCCGCTGTTCCTGCTCGCCGTCGGCGCACTGTTTGCCGGCGTGGTGTTCCACGACCAGTTCATCGGCGAGGGCTACGACGCGTTCTGGAAGGCCGCGCTCTACGTGCTGCCGGAGAACCACATCCTGCACGAGATTCACGACGTGCCGATGTGGGTGAAGATGTCGCCCTTCGTGGCCATGATCATCGGCTTCGCGTTCGCCTGGCAGTTCTACATCCGCTCGCCGGAGACGCCGAAGTACCTCGCGGCCCAGCATCGCGGCCTCTACGCCTTCCTGCTGAACAAGTGGTACTTCGACGAACTGTACGACTTCCTGTTCGTGCGAACCGCCAAGCGGCTCGGCACCTTCTTCTGGAAGAAGGGGGATGGCGCGATCATCGACGGGCTCGGACCGGACGGGGTTTCCGCCCGCGTGATCGATGTCACCAACCGCGTCGTCAAGCTTCAGACCGGATATCTCTACCACTATGCATTCGTCATGCTGATCGGCGTCGCCGCCCTCGTCACCTGGATGATGCTCGGGAGCTCGTTTTAGACCATGACCGATTGGCCTATTCTTTCTACGGTCACATTCCTGCCGCTCGTCGGCGCGTTCCTGATCCTTCTGATCCGGGACGACAGCGAGGCTGCGCGACGCAACATTCGTAACGTCGCACTGCTGACGACCGTCTTCACTTTCATCCTGTCCATTTTCATCTGGACCGGCTTCGACAACACCAATCCTGGCTTCCAGATGGTGGAGAAGGTCGCCTGGCTCGACAGCGGCATCTCCTATCACATGGGCGTCGACGGCATCTCGATGCTGTTCGTCATCCTGACGACCTTCCTGATGCCGATCAGCATCCTGGCCAGCTGGGACTCGATCCAGACCCGCGTCAAGGCGTACATGATCGCGTTCCTGATCCTGGAAACGCTGATGATCGGCGTGTTCTGCGCGCTCGACCTGGTGCTGTTCTACGTCTTCTTCGAAGGCGGCCTGATCCCGATGTTCATCATCATCGGCGTGTGGGGCGGCAAGCGGCGCGTCTATGCCAGCTTCAAGTTCTTCCTCTACACGCTGCTCGGCTCGGTGCTGATGCTGCTGGCCATCATGGCGATGTTCTGGCAGGCCGGCACCACCGACATTCCGACGCTGCTTACGCACAGCTTCCCGGGCAACATGCAGACCTGGCTCTGGCTGGCCTTCTTCGCCTCGTTTGCGGTGAAGATGCCGATGTGGCCGGTACACACCTGGTTGCCGGACGCGCACGTGGAAGCGCCAACCGCCGGCTCGGTCATCCTGGCGGCCATCCTCCTGAAGATGGGCGGCTACGGCTTCCTGCGCTTCTCGCTGCCGATGTTCCCGGAGGCTTCGCTCTACTTCCAGCCACTGGTCTTCACGCTTTCGGTCATCGCCATCATCTACACCTCGCTGGTGGCGCTGATGCAGGAAGACATGAAGAAGCTGATCGCCTATTCGTCGGTCGCGCACATGGGCTACGTCACCATGGGCATCTTCGCCATGAACACGCAGGGCATCCAGGGCTCGCTGTTCCAGATGCTGTCGCACGGCCTGGTTTCGGGCGCGCTGTTCCTGTGCGTCGGCGTCATCTACGACCGCATGCACACCCGCGAGATCGCGGCTTATGGCGGCCTGGTCAACAACATGCCGAAATATGCGGTGGTGTTCCTGATCTTCACCATGGCCAATGTCGGCCTGCCGGGCACCAGCGGCTTCATCGGCGAGTTCCTGACGATTCTCGGCGTATTCAAGGTCAACACCTGGGTCGCGCTGTTCGCCGCAACAGGCGTCATCCTTTCGGCCGCCTATGCGCTGTGGCTCTACCGCAAGGTGATCTTCGGCGCGCTGACCAAGGACAGCCTGAAGGGCCTGCTCGACCTCTCCGCCCGCGAGAAGGCGATCATCTATCCGCTGGTCGTGCTGACAATCTTCTTCGGCGTCTACCCGGCTCCGGTCTTCGACGTGACCGCTGCCTCGGTGCAGTCGCTGATCAACAACATCACCGTATCGCTCGAAGCCGCGCAGACCGCGGCTGCGAACTGACAGGGACGGGCAAATGACGCCGGAACTTTACTCGAGTCTTTCTCTGGCCCTGCCGGAGCTGATCATCGCGGTTGGCGCGCTTGCGCTGCTGATGGTTGGCGTGTTCTCGGGCGAGCGCGCCAATTCCACCGTCACCGGCCTCGCCGTGGCGGTGCTGATCGGCGCCGGCGCCTGGATGGTGTTCTTCGGCGAGCAGGGCAAGGCGTTCAATGGCGCCTTCGTCAGCGATCCGTTTGCGGAGCTGATGAAGATCCTCATGCTCATCGGCTCGGTGGTGACGCTGATCGTGTCTGTCGGCTTCGCCAAGGCGGAGAAGTTCGACAAGTTCGAGTATCCTGTGCTGATACTTCTGGCCACCGTCGGCATGATGCTGATGATCTCGGCCAACAACATGATCACGCTCTATATGGGCCTGGAGCTGCAGTCGCTTGCGCTCTATGTGGTCGCCGCGATCAACCGCGACAGCGTGCGTTCGACGGAAGCGGGCCTGAAGTATTTCGTGCTCGGCGCGCTCTCCTCGGGCATGCTGCTTTATGGCATCAGCCTCGTCTACGGCTACACCGGCCACACCGGCTTCGAGCAGATCGCCGCTGCGCTCTCTGGCGCCGAGCGTCAGCTCGGCCTCGTCTTTGGCCTGGTATTCGTGCTTACCGGCGTTGCGTTCAAGATCTCGGCCGTGCCGTTCCACATGTGGACGCCCGACGTGTATGAAGGCGCGCCCACGCCTGTGACCACCTTCTTCGCCTCGGCGCCGAAGATGGCAGCAATGGCGCTGATGGTTCGCGTGACCATGACCGCCTTCGAGCCGATCGCGGCCGACTGGCAGCAGATCGTCGTCTTCATTTCCATCGCTTCGATGCTGCTCGGCTCGTTTGCGGCTATCGGCCAGCGCAACTTCAAGCGCCTGATGGCCTATTCGTCGATCGGCCATGTCGGCTTTGCGCTGGTGGGACTGGCCGCGAATTCCGAGGCTGGCGTGCGGGGCGTCATCATCTACATGCTGATCTACCTGGCCATGACGCTCGGCACCTTCGCCTTCATCCTCGCCATGCGCCGCAAGGACGGCAATGTCGAGCAGATCGGCGACCTGGCCGGCCTTGCCACCACCAATCCGATGATGGCAACGATCCTCACCATCCTGATGTTCTCGCTGGCGGGCATTCCGCCGCTCGCGGGCTTCTGGGCCAAGTGGTACGTGTTCCTGGCCGCCATCAACGCCAATCTCTATGGGCTTGCGGTGATCGGCGTTCTGGCCTCGGTGGTGGGCGCATACTATTACCTGCGCATCATCAAGATCATGTGGTTCGACGAGCCGGTCGGCGGCTTCCTGCCGATGGCTGGCGAATTGCGCCTTGTCCTCGGCCTGTCCGGCGTCTTCATCCTGTTCTACGTGCTGATCGCCGGTCCGATCGGCCGCGTGGCCGAAGCCGCCGCCAAGACGTTCTTCTGACGGCATGGGCTTTCTGCTCGCTCCGACAGCGGCCGCCGAGGGCTTTCGGCTCGAGGCGCATGACAGCGTCGGATCGACAAATGCTATAGCGCTCGAAAGGGCGCGGGAAGGCGACCCGGGCAGGCTCTGGGTCGTTTCCAAGAAGCAGGAAAGCGGCCGCGGCCGCCGCGGCCGGGCGTGGGCGACGCCGGAGGGCAACCTCGCGGCGACGCTGCTTCTGATTACCGACCGCGACCTTAAGACCGCCGCCACTCTCGGCTTCGTGGCTGGGCTGGCGCTGGGCGACGCGCTGGATGCGGTCGTGCCGGGCCGTATCATGGCTGCCACGGGCGACGCCGGTGGCGCGCACGGCAACCGCTTCGAGCTGAAGTGGCCGAACGACGTGCTGGCAGATGGCGCCAAGATGGCGGGCATTCTGCTAGAATCTTCCATGCTTGCGGCCGACCGTTTCGCGCTTGCGATCGGCATAGGCGTCAACGTGGTTGCATATCCTGAGGACGTTCCATATCCCGTGACCTCGCTCCGGGCGCTGGGTTCTTCCTGCGATGCCGAGACGCTGTTTCTTGCGCTTTCCGACGCATGGAGCGTAAACATGCGGCTCTGGAACCAAGGGCGGGGGTTGGAAAACATCCGTCGCCGCTGGCTCTCACGCGCTGCGGGCCTCGGCGGGCAGGTTGCGGTGCGTGTCGAAGGCGAGGTCATTCGCGGCGTGTTCGAGACCATCGACGAGGACTGTCGCTTCGTCATTCGCGATGACAGCGGCGCGACCCACAAGATCGCAGCCGGCGACGTGCATTTCGGGGCCGTGGCTTCGGCGGGCGCAATCTAGGCTAACTGGTAAAGCGCCGAGCGGGCCCATGACCTGCGCAGGTGTCCGATGCGGCAAATCGGGACGCCCGGCGAGAAGAATTGAAAAGGAAAAGACATGGCGAAATCGAGGGAAGCTGAGCTCGTGTTCGTGCCGCTGGGCGGCGTGGGCGAGATCGGCATGAATTTCGCGCTCTATGGCTATGGTCCGGTCGACAACCGCGAATGGGTGATCATCGATGTGGGCGTGACATTCCCCGACCCGACCCTGCCCGGCGTCGACCTTGTGCTGCCGGACACGCGCTTCATCGAAAACGAGCTGCACAACCTGCGTGGCATCGTCATCACCCATGCCCATGAAGACCACTATGGCGCGCTGCTCGACCTGTGGCCGCGCCTGAAGGCGCCGGTGTGGATGACGCCGTTCTCCGCCGGTCTGCTGGAAGCCAAGCGCCAGGCCGAGGCTGGTGCCGCGAAGGTGCCGGTGAACGTCTACCGCGCGGGAGAGACCTTTACCGTCGGGCCGTTTTCCATCGAGGCAGTGGCGGTCACGCACTCCATTCCCGAGCCGGTTTCTTTGGCCATTACCACGCCACTGGGCACGGTCGTCCATACCGGCGACTGGAAGATCGACCCCGCGCCGGAAATCGGCCCGATGACGGACGAGGCGCGTTTCCGCGCGCTCGGCGAACGCGGCGTGCTGGCGCTGGTCTGCGATTCCACCAATGCCATGCGCGACGGCGACTCCCCGTCGGAGCAGGCGGTGGGCGAGGGGCTGCGCGGCGTCATCGAGAAAGCGCCGGGGCGTGTTGCGGTCACCACCTTTTCCTCCAATGTCGGGCGCATCCGCTCCATCGCCGAAGCCGCGCGCGACACCGGCCGTCAGGTGCTGGTGCTTGGCCGCTCGCTCAAGCGTGTCATCGATGTAGCCACCGAACTCGGCTACATGGACGGCCTGCCGGAATTCGTCAGCGAGGAAGACTACGGCTACATCCCGCGCGAGAACCTTGTCATCATCTGCACCGGCAGCCAGGGCGAGGCGCGCGCCGCACTTGCCAAGCTGGCGCGCGACGAGATGAAGAGCGTGGGCCTGTCGCCGGGCGACATCGTCGTCTTTTCATCGCGCACCATTCCGGGCAACGAAAAGGCCATCCTCGAGATCAAGAACCAGCTCATCGATCAGGGCATCAAGATCATCGAGGACGGCGACGCGCTGGTGCACGTCTCGGGCCATCCGCGCCGCAGCGAGTTGCGCCGCATGTATGAGTGGGTGCGGCCGCGTATTGCGGTGCCGGTGCACGGCGAGGCCGCGCATCTGGTTGCCCATGGTTCGCTAGCCGCCGAGGCCGGCGTTCCCGAGGTTGCGCAGATCCGCAACGGCGACATGCTGCGGCTGGCGCCGGGTGCCGCCGAGATCGTCGACCAGGTGCCGTTCGGCCGCATCTACAGGGATGGCAAGCTGATCGGCGACGAAGAGGCCGTGGGCATACGCGAGCGGCGCAAGCTCTCCTTTGCCGGCCATGTGGCGGTTAACGTGGTTCTGGATGACCGTTACGAGATTGCCGGCGACCCGGACATCGTGGCGATCGGCGTTGCCCAGGTGGACGCACGCGGCGACGACATGGAAGAGTTGATGCTTGATGCGGCAATCGGCGCGGTCGACAGCATACCCCGTGCGCGTCGAAAAGATCTGGACCTTGTCCAGGAAGCCGTGCGACGCGCCGTGCGTAGCGCCGCCAACGAAGCATGGGGCAAGAAGCCGCTCGTGACCGTTTTCGTCACGCGCTGAGCAAGGGATCGGTGAGGACAATGCTGGGTCGCCTCAATCACGTCGCCATCGCCGTGCCGGACCTCGCCGCCGCGAGCGCCGTCTACCGCGACATGCTGGGCGCGAAGCTGACCGAGCCGCAGGCATTGCCCGAGCATGGCGTGACCGTCGTGTTCATCGACACCGGCAATACCAAGATCGAGCTGCTCGAGCCGCTGGGCGAGGGCTCCCCGATCGCGGCATTCCTGGAGAAGAACCCCGCCGGCGGCATGCACCATCTCTGCTACGAGGTGGAAGACATCATCGCCGCCCGCGACCGCTTGAAGGCGGCCGGCGCGCGCGTGCTGGGCGACGGAAACCCCAGGATCGGCGCACACGGCAAGCCGGTGCTGTTTTTGCATCCCAAGGATTTTTTGGGTACCTTGGTCGAACTGGAACAGGTGTAGTCCCATGAGCTGGATTTCGGCAGCTGCAGTCTTCTTCATCATCTGGTGGACGGTGCTGTTCGCAGCGCTGCCGGTCGGCCTGAAGACGCAGGACGACGACCGCGCGGTCACGCTCGGCACAGAGGCAAGCGCGCCGCGCGGACCCCATATGCTGCGTGCCGTGATCCGGACGACGATCATTTCGGTCATCATCTGCGGTCTTTTCTACTACTTGACCAAGGTGCTCGGGTTCGGCTTCGACGACTTCCCGAATTTTCTCCCGCCACTGGACTGACCGGGCAACTTGCCGCTGGGAAGGGGAGCGAGTTTCCGCCCCCTCCGAGGCGTGACAGGGAAACTTGGGCTGGCGAGCGCCGCGCGCCGAGGCTGAACATCGCCAGCGCGGCGCGCGTACGAGCCCGAATTTGAAGCCGGTCCAGGCTTATTCCGATTGCGCTTCCTGCCGCGGCTTCGCGAGCGCGACGACCACATGCATGGCGTGAAGCGATTTCATGCCGGCGCCGCCTGTGGAAAGGCACCAACTGTCAGGCGAGGGGATGCCTGGCAGGCCGTGTATCTTTCCAAAAAGATATACTGAATTTCTCGACTGAATACGTTATTTAGTCTAGTGATTTAGTATAAATAGGAATATAGAACAGCCGATGGCGCTTGCCCTTCGCATTCGGACGAGCGGGAGGAAAAAGAGCTATGCTGTTGATATCGCAAAAAAAATGCAAGGCACAAGGCCTTGCAATTGAACGCGTCCGATCTGCTTTCCGTCACCGGCGGCTGCGTATTATCGCGCCTAGATCGCATCCTCCCAAGACTTTGACCGCGTAGGAGAGCAGATTTTGCTTCGCTCTCTCGATTATCTGAGCACACTAGACCAAGCTGCGATGAATTGTCACTAACAATTTTGCGTCTCAAGCCCGGGAGATGTGCTGCACTGCACAAAAGCCGCGCGCGGCTTGGCTCCGTCAGCTTCGGCGGTTCGCGTGGCCGGGCCGGGGCAGCATGCCGGCCAGCGCGCAGTGGCAGGAAAAGCTGGCTTGGGTTCCCATCGCGCCTTGAAATGGCTATGAAGCGCGGGCAGGCAAATCTGCGCCGGTGCCGATTCCGGTTCCGGTTCCTCTTTCTTCTTTGACGGAACTCCCCATGCGTCTATCGCGCTACTTCCTGCCCATCCTGAAAGAGAACCCGCGCGAGGCCGAGATCATCTCGCATCGCCTGATGCTGCGCGCCGGCATGATCCGCCAGCAGGCGGCCGGAAGCTTCTCTTGGCTGCCGCTGGGCAAGCGCGTTCTCGACAAGGTTTGCCAGATCATCCGCGAGGAACAGAACCGCGCGGGCGCGCTGGAGATCCTGATGCCGACGATCCAGTCGGCCGACCTGTGGCGGGAAAGCGGTCGCTATGACGACTATGGCGACGAGATGCTGCGCATCAAGGACCGCAACAAGCGCGACATGCTGTTCGGCCCCACCAACGAGGAGATGGTGACGGAAATCTTCCGCTCCTACGTCAAGACCTACAAGGACCTGCCGCTCAACCTCTATCACATCCAGTGGAAGTTCCGCGACGAGCGGCGGCCGCGCTTCGGCGTGATGCGCTCCCGCGAGTTCCTGATGAAGGACGCCTATTCCTTCGACCTCGACTACGAAGGCGCCAAGGCTGCCTACAACCGCATGTTCGTGTCCTATCTGCGCACCTTCACGCGCATGGGCCTGCAGGCCATCCCGATGCGCGCCGACACCGGCCCCATCGGCGGCGACCTCAGCCACGAATTCATCATCCTGGCCGAGACCGGCGAGAGCCAGGTCTATTGCGCGCGCGAGTTCCTGAGCCTGCCGGTTCCGGGCGAGAACACCGATTTCTCCAACGACGCGCAAATCGCCGACATCGTCAAGGAATGGACCACGCCCTACGCGGCCACGGATGAAATGCACGACGAGGCGGCCTGGAGCGCCGTGCCTGCCGGCGACCAGCTCTCGGCGCGCGGCATCGAGGTCGGCCATATTTTCCATTTCGGCGAGAAATATTCGAAGCCGATGGAAGCCAAGGTCGCCGGTCCGGACGGCAAGGAGCACTATGTCTCCATGGGCTCCTACGGCATCGGCCCCTCGCGCCTCATCGCGGCCATCATCGAGGCCAGCCACGACGAGAACGGCATCATCTGGCCGGAGGCAGTGGCGCCGTTCCAGGTCGGCATCATCAACATGAAGACCGGCGACGCCGAGTGCGACCGCGTTTCCGAAGAGCTTTATGAAGCGCTTACCGCCGCCGGCAAGGAAGTGCTCTACGACGACACCGACCAGCGCTCGGGCGCCAAGTTCGCCTCCGCCGACCTGATCGGCCTGCCGTGGCAGGTCATCGTCGGTCCTCGCGGCGTGGCCGCGGGCGAGGTCGAGATCAAGAATCGCCGTACCGGCGAACGGGAGACGATGTCGATCCCCGCCGCAATCGCGCGCTTCGGTAAGGCCTGATGGCGAAGGCGGCGGCCAAGCCGGCTGGCGCCGGACCGTTTTCCGTCTTCGAACGGATGGTGGCGTGGCGCTATCTGCGCTCGCGCCGCAAGGAGACGGTCATCTCGGTGATCGCCTCGATCTCCTTCGTCGGCATCATGCTTGGCGTGGCCACGCTCATCATCGTCATGGCGGTGATGAACGGCTTCCGCGCCGAGCTGCTCAACCGCATCCTCGGCATCAACGGTCACCTGATCGTGCAGCCGATGGACACGCCGCTTGACGACTACGAAGCCGTGGCAGGCCGCATCAACGGCGTGCGCGGCGTCAAATATGCCATTCCGCTCATTGACGGACAGGCGCTGGCGCAGGGCGAAGTCGGGGCCGGCACTGGCGCACTGGTGCGCGGCGTTCGCGGCGAAGACCTGGGCAGGATCCCGCTTGTGGCCAACAACATCAAGCAGGGCTCCCTTGTCGGCTTCGACACCGGCGAGGGCGTGGCGATCGGCAGCCGCATGGCCGACAATCTGGGCCTCGTTCTCGGGGACACGGTTACCCTGATCGCGCCGGAAGGCGAGATCACTCCGATGGGCACCACGCCGCGCATGAAGGGCTATCCGATCACGGCCATCTTCGAGGTCGGCATGTCGGAATACGATTCCTCGATCGTCTACATGCCGCTTTCCGAGGCGCAGCTGTTCTTCAACATGGAAAACCGCGTCCAGACGATCGAGATATTCGTCGACAACCCCGACGCGGTCGACGCGCTGAAGCCAGCGGTGGAGGAGGCGGCGCAGCGGCCGGTCTTCGTTTCCGACTGGCGCCAGCGCAACCAGACCTTCTTCTCCGCGCTCCAGGTAGAGCGCAACGTGATGTTCATGATCCTGACGCTGATCGTGCTGGTGGCGGCGCTGAACATCATTTCCGGCCTGGTCATGCTGGTGAAGGACAAGGGGCGCGACATCGCCATCCTGCGCACCATGGGTGCCACGCGCGGCGCGGTGATGCGCATCTTCATGATGACGGGTGCCGCGATCGGCGTCACCGGCACCATCGCCGGCGTCGTCCTGGGTATCGTGGTATGCCTCAACGTGGAGTCGATCCGTCAGTTCTTCTCCTGGATCTCGGGCACCGTTCTGTTCAACCCCGAGCTCTATTTCCTCAGCAAACTGCCGGCCAAGATGGACATGGGCGAAACCATCAGCGTTGTCGCCATGGCGCTTGTCCTGTCTTTCCTGGCAACGCTGTTCCCAGCTTGGCGTGCCGCCAAGCTCGATCCGGTCGAAGCCTTGCGATACGAATGATGGCCAGCGAAAGAATCCTAGAACTCAAGGGCGTCGACCGGCACTACGTCCAGGGGCCGCGCAAGCTCACCATCCTCAACGGTGCCGAATTTTCGCTGCGGCGCGGCGAAATGGTGGCACTGGTGGCCCCGTCCGGTGCCGGCAAGTCCACGCTGCTGCACACGGCCGGCCTGCTGGAGCGGCCCGACGCCGGCGAGGTGATACTGGCCGGGCGCAATTGCGGCCGCCTTTCCGACGACGAGCGCACGGCCATTCGCCGCAATGACATCGGCTTCGTCTACCAGTTCCACCATCTGCTGCCCGAGTTCTCGGCCATCGAGAACGTGATGATGCCGCAGCTCGTCAAGGGGCTTGCACCGGCGGAAGCGCGGGCGCGCGCAAAGCAGCTTCTCGAATACATGCAGATCGGCAAGCGCGGCGAACATCGCCCGTCCGAGCTTTCGGGCGGCGAACAGCAGCGCGTGGCGATAGCCCGCGCGGTGGCCAATGCGCCGCTGGTGCTATTGGCCGACGAGCCGACCGGCAACCTCGACCCGAACACCGCTTCCTATGTCTTCGGGGCGCTCTCGGCCCTGGTGCGGCAGTCCGGCCTGGCGGCGCTCATCGCTACCCACAACCACGAGCTTGCCGCGCGCATGGACCGCCGCGTCACGCTCTCCGAAGGCAAGATCGTGCCGCTCTGAGGTGGGGGGCGCTCCTGGCGTGGCGCCCATTCTTCGCTCGGAACTTGCGACGCCGGCCGTGATTGGTGGCGGCCGCTCCCACCCCGCCGTCATCCTCGGGCCGGAGCACGAGCGAAGCGAAGTGCGAAGGTTCCGGGGATCCATGCCGCTCCGCCAAAGCTGCTGCAGCGGTGCGAGAGGAACATGTCGCACCTCCAAACGTAAGCACTTGCGACGCCGCCCGTGATTGGTGCCGGCCGTCTCCCACCCCCGTCATCCTCGGGCCGGAGCACGAGCGACGCGTAGTGCGGAGGTTCCGGGGACCCAAGCCGGCCGGCCGAAGCTGCCGCAGCCGTGCGAGAGGAACATGTCGCACTTCCAAACGTAAGCACTTGCGACGCCGCCCGTGATTGGTGGCGGCCGCTCCCCACCCCCGTCATCCTCGGGCCGGAGCTCGAGCGAAGCGAAATGCGGAGGTTCCGGGCACCCATGCCGCTCCGCCAAAGCCTCCGCAGCGGTGCAGGAAGTGCATGCCGCACTTCCGACGGCAACACTTTGTTTTTCAAACGACGAACGCTCTCAAGGGAGAGGTAAAGCCTCGCGCTGCACAGCGGTGCACGCGCCGCGTTAACGCTCGCTTAACCCTGCCGCCACCTCAGCCGCAAGGGCGCCATTGTCGATCGCTTCACCCGTTGACGCGAGAACAAAAATAGAACAAACTAAAAACATATCAAATACACGAGGGAATCATGACCGATCTGTTCCAGGATGTCATCTCGCTGATTTGCATGAGCGCGTTTCTGGTCACGATGGCGATGTGGATCGGCGCGATGTGACGATCCATTTTTGAAATGGGGCGCAAGAGTTTTGCGGGGCGGCATCAACCGGCCTTGCTGTCCGCCTCGCGCGTGATCTCGGCCGGACCGAAGACGGTCTCGAAGGAGGCCTTCAGCGCCACATCGAGATCGGACATCGTCACGGGCAAGCCGAGGTCCACGAGGCTGGTGACGCCGTGCTCGGTCACGCCGCATGGCACGATGCCACTGAAATGGCTGAGATCCGGCTCGACGTTGATGGCGATGCCGTGAAAGCTCACCCAGCGCCGCAGCCGGATGCCGATTGCCGCGATCTTGTCCTCCGCGGGGGTGCCGTCGGGCATGGGCGGCCGATCCGGCCGGACAACCCACACGCCAACCCGGTCCTCGCGCCGCTCGCCGCGCACGTTGAAGCGGTCCAGCGTGTCGATGATCCATGCCTCCAGTGCTGCCACGAAGGCGCGGACGTCCTCTCGCCGGCGCTTGAGGTCGAGCATGACATAGGCCACCCGCTGGCCGGGGCCGTGATAGGTGTATTCGCCGCCGCGGCCTGCGTCGAAGACCGGGAATCGATCCGGGTCGACTAGGTCCGAAGGCTGGGCGCTGGTGCCGGCGGTGTAGAGCGGCGGATGCTCCACCAGCCAGACCAGTTCGCTGGCCGCGCCGTCGCGAATCGCCGCGGCGCGTGATTCCATGAACGCCAGGGCATGTTCGTAGTCGGTCAGGCCGGGCTCGATTCGCCATTCGACCGGCGGCGATTCCACTGCCGGCAGGAACGAGGTCTCGATCTGGCTGCGCTGCATCATGTTAGGCTCCGCAAAAACGTCTTCATTCATATGGCCGGGGCCGCGCCAAAGGTCCAGTTTTCTCGTTTTCGCGCGGCGTTTCCCGGGCCTCTGCAAGGGGTTCCGCAAGAGAGTTCACAAAGACGCCAATTATTCGCCACAGCGCACTTGTTTCGCCGAAAGCGATTTGCTACATGCCGCTGGCCGATGGAGATCGGCCCTTTCGTGACGTGCGGTCGTGGCGGAATTGGTAGACGCGCAGCGTTGAGGTCGCTGTGGGGCAACCCGTGGAAGTTCGAGTCTTCTCGACCGCACCATCACTCCCCGAAAGTCTTTTCGGTTCAGATAGTTGATTGATTTCATGAGCTTGTAGTCGCCCACCTGCTACAAAGGGCGCTACAAATGACTGTTACGATGGCTAGCTTGAGGCGAGCTAAGAACGGCGATTGGTTCTCCCGCAAGGCAATCCCCGATGATGTCCGGGACTCCTACCAGCGCGCTTATGGGATTCGGCGGGAAGAACGCTTCCGCCGCGCCGCAAACACACTCCACAGTGAAGCCAAGGCAGCTTGGGCCGAATGGCTGGCGGATATAGAAGGCCGAATCACTGCGCTTCGTGCTGTGGCCACGGGCAAGCCGCTGGAGCTATCGCATCGCAAACTCCATGACCTCATAGGCCGCTGGTACGACTGGTTCATCCTGCAGCACGCGGACGATCAAGAATCAGTCGAGGCTTGGGATTTCAAGTATGAACGGTACCAGGACGCCGTAGAGTCGGTTGACGGGGATTGGCCCGAGCATGACGAGGCGCGTACTCGAAGTCCGAGACGCGCGGCGATAGTCAGGGCCGTGGTGCTGGAGCTTTCGCGCCTTCAAACGTTCCTCGCCAGCGAAGGCATTCGCCTAGCAGCCGATACCCTCGACCACCTTGTGGACACGCTAGAGGCTGACCTTGTGGCAGCCATGGCGCTGCTCAGGAGACGAGCCGGTGGTGACTATCGTCCCGACACCCACAGGGAACGCTTCCCGCAATCCATGCCCATCATCCCCAGTAACGTGAAGCTGTCCGGCTGGAACGTACAGGACGCCTTCGAGGCATACGTCCGAGAACGGAAGCCCCAACCCGCGACCGTGAATCGCTGGCGTGTGGTCTTCATTGACCTCAACGGCTTTCTGGACGGACGAGACGTTTCGCTGGTGACGGACGAGGACGCCATTGGCTGGAAGGACAAGCTGGTCGGAAGGGGGGACATGGCCGCGCGCACCATCAACGAGATATGGATTTCCTCTGCGCGGGCCGTATTCAATTGGATCAAGCGTCAAAAGAAAATCGCCTCCAATCCATTCGACGGAGTGAAGGTGGCGACTGGCCGGAAGCGACCGACGAGGGGCGAGTTCAAGCCCGAGGACATAGAAACCATCCTGACGGCGGCCTTGCAACCGCTCAGCCCACGCATGTCGCCCCATCGCCGTGCGGCCATCCGCTGGGTGCCGTGGATATGCGCCTATACTGGCGCACGCTCCGGCGAGGTCACGCAGTTGCGCAAGCAGGACATCAAGCAACACCGAAACGGCTTTTGGACAATGCACATCACGCCGGAAGCGGGAACGGTGAAGGGAGCCATGCCGCGCACGGTGCCCCTGCACGAGCACCTTATCGAACAGGGGTTCATCGAGTTCGTGAGACAGGCGAAGGACGGGCCGCTGTTCTATGACGCCCAAGCCAGAAGGAAAGCCGGGGACTTGGACCCGCTCAATCCGCCTCGCCCCCCGTATGTGCAGGTGAGGCAGAAGCTGGCGGACTGGGTTCGGGACATAGGCGTGACGGACGAGAACGTCAGCCCCAACCACGCCTGGCGGCACACGTTCAGGCGGCGGGCGGCGGGGGCCAAGATCGAGGAACGTATCCGGGATGCCTTCTGCGGCCACAGCGACCCAAAGGTTGGTCGCCTTTATGAGTTGCCGTCGATTGAGGATTTGGCCGAGGCTCTCAAAGAGTTCCCGCGCTACGAGATAGACACGCGGTCAAGATGCTCGCCGGTGCATTTACCTGATCATCCCGTTCCGCCTCACAAACCCTATGAGTGACTTAGGGCTCGCTACGTGGGACGGCCATGTTGGCATTGCCACCGCGAGCAGAATCGTCGCGTTCTCTCGGTTCTGGTCAGGCTCGCCGATTATGGCCAAACATGAGCATTGCCAAACGTCGCCAAGTCGCCGAGCACGGGCTTGTCTGCGGTTCAGCGCTTTGGGGTCGAGGGGGCAGCGCACACTTACCTAGCGGTACCGGTCGTCAGGCGAACAAGGAGAGGTCGGGCAATGTCCCGGCCTTTTCCATTTGAGGAAGGACGATGGATGAAGAAGATATCTGGCGGCATTTTTTTTAGCCAAAGCCGACAACTCGCGAATTCAAAGTCGATACAACCGCGAGTGTTGCACGACAGATCGTCGAGGCGGAAAAGCTTGCCCGCGAGGTGAAAACCGAACGGCTGCGATTGGCCCATTTGGCCAAGGCGGCTGCGGAGCCTGCAATCACGAAGTCAAAAGTCAATCTGGGGTCAGCCAAGCGGTAGGCTTTGCTCCCTAAGCGAACAACATTAACGTCCCGACCATTGCCGCAGAATTTCACCCATCATCCGGCAATGCGCCTAGCTCTTCTGTAGTTTCGGGCGCGAGGGCCGAATTCTCTTGCTTTATGAAGTGCGAACGGCCATATGAGGGTCATCGGTCGCTGACCGGCTGGGAACGCTCGCCGAGATACGGTGTTGGGTTTCCCTGTTTAGCAACTGTATTTGCTCTGATTGATGGTGTATCGACCACGAAGGTACCGGCGGTTCACACGTCTCAGGATTGAAGGGGAAGCGGGCATCACGGCCCGCTTTTTTCATTTAGAACTGCAACCGCTGACATCACATCTGTTTTTTTCCGACCATATTTTACATCAAAGCCCGCGGCTAAAGCTTCGCGTGTAATGGCGCTAACCAAGTCCGCGTCCGAAATGTCCAGGTCCGGAAAAACACGTCGAACTGCGCCAAGAGCTTGCGAGATCGCAAACGGCCGAGCCTCTTTCTGGCATGCAGCCAAGAATTCACTCTCTACCCTGAGCAGATCACGACCCTGCTACAGTTTGTGGCCAACATCCGGCGGATGCATTTTTCTAGTGAGAAGGGGCTGAATATCAGCGATGGTGAGCTTCAGGAACTGCTGTTGTCTCCGGAGCAGACTCGCAGAATGATGGCCGCTAACGGGCCGTTGCTGGCAGCACTGGCCCGAACTGAAATAACCACCGAAGACGTAGTTGCTTTGGGGTATCGGAAGACCCAACTCCAGCGTTTCGAGCGTTTGCTAGATGACCAGGAGGCGTTCGCAGCCGAGTTAACGGAGTGCGCTGGAGGGCCTGAGGCTGTCTGGCAGCGGTTCTTCGAGCAGAACCAGTGGGTCTTCGGCTATGGCCTCTCCTACGTCTTCATGACGGGGCTGGAGGATCGAAAACTGGAGCAGGTGGTCAAGGGCTTTGACGTGTCCGGTCATGGCAAGCGAGTTGATAGCCTGCTGAAAACCCGAGCCGAGGTTAGCTCCCTTTGCTTTGTGGAGATCAAACGCCACGACACCGCGCTCCTGGCCTCTAGCAGCTACCGGCCCGATGTCTGGCAACCGTCCAAGGAACTGACAGGGGCAGTTGCGCAGGTTCAAGCATCCGTGCACTCTGCGCTGGCAGTGATCGGAGATGAGCTGCGCCCCGAGTTGGAGGATGGAAGTCCCTCGGGAGAGCTGCTGCAAGCAGTCCAGCCCCGGTCCTTCGTGATTGCCGGAAGACTTTCGGAGCTTATGACGGAAGGTGGGTTGCACAGGCCGAAGTTCCGGGCCTTCGAGCTTTACAGGAGAAACCTCTTGCAGCCCGAGGTTCTCACCTTCGATGAGCTATTTCATCGAGCCAAGTACATAGTGGAGAGCGCATGACGCGACAGATCTTCTCTGCGTCCACTGTGCGGGCATTGTTGATGAGGGTGGCAGGAGCTTGTTCACGCCCGGAGTGCAGGCGCATGACGCTTGTTCCAAACCCCGAGAATCCAAGCCTGTTCTCGGTCATTGGCCGCGCCGCGCACATCACAGCGACGTCCTTGAATGGGCCGAGATTTGACGGAACGCTAAAGTCCGCAACCGGGGATAATGTATGACGGCTATCGGAGGCCGAGGCGATAGCCTTGCGAAGATCGCTTCGGCGAATGTCGGTACTAATGCAACCGACCGGCTGACTGCTGTTGCGCGGGCACTTGCTGGGATAGTCCCAGGCGCGGGCTCGGCGTTGGCCGAAGTAATCACCAGCGCCATACCAAAGCAACGCCTAGACCGAGTTGCCGCCTTCGTGGTCCTGCTGGCGAAAGAGGTGGAGAGATTGTCTGCAGCCGAGAAACTGGCTTCTCACTCCAGCATGCCGCTCATTGAGGAGGGTATCTCCCAGGCTTCCGGGGCCTTCTCGGAGCAACGCCGCCTATACCTGGCGAAGTGTGTAGCTCATGGAGTTAACGCGGACGAGATAGACAAGCTGAACGAGCTAAAAATCCTCCAGCTGCTGGAGGAAGTCGGAGATGACGAATTGCTGTTGCTGGACGCGTTAGACGACCCGAAGGCTCGGGACAAGTTGAGCGCCTTGCAACCGCCCCAACTACGCGCAAACGCCCCTGTTGAAGAGCGGGCAAAAGGGGAGCTTCACCGGGCCTCCTATCGCAAATTGCTCTCTATAGGGTTGCTTAGCTCTAGCCCATACACGGATGAGCCACGCCGATGGAGGTACGGGAAACACGGTGAGCTGGAGGAAGCCCCTTACGTCAGCGCCTTGGGCAGGATGGTACTTGTGCGCGTTGGGCTCCGTCCCGGCGGTCCCGAAGTAACTTGACCACCGCTACAAACGCCGCTACAAACGGCTCCGACGCGGCGGCGAAAAGCGCAATGGAATCAACGGTCAAGGGGCGCAATCCTCGTTTCTTCTCGACCGCACCATCACGAAGCTTCAACTCTTGAAGCTCCTGATTGCACTCGCATTTTTCAGCGTGACGATGTTCCTGCAAGGGTTCCGGGCCCTTCGCCGGGGTTGCGGCCCGGCCACGCAACGTGCTCTTCGCATGGCCCCGCCGGCCGTCCTGACCTACGCCAATGTTTCGGGATTCGAATGTCCGCCAGGCAAGCGTCGCGGGGACGCGAATCGGGTGCTTGAAAGGCGGCGGCTCTTCTTGGCATGCTGATGCGCCCTCGGGAGAAAGACCTGCAATGAGCGAGGAAAGCCGTAAGAGCCATTGGGACAAGGCTTACACCGACAAGGGCGAGGCGGGCGTAAGCTGGTTTGAAGACCGGCCCGAACTTTCGCTCGAGCTGATCCGGCAGGCCGGCGGCACGCCTGCGACCTCCCTGATCGATATCGGCGGCGGCGCCTCTCGCCTGGCCGATGCGCTGGTGGCTGAAGGGTGGCGTTCGGTGACGGTCCTCGACGTTTCCGAAACCGCGCTTCATGCCGCGCGCGCCAGGATGGGCAAGGCTGCCGAGCAGGTGCAATGGATCGCAGCGGACGTGACGCGATGGCAGCCGGCCCGCGCATATGACATCTGGCACGACCGCGCGGCATTTCACTTTATGGTCGACCCGTCAGAGCGCGCGGCCTATGTCGAGCGCCTTGCCTCGGCGGTGAAGCCAGGGGGCCATGCCATCATCGCAACCTTCGCACTGGACGGGCCGGAGCGCTGCAGCGGCCTTCCGGTGGTCCGCTACGACGGCTCCATGCTGGCTGCCGAACTCGGTCCGGCTTTCGCGCTACTCGAAAGCCGCCACCATCTCCACCAGACGCCTTGGGGCTCGACACAGCCCTTTCAGTACAGCCTCTTCCTCCGCGTTCCGGACCGCGCCTAGCCAGTAAAAAATTTTTTGCCGGCGCGCGGAACCGAACCGGCGCAAGCGCGTTGAAAGTCACCAACTAGGGGTAGATGGTACACATCAGAAAGCCCGTTGCCTGACAGAGGCGGCGGGCTTTCTGCTTTTCGGCACATGCGCTGAGCGTGCCGTGGGAAGATCGGTCGAGTTTCCCGAGCGATGGCTGGCTGTGCCAGGGGGCGAGGGGCGCTTCCCGGGGGCGCCGCCGGCGGGCTCCAACTTCTGTGAGAGCTGCGAGGCAGAGCGCATTTCGTTTGAATTCACGGCTCGTTCTGCCATAGACCTGACGGGCAAAACTTCCCCATGAATCGTGGAGCGAGAGGCGCGCTTGGAAGGCCAGGATGAAAAATTGCCGGGTGCCGTTGGCCATCCGCATCTTCACGCCGAAATTTATGACGATGACGGCGTCATCCGTGCCTCGTTTCTCGCGCAGGTCGAAGCAGCGATTGCCGAACGCAACACTGAGGCCCTCAAGGACGACATAGGCAGCCTGCACCAGTCCGAACTGGGGCATCTTCTGGAAGCGCTGCTGCCGGAACAGCGGCGTGCGCTGGTCGAACTCATGGGCAGCGACTTCGACTTTTCGGCTCTGACCGAGGTCGACGAGGCAATTCGCCTCGAGATCGTCGACAACCTGCCCAATGAGCAGATCGCCCAGGCGGTGCAGGAACTCGATTCCGACGATGCCGTCTACATTCTGGAAGACCTGGATCAGGAAGACCAGGACGAGATCCTGGCGCAGCTTCCGTTCACGGAGCGAATCAGGCTGCGCCGCTCGCTCGACTATCCGGAAGAAACCGCCGGCCGGCGCATGCAGACCGAATTCGTCGCCGTGCCGCCATTCTGGTCGGTCGGCCAGACCATCGACTACCTGCGCGAGGACAAGAACCTGCCGGACAGGTTCAGCCAGATCTTCGTCATCGATCCCACCTTCAAGCTTCTGGGCTCCATCGCCCTCGACCAGATCCTGCGCTCGAAGAGATCGGTGAAGATCGCGGACATCATGCACGAGACGCGCCACGCCATTCCGGCCAGCATGGACCAGGAAGAGGCGGCGCACGAATTCGAGCAATACGACCTGCTGTCGGCAGCCGTCGTGGACGAGAACGACCGGCTGGTCGGCGTGCTGACCATCGACGACGTCGTCGACGTGATCCAGCAGGAGGCGGAGGAGGACTTGCTGCGCATGGGCGGCGTGGGCGACGAGGAACTGTCCGATACGGTGCTGGCGGCTTCGCGGTCGCGCGTGCCCTGGCTTCTGGTCAATCTGTTCACCGCCTTCCTGGCGGCTTCCGTCATCGGCCTGTTCGACCGCACCATCGAGCACATCGTGGCACTTGCGGTGCTGATGCCCATCGTGGCCGGAATGGGCGGCAATGCAGGCTCGCAGACGATGACGGTGACAGTGCGCGCGCTGGCCACGCGAGACCTGGACATCTACAACGCCGGACGCATTATCCGCCGCGAAATGGGCGTTGGATTCCTGAACGGAATGATCTTCGCCGTGCTCATCGGCATCGTCGCGGCAAGCTGGTTCCAGGATCCCAATCTGGGCGGGATTATCGCCGCCGCCATGATCATCAACATGTTTGTGGCAGCGCTGGCGGGCATACTGATTCCACTGCTGCTCGACAGGGTCGGCGCCGATCCGGCGGTCGCGTCTGCCGTATTCGTCACCACGGTCACCGATGTGGTCGGCTTCTTCGCCTTTCTCGGCCTCGCCACTTGGTGGTTCGGCATGCTTTGAGCCGGGCCCGGCTGAAGCGATCTGAATTGACTTTTACGTAAATGCCGTGACAAGATTCCCAGCCATTTTCGTGAACTATATCGGGGCGGAGCCATGATCCGGGAATATTATACGATCACTGAACTGACCCGCGAGTTCGACATATCCACGCGGACCTTGCGGTTTTACGAAGACGAGGGGCTGATACAGCCCGTCAGGCGCGGCCGCACCCGGCTTTTCCGCCCCTCCGATCGCCACCTGATCAGGCAGATCATGCGCGGCAAGCGCCTTGGTTTCTCGATCAATGAGATCCGCGAGATCATCCAGATGTACAAGGAGCCGCCGGGCGAGATCGGCCAGCTCAACCTGATGATCAAGCGCATCGAGGAAAAGCGCGAGGACCTGCGCCAGAAGCGGCGCGACCTGGAAGAGACACTCGCCGAGCTGGATCAGGCCGAGGAATCCTGCGTCGAGCGGCTAGCCGAACTTGGCGTGACCACCTGAGAGCCACGCCGATTACTTCCGTGCGCTGAGGGCGGCAGCGGCCGGGTGACCCGGCAGGGAAGGGCCGTCAGATCCAGCGGCGCACCCGCTTTGCATAGTCGCGGTATTTCTTGCCGAAGCGCGCCTCCAGGTGCTTTTCCTCGCGCTCGACGGCAAGCTTCTGCGTCACGAAGGCGGCAAGAAGAGCCAGCGGCAGGAACCAGGCGATGCCGGTGATGAGGCCCACGCCGACCATCAGCAGCGTTATGCCCATGTAGATGGGGTTGCGCGTGACCGCGAAAGCGCCGTCGGTGACCAGACGCTCGGCGGGGCGGTTGGCCATGATCGTCGTTTCGGCCCGCCGCATGGCCTGAAGCGCCGAGACGTAAAGTGCGACTGCGCCAAGCACCGCAAGCCAGCCGGTGGCGAACAGGATGTCGCCCAGAAGCCCCGATATCCATGGCAAGGGAAGGGCGAAGGCAAGCAGGATGCTGAGCGCAATCGCCGCAATATAGATCAGCGGCGGCCATGGGATGGTGTTGGGGCTGGCATGCATGTCGGTCACGGCGTTCCTCCCTGGAAGGTCGAGTCCTCTGTCTCCTCGGTGCAGGTCTCGGCCTTGTTTTGTATTTTAGCGCGGAAATCCGGCGGCGGGTTTTCCGAAAATAGCTCGTCGAGCCCGTCCCGCTCCAGCGCGTCCAGCATGCATGTGCAGTAGCGGACGCAGAATTCGACGTCGCGGCTCTGCTCGCAGGTCCTTTCGCAGGAATTGCGGAAGCGCACCTCTTGCGGCTGCACCTGCGCCGGCACCACCTGGGAAAACAGCCAGACGCAGGCGATCAGCACCGGCTGGTGGATGAGGTAGACGGCAAGGCTGTGCTGGCCCGCGAAATTCAGCGGCGCTGCCCATTTTCCGAGGCGGATAACGGCAAGCCTGTCGAACAGGCCGCTGGATGAGGCAAGCCCGCCAGCGGCAATGCCGGCCAGCACCGCGCCGAACCAGGGAAAGACCGGCACATAGTCGTTCGAATGGGGGTTGCTGGACGACAGGCCCGCCCACCACAGGGCTGGATGATCGAAGAGTTCGCTGCGCAGGAAGTTTGGCGTCGCGATCACCAGCGCCGCGACAACGAGCGTCAGCAGCGCCGGCAGCCGCAGGAAGGCCAGCCCGAGAAGGCTCGCCAGCGCGATCTGGTGCAATATGCCGAAGAAGATGAAGCCGCTCGGCACGGCAATCCACGTGGCAACCGATATGGCCAGCGCTGCACCCGCCACCATGGCGAAGCGTCGCCAGAACGGTTTCCAGCGAATGCCACGGCCATGCGCCAGCACCAAGCTTACCCCGACCAGGAAGAGGAAGCTCGAGGCGATGCAGCGGGCAAACAGCTTCCAGCCGCCCACCGCCGTCATGCCCGGTTCGACGTAACCGAAGAATTCCAGGTCCCAGGTAAAGTGGTAGATGGCCATGGCGGCCAGCGCCAGGCCGCGCGCCAGGTCGAGCAGCTCGATCCTCGTGCCCTTTGCGGTCGAGGCTTGATTCGTCTTGATATCGGGGTACATGGCTGTGTTTGCGGGCATTGCAGACATGGTGACATCGTTATCGTGGAAGACAAGGCCGAAGAAGAACTGGGGAAATGCGATGCACAGCGTGAATGCAAATGGCGCCTCTATACCGGCGCTGGGCCTGGGAACCTGGACGCTGAAGGGGCAGGAATGCACTGAGCTGGTGTCTCGGGCACTGTCCATCGGCTACCGCCACGTGGATACCGCGCGCGCCTACGGCAACGAAGACTCCGTGGGCGAGGGGCTGCGCGCTTCCGGCATTGCGCGCGACGAGCTGTTCGTGACCACCAAGGTGTGGTGGACGGAAATCGCGCCCGGCGACCTTGAGCGCTCGGCCGAGGCCAGCCTGAAGGACCTTGGCCTCGACCAAGTCGACCTGCTGCTGATCCATTGGCCGAACCCGCGCATTCCACTGGAGAGCTCGATCAAGGCGCTGAATGCGGTCAGGCGCATGGGCCTCACCCGCCACATCGGCGTGGCCAATTTCCCCACCAGCCTGCTGGCCGAAGCGATTTCGCTTTCGGAGGCGCCGCTCGTTTGCAACCAGGTCGAGTACCATCCCTATCTCGACCAGTCCAAAATGCTGCGCATGTGCCGCGAGAGCGGCCTGGCTCTCGTTTCCTACTGCCCGCTGTTCCGGGGCGGCGGTCTGTTCGAGGAAAAGGCGGTGCAGGACGCCGCTGCCCGTCATGGCAAGACGCCGGGCCAGATCGTGCTGCGCTGGCATGTTCAGCAGCAGGGCGTGTCGGCAATTCCGCGCACCTCCAGAGCGGAACGGCTGGCGGAAAACATCGCCGTTTTCGATTTCGCGCTGTCGGATGCGGAGATGGCGGCTATTTCCGCACTGACCAGCCAGAACAAGCGCATCTGCGACTACGACTTCTCGCCCGAATGGGATGCCGCTTAGGCCAGGAGGCGGCGGCCTATAGCCCCACAGGGTTTGCGACGGGCAAAGGTCGGTTTCCTGCTATCCTCCCACCGCTCGGGCCTGCCAACCTGCCCGCGAAATATCCGGGGCAGGAATGGTCACGCAGGTAAGGCATCCCATCTGGCTTCCCGCCGTAAAGCAGGCGGGCGCGCGCACCTTTGCCACGCTCTATGCGCTCGAGTCCTTTGCGCGGGCCGCCATTTCCAGCGTCGTCCCGATCCAGGCCTATGAACTCCTGCAGAACAAGCAGGGCGTCTCGCTGCTCTATACGCTGGTGGCGCTGATCGGCCTTTCGGCGACGCTGTTCATGCCGATGCTGATCAGCCGCTTCTCGCGCCGCTGGATCTACACCGCGGGCACGGCGCTGCTGGCGATAGGTTCGCTGCTGTTCATGACCCATTCGCTCCCCGGCCAGATGGTCGGCATGCTGGCGCGCGTCATGGGCTCAAGCGCGCTGGCCATCACGCTCAACCTCTACATCATGGACCACATCCGCAAGACGGAGATCATGCAGGCCGAATCGCTGCGCATGGCCTGGTCGATGATGGCCTGGACCGGCGGGCCGACGCTCGGCGTCTTTCTCTACACGCGCTATGGCATCATCGTCACGCATGTGGTGGTGGTGGGCTTCGCGATGACGCTCTTGGCCACGTTCTGGTATTTCCGCCTCGGCGACAATCCGCTGATCAGCCCCGGCAAGACGCGTGCGGCCAACCCGCTGAAGAACATCGGCCGCTTCGTCTCGCAGCCCAGGCTGCGCCTGGCCTGGGTGATTGCCTTCGGCCGCTCCTGCTTCTGGACCACCTTCTTCGTCTATGGCCCGATCCTGATGGTGGTGACGGGCGAGGGCGAGCTGGCTGGCGGTCTTCTGGTGTCGGCCGGCAATGCGCTGCTCTTTGCGGCGATCTCCTGGGGCAAGGCGGGGCGCCGCTTCGGCGCACGCAACGTCATGACGTTCGCTTTCCTGGCCATGAGCGCCGCTTTGTTCGCGGCGGGGCTGAGCGGCGAAGGGCTGCCGCTGCTGACAGGCGGCTTCCTGCTGCTCGGCGCGCTGTTTGCGGTGGCGCTCGATGCGCTCGGCTCCACCGCCTTCATGCGCGCGGTGCGCACCTATGAGAGGCCGCAGATGACCGCGGTCTACCGCACCTATCTCGATCTATCCGAGCTTATCCCGCCGCTGGTCTACACGGTTGTGCTCAGCTTCTTCGGCCTTGGCGCGGTGTTCGCCACGCTCGGCGTCTTCACCATCTTTTGCGGCGTGGTTACCTTCCGCTATCTTCCGAAGTCGATGTGACCTCGCAAGCGGCGTGCTGGTCGCGCACCCATTGATGGAAGCGATGCAGCTCGTATTCTTCCGGCATCAGCACGCCGGCGGAATGGCGCAGCGAATGCAGGCCCTTCTGGTTGACCTCGCAGATGGCGGCGTCTTCCTCCAGCACCCGCGCACCGAAACTGATGATGTTTTTCAGGCCGGCGCCCTCCGATGACAGCGCATCCGCGGGAAACAGCCATTCGGCGGTAAGCTCGGTCTGCTCGGGGCCGAGCGGCAGGAGGCGCACGGTGCGCACATAGTCGACATGACCGACGATGAACATGGAAGGCAGGTGCGCGGCATAGGTCTGGCCCGCGGCGCGTTCGGCCTCGGTCAGCGTGGCGAAGACCGGGCCATGGGCGCGCCCATCGTCCGACCATGTTTCGGCTCCCGGACGAAGCCCCCCGGCATATTCGGGCGCGTCGTTATCCGCATGGAGAGCCCATTCCGGGTCGTCGTAGCGTGCCATCAGCCCGCGCTCGTAGATCGGCACCAGGTGGGAGAGGTGCTTGTGCACGCCGGGGCAATGCAGGCACTCGTTGAAGTTTTCCCAAAAGACCTTCCAGTTGCAGTTCAGCACCTTGCGCAGCACGTGGCCGGTGGCGAGGTCTTCCAGAGGCCAGTTCGACAGGTCGGACGAGCCGGGGTCGAAGCTTTCCGCGGCGGAGCCTGCGGCATCTTCGGCAAGATTGACGAAAACGAAGCCCCGCCACGACGAAAGCGCAACCGGATAGAGCGGATAGTCGGCCTTGTCGAAACCGGCAGGAAGCGTCTTGGAAGGGACGCGCACCAGCTCGCCCGCCAGAGAATAGGACCAGGCGTGGTAGGGGCAGGTGAGCAACCTGCTCTTCAGCCGGCCTTCGCTTTCCCGGCAAAGCTGCGAGCCGCGATGGCGGCAGGTGTTGTGGAAGGCGCGCAAGGCTCCGGCTTCGTCGCGGATGAGCAGAACCTGCTGGGTGCCCACCGTGAAGACGCGAAAGGCTCCAGGCTGCGCGATATCTGCCTCGCGGCAGAGCATGATCCAGTTGCGATACCAGATCGCTTCGAGGTCGCGGCGGTATTCGGACTCGTCCCAGTAGGCGCGGGACGGCAGCGTTGCCTGGGCGGTTCGCAGGCCGTTATAGGGATCGATTGCTTCGGTGTCTGCTCGCATGGCGTTGCCCCGATCGATGGGAGAGCGGACACTGCTGCGCGCCGATTGTCAATCGGGGGCGCGAGGTGAGGCAGGTGGCTGACTTGCGCGTTTGCGACCTTGCCGGCCGATAAAAGGGCGGGATTATGGTTTGCCGGCCGTGGCGATTCTTCATATAGTCGCAATCGTCGTCGGTTCCGGACGGAACCAAAAGGGAATGCGGTGCGGGCATTTTTTTGCCCAAAGCCGCGGCTGCCCCCGCAACTGTGCGCGGAGAGCTCTCCCCAGATGCCACTGAGGGTTACCTCGGGAAGGCGGGGAAGGGCGTAGACCCGCAAGCCAGGAGACCTGCCGGCGACGAAGAAAACTCTATGGGCCCTCGGGTGGAGGGTGAAAGGATTTTTGGAATGAACACTGTTGCTTCCTCGTCGATCGGCGCTTCGGTTGGCTCGGCCTCGCGCGTTACGCAGCTGGCGCTTTCTGCCCTTCTCGGCCTGTTCGTGGTCGGCTTCGTGGGCTTCGCGCAGATGGACGCCGTTCACAACGCCGCCCACGACTATCGCCACTCGCTCTCGTTCCCCTGCCACTAACAGGGGGCTTTCACATGACAGTTTTTCGCAACGTCGTGTTCATCGCGGCGATCGCCGGGCTTTTGTCTGGCATCGTGATGGCCGCGATGCAGGCCTATGCGACCGTCCCGCTGATTCTGCAGGCGGAGGTTTATGAGGAAGCCGCCGGCGGTCATCACCATGGCGCCCCGGAGGTCTCGGACCCGACCGCTCTCGATCATGAAGCGGCGGCGCCTGCGGAAGAGGAAGAGGGCTGGGCGCCGGCCGACGGTTTCGAGCGCTATGCCTTCACCGTTCTCGCCAACGTCGTCACTGCCATCGGCTTCGCGCTGGTTCTCGTGGCCGTTTCCGAACTGGCCGGCGGCATAGCCGGTTGGCGCCAGGGTGTGTTCTGGGGCTTTGCCGGCTTTGCCGTGTTCACGCTGGCACCGGGCCTTGGCCTGCCGCCGGAACTGCCTGCCATGCCCGCGGCCGATCTCGCCGCCCGTCAGGTCTGGTGGATCGGGACGGCTGTGGCAACCGCCGCGGGGCTTGGCCTGATCGCCTTCCGCAGCTCGTTGGCGTTCTCGCTGATTGGCGTGGCTTTGATCGTGGCACCGCATGTCATCGGCGCGCCGCAGCCGGAAAGCCACGAATCGCCCATTCCGGAAGGCCTGCACCACCAATTCGTGGTCGCGGTCACCGTCACCAACCTGATCTTCTGGGTGGTGCTTGGGGCTCTGGTCGGCATCGTCCGCAGCCGCTTCACCGGAACGGCGAAAAGCCTGCGCGACAGCTTTGCGTGAGGCACACACACTGACGCTGCTGCTCGGCGGCGCGCGCTCCGGCAAGAGCGCGCATGCCGAGCAGCTGGCGACCGGCTTCCCGGCGCCATGGACCTATATCGCCACCGCCCAGGCCTTTGACGACGAGATGGTGGAGCGCATCGCGCTGCACCGCGCCCGCCGCGCCGAGGGCTGGGAAACGCTCGACGCCCCGCTCGATCTTGTCGGCGCAATCCAGAGCGTGCCCGATGGACGCCCGCTTCTGGTCGATTGCCTGACGCTGTGGCTTTCCAATCATCTCCTGGCCGAGCATGATCTCGAATGCGAAAGCGAACGCCTTGCCGATGTGCTGGGCCAGCCGCGCGGGCCGTGGTTCGTCGTGGCCAACGAGGTCGGCCTTGGCATCGTGCCCGATAATGCGCTTGCCAGAAGATTCCGCGACGCCGCCGGCCGGCTCAACCAGAAGATCGCGGCCCGTGCCGACCGTGTCCTGTTCATGGTTGCGGGGCTACCCATGCAGGTGAAATGACATGAAGGAAATCGACGACAGCGAAGCCGAACGCCACAAGGCCAAGATGGCCAAGCGCAAGGCCGTGCAGGATGCCGAGGTGGCTGGCAAGACCATCGAGCAGAAGGGTCTGCTGATCGTGAACACCGGCCCGGGCAAGGGCAAGTCAACGGCGGCCTTTGGGCTGGCGCTGCGCATGCTGGGCTATGGCCGTCGCGTCGGCGTCGTGCAGTTCGTGAAGGGTGCTTGGCACACCGGAGAGAAGGACGCCTTCGCCGCTTTCGGCGACCGGGTAGTCTGGCACACGATGGGCGAGGGCTTTACCTGGGAAACGCAGGACATCAAGCGCGACATCGCCGCCGCCGAAGCCGCCTGGGCCAAAGCGGTCGAACTGACCAACGATCCGACCATCGACCTCGTCGTGCTCGATGAACTCAACATCGCGCTACGCTACGACTATCTGGACCTCGACATGGTCGTCTCAACCCTGAAGAACAGGCGCGAGGGGCTGCATGTCGTCGTCACCGGCCGCAACGCCAAGCCGGCGCTGATCGAGGCAGCAGATCTTGTCACCGAGATGGGCTCGGTGAAGCACCATTTTTCGGCCGGCGTGAAGGCGCAGCAGGGGATCGAGTTCTAGTGGAGAACCGCTACGCCACGCTGGCCTCCTGGGTCTATGAGTTGGACAAGCCGGTGGGGCGTTCGTTCGGCGACGTGGAGTATTACCGCGATCGCCTGCACGGATGCACCGGGCCGATTCTGGAACCGGCTGTAGGCAATGGCCGACTGTTCGTTCCCTTGCTCGAGGCCGGCTTGTCCGTGGAAGGCTTCGACGCGTCTGAAGAGATGCTACGCTATTGCCGCGAGGCATGCGAAAGCCGCTCCTTGCCGGCAAGGCTTACCCGGCAGACCTTCGAGGGATTTTCCTATGCCGAGCGCTTCGACGCGATCGTCGTGCCGCTTGGCTCCTTCCAGCTCATCACCTCCTATCCCGACGCGATGGCCGTGCTGGAGCGTTTTCGCGACCATCTGCTTCCGGGCGGCCGGCTGATCGTCGATCTCGACGCCATCGACAGTTTTCTCGGTGAGAGCCATTCCATGCGTACTTGGAAAACCGACCAGGGCGATCTGCTGACCCTTGCCAGCGACCGGGTGGAGACGGATTACATCTCGCAAACGACCAAAACGACATTGCGCTACGAACTTTGGCGTGGCGGAAAGCTGGTGGATTCGGAGATGGACCTGTTTTGCCTGCGGTGGTGGGGCGTTGCCGAGTTCGAACTGGCGCTCCGGGCTGCCGGCTTCATTGATGTCGAAGCCTGTGGCGACTACCAGCATGGCCACGCGCCCCACAAGGGCGACGGGATCATCACTTTCGAGGCTCGCCGAAGCTGACGTGCCTGACCTTTCTCACATGAGAAAGATCGCAACCGCCAGTATTCCGAACAGACCGATCAGCAGCCAATCAGCGACGTGATAAAGCCGCAGCGCGCGCCTGATATCGGTGCTGGTCGCTTCGCGCCTGCCGTCCCCCATCATGTGGTCCTCGACCAGCATGCCGCCATAGACGCGAGGGCCGGCCAGCGCGAGGCCGAGCGCGCCGGCCATCGCGGCCTCGGGCCAGCCGGCATTGGGCGAGCGATGTTTGCCGGAATCTCGACGCAGCGCGCGACAGGCGTTTTTCGGGTCGGCTCCCGGCACAAGTGCGGCGGCCGCAACCAGCAGCAGGCCGGTGAGGCGCGAGGCGGGCAGGTTGATGAGATCGTCGAAGCGGGCTGCCGCCCAACCGAAGGCTTCGTGGCGCGGCGTACGGTGGCCGATCATCGAATCGGCGGTGTTGGCGGCCTTGTAGGCGACGCCGCCGACCAGCCCGCCGACGCCGAGCCAGAAGGCAGGCGCGACGATACCGTCGGAAAAGTTTTCCGACAGGCTTTCGATGGCGGCGCGGCAGACGGCGGCTTCGTCGAGTTTTTCCGGGTCACGCCCGACGATCATCGAGACTGCATGCCTTCCGGCGGTGAGTCCGCCCTGGTCGAGCGCATCGGCCACGGCCTTCACGTGGCTGGCAAGGCTCCGCTGCGCCAGCAGGCTGCTGCCGAGCAGCGCCACAAGGATGATGCCGAAAGGCAGGGCCGAGAGCAGCGTCGAAAGCGCGAGCGCGATTGCTGCCGGCACTCCCACCAGCACGACGAGCGCCACCACGCCCGAAATGCGGCGCGGCATGTCGGAAAGGGTCGCGCGGTTGAGGTGCCGGTCGAGGAAAGAGATCAGGTGGCCGATCCAGATGACGGGATGGCCGATTGCGCGCACCAGTCGATCCGGGTAACCGAAGCCCAGTTCGACGAGAAGCGACAGGAAGGCGAGCAGGACGAACATGGCGCTAATGAACGGGAACTCGGTGGATGCGGTGGCCGATCATGGCGGCAGTCTGGGCCGGGCCAGCGCGCTGTTTCCGCAAGCGCCTCTGCCCTGGATCGACCTGTCGACCGGGATCAACCCGCACTCCTATCCGCTTTTCGATCTGCCTGCCACCGCCTTCTCGCGCCTGCCAGAGCCGGTGCGCGCGCGGGAACTGGCTGCCGTCGCAGCCGCGGCCTATGGCGCGCCGTCGGCCGCCAATCTGGTGCCGGCGCCGGGCACGCAGATCCTGCTGCCGCGCGTCGCTTCGCTGGTAAAGCCGGGCCGTGCGCTGGTGTTGGGGCCGACCTATGCCGAGCATGCGCGCGCCTGCGCCATTGCCGGCCACACCGTGGCAGAAGTGCACGACTTCGATGCCCTGTTCGGCGCCGACATTGCCGTGGTGGTCAACCCGAACAATCCGGACGGACGCGTGGTCAGTCGCCGCGACCTTCTGGAATTGGCCGACAAGATGCGCTCCAAGGGCGGACTTCTGGTGGTGGACGAGGCCTTCATGGATGTCGGCCCACAGGACGAGCGCATGGACGGCGACGTCGATCGGGGCGGGCTGGTCGTGCTGCGCTCCTTTGGAAAATTCTTCGGTCTGGCCGGCGTGAGGCTTGGATTTGCCATCGCGGCGGAACCGCTGGCGTCGCGGCTAGATGCTGAATTGGGGCCTTGGGCCGTGGCCGGGCCGGCGCTGGAATATGGCATCAAGGCGCTGGGTGACGAGGCATGGCAGAAGGCCATGCGAAACACGCTGAACGAGGATGCCGGCCGGCTGGATGCGCTGTTTGCCGGCTTTGGCGTTGAGGTGCTTGGCGGCACCAGCCTGTTCCGCTTCCTGCGGCTGCCGGATGCTGCCGGGCTGTTTGCTGCCCTCGGCCAAAGCGGTATACTGATCCGCAACTTTAACTGGGACGAGACCGCGCTGCGCATCGGCCTGCCGGGCAACGAAGGCGAGTGGCGGCGGCTTGAAAAGTCGCTGGCGGCATGGGCCGCGAAGCGGGCCTCTGGCACGACGGAGGTGCGGCCATGATTTTTGTCTGCCCATTGTCGAAGGTTGCTGAAACCGTGTCGAGTTCCGGCGCCCGGCGCCTCGTCTCGTTGCTCAACGCCGAAAACGAGGTGGTGCGGCCGGCGGCAATCGCGCCGGAGCACCATCTGCTGTTGTCGATGAATGACATCGCCGAGGCGCAGGCCGGCCTGACGCTGCCGGGCGAGATGCATGTGCGCCAGCTGCTCGATTTCGCGACCGAATGGGATCGTGTCCGGCCGCTGGTGATCCATTGCTACGCCGGCATCAGCCGCTCTACGGCCTCCGCCTACATCGTGGCGTCGGCGCTCTCGCCGCAACGCGACGAGGTGGAACTCGCGAAGGAACTGCGCTGGCTTTCGCCCTCTGCCACACCCAACCCGCGCCTCATTGCGGTGGCCGACGCACTGCTCGGGCGCGAAGGGCGCATGATTGCGGCCATCAAGGCAATCGGCCGTGGCGCCGATGCGTTTGAGGGAGCGCCCTTTGCGCTGGAGATTAGCTAATTTCTGAAATGCTTTTGACGGCGACACGGTCGAGGCATGGGTCCCCGTAACCCCGAACTGCTCGCTTCGCTCGCGCTCGGGGCACGAGGACGACGACAGAAGAAGGGCCTGCGCAAATCAGGACCGTTTCCGATTGCCCGGACGTCCCGTCAACCCGTCGTCCTCGGGCCGGAGCATGAGCGCAGCGAAATGCGGAGGTTCCGGGGACCCATGCCTCTACGTGCGCCGCTTTCGCTCCGGGACAGCTCTCACGCCAGCCACTCCGAAAGCTTCGCCTTGCGCACATCCTGCAGCAGCCGGACAAATCCGCCGGCCTGATGCTCGGCGGTCAGTCGGCCCTTTTCGGCGGTAGCGATGGCCGCATTGCCGACCACGCCATGCTCGTTGAGATCGGCGGAAAGCCAGGCATAGGCATGGGTGCCGGTCTGGCGCATCAGCTCGAAGCTCTGTTCCGCCCGGGCGACGTTGGAGACGAAATTCTCCGCCTGGCTCATGTCGACCAGATCGGGCCGGAAATGCAGCATCAGCGAAGTCTCGACATCGCCGCCATGAATGCCGTGGCGGTCTTCCAGCTCGGGATACATGCCCGCAGGGCGGCCGAAGCGCTGCCAGCTCGTCTTCACCGCCAGCATGTCGAAACGCACGCGCATTTCGCGCGTCACGATGCCCATGATCTCCTCGTTGCCGCCATGCGAATTGACGATCACCAGCTTGCGCACGCCCGCGCGCGCGATGGAAACGCCAAGCTCGGTCCAGGCCTCGATCAGCGTTGTGGCTGGCAAGGTCAGCGTGCCGGGCGAACGAATGTGCTCGTTGGACTTGCCGACCGCCTGGATGGGCAGGATGCGCACGTCGAGATTTTCCGGCAGGCGCGGGATGATCGTGTCCAGCATGCCCTGCATGATGGTCGTGTCGGTCGAGACAGGCAGGTGGGGCCCATGCTGCTCGATCGCCGCCACGGGCAGCACCGCAATCGTCGCCTCGGGATCGATGTTGGCATATTCGGTGGTGCGATAATCGCCCCACCAGACGCGTCTTCTTGCTTCGGCCACGTTGAACCTCGTTTGCTGATTTGATTTGCGGCCTAGCTCCGGATCGCGCCTTTGTCGATCACCCGGCCGCGATAACCTCGACCTCGATCTTGAATTCGGGCCGCGAGAAGCCGGCGACGATCAGCAGCGTGGAGGCTGGCGCCGGCTCGGAAAACAAGCGGTCTCGCACCTCCATATAGGGCTTCAGAAAGGCGCGGTCGCTGACGAAGGTGTTGATCCGCACGATATTGGCCAGCGTCATGCCGGCTTCGCCCAGCACCGCGGCAATGTTGTTGAAGCACAGTTCGGCCTGCGCGCCGACGTCATCCGGCACTGAATCGTCAGGGCCGATGCCCACTTGGCCCGAGCAGACCACCAGCCTTTTGCCGGCGGGCACCTCGACGCCGTGGCTGTAGCGCGCAAATGGCGGTCTGATCGACTTCGGCGTCAGGAACCTGAACATTTTTCTCTCCTCCAATCGCACAAGCTAAGGCTGAATCCCCACCGCATTCAAGCGTCTGACGCTGCGTTAGAATTCTGGACTCGTGTTCGAAAAATGGGCACGATGCGCGCGCGAATGGCATGACGGCGCCGGCGTTTGCCGGAGGAGGGTGAGGCAAGCGCGCCCCGCATCGGCGCCGCCCCATGGTCGCGCCCCATGCGCTTCGACGAGGACAACACGCCCGGCATAACCGGCCAGCGGCATTAGAGGGGTGCGTGCATGAGCAGGAATTTCGTGATCTCCATCGGCGTCGGCGCGCTTCTCGGCGCCACCGCCTCGACCGCTTTCGCCAACGAGAAGGTCACCTTCATGACCAACTGGCTGGCCCAGGCCGAGCACGGCGGCTACTACCAGGCCGTGGCCGACGGCACCTATGCCGCCTGCGGGCTGGACGTCACCATCCAGCAGGGCGGGCCGCAGGTCAGCGGCCGGCCGCTGCTGCTTGCCGGCAAGATCGACTTCTACATGGGCGGCAACCTGCTGCAGGCCTTCGACGCCGTGCAGCAGGACATTCCGCTGCGCATCGTCGCGGCCACCTTCCAGAAGGATCCGCAGGTGGTGATCTCTCATCCCGGGCAGGGGCTCGACACATGGGAGGACCTACCGAAGGCGGAGCAATACATTCTCGGCGACGAGGGGATGCAGAGCTTCTTCCAGTGGATGGTGACCGACTACGGCTTCGACCTGGCCAAGCGCGTGCCCTATACCTTCAACGCCGCTCCTTTCATCGCGAACCCTAAATCCATCCAGCAGGGCTACGCGACGTCCGAGCCCTTCGCGGTTGAGAAGGAGGGCGGCTTCAAGCCAAACGTCTTCCTGCTCGCCGACTATGGCTTCAGCACCTATGCCACGACCATTGAGGCGATGCAGAAGACCATCGACGAGCGGCCGCAGGTGGTGCAGTGCTTCGTCGATGGCTCGGCCAAGGGCTGGTACAATTATCTCTACGGCGACAACAAGGCCGCCAACGAGATGATCAAGAAGGACAATCCCGACATCACCGACGAGCAGGTTGCCTTTTCGATCAAGCAGATGAAGGACCACGGCATCGTCGATTCCGGCGACGCCGAAACGGCAGGCATCGGCGCCATGACCGACGAGCGCGTGGCCGATTTCTACGCCAAGATGGTCAAGGCCAAAGTCGTGCCGGAAGGGCTCGACATTAAGAAGGCCTATACGCTGCATTTCGTGAACAAGGGCGTCGGCCTCGATCTCAAGAAATAAGCCCGGCGCGGGATGATGCATTCCAGCACGGCAGTAACGCCCGCAAGCGTCGAGAGAAGCGGACCGCTTCTGGCGCTTCGCGCGGTCGGCAAGAGTTTTTCAAACGGCGTCACGGCGCTTAGCGACGTCAATCTGACCATCGGGGAGGGTGATTTCGTCAGCCTCCTCGGCCCTTCTGGCTGCGGAAAGTCCACCGCGCTGCGCATCATCGCCGGCCTCACCACGCCCACCACCGGCATGCTCGACTGGCCGCGCCGCGCAGGCGAGCAGGCATCAGTCGGCTTCGTGTTCCAGGAGCCGACGCTGCTGCCCTGGGCGAGCGTTTTCGACAATGTCTGGCTGCCGCTGCGGCTCAGGGGCGTTTCTCGTAGCGAAGCGGCGCAGGCTGTCGCCAAGCTGCTGGAGCGCGTGCACCTCACCGGTTTCGAAAAGGCCGTGCCGCGTGAGCTTTCGGGCGGCATGCGCATGCGGGTGTCCATCGCCCGTGCGCTGGTCACGCGGCCGCGCCTGCTGCTGATGGACGAGCCTTTCGCCGCGCTGGACGAGATCACCCGCTTTCAGCTCAATAACGACCTGCTCGAGCTCTGGCAGGAGGAGCGGTTCACGGTCGTCTTCGTTACGCACAGCGTGTTCGAAAGCGTGTTCTTGTCCAACCGCATCGTGGTGATGGCGGCGCGGCCGGGGCGCGTGTTCGAAGAGGTCGCGGTGGACGCAGCCTATCCGCGCGACGAGGCGTTTCGCACCTCGCCGGACTATGCAGCACTTTGCCGGCGGGCCTCCGATGTGCTGGGCGAGGCGATGCGGAGTGGCGGGGCATGACGGCAACCCGGGCACCTGCAGTCGACCAGGAAGAGATGCGGCGGGCGCGCAGTGAGCGGCTGGAACGCATCGGCAGATGGGTGGTGCCGCTCGCAATCATGGCGCTGGCGATCTGGCTGTGGGACCGCATCTGCGTCTGGAACGAGATTCCGCAATATATCCTGCCGCGCCCCGGCGTGGTGGTGCAGACACTTTATTCCGATGCCGGGCTTTTGTTCGGGTCGCTGCTGGTGACGCTGAAGATCACCTTTCTCGGCCTGCTTCTGGCGGTGGTCGGCGGTGTTGGGCTTGCGGTTCTCTTTGCGCAATCGAAATGGGTGGAGATGTCCTTCTTCCCCTTCGCCGTCGTGCTGCAGGTCACGCCGATCGTGGCGATCTTCCCGCTCATCAACATCTATGTCGACAACCAGACCGCCAAGCTGTTGCTATGTGCATGGATTGTGGCCTTCTTCCCGATCCTGTCCAACACCACGCTGGGCCTCAACTCGGTCGACCGCAATTTGCGCGACCTGTTCCGGCTGAACGGCGCGACGCGCCGGCAGGAGCTCTGGCACCTGCGCCTGCCGGCGGCGATGCCCTATTTCCTCGGCGGGCTGAAGATCGCCGGCGGGCTTTCGCTGATCGGCGCGGTGGTGGCCGAATTCGTCGCCGGCGCCTCCGGCCAGTCGTCGGGGCTCGCCTCGCGCATCATCGAGGCCGGCTATCGGCTGAACGCGCCGCGCCTGTTCGCCGCGCTGATCCTGATTTCGTTCACCGGCATCGTCATCTTTCTCGTGCTGTCGCTTGTCTCGCATCTCATCTTGCGGCGCTGGCACGAAAGCGCGCTGAAGCAGGAGGCGTAGGTGGCTGCCAATATCCAGCCCGGGCAAGACGATCGGCGAGAACCTGGATTGCGATTGGCGGTCGGGCAAGACATATCTGTTCCGGGTCTCGCAGCGGGCAGTGGGGTGAAATGAAAGTCCTGGTCGTCTATTGCCATCCGGTGCCGGAGAGCTTTTGCGCGGCGGTGCGCGACGCCGCGCTCGAGGCCATAGCCGCCAAGGGCTGCGAGGCGCGGCTGGTCGATCTCTATGCCGAGAATTTCGACCCCGTCATGCGCGACTGCGAGCGGCGCGAGTACAATGATCGCGCCCCGACCGATCCGGCGCTTGGCGCGCATATCGAGCACCTGAAATGGGCCGAGGCCATCGTCTTCATTTACCCGACCTGGTGGTATGGCCTGCCGGCGATGCTGAAAGGGTGGCTCGATCGCGTCTGGGCAACCGACGTGGCATTCGAGCTGCCGAATGGGCCGGGACCGATCCGGCCGCTGATGACACATGTTGCCAAGATCGCCGTCATCACCACCTGCGGCGCGCCGCGCTGGTGGTCGCATGTGGTTGGGCATCCCGGACGCAAGACGATTTTGCGCGGCATCCGGGCGCTGTGCGGCTGGCGCTGCCGCACGCTGTTTTTGGCGCATTACCTGATGGACAGTTCCACACCGGAAACCCGCGCCGCCTTCCTGCGGAAGGTGCGGCGCAAGTTGAGGGAGTTTTGAGGTGGGCGTCAGCGCGCTTCATCTACCCCCACCCCGCTCCGCTGCGCGGATCGACCCTCCCCACACGGGGGGAGGGTAAAGTGGTGCTTACGCCCTTACTCGTTCTGCCTTCGGGTCGTACATCGGCTTCAGCGAAGCTTCGGCCGCAAAGCGTTCGCCGGCGATCTCGATCTCGTATTTCGAGCCAAGCACGTCGGCCTCGCTCTGGCCCTTGGCCGGCACATAGCCCATGCCGATTGCGCCGCCGAGATGGTGGCCGTAATTGCCGGACGTCACCGTGCCCACGATCTTGCCGTCGCGCACGATCGCCTCGTTGTGGAACAGCAGCGGCTCCGGATCGGTGAGGCGGAACTGCACCAGCCGGCGATCGAGGCCGGCTTCCTTCTTGCGCAGCACCGCGTCGCGGCCAAGAAAATCGCCCTTGCCGGTCTTCACGGCAAAGCCGAGGCCGGCTTCCAGCACGTGGTCCTCGTCGGTGATGTCGTGGCCGAAATGGCGGAACGCCTTTTCGATGCGGCAGGAATCGAGCGTGTGCAGGCCGCATAGTTTCAGGTCGAACTCGCGGCCGGCTTCTTCCAGCGCCTCGAACACATGCGCGGTCTGGTCGGTCGAGACATAGAGCTCCCAGCCGAGTTCGCCGACATAGGTCACGCGATGGGCGCGAGCGAGGCCCATGCCGATCTCGATTTCCTGAAATGTGCCGAAGGGGTTGTGCTCGTTTGAAAAATCGTTCGGGCTGACCTTCTGGATCAGCTCGCGCGAACGCGGGCCCATCAGGCAGAGCACGGATTCGGACGCGGTCATATCGGTGATGACGACGAACTCGTCGCGCGCGTGCTTTCGCAGCCATGCAAGGTCGCGCTGCAGCGTGGCGCCCGGCACCACCGCGAAGAAGGACGTTTCCGACAGGCGCGAGATGGTGAGGTCGCTTTCGATACCGCCGCGATTGTTCAGCATCTGCGTGTAGACGATCTTGCCCGGCGCGACGTCTAGATCGTTGGCGCACATGCGTTGAAGGAAGGCGAGCGCATCGCGGCCCTCGATCCGGATCTTGCCGAAGGAGGTCATGTCGAACAGGCCGACATTGTTGCGCACGGCAAGATGTTCCTCGCGGCCGTTCTCGAACCAGTTCTGCCGCTTCCAGCTGTAGCGATATTCGCGTTCCTGGCCTTCCTTGGCGAACCAGTTGGCGCGCTCCCAGCCGGCGACTTCGCCGAAGACGGCGCCGCGCGCTTTCAGGTGCTCGTGGATCGGCGAACGCCGCACGCCACGCGAGGTGACCACCTGCCGGTAGGGGAAGTGGTCGGCATAGAGCAGGCCGAGCGTTTCGGAGACGCGCTCCTTGAGATAGGCGCGGTTCTTCTGGAACGGCTGGGCGCGGCGGATGTCGACTTCCCAGAGGTCGAACGGTGCTTCGCCATCATTGATCCACTGCGCCAGCGCCATGCCCGCGCCGCCGGAGGAGACGATGCCGATGGAATTGTAGCCGGCCGCCACCCAGTAGCCGCCAAGCTCCGGCGCCTCGCCGAGATAGTAGCGGTCGTCGGGCGTGAAGCTCTCCGGGCCGTTAAAGAAGGTGTGGATGCCGGCGGTGCCGAGCATGGGCATTCGGTTCACGCCCATTTCGAGGATGGGCTCGAAATGCTCGAAGTCTTCCGGCAGCTGGTCGAAGCAGAAGTCTTCGCGGATGCCTTCCATGCCCCACGGTTTTGCGACCGGCTCGAAGGCGCCCAGCATCATCTTGCCGGCGTCTTCCTTGTAATAGGCGCACTCGTCCGGCACGCGCAGCACGGGCAGGCGGCCAAGGCCCTCGATGGCCTCGGTGACGAGATAGAAATGCTCGCAAGCGTGCAGCGGCACGGTCACGCCCGACATGGCGCCGAGTTCCCGCGCCCACATGCCGGCGCAGTTGATGACGATGTCGGTTTCGATCGTGCCCTGTTCTTCGCCTTGCGCCCAGGAAACGCCGGTGACGCGGCCGTTCTTCTGGTGGACGGCGGTCACCTTCACGCCCTCGACGACCTTGGCGCCGCGCTGGCGCGCGCCCTTGGCGAGCGCCATGGCGATGTTGGCCGGGTCGCACTGGCCGTCGAGCGGCAGGTGCACGGCGCCGACCACGTCGGAGACGTTGAGATGCGGATACATCTTCTTGACTTCCTGCGGCGAGATTTCGCGCACGTCGACGTCGAAGGCACGCGCCAACGAGGCCTGGCGGTAGATCTCGTGCTTGCGCTCTTCCGTCAGCGCAACCGTGATGGAGCCGACCTGGCGCATGCCGGTGGCAACGCCGGTCTCTTCCTCCAGCTTGACGTAGAGGTCGGCGGAATATTTCGCCAGCCGCGTCATGTTCTGCGAAGCGCGCAGCTGGCCGATCAGGCCCGCGGCGTGCCAGGTTGTGCCGCAGGTCAACTGCTTGCGCTCGAGCAGGACAATGTCGGTCCAGCCGAGCTTCGCGAGATGGTAGGCGACGGAGCAGCCGGATACGCCGCCGCCGATGATGACGGCCCTTGCTTTGCTGGGAATGGCCTTTTGCGGCAGGGAGGTCATGCGGTTATGCTTTCCTTGGATGTGCTGTAGGAGGCGACGAAGCGGCGCAGGCGTTGGGCCGCTTCCATCAATGTTTCTTCGGGCTGGCACAGGCTGATGCGGATGTGGCCAGCCGCGGATTCGCCGAAGCTCAAGCCCGGCATGACGGCGACGTTTTCCGCCGCCAGCAGGCCGAAGGCGAATTTCTCGCAATCGGTCTCGACGGCGCTCACGTCGAGCATGACATACATGCCGCCGGCCGAGCCGCGCACCGTGATGTTGTTGAGGCCGCGCACGGCGTCGAGGAACACGGTGCGCCGGGCCGCGTAGCGTTCAGCGATCTCTTTCACGCCATAGCCGTTTTCCAGCGCCTCGGCCGCCGCGCGCGAGATGAAGTCGCCCAGCCCGTAGGTGGTGACGAGGTTGAGGCTGGCCAGAACGGTGATGAGGTCCTTCGGGCCGGTCAGCCAGCCGATGCGCCAGCCGGTCATGCCGTGGCTCTTCGACATGGAGTTGATGACCAGCGTGCGCTCGGCCATGCCGGGTAGCGCACGGGGCGACAGGTGCTCGCCGCCGCCGAGCGTCCAGTAAACCTCGTCCGACAGCAGCCACAGGTCGTGCCTGCGGCAGACTTCAGCGAGGCCCTCGAGGCTTTCTCGCGTGTAGACGGCGCCGGTCGGGTTGTTCGGCGTGTTGATGAGGATGGCGCGCGTGTTGGGCTGCAGCGCCTTTTCGATATCCTCAGCGCGCGGCTGAAAACCGTCTTCCGAGCGCGCCTCCACCACCGTGAAATCGGCACCGGCCGCCCGGAAGGTCGGCGGGTAGGTGGCGTAGTAGGGCGCCACCACTATGGCGTGGTCGCCGGGGTCGAGCACGGCTTGGGTGGCAGTATAGAGCGCGAGCTGGCCGCCCGGTGCGGCAAGAATTTCGTCGGCGGTGGTGGGCACGCCGGTCGATTGCGTCGAAATCCGCGCCATCGCCTCGCGCAGGCGCGGAATGCCGGGCAGCTGGGTGTAGTGATGATAGCCGCCGCGCACGGCGGTCACGCAGGCTTCGACGGTCTCGGTCGGCGTGTCGAAATCGTGGTCGCCGACCGAGAGCATGATGATGTCCTCGCCGGCTTCCTTGCGGGTGACGGCTTCGAAATGCACCTCCCACCCGTCCTTGCCGGAGGGGGTGATGCCGGAAACGCGGGCGGATGGCTTAGGCATCGAAGGCTCCTGCGATTTCAAACCCGTCAGCGACAAGGCGGTCGCGCAGGGCTGCGATGTGTTCTGGCCCGACCTCGCAGCAGCCGCCAATGATGGAGGCGCCGCGCTTCGCCCAGCCGATAGCGAAGTCGGCGTAAGCAGCGGGGTCGAGGTCGTGGCGTGCGTGCAGCACGTCCACCGTGCCGCCATGCTTCAGCGCCTCGACGGCGGTGAAGCCGTTGGCATAGGCGCCGACCTTGCCGCCGAGCGCGAGGAGGTCCGCAAAGGCCGTATCGACCGCCTCGGGGCGGCAGCAATTGATGAGCCGCGCGGCGAGCGGCATGTCGCCAAGGGCCGCGTTTGCGGCGGCAAGGCTTTCGCCGCTGCGCAGGCGCGGTTCGCCATGGTCGGCCAGCGTCCAGGAGACCCAGACCGGCTTGCCGCTCTCGGTCGCGGCGGTGACGGCTGCGCGCGCTTCGTCGGCCGAGGCCATGGTCTCGCACAGGAACAGGTCGACATGGTCGGCCTGTTCGGCAACCACGCGGCGATAGATGTCCAGCGTCTTCTCATAGGAGATGGTCAGTGCCGGCGCATAGCTGCCGAACAGCGGCGGCAGGCAGCCGGCGATGGCGGCGTCTCCCGCCTCGTCGCGGGCCGCCTTGGCCAGCTCGATGCCGCGCCGCTGCAACGGCTTGAACAATTCCGGCGCGCCCTCGCGCTCCAGCCGCTCGGGCGTGGCGGAATAGGTGTTGAGCGTGATCACCCGGGCACCCGCCCGGATGAATTCCGCATGCAGGCCGCGCACCAGGTCGGGCTCGTCCATCAGCACCTTTGCCGACCACAGCGGCGTGGGCTCGCCCTTGCTTCGCCGCACGAGCTCCTGGCCCATGCCGCCGTCCGTGAGGACAACCTTCGTCATGCACGCAACCTTTCGTTCTTCGGGTCCCACAGCGGCTGGTCTTCCTGCACCACCGCCGCGCAATTCTCGCCGAAGATTTCCACCTGCACCTCGGTGCCCGGCACGGCGAGATCGGCGCGGATCATGCCAAGGGCGATGGATTTGTCCACCCTGTAGCCGAAGCCTCCTGACGTGGTTTCGCCCACCACCTTGCCGTCGTGCCAGATGGTCGACATGTACGGCGCGTCGCATTCGCCGGCGTCGACCACCAGCGTCACGAAGCGCTTCTTTACGCCTTGCTGCTTCTCGTTCATGAGTGCTGCCTTACCCTTGAACTCGGGCTTGTCCCACTTCACGAAGCGCTCCAGCCCGCCCTGCAGCACCGTGTAGTCTGTCGAAAGGTCGCCCTTCCAGGCGCGATAACCCTTTTCCAGCCGCAGGCTGTCGAGCGCAAACATGCCGAACGGCTTCAGGCCGTGCTTCTGGCCGGCTTCCCAGATGGCGTCGAAGATCGCGGCGGTGTCCTCGATCTTGGAGTGGATTTCCCAGCCGAGTTCGCCGGCAAAGGAAACGCGCACCAGCTGGCACCAGCGCCCCGCAACCTGCGCGCTCTGATGCGTGAGCCAGGGCTTTGTCAGGTCGGCGTCGGTCAGCTCGCCAAGGATAGCGCGCGAGTTCGGGCCCGACAGGATCTGGCAGGTGAAGTTCTCGGTCACGTCCTGCAGAGTGATCTCCGCGCCCTCCGGCAGATGCTTCTGCAGCCACTCGAAGTCGTGCCACTGGGCGATCGCGGCGGTGATGAGGAAGAAGAAGTCCTCGTCGATTGCCATGATCGACATTTCGGTGACGATGCGGCCGGCATCGTCGGCGAAGTAGCCGAGGCCGATGCGGCCGGGCTTCGGCACCACGCCGGTGATCAGCGTCGACAGCCACGCGCGCGCGCCGGGGCCCTGCAGGCGGAAGCGCGAGAAGCCGGGCAGGTCGAGGATGCCGGCGGCGTCCCGCACGGCGAGGCACTCTTCGCGGATGCGCTTTTCCCAAGGGCCGGAGCGCTTGAACGTCTGGGTCGATTCCTCCGACACGTCGTCGCCGGGTTGCGCGAACCAGGTCGCACGCTCCCAGCCGTTATAGGAGTTGAACTGCGCGCCGAGCTTCTGGATGCGATCGTGGATCGGGGAGTGCTTGCGGTCGCGGCCGGCCGGCCAGGCGTGGCGCGGGAACCAGATGGCATATTCGTTGCCGTAGATTTCCATGCCCTTGGCCACCGCATAGTCGGGCGCGGCCGCAAACGAGGTGAAGCGGCGCGGGTCGCACGACCACATGTCCCATTCGGTCTGACCTTCGGTCACCCATTCGGCCAGCACCTTGCCGGCGCCGCCGGCCTGCGCGATGCCGAAGGTGAAGACGCAGGCTTCGAAGGCGTTGGGCACGCCCGGCATCGGGCCGATCAGCGGGTTGCCGTCCGGCGCGTAGGGAATAGGGCCGTTGATGACCTTGGAGAGGCCCGCCGTGCCGAGGATCGGCACCCGGCGCACGGCATCGTCCAGATACCATTCCAGCCGCTCCAGGTCGTCCGGATAGAGCTGGAAGGAGAAGTCGGCCGGCATCGGGTCGTCTTCGGTAGCCCAATGGGCGCGGCAGTTGCGCTCATAGGGGCCAAGGTTCATGCCGTTCTTTTCCTGACGCAGGTAGTAGGAGCTGTCCACGTCGCGCAGCAGCGGCAGTTTTTGGCCGGCCTCCTTCGACCAGGCGGCTAGTTCGGGGATCTCGTCGAACAGGATGTACTGATGGCTCATGACCATCATCGGCACTTCGCGGCCGAACATGCGACCCACTTCCTGCGCGCGGTAGCCGGCGGCGTTGACGACATATTCGCAGCGGATTTCGCCCTGTGCGGTGGCGATCACCCATTCGCCGTTCTCGCGGCGCACGCCGCTGACGGGGCAGAAGCGGATGATCTTGGCGCCCATGTCGCGCGCGCCCTTGGCCAGCGCCTGGGTGAGCTGTGCGGGGTCGATGTCGCCGTCGTTCGGATCGTAGAGCGCGCCTTCCAGCTCATGCGTCTCGATGAAGGGGTAGCGGCCCGTGATCTCGTCGCGGCCGATCACCTCGATGTCCATGCCCTGATAGCGCCCCATGCCCTTGGCACGCTGGAACTCGCGCATGCGCTCCTTCGAGTGGGCAAGGCGCAGCGAGCCGGTGACGTGATAGTTCATCGGGTAGTCGACTTCGGCTGCCAGCCCCCGGTAGAGTTCCGTGGAGTAGCGCTGCATGTTCATCAGCGACCAGGACGACGAGAAGGTCGGCACGTTGCCCGCCGCGTGCCAGGTAGAGCCCGACGTCAGTTCGTTCTTTTCCAGAAGCACGCAATCGGTCCAGCCGGCCTTGGCCAGATGGTAGAGCGCTGAGACGCCGACCGCGCCGCCGCCAATGATGACCACACGTGCCGTCGTCGGAAACTCCGCCATTTTTTCCTCCCTCAATTCACATTTCGAGCCGGCTCCTCTGCCGGGCCCGTGTAATTCCGATATTCCTCAATAGACCGGCGGCGAGATCACCCAGATCACTACCGCCGGCTCGCTGCCCGGATTTCTCCACCGGAACGGCTTGCCTTCGAACCGGAAACTGTCGCCTTCGCCCAGATGGTGCCACGTGCCGTCGATCTCGACGTCGAACACGCCGGATACCACATAGCCCGCTTCCTCGGTCGGCCGGTTGGCGGGCTTCTTCAGCTCCGCGCCGGGCGCGAATTCGGAGCGCAGCATCTCGAAGCTGCCGCCGAGGTCCGGAGACAGCAGTTCTTCCACCAGGCCGGTTTCGCTCGTGCCCAGCGAGCGGCGGCGGCCGGCGCGCACGATCACGCCGCGTTCTGCCTCGTCGGGCACATCATGGCCGAAGAATAGGCTGACCGGCACGCCGAACAGCTCCGCAAAGGCGCGCAGGTCGCCGATGGATGGCGTCGACAGGCCGCGCTCGACCTGGCTCAGCCAGCCGACCGAGCGGCCGAGCGTCAGCGCGACTTCCGAAAGCGTCAGTCCGCGCCCCTTGCGCAGCGCACGCAGATCGCGCGCCAGCAGCGCATTGGCGCTGCTTTCGGGCGAGCCGTTGGTCGCTGAATGTCGGGCCCTTTGCGGCGACATGAAAATTTCTCCTCAAATTTCACCAGATGACAGTTCGATGAAAAATTCAAGCGGAATTTCACGTAGTGCAGGTATTGCTTGCGAGAGCGGGTGGGCTGGTGCAAATGCTGGGGCGACCGGGGGCGAGGGGGGCGTTCCGGTTGCGGACCGTATCAGAAGGAAAAGGTCATGCTTGCACGCGGAACCGGGGCGAATTCGAATGACGTGGCAGATGACGTCGATGAGGCGATCATGTCGCGCCGCTCGGTGCGCGCATTCCTGCCCACGCCGGTGGACGACCAGACGATCCGCGAGATCCTCGATGTCGCCGCTCGCGCGCCGTCCGGCACCAACATGCAGCCGTGGAAGGTCTATGTCACCAAGGGCGAGACCAAGCAGCGCATCGGCGACGCGATCCTGAACTCCGGCATCCGCGCCGAGAAGGCTGTCTGGGACGAGTACAAATATTATCCCGACCAGTTCTTCGAGCCCTATCTGGCGCGCCGCCGCGCCAATGGGTTCGGCCTCTACAGCGCGCTCGGCATCGGCCGGCGCGAGGTGGAGCGCATGCGCGCGCAGCACGACCGCAACTTCATCTTCTTCGACGCGCCGGTGGGCATGATCTTCACCATCGACCGCCGGCTCAACCAGGGCTCCTGGATCGATTATGGCATGTTCCTGCAGAACATCATGATCGCCGCGCGGGCGAGGGGGCTGCACACCTGCCCGCAGGCGGCGTTTGCGCCTTATCACCAGCAGATCAGGCCAATCCTGAACATTCCCGACGAGGAAATCGTGGTGTGCGGCATGGCGCTCGGCCACGAGGACACCACCAAGCCGGAAAGCACGTTCCGCACCGACCGCGCCCCGCAGGAGGAGTGGGTCACGTTCTGGAAGTGAGGCGGGTCAGCGCTTCCCTTTCCTTCGGCCAGTCAGTAGGGCGCTGGGTCTATCTCACCTCGTAGCCGACTTCCTCCGACGCCCGGCACAGCGCGGTCCAGAAGCTGCGCGCGAAGGAGCGGAAGACGTATAGGTCGAACTGCGTCGGCGCCGTGCGTTGGATCATCGCGAAGATATCGTGATGCACCGTCGAGCGGCCTGCGCCGACCGGGAAGGCGGTGCCAGAAAAATCGATGGCGAAGAATTTCGCCAGTACCCACTCCACCTTCGGGCCGGCGATGCGGATTGCGGTGCGGCCATGCGACAGGTCGGTCACGGTGCCAACGGAAATTTCCACATCCTTGGCGAAGGCTTCCGCCAGCCCTTCCTTCTCGTCCACCACGAGGAACTTTCCGGGCGCGAAACCGAAGGCCGCCTTGGCGTCACCCGGCGCGCCGCCGCCGGCGCCGTCCGGCAGCGTCAGCCCGGCCACCTTCCTGATGGCGGCGATGATGGCCTTTTCCTCGCCAGGCCAAGCCGCGAGCTGCACGATGGAACCCGGCGCGGTTTCCGAAAGATAGACACCGACGCCGTCGGAAAAGTTGCCGTGCGAACCGGGCTTCCACACCGGCTTCAGCGGAGATTCCTGCTCAACCATGCATGCGGCTCCCTTCCGGGTCATAGAAATGGTGGCTGACGATCTCGACCGGCCCGAAACGCTTGCGCAGCGGATCGGAGACGAAAGCGCGGGTGCCGCGACGGCTCTTGCCGTCCTTCACCAGGGCCAGCGCGATATATTTGCCGAGCGTCGGCGAATAGCACATGGCCGTGACGTGGCCGATGGAGTCGCGCGGGCCGTCCTCGTGCAGTTCCTCCACGATGTGCGCGCCGCCATTCACCGGGCGGTTGTCGAGCGGGATGATGCCGACGAGTTGCAGCCGGCCTTCGCCAACGAGCCCCTCGCGGTCCATCATGGCCGAGCCGACGAAGGGTTTTTTCTTCGACAGCATCCAGTCGAGGTGGAGGTCGCGCGCGGTGGTGCGGCCGTCGATCTCGGCGCCGGTGACATGGCCCTTCTCAATGCGCATGGTGCCCAGCGCCTCGAGACCATAGGGCACGATGCCGAAGGGCTTGCCGGCTTCCATCAGCGCTTCCCACACATGGGTGCCGTGGCCGGCGCCGCAATAGACCTCGTAGGCCAGCTCTCCGGAGAAGGAGAGCCGGCAGATCATCACCTTGGCGCCGGCGATCTCGCCTCGCACGATGCCCATGAATGGCAGTGTCTCGTTGTCCACCTTGGTGCCGGTCACGCAAGCCGCCAGCACATCGCGCGAGCGCGGGCCGGAGATTGCCGCACCCGCCCATTGGTCGGTCACGGAGGTGAGCTGCACCTTCAGTTCCGGCCACACCACGTCGAGCAGATATTCCAGATGCTGCATGACCTTGCCGGCATTGGCCGTGGTGGTGGTCATCAGGAAGTCGTGCTGGCCAAGCCGCCATGTCGTGCCGTCGTCAAGGACAAAGCCGTCCTCGCGCAGCATCAGGCCGTAGCGGGCCTTTCCGACCGAGAGGGTGGAGAAGATGTTGGTATAGACGCGGTCGAGGAATTCGCCCGCATCCGGCCCCTGCACGGCGATCTTGCCGAGCGTGGAGACATCGACGAGGCCGACGCCCTCGCGCACGGTCTTCGTCTCGCGCACATATGCCTGCTCGACCGTTTCGCCGGGCAGGGCGTAGATCATCGGCCGGTGCCAGAGGCCGGCGCCATATGTGGTCGCGCCGTTGTCGATGTGCCAGTCGTGCATCGGCGTCAGCCGGTCAGGCCGGATGTCGCCGTAGCGTTCGGCGGCCAGCGAGCCCACCGAAACCGGCGCGAAGGGCGGCCGGAAGCGCGTGGTGCCGACTTCGGGGATCTGCTTGCCGAGCGCGTCGGCCATGATGGCCAGGCCCGGCACGTTGGAACTCTTGCCCTGGTCGGTCGCCATGCCAAGCGTGGTGTAGCGCTTCAGGTGCTCGACGGAGACAAAACCTTCCTGGTGGGCGAGGCGCACGTCGTCGGCCGTCACGTCGTGCTGGTGGTCGACGAAAGCCTTGCCCTTGGCCTTGATTTCCAGGACGGGGGCCGGCTTCGGGTCGAGCCCATCGGCGTCGACTGCCGGCAAGTCAGGCTCAGCGGAGGCGGGCGCATTGGCCGCCTTCAGGCCGGCGGCGTGACCCTCGGCCAAGGCTTCGGCGGTGGCGAAGCTGCCGTTGAAGGCACCGGCGCCGACCCAGTTCTGCGTCGCTTGCGGCGGCAGGAAGGCCTGCAGTTCGTCGTCCCAGACCGGATTGAGGCCGGCCTGGCTGGCGAGATGGATCGTCGGCGACCAGCCGCCCGACACCAGCAGGCAGTCGGCCTGGATATTGCGCGGATCGCCCGAGAGACTGCCGGTTGCGGCGTCAATGCGCTGGACCTTGATGCCACTCAGCTGTTTGCCGCCTTCGGTGTCGATCACGGCAGCCCCAAGAATGCGCTCGCCGCCCACCTTGCCGGCGATGTCGCGCGCGGCGTCCGAGATCTGGTCGCGGATGTCGATGATGGCGGTGACGTCGCCGCCCGCCTTCTTCAGCGAAAGGGCGGTGCGATAGGCGCCGTCGTTGTTGGTGAAGATGGCGACCTTGCGACCCGGCAGCACGCCGTACTGGTTGGCGTAACGCTCGGCCGCGCCCGCCAGCATCACGCCCGGCCGATCATTACCCGGAAACACCAGCGGCCGCTCCAGTGCGCCGGTCGCCAGCACCACCGCTTGTGCGCGGATGGTCCACTGCCGATGACGCGGCTCGCCCTTGGCGGGGGTGAGCTTGTGGTCGGTGACGCGCTCAAGTGCTGCCAGCGTGTTGCTGTCGTAATAGCCCCAGACGGTGGTGCGCGGCAGTACGCGCACATTGTCCCGGCTCTTCAGGTCGCGCAGCATGGCAGCCGCCCAGTCGGCGGCGGCCATGCCGTCGATGGTCTCGTCCGACCAGTTGGCCGAGCCACCTGGCGTGGCGTCCAGATCGGCGAGGATGACACGCCCGCCCTTGTCGGCGGCCGCTCTCGCCGCCATCAGACCGGCCGGGCCAGCGCCAACCACCAGCACGTCGCAGAAGGCGTTCATGCGCTCGTAGCGCGACGGGTCTTTTTCCGTACCAGCACGGCCTAGGCCCGCGGCGCGGCGGATGAAATATTCGCAGAACATCCAGAAGCGGGTGCCCTTCAGCGGGCCAATCACCGGTCCCATGAAGGTCTTGTAGTAGAAGCCCGCACCAAGCACCTTGCTTCCGAGCTGGTTGATCGCGCCGATGTCGAAGGCGAGCGACGGGAACCGGTTCTGGCTCTCTGCCACAAGCCCGTCATAAATCTCGATCATCGTGGCCGGAATGTTGGGCTCGCGCACGCCGCCGCTTGGCACGGTGACCAGCGCATTCGGCTCCTCCACGCCGGCCGTCAGCACGCCGCGCGGCCGGTGGTATTTGAAAGAGCGGCCGAACAGCACCACGCCATTGGCCAACAGGGCCGAGGCCAGCGTATCGCCGGCATGGCCGGTGTAGGGCTTGCCGTCGAAGGTGAAGCGGACGGTGCGAAGGCGGTCGATCCGACCGCCGGACACGGCGCGGCGCGGGCTCATGCCTTGGCTCCAGTCTTCCGATGGCCATCCGACTTGCGGTGCCCGGCATCGCGCGCGAAGCCGACGCTCGAAATCACATGCGTCAGCGTGTTGCGCGTGACTTTCAGGTGAGCGCGGCAGCCGCCCGAGTGCTGCCAGATTTCATGATGCTCGCCGCGCGGGTTCAGCCGGTCGTAGACATAGGCGTTCCATGCCGCCTGATCCGTGGAGGCGGGGTCGGGGCGCGCGCGGTTGCCGTCGCCCTGATAGGTGTATTCGGATACGTCGCGCGGACCGCAATAGGGGCAGGTGATCAGCATCGCAATTTTCCGCTCAGTGCAGGCGCGGGGTCGAGCCCACGCCCTTGTCGTCGATGATGGCGCCGCGGTGGAAACGGTCGAGCGTGAAGGGCGCGTTGATTTCGTGCGGCTCGTCCTTGGCGATGGTGTACGCAAAGGACCAGCCGGAGGCGGGCGTGGCCTTGAAGCCGCCGTAGCACCAGCCGCAGTTCAGATACATGCCGGGCAGGGGGCCGGTGGTGATGATCGGCGAACCGTCCATCGACATGTCGCACACGCCGCCCCAGGAGCGCAGCACGCGCACGCGGGCGAGGCTGGGGAAGAGTGCCAGCATCTCGCTGTTCACTTCCTCAACGACGGGCAGGTTTCCGCGCTGGGCGTAGCTGTTGTAGCCGTCGAGGTCGCCACCATAGATCAGGCCGCCTTTGTCGGACTGGCCGATGTAGAAATGGCCCATGCCGAAGGTCACCACCGTATCGAGGAACGGTTTTAGCGACTCCGACACGAAGGCCTGCAAGACATGGCTTTCGATCGGCAGCCTGTCGATGCCGGCCATGCTCATGACATGGCCGGTGGAACCGGCAACGGCCACCGCCACTTTCTTGGCGCGGATCTCGCCGCGCGTGGTGGTGACGCCGACAACGCGGTCGCCGTCCTTGATAAAGCCGGTGACTTCGCAATTCTCCAGAATGTCGACGCCGCGCCGGTCGGCGCCGCGCGCATAGCCCCAGGCCACTGCGTCGTGGCGTGCGGTTCCGGCGCGCCATTGCATCAACCCGCCGATGATCGGGAAACGCGCCGATGCCGAAATGTCGATGCCGGGCATCAGGCGCTTTATCTCGGCTGGTGTCATCAGCACGGAGTCGGCGCCGGAATGGACGATGGCGTTGCCGCGACGGGCATAGTCGTCAAGCTGGCCGGGAGTGTGCGCGAGGTTCAGCACGCCGCGCTGCGAGAACATGACGTTGTAGTTGAGGTCGTGGGAAAGGTTCTCCCATAGCTTCATGGAGTGTTCATAGAAGCGGATGTTTTCCGGCAGAAGGTAGTTGGAGCGCACAGCGGTGGTGTTGCGGCCGACATTGCCCGAGCCGAGATAGCCCTTCTCCAGCACCGCGACATTGGTGATGCCGTGTTCCTTGGCGAGATAGTAGGCGGTCGAAAGCCCATGCCCGCCGCCGCCGATCACGATCACGTCGTAAGAGGGTTTTGCGTCCGGCTTGCGCCAGGCAGGCTTCCAGTCGGGGTTGCCCGAGAAAGCGTTCCTCAGAAGCGAGAAGACCGAATATTCCGCCATTATTCCATGCCATCCGGTTTTGGGTGCCGCGCACAGTAATGGCACTCTGGCCGCGCCAGCGCCAATTTTGCGCCACGGCCTTTCGTATGGCCGACCTCGGAGCCGATCAAGCGGCTTGCTCCGTTGTCCAGCCGTCTTTATCACTGGTGCCCATCGAGAAACCGTTTGTGACCCCTTTGAATCGTCAGCTTCGCCTCCCGATCCTCAAGCGGCTTGCCGCGTTGTTTGTCCTGGTTGCCCTTGTCGGCAGCAACGGGCTCGTTGCTCATGCGCAGCAGCCGGCGCCCGAGGCGCCTGCCTCCTCGCAGCCGGCAGTCGGGCCCACCGCGCCGGCAGCGCACGCACCGGTCGCGTCGCCATCCGCCGGCGTGGTGGCCGAACAGCGCCAGAAGATCGAAGATCTAACCAAGCAGGTCGACGCGCTCGACAAGAGGATCGAGGCAAAGAGCGGCGACGATGCCGCGCTGGTGGAAATCCGCAGTCAGCTCGAAGCGGTCGACAAGTCGCTGCTGGAAAGCGGCGTCGCCTTCCGCCCGCGCCTGACCGAAATCAACTCGCGCATCGGCCAGCTGGGCAGCGCGCCGGCCGAAGGCCAGCCGCCCGAACCGGAAATGGTGGCCAATGAGCGCCGCGCGCTGACGACCGAAAAGGCCGAGATCAACGTGGTGCTCGGCAAGGCCGAGGATTTGTCGGTTCGTGTCAACGGACAGCTCAACAAGGTTGCCGGGCTGCGCCGCGACCTGTTCACCAACATGCTGACCAAGCGCTACGAACTGAGCAGCGCCCTCGACGGCGAGGTTGGCCATGCCGTGCAGTGGGAGTTTTCCCGCCTCTACAATTCGGTTTCCTCGTGGCTGCGTTTCGTGGTGCAGTTCAAGTATCGCGCCGTGGTGGCGGCGACCTTCTTCGCGCTGCTTGCGGCCGCGGTGCTGCAATTCGGCGGCAGGCGCCTGTTCGGCAGGCTGATCAACCGCGACCCGGTGCTGGAAGCACCGTCCTATCTCAGCCGGCTTTCGGTCGCGTTCTGGTCGACCCTGCTGCCGACGCTGGCGATGGGCGTGTTCCTGGCCGGAACCGTGGCGCTCTACAACTATTTCAACGTGCTGCGCGGCGACATCGGCCTTCTCATCGGCGGCGTGTTCTTCGTGCTGTTCGTCGCCTTTTTCGTCAATCGGCTGAGCCATGCCGCGCTCTCGCCGGACATGTCGAACTGGCGGCTGATCCCGATCGAGTCGCGCGCGGCGCGCCTGCTGGTCTGGCTGATCACTGCAACGGCCGTGGTCGTCGGCCTCGACTATTTCATGGGGCTGGTCAGCGAAACGCTGAGTTCGCCGCTTTCGGTGACCATTGTCAAAAGCCTGATCGCGTCGCTCGTCGTTGGCGTGCTTCTGGTGCTGATTGGCGTTGTCAGGCCCTTTGCCGACGAAAACGGCGCATCCCGCCCCTGGCCGGCCGCGCTGCGTTATTTTCTGTACGGCATCGGCATTGCCACCATCGTCTCGGCGTTGCTCGGCTATGTCAGCCTGGCGCAATTCGTATCGCAGCAGATCGTGATCACCGGCGCGATGCTTGCCACCGCCTATATCGGCTTCCTCTCTTCGCGCGCCATTTCGGAAGAAGGCAGCTTCGCCGAGACACCGATTGGCGGCTGGCTCAAGTCCCGCTTCGACATGGAAGAGACGACGCTGGACCAACTCGGCCTAGTCGTCAGTGCGGCGATCAACATACTCATCGTCATGGTGTTCCTGCCGCTGGTGTTGCTGCAGTGGGGCTTCAAGCCCGCAGACATGGCGGCATGGCTCAGCAAGCTGGCCACCGGCTTTCGGATCGGCACGTTCTCGTTCTCGCCGCTTGCGCTCGTCACGGGCGCCGTCGTCTTCGTGCTCGGCTATTTCATCACCCGCTGGTTCCAGGGCTGGCTCGACGGCTCCGTCATGGCGCGCGGCAAGGTGGATGCCGGCGTGCGCAACTCCATCCGCACCGTGATCGGCTATGCCGGCATAGCGCTGGCGGCGCTGATCGGCATCTCGTCTGCGGGCATCGACCTGTCCAGCCTGGCGCTGGTCGCTGGCGGTCTCTCGCTCGGTATCGGTTTCGGCCTGCAGAACGTGGTGTCGAATTTCGTCTCGGGGCTGATCCTGCTGGCCGAGCGTCCCTTCAAGGCCGGTGACTGGATCGTTGCAGGTGCGGTGTCGGGCACGGTCAAGAAGATCAGCGTGCGCGCCACCGAGATCGAGACCTTCCAGCGCCAGACCGTGATCCTGCCCAACTCCGAGCTGATCAACGGCGCGGTCGGCAACTGGACGCATCGCAACAAGCTCGGGCGCATCGAGATCCCGGTCGGCGTTGCCTACGGCTCGGACGTCAAGCGGGTGCACGAGGTCCTGCTCGATATCGCGCGCAGCCATCCGCTGGTGCTGAAGAACCCCGAGCCATTCGTGCTGTTTGCAGCCTTCGGCGAGTCCTCGCTCAACTTCGAGATGCGCATGTTCCTGTCGGACATCGGCAACGGTTCGATCGTGCAGAATGAGATCCGCTTCGCAATTCTTGAGGCCTTCGAGAAGGAGAACATCCAGATTCCCTTCGTGCGCCGCGAGGTCACGATGAAGGCGATCCCGCAACTCACCGAATGGCCCGTGGACGACGAAAAGGCGGAGGCCGAGTACCTGGAACAGCTCAGCGCCAAGGCCGCGGCCAAGCAAAAGCAACCCGCAAGCAGGCGCAGGAAACCGGATCCGGCGTGATCAAATTGTGGCATGAACGTGTCATTCAGTTGCCGTTCAGATTGGAACCCTTATAAGATCGCGGCAAAGGGCGATAAGCCCTGCGACCCAACAGAGGCGGTGGCGACACCGATGATCGCAATGAGGACTATTATCCTTGCAGCCTTGACCGTCGTCGGCGCGGGGGGCGTTGCCTTCGGTGCAAGCGCTCTCAACAGAGACCAGGAGCCGCGCACGATTGTCGTCACCGAAGGCGGCAGCAAGTCCGAATTGGCGATCGGCGCCGGCGAAACTGTCGATTTCTGCTTCAATGGCTGCTTCGTCACCTTGCCCAATGGCGACCGCGAAGCCCTTACCGGAGCCGAGACCATCGAAATTTCGGGCGGCGTCGCCCGCATCAGGTAGCCCTTCGGATGCATATGTCCACAAGGCCGGGTTTGCCCGGCCTTTCGTTTTTCCGGTAGCGGACTCTTAACGATGCGAATGAAAAGCGCAGTCGTCCGCAGCCCCGTTTAACCTTCCCTAGCGCCACCAAAGCTATATCCCGCCTGGCCGCCGAATTTGGTTTCGGCCTCCAACAGGCAGCGCGGGGCAGCCATGGACACGCGATCTCATCACGATGCGATACCGCTGGCCGTCGATCTCGACGGCACGCTGATTGCCGGCGATCTGCTCTGGGAAAGCTTGTTCGTTCTTCTGCGCAAGAACCCACTGCTGGTGTTCATGGTGCCGCTGTGGCTGCTGCGCGGTCCGGCCGCGCTGAAGCAGGCTATTGCAGCGCGCATCGACATCGACGCCGCCTCGCTGCCCTACCGCGAAGAGCTGATCGAGCGCCTGCGCGGGGAACGCGCCGCGGGCCGCAGGATCGTCCTGGCCACCGGTTCGCCACGAAAGTTCGCGGAAGCGGTGGCAGCGCATCTCGGCCTGTTCGAGAGCGTGTTCGCAACGGAAGGGTCGGAGAACCTGACCTCCGGGCGCAAGCGCGCGACGCTGGTGGCAGCCTACGGCGACGGCGGTTTCGACTATGCGGGAAACAGCCGTCACGACCTCAAGGTGTTCGACGCCGCCCGCCACGCTTTGGTGGTGGCACCCGACCGGCGTGCCGCGCGCTGGCAGGCGGCGCATGGCGGCGACCTGATTGCCGCGCCCCGCGCCAGCCTGCGCACCGTGCTCAAGATGCTGCGGGCGCATCAGTGGCTGAAGAATACGTTGATCGTCGTGCCGATGGTGCTGGCGCATGATTATTTCCAGCCCGGCATGCTCGCCGCCTGCCTTCTGGCCTTCATCTCCTTCAGCGCGATGGCGTCTGCCATCTACATCGTCAACGACTTCTTCGACCTTGCGCTCGACAGGCGGCATCCCACCAAACGTAACCGGCCCTTCGCCAGCGGCGTTCTTTCGATTCCGTTTGGAATGGCATCGGTGGCGGTGCTGCTGGCCATAAGCGTGGCGGCGGCGCTGTTTCTGCCCTGGGAATTTGGCGCCGTGCTGGCCGGCTATTTCGTCGCCACCACGGCCTACTCGCTGGCCGTCAAGCGCATGCTGCTGATCGACGTGCTGACGCTGGCCTGGCTCTACACCGTGCGCATCCTGGCGGGCGCGGCAGCCACGGGCGTCGACGTCTCTTTCTGGTTGCTGGCCTTCTCCATCTTCTTCTTCCTGTCGCTGGCGTTGGTGAAGCGCTATGTCGAGTTGCGATCCACCGAGCTTGTGCCGGGCGAGCGTATCGCCGGCAGGGGCTACCGGGTGGAAGACCAGGAAGTAATCGCCCAGGCCGGAATGGCCGCCGCTTTCTCGGCCACGCTGGTGCTCGCCCTTTATATCGACAGCGCGGCGGTGCGCGAGCTCTACTCCCATCCCTGGATGGTGTGGCCGCTGGCCCCGGTTGTGCTGTACCTGACCATGCGGGTCTGGATCCTGGCGCGGCGCGGCGAAATGGATGAGGACCCGGTCGTGTTCATCATCCGCGACTGGCGCAGCCAAATCATGGTGGCAGCGGGGGCTGCAATGCTGCTGGCAGCGGTGCTGGTGCCGTGACGGGCAATTACGCCAGCTTTGGCCGCACCAACCCGGCAACGCCGCGCGCGATGCCGGCGGGAGAGGCCGTCGCACTGCTGAAGCGTGCAGGCGTCGCAGCGCCAGGCTCCCTTCTCGCCTATGGCAATGGCCGCTCCTATGGCGACACCTGCCAGAACCCTGCCGGCAGCCTGGTCGATATGCGCGGCATGAACCGCATCCTCTCCTTCGATGCCGCAAGCGGCGTCTTGGAGGCCGAGGCCGGCGTGCTGCTTTCCGACATCATCGCCCATGCCGCACCGCACGGCTTTTTCCCTGCAGTGGCGCCGGGCACGCAATTCGTGACGCTGGGCGGCGCGATCGCCAATGACGTGCATGGCAAGAACCATCATCGTCGGGGCACCTTCGGCTGCCATGTCGTATCCTTCACGCTGCTGCGTTCGGACGGCCGCAGTTACAAATGCTCTGCCTCCGAGAACCCTCGCCTGTTTGCAGCGACTATCGGCGGCATGGGGCTGACCGGCCTTATCCTGTCGGCGAGCGTCCGCCTGATGCCCGTGCCGTCGCTGAACGTCATCGAGCAGGTGACGCGGTTTCGTGACCTAGCTGAATATTTCGACCTCGCCGAAGCTGCGGATGGCGCCAACGAATATGCGGTTGCCTGGATCGACCAGCTTGCCGGCGGCAGCGCCACTGGGCGCGGTCTGTTGCTGACCGGCAATCATGCCGAGCACGGTGCGCGGGCGGCGGGTGCTTCCGGCGCCCGGCTGGGAGTGCCGTTCCAACCGCCGGTCAATGTGCTCAACCGGCCTTTCCTGAAAGTCTTCAACGCGGCTTATCGCTGGGGCAAGGGCAGGGCCGCCGATCCGCGCAGGGCGCCCTATCGAAGCTTCTTCTTCCCGCTCGACGGGGTGCGGAACTGGAACCGGCTCTATGGCCCAAAAGGGCTTTTCCAGCACCAGAGCGTCATTCCGGAAGAGACCGCGCGGCAGGCCATCCCGAACCTGCTTGCGGCTGCGCAGGATGCCGGGCAGGGGTCGTTCCTTACCGTGCTGAAACGATTCGGCGCGCAGCGCTCGCCGGGCCTGCTGTCGTTCCCGCGACCCGGCTACACGCTGACGCTGGACTTTCCCAACAGGGGTCCTGCGACGCTTGCCCTGCTCGACCGCCTCGATGCCATCACGGTCGCGGCCGGCGGCGCGGTCAACCCTTACAAGGATGCGCGCATGGGGGCGGCCACTTTCGAAGCTTCGTTTCCGGACTGGCGGCGGCTCGAGGTGCTGCGCGACCCTGCCTTCGTTTCGGGTTTCTGGACGCGCACGGCTCTGGCGCTTGGCGGTTGGGGTCGTCAACAGGCGGCCGAATGAGAAAGGCGGGAACTGGGATTCGTTAAAGTTGAAGCAAATGTTTCACGAAGTCTTTTCGGCTTGCGTCCTAGGGTTGTGATATGAAATACATCGCATTCATCCTCTTCACAGTCATGACCAACGCCGCTGCCCAGCTCATGCTGAAGCAGGGCATGATGACGCTCGGGCCGATTTCCTTCGAGGGCACCAACCCGCTGCTGAAGATGCTGCAGATCGTCTTCAGCCCGTGGGTGTTTGTCGGGCTGCTCACCTTCGTCATCTCGATGGCCTCGCATCTTTATGTGCTCTCCAAGGTGGAGCTGTCCTTCGCCTATCCCTTCCTTAGCCTCGCCTATGTGGCCGTGGCGGTGTTCGCCTATTTTGTCTTCCGCGAAGACCTCAACGCCTGGCGCATCGCCGGCATCGCCTTCATCTGCGTCGGCACGGTGCTGATCGCCCAGAGCGGTCGCGGCAGTGCCGAGGTCGCGTCGACCAACCCCGTTCAAACAAGTGAGCTTGCGCAATGAGACATGTGATCTTCGGCGGCGACGGCTTTGTCGGCCGCCATCTCGCACCGAAGCTTCTGGCGGACGGGCAGGAGGTGATCGTCGCTGACATCGTGAAGAGCGACCTGCCGCATTACCGCAACGTCCGCTTCGTGCATTGCGACGTGACCGATTCCGTGGCCGTGGCCGGGCTCGGCCTCAAGGCCGACGACATGGTCTACAATTTGTCGGCCAAGATGCTGTCGCCCATCCAGGTGCGCGCCAAGCGCCACGAGTTTTTCTGGCCGGTGAACTATCACGGCACCGAAAACATCATCCTCGCGATGGACAAGGCTGGCGCGCCAAACCTGGTCCACTACACCACCGACATGATCTACGGCCATACCAAGACCTTTCCGATGACCGAGGAGCATCCGGTTGAGCCGCTTGGCGAATATGGCCTTTCCAAGCTGAAGACTGAGGAACTTGCCGCCGAATGGCGCAAGCGCGGCATGAACATCTCGCTGTTCCGCCCACGCCTCATCATCGGCCCCGGACGTCTCGGTATCCTCGAAAAGCTGTTCAAGCTGATCGACTGGAACCTGCCGGTGCCGATGATCGGGTCGGGCCGCAACCCGTATCAGTTCATTTCGGTGTTCGACTGCGCGGAGGCCGCCCGGCTTGCGTGGAAGGCGGGGGTGCCCAACGAGGCCTACAATCTGGGTTCGCTCAACCCGCCGCCGGTGCGCAAGCTCCTTGGCGATCTCATCCGCTCGGCCGGATCGAAGTCGATATTGCTGCCGACGCCCGGCTGGGCGGTGAAGCGCACGCTCGACCTGCTCGACCTGATCAACATGCCGATCATGGACCCGGAGCAGTATCTCATCGCCGACGAGGAATGCGTGCTCGACGTCTCCAAGGGCGGGCGGGAACTGGGCTGGGTGCCGCAGTATCGCGATGAGGACATGCTTATCGCCGCCTACAAGGAATATCGCGCCAGGAAGGACGGCAACGCCGTCGCCGCAGCCAGCGTCGCGGCCGAGTGATCCGGCCGAAGGGGGAGAGTTGAGATGAACGTCATGACCAAGCCGAATGCCGATGACAGCCTGAGCCAGGTCGCCGCGCCGGCGCTGTCGCCTGCGAGCATCGCCAAGCCGGATCTCATCACCGTGGACCAGGCCAAGGCGATGGACGTCGCGCGCATGACCGACCTGTTCAAGGCGCATCTCAACCCCGGACAGCTGCATTTCATGAAGCTGCTGGGCTTCCACAAGGTGAAGATCGAGCGCGCCGAGGGCATGTACTACATCGACGCCAACGGCCGGAAGATCCTCGACTTCTTCGGCGGCTTCGGCTCGCTGGCGCTGGGCCACAACCATCCGCGCATCCTGGCCGAGCGGACGAAGTTCCAGGAAGAAAACCGGCACGAGATCGCCATTGCCTTCATGTCGCAATATGCGGCGGCCCTTGCGCACAATCTGGCGCAGATCTCGCCGGGCGACCTCGACATGGTCTTCCTCGGCTCCTCAGGTTCCGAGGCCATGGAGGCGGCAATCAAGCTCGCCGAGCGCGTCGCCGGGCCCAAGCGGCCGAAGATCGTCTACGCGGAAAATTCGTTCCACGGAAAGACCAAGGGCGTGCTCTCCATCACCGACGGCCAGCTCTATCGCGCCGAATTCAAGGTGACGGACAACACGGTCCGCGTGCCCTTCGGCGACATCGAGGCGGTCGAGCGGGCGTTCAGGTCTGATCCCGAGATTGGCGTGATCGTGCTGGAGACGATCCAGGGCGGCGGCGGCATCGTGCAGGCGCCCGCCGAGTTTTGGCAGAAGCTGCGCGCGCTGTGCGACCAGTATGGCGTGCTGTGGGTGGCCGACGAGGTGCAGTGCGGCGTCGGCCGTTCGGGCCGCTTCTATGCCTTCGAGCACTACGGCGTCGTGCCGGACATCACCGCAGTCGCCAAGTCGCTCGGCGGCGGCAAGTCGGCCATGGCCGCGATGATCGCGCGCCGCGAGGTCTACATGAAGGCCTATGGCACGCCGAAGACCGCCATGATCCATGCCGCCGCTACCTTCGGTGGCATCGGCGAGGCGTCCATCACCGCCATCGAAACGCTGAACGTGCTCTATGATGAGGGGCTGATCGAGAACGCCGCCGTCACCGGCGATTACCTGCTCCAGCGCCTGCAGGCGCTGCAGGACAAATATCCGAAGATCATCAAGGAAGTCCGCGGCAAGGGTTTCATGATCGGCCTGGAGTTCCAGGATTTTTCGCAGACCTTGCCGATGGTGCTGCGGCCGGTCGTCGGCATGCTCGACGACAAGCTGAAGGGCTCGCTGTCAGGCTTCGTCGGCGCGCTGCTGCTGCGCGATTACGACGTGCTGGTTGCCTTCACCGAATACAACCGCAATGTCGTGCGCCTGCTGCCGCCGCTCATCTGCCAGCGCGAGCATGTAGACAGGCTGGTGGATTCGCTGGACGACCTCCTGTCGCGCGGCATCGTCGCCATCGTGAAGGATTTCGTCAAAAGCCAGGTCACTTAAGGGTCGCGTCCTAACGAGCCGGCAGCTCCCCCGCCAGGCGCGGGTGGACGAAGGCGTCGTTGCAGTCGTCCAGCCGGATGCGCGTGTGATCCTTCAGGCCTTCGCCATAAAGCTCCAGAAGCCGCGCATTGGCAGTCGTCAGCGGGCAGGTCGGCAGCAGCGCGATGTCGACGTTTCGTACTGCTTCCAGCTCCTGCGAGCCGGTTTCGGGCACCGCGCGGTAGGGATCAGCGCCGATGGCCAGATGCATCGGCGCGCTGCGGTCCATCAGCCACGGATAAGGGTTGACGAAGTTGAGGTTCATGATCGTTTCGAAGCGAATGCCCGCCTGCTGTTCCAGGTCGAGCAGGCTGCCCACGGCGCGGTCGGTGCTCACAAGATGCCCGATCTGGAAGTCGAAATCCGAATAGAGCAGTGGGGCCGGTAATTCACCCATCCCGACAAAGCGGTCGAACGGCTCACGATGCTCGGCCAGGAAGGGCAGCATCCTCATTGCCCGCTGCATGACTTCCGGCCGCGCGCTTACGGCGCCGAGGGTCTTGAGGTGCCCGTGCGGCAGCTCGACGTTCTTCGCCGCGCCGCCATAGGTGCGTGCGGCGCGCTCCACGGTGTTGACCAGAGGCGGCAGCACGCATGCGCCGGCGAGCGCCATGGTGGCGATCAGGATCTTCGGCGTGGCGAACATGCGCCCCGCCTTGAGCAGAACGGCCAGCACGGCCGGCCATACCAGGATCATCGCCTGGCTTCCGGTGTTCTGTGTCTCGAAGAAAATGCCGGCGAAGAGCACGGCGACGAGCCAGAACGCGTCGTTGTCGAGCAGCTTGGCGACCGCTCGGGCGCTGCATTCCTGCCGAATGCCCGCGACTGCGGACGCCAGACGCTGCCGCTCGGCGTAAAGCACCACGGTGGCGAGCAGGAGTCCGGTCATCGCCACGCCGAAATTGAGCGAAGCCGATTGCACGAAGCGCGGCGCCAGCGTGCTCTCGTTCATGGCCACAAGCGCCAGAATGTCGGCGACGTAGTTCGAGACCAGGCCTGTTGCGAACTCGATGATCGCCAGCACGGCGAGAAAGCCGAGAGCGGAGGCAAGGGCATGGCGCAGCGAGATGCGGCCCGTCAGGAAGGCGAAGGCGCAGAGCAGACCGCCCGCCACCGCGCCGGTGATCTTGCCGAAGAATAGCGCGAGCATCGCCAGCGTCACGACCAGAGCAAGAACGCGCTGGTTGCGCACGAAGATCAGGGCCGCGGCAAGGACGTAGAGCAGTTGGCTGGCCTGCCGGTTGTAGATGCCGAAGCCGTCCGAGCCCGGATAGGGATAGAAGTCGCGCGTGTTGAAAGGTAGCACCGCGAACACCAGGAACGGCACCAACAGCGCAAAGGCGGTGCCGCGCGATCGCTGGTCGACCTGTTGCACCACCAGCGCCATCAGCGGGGCGGTGACGATCAGCCAGCACCAGTGCGCCAGCAGCGCCGGCTGGGCGTTGGGAAACAGCCACGCCGCGCCGGCAAAGACGTAGTAGCCGAGCGGGCCGACGGGCGTGAAGAAGTCGTTGCTGGGCACCTGGCCGTCGAAGATGCGGTTGGCCGCGTCGAAGTAGATGAAGACGTCCCAATACATCGGGCCGATGGGCACGGTGATTGGGAGCAGGAGCAAGCCTGCAAGCACCACTGCCATCGCCGCAAGCAGTCCGAGCGGCGAGCCGATGACCGATCCGCGCGAAGCCTTTCGCGCCTGTTCCGTGATTGTCGCCATGCGCCCGCTCTTCCCACCCGAAACCAGCCCGCCGTGGACAAGCCGCACGGCGGCGGCTGCATTGTTGCCGCGCGTGGTTAACAAGCCGTCTACCGACGGGATAGGCTGTTGCTGTGCGGACTGTCGCAAGCAAGTTCCGGATAAGTCGCGCTGCTTTTGCGGCGTGTCGCAAACAGGCTGCAATGGTGGCGCGGCATTGCCTTATAGTCCGGCCGCAATACCACTTTGGAGTCGCGGGTAATGTCAGGTTTTCCGGAAAAAGCGAGAGTCGTCATCATCGGGTTGGGCGGCATTGTGGGCGCATCGGTCGCCCATCACCTGATCGAGCGCGGATGGGACGATATCGTCGGCATCGACAAGTCCGGCATCCCGACCGATATCGGCTCGACGGCGCACGCCTCCGACTTCTGTTACGCGACCAGCCATGACTTCCTGTCGTGCTGGACGTCGCTTTACTCCATCGAGTTCTTCGAGAAGATGGGGCATTATGCACGCATCGGCGGCCTTGAAGTCGCTCGCGTCGGCGATGACGGCCGCATGGACGAGATCAAGCGCAAGGTCGCTTCGGGCAAGGCGTTCGGCACGCGCGCCCGCCTGATCGAGCCTGCCGAGATCAAGGAAAAGTTCCCGCTGATCGAAGAGCACATGGTGCAGGGTGGCCTGTGGGACCCCGATGCCGGTCTGGTCATCCCGCGCTCGCAGACGGTTGCCGGCAAGCTGGTCGACCAGGGTGTGGCCGCCGGAAAGCTGCAGGCCTTCGCCAACACGCCAGCCAAATCGCTCGTCATCGAGAACGGCCGCATCAAGGGCGTGGTGACCGACCGCGGCACCATCATGGCCGACCATGTGGTGGTCTGCGCCGGCCTCTGGGGCCGCTTGATCGCCGAGATGGCGGGCGAGGACTTGCCGGTCATGCCGGTCGACCATCCGCTCACCTTCTTCGGCCCCTACAACGAGTTCGAAGGCACCGGCAAGGAGATCGGCTGGCCGCTGCTGCGCGACCAGGGCAACTCGGCCTATATGCGCGACACCGGCGACCCCAAGACTGCCGAAGGCGGGCAGATCGAATGGGGTTATTACGAGGAAACCAATCCGCGCCTTTGCCACCCGCGCGACCTTCTGGAGAAGCACGAAGCCCGTCTGTCGCCCTCGCAGCGCGACCTCGAGATGGAGCAGATCCTCGAGCCGCTGGAGCGGGCCATCGAACTGACGCCGATCCTTGGCGAGCTTGGCTACAATGAAGGCCATTCCTTCAACGGCCTGCTGCAGGTGACCACCGATGGCGGCCCGTCTATCGGCGAAAGCCAGAAGGTTCGGGGGCTCTGGTACGCCGTCGCCATCTGGGTCAAGGACGGCCCCGGCATGGGCAAGCTCATCGCCGACTGGATGACAGACGGCCGCACGGCCATCGACCATTCAAGAATAGACTATTCGCGCTTCTATCCCCACCAGACGCAGGAAGACTACATCGCCGGGCGCTGCACGGAATCGGCGCAGAAAATCTACAATCCGGCCGTGCATCCGCGCGAGCCCTATCTCAACGGCCGCAGCGTGCGCCGCTCGCCCTTCTACGAGCGCGAAAAGGAGCTTGGCGGCTACTTCATGGAGCTTGGCGGCTGGGAGCGTGCTCACGGCTATGCTGCCAACGAGCATCTGCTGGAGAAGTATGGCGACTGCGTGCCGGTGCGCGAGAACGAGTGGGACAACCGCCATTTCTGGCGCGTCTCCAATGCCGAGCATCTCGCCATGAGCGAGGATTGCGGCATCGTGAACCTCTCGCATTTCGCGATGTACGACGTCGAAGGCCCGGATCACGTCGCCCTGATGGAATGGGTGTGCGCGGCCAAGATCGGTGGCGATGCCAATATCGGCAAGGGCATCTACACCCACTTCCTCGATGACGAGGGCATGGTGCGCGCCGACCTGACCGTGATCCGCATGGCCGACCGCTGCCGCGTGATCGACGGCGCCGATGCCGGACCGCGCGATTTCAACTACATGCGCCGCGTGGCTGAGGACAAGGGATTCGACGTCACCATCACCGACGTGACCGAGAAATATGTCACCGTCGGCATCTGGGGTCCGAACGCGCGGGCCACGCTGCAGAAGGTCGTGGAAGACCCGGAAGGCCTGACGCAGGAGAACTTCCCCTTTGCCGCCATCAAGCCGATCAGGATCGGCGGCAAGGACGTCACTGCCTTCCGCATCTCCTATGTCGGCGAGCAGGGCTGGGAGCTGCACATGCGCTACGAGGATGGCCTGGCCGTCTGGGACGCGCTGCGGTCGACCGGCGTGATGGCCTTCGGTGTGGAGACCTACGCCAACAGCCGCCGCATGGAGAAGTGCCTGCGCCTGCAGAACGCGGATCTTTTGACCGAGTACAATCTCATCGAGGCCGATCTGGCTCGCCCGAAGGTCAAGGAGGCCGACTTCCGCGGCAAGGCCAAGCATCTGGAATACAAGGCCCGCGCGAACCAGCCGGCCATGCTCTGCACTTTGGTCATGACCGACAACGTCGACTCCAAGGGCGTTGCCCGCTACCCGGTCGGCATCATGCCTGTGATGGACCCGGAAACGGGCGAGACGCTGGTCGACGAGCTCGGCCGCCGCTCCTACACGACCTCGGTCGCCTACGGCCCGACCATAGGCAAGAACATCGCTCTGGCCTACCTGCCTTGGGCCTATTGCCAGGAGGGCCGGAAGCTCACGGTCGAATATTTCGGTGAGACCTATCCGGTTGAAGTGGTCGCCATCGGCTACAAGCCGCTCTACGACCCGGAGAACCTCAAGCCGCGCAGCTGAGCATGATCGCCCCTCCCTCCGCGGAGAGGGCGATGACATATAGAATTCGACCCCCACTCCGGTTTGCTTCGCAAACCACCTCTCCCCCGCTCGGGGAGAGGAAACGCCGTCCGTGAGCTTGGCACCCTTCCTCTCCCCTTTTGAGGGGGAGAGGTGCCGAGCGAAGCGAGGCGGAGTGGGGGTAAGTCGCCCCATATGCGTTTGCCCAGCCCTTCGAACGACAAAAGGCCCGGATTTTCCGGGCCTTTGTTGTTTCGTGCGGAGAGCTTTCGTCTCAGGCAGCCATGAGCTGCTTGCGGTCGACGCGCTCTTGCTGCGGCGAGCGGGCGTAGAGCTCGCGGTAGCATTTGGAGAAGTGCGAGGCCGAGACGAAGCCGCAGGCGACCGCCACCTCCACCACCGGCATCGACGACTGGATCAGCAGGTGCCGGGCGCGGTCGAGGCGGATTTCCAGATAGTAGCGCGCCGGCGAGCGCCCCATTTCGGTGCGGAACAGGCGCTCGATCTGCCGGCGCGAGAGGCCGACATGGTCGGCGATCTCGATCAGCGACAGCGGTTCCGAAAGGTTCGCCTCCATCAGCTCGATGATGGTCAGCACCTTCGAGTTCTGCACGCCCAGACGCGCGCGCAGCGGCAGACGCTGGCGGTCGGTGGGGCTGCGCACGCGGTCGGTCAGCACCTGCTCGCAGACACGGTTGACGAGGCTTTCGTCGAAATCCTCGCCAATCAGCTTCAGCATCATGTCGAGGGCGGCGGTGCCGCCGGCGCAGGTGTAGATGTTCTGGTCAACCTCGAACAGGTCGGCAAAGACATTGGCCTTGGGGAAGGCTTCCTGGAAGCCGGGCAGGTTTTCCCAGTGGATCGCGCAGCGCTTGTTCGACAGCAGGCCGGCCGCGGCCAGCACATAGGCGCCGGTACACAGGCCGCCAATGGCGACGCCGCGATTGTATTCCTCCCGCAGCCAGGCAAAGACCGACTTGTTGTGGTACTTCTCGACGTTCATGCCGGTGCACACCACCGCCATGGACGGGCGGTCAGAGCCGGCCATCTTGCGGCGCTCGTCCTCCAGCGAGGTGTTTACCGAGCACTCCACGCCGTTGGAAGCGCGCACCGGCTTGCCGTCCAGGCTGGCCAGTCGCCAGCGATAGGCTTCGTAGCCCAGCATGCGGTTTGCAATGCGTAGGGGATCTAGTGCCGTCGCAAAAGCGACCATGGTGAAATCAGGTATAAGAAAAAATACAAGCGATCTTTTGATCGGATGCTTTACGACGTTCAAGGATTCCTCACGCATTCCCAAATCCGCGAACAACATGTCGCGATCAGCAAAGCGACATCAGGAAAAGCCTTGCATGTCAATGGGGTGACAAAAAGGCGCAAATCTAAATTTGCGACATCGGCCTGTTCGCCGGATTTTGCGCCGAAGTGGCGACGAGTGACCACCGCCCCCGGAAGTGAGAAATGGCCGCCACTTGCAGAGCGCAGGGCGGGGGAAGCCGGGGAAAATTCGCCCCGGCTGGAAGCGGCTTTGGTCCCTAGCGAACCAGAATGCCGAGGCGAGCGCCGGCAACGGCACCGGACTGTCCGGGCATGGTCTTGTTCAGGCGCTGGCGCTCAAGCGCAGTGGTCAGGTTGATCTCGCGGCGGCTGCCGCCGAAAAGGCGGGAAAAGAGCTTCATGACGCGTGTCCATGCAAAGAGGGCTACACGGGGTGCCTTCGCGCGTTGGAGTGGGGCAGGCCGTTGGTTGGCTTCGATATAGTCCCTTTCAGGCGCCTGTTCGGCAGGGAATGCGAAGTCTCTGGACGCGAATGCGACACGGCGGGTGACGCGCTTACGCTCGGAAGCCGAACATCGGGGCGGCAAGCGCCTGCCGGATTTGATTGCTCGCGCCCGGCAGGCATAGCGGTCCGCAAGATCACCTGCCTCCTGCCTGGCATCCGTGTGGCAGGCACTTCGTCATAACGTCCGGCCAGCCGATGTCCTTCTGGATTTCGAACGGCAGCGAGCGGACCGTGCGCTCGGTCAGATAGCGCGAGCGAACCTTCGAGTAACGCGCGGCGATATTGCCGATCCTCGCAAGGATAGACATGACGTACTCCTCTCGATTGTGGTGGCGGAACTCCGGCATCCGGCGCCGACTGTTCAATGCTTGGACCGGGTGGTGCTTTTGTCCCGGTACCATCTTCACGGTGTTGACTGTGCTACCGTTCTCATGTTCAATCAAACGAAATGAAGTGATTATTCGGATCAGAAAAATTGAAAGAGTAGGCCGTGACCGCTCCCCTCAATCATCCTCTGCCGGTGCTTGACCTCGACGTGCTGCGCACCTTCGTGGCAATCGCCGAAACCGGAAGCTTCACCACGGCGGCCAACGCCGTCTTCCGCACGCCTTCTGCCGTTTCCATGCAGATCAAGAAGCTGGAAGACGTGCTCGGCCGCACCGTGTTCTCGCGCGATGCCCGCTCGGTATCGTTGACCACCGATGGCGAGATCCTGCTTGGCTATGCACGGCGCATGTTGTCCATCAATCGCGAGGCAGTGTCCAAGTTCATCGTGCCGGACATCACCGGCGTCGTGCGCCTCGGCTCGCCGGACGATTATGGCGAGCGCATCCTTCCGCATGTTTTGAAACGCTTTGCCCAGTCGCATCCCTCGATCGCCGTCGATGTGATCATCGACCAGAGCAAGAACCTGTGGCGCCGCATGGACGACCGCACGCTCGACATCACGCTTCTGACCAACTCCTACCAGACCGCCATGCCAGGCGCCGAGACGCTGATGACCGAGCCCATCGTGTGGGCGGCGGCAAAGGGCGGTTGCGCGCATCTGCGCGAACCCCTGCCGGTGTCGCTGTGGGAGGAGGGCTGTGCCTGGCGCGCCAGTGCGCTCGAGGCGCTCGGGCGTGAAGGGCGCAACTACCGCATCGCCTATATGAGCGCCCACACGGCCGGCCAGCGCGCCGCCATCCTGGCCGATCTTGCGGTCGCGCCCCTGCCGCGCTCCTTCATCGGTCCCGAACTGATGGAACTGGGCGCCAAGGACGGCTTGCCCGAGATCGGTGCCTACAGCCTGGCGATGGTGGTGACGCCGGAGGCCAAAGCACCGGTGCAGGCGGTGGCCGATCATATCCGCGCCACCTTCGAGGTGTTTCGCGAGACCGGCAAGTTCTTCTGAGGCCTACAGCCTGCGCACTGTCGGGGGCGCCCCGACTGCTGCGCCAAGGTCCCGGACTAATCGCTCAGATAGGCCACGATACGGTCGCGGGCGCGGCGGGCCTCCGGCATGTCGATCAGCGGCCAGACATGGAACATGTCCGGCTCCACCAGCAGCTCCAGATCAACGCCCTGCGCGCGCGCTTTTTCGGCGAAGAGGAGGTTGTCGGGCGTCAGCAGGTCGCGCGTGCCGGTCAGCAGCAGCGTCGGCGGCAGCACGGAAAGGTCGCCATTGATCGGGCTGATGCGCCAGTCGCTGCGGTCCATGCCCGCGCCATAGAGGCGGATCGCCTCAAGCCCGCCGGGAATGTCGAGCCACGGGTCCTGCGGCGCCATGCGCCAGATGGCCTCGTTCGTCAGCGTCATGTCGAGGCCGGGAGAGATCAGTACGTGGCTTGCAGGAATGGGCATGCCCTCGCGCGCGCCCATCATCGTCATCACCACCGCCATCGTGCCGCCGGCGGAGTCGCCCATGAAGACGATGTCCTTGGCTGCCGTCTCGGCCAACGTGCGGCGATAGACCTCGAGCACCATCGAATACATGTCGTGGATGTCGTGCTCGGGCGCGATGGGGTAGATCGGCACCGTCACGCGCATGCGGAGGCGCTCGGCCATCTCGGCCGCAAGAAACCAGTGATAGCTGGTGATTTCAAAGCAATAGGCGCCGCCGTGAAGATAAAGAAGCCGGCGGGGGCCGGCATCGCGAGGCACTATCTCATAGACCGGGAAGCCTTGCGCCTCGCTCTGGTTCACGGCGAAGCGCCGGTAGAGCCGGGCGGGGGGCTCGTGGCGCTCGGTCTTTCGGGCATCGGCGATCCAGCGATTGAGGTTCTCGGCGCTGGCGAAGGCCTTCTTGCGGCTGTGCTTGATGACGAGGGCGACCAGGCGACTCTTGAGACTGGACATGCAACGAACTCCCGGATCTACCGGCTGCTACGTGTCGCCTCCCAGTCTCTGAATTTGTGGCCGGCCGCGCGATCGTCAAGACCAGCGCGGCCGGCCGAGGCTTCAGCCCCGGCGCCTTGCGGCGCGGTCCTCGCGCGAACGCCGGCGCGGTGCGCCGTCGCCACCGGACGCCTCGTCCGAAAGCACCTTGCGCGGCGGCAGCTTCACCTGTTCGGAAAGCTTGGGGAACGGGTCCACCTTGTTGGGCATCGCCATCGCGTCGATGAAAAGCTGTTGGAAATGAGGCTCCAGCGCGGTTTCGATCTTCTCGATGCGGCCGACTTCCTTCTCGATCTCACGGCGATGGTCGCGGTTCAGCAGCGCCATCAGCGCGCCGGTGCCGGCGGCGTTGCCCACTGCCTTCACCTCGGTTAGGTCGCAGTCGGGGATCAGGCCCAGCACCATGGCGTATTTCGGATCGATGAAGGTGCCGAACGCGCCCGCAAAGCGGATCATGTCGACCGTCTCCACGCCCTGCTTTTCCATCAAGAGCTTGATGCCGGCATAGAGTGCCGCCTTGGCGAGCTGGATGGCGCGTATGTCGTTCTGCGTCACCGAGATGCGCGGTTCACCATCACGGAGCAGATAGGAGAAGGTGCGGCCGTTCTGGAAGATGCGCGGCGAGCGGGCGGCAAGCGCGCCGTCGATGACACCATCCTCCGAGATCACGCCGGAAAGGTACATCTCGGCCACCACCTCGATGATCGCCGAGCCGCAGATGCCGGTGACACCGGTGGCCTTGGCATCTTCCTCGAAACCTTCCTCGTCCGACCATTTGTCGACGCCGATGATGCGGAATTTCGGCTCCAGCGTCTCGGGGTCGATGCGCACGCGCTCGATGGCGCCGGGTGCCGCACGCTGGCCGGACGAGATTTCCGCGCCTTCGAAGGCCGGGCCGGTGGGCGACGATGCCGCAACCACGCGCTCCCTGTTGCCCAGGATGATCTCGGCATTGGTGCCGACATCGACCAGCAGCATCATCTTGTCCTGCCGGTATGGACCTTCCGACAGTGCCGCTGCGGCGGCGTCAGCGCCGACATGGCCGGCGATGCATGGCAGCAGATAGACCCGGCCACCGCGGTTGAGCTCGATATCGATGTCATGCGCCCAGTAGTGCGTCGCGCCCGATACGGCCAGCGCGAAGGGCGCCTGGCCGAGTTCGGTCGGGTCGATGCCCAGGAACAGGTGGTGCATGATCGGGTTGGCGACGAAGACCGCGTCGAGGATGTCGTGGCGGTCGACGCCGCCTTCCTCGCACACCTTGCCGATCAGCGAGTTGACCGCCTCGCGCACGGCCTTGGTCATTGCCTCGCGCCCGTCCGGGTTCATCATCACGTAGGAGACGCGGCTCATCAGATCCTCGCCGAAGCGGATCTGCGGGTTCGAAGTGCCCGACGAGGCGACGATGCGGCCCGAAAGCAGCGACACCAGATGCATGGCAATCGTGGTGGAGCCGATGTCGCAGGCGATGCCGTAGGCTTCGTTCTTCAGGTCCGGCCACAGGCCGATGATGCAGGGCTGCGACGAAGGGGAGTCGCGGTGGACCGCGGCGGTCACGCCCCAGTTGCCCTTGCGCAGGATGCCCTGGACCTCGGGGATCAGATGCGGCGCGATGGCCAGGTCTTTCCAGCCCCAATCCTTTTCAAGCACCAGCTTCAGCCGGTCGAGGTCGCCCAGCGGCTTGTGCATGTCGGGCTGTTCGACTTCCACGAAGCAGAGCTGGACTGCCGGGTTGCGGTCGATGTGGCGATCGACGGCGGCCTTGCGCACCACCTGCGCGTTGATGACCGTATCCTGCGGCACGTCGACGACGAGGTCGCCCTGCACTGTGGCCGAGCAGGACAAGCGCCGCCCCTCGGGCAGGCCGCGCACGCGCTCGTAGCGTTCTTCCTTCGGGCCCTTGGGCGAGATGTGGTCGTTGGATGAGACGATCTTGTGCTTGGCGAAATTGCCTTCCTGCACCTCGATCTGGCAGCGGCCGCAAGTGGCGCGCCCGCCGCACACGCTCTCGACATAGACGCCGAGCTGGCGCGCGGCGTCCAGCACCGGCGTGCCGACAGGGAAATGCCCGCGCTTGCCCGAAGGCATGAACAGGACCAACGGATCGGTGATGTTGGGGGGAGGGTTCATGTCAGGCACTCCTTGCAGCCGCGCATCCATCCGCCACTTTCGGGCGGGCTCGCGCAGAGACGACATTTGCGATCACTAGCGCAGCGATTGTCTTGCGAAACGGGTCACGGCCCGCCCATCGGGCAGGCCAGGATCCAAACTCGAAATTCTCGGGTCTTCCGCCATCGGAGCGGAAAATCCGGACGCCAACGCCCCCGGCTGAAAGCCTTTGTCTTCCCATCCGGCCAAACGCGCCGGACGGACATGACTGGACGTGGTGGGCCACGGTGTTCTCCGGCTGGACTACCCGCGTGCCATCCGCGCCTCGCGGCCGCCGCGCCGGCGTCCGCCATTGCTGGCGGCGGCATCGCCGGGGGCGCTGACGGCCGCCGAGGCGGGGGCGGCGTGGCCGCCTTCGGCCGGCTTGTAGTCCTTGTAGGTCTTGATCCAGGTCGTGCAGTTCTCGTCGGTGCCGTTCAGCACGTTGGCGCCGCGAACAGCCTCCATTTCCTGCGGGCGGCAGGGGTTCATGATGGCGCTGGTCATGCCGGCGCCGATCACCATGGGAATGAAGGCCGAGTTGATGCCATGGCGGTGGGGCAGGCCGAAGGAGATGTTGGACAGGCCGCAGGTGGTGTTGACTTTCAGCTCCTCGCGCAGGCGGCGCAGCAGCGCAAACACCTGGCGGCCGGCGTCGCCCAGCGCGCCGATCGGCATCACCAGCGGGTCGACCACCACGTCATGCGCGGGGATGCCGTAGTCGGCGGCGCGCTCGACGATCTTCTTGGCGACCGCGAAGCGGACGTCCGGGTCCATGGAGATGCCGGTCTCGTCGTTGGAGATGGCCACCACCGGCACGTTGTACTTCTTGATCAGCGGCAGGATGGCCTCGAGCTTCTCTTCCTCGCCGGTGACGGAGTTCACCAGCGGGCGGCCCTTGGCAACCCTCAGCGCGGCCTCGATGGCGCCCGTCACCGAGCTGTCGATCGCCAGCGGCAGATCCACCAGTTCCTGCACGATCTCGATCGTCTGCACCAGCAGGCCGGGCTCGGTCGCGTTGGGGTCGACCGTGGTCACGCCGGCATTGATGTCGAGCATGGTGGCGCCCGCCGCCGCCTGCTCCAGCGCGTCCTTGCGCACGGTGTCGAAGTTGCCGGCCATCATCTCAGCGGCAAGCTTCTTGCGGCCGGTCGGGTTGATGCGCTCGCCGATCACGCAGAAGGGCTGGTCGAAACCGATGATGATTTCCTTGGTCGCCGAGGCGACGATCGTACGGGTCATGAAGTTCTCCGTTGGGATATAAAGATTTCTTTATATCGTTATCAGTGTCGTTTCAATTGCGGCCGGCGGCTCAGTGGGCGGCCTTTTCCACCAGCTGTCCAGGCTGCTGTGTCGCGTCGTCGTGCAGGATGTGGTCGAGCCTGTCGGCGACCATCTGGTCGTCGGCGCGGACCTCGCGCTTCCAGGGCTTGCGGCCCTTGAGCACGCCCGATTCATGCACGATCTCGGCGACATATTCCTCCTGGCGATAGGCCATCACGTGGATGCCGGAGACGCCGGGGATCTCCTTCACCTCGTTGATCATGTCGATGCAGATCTGCTTGCCTTCCTTCTTCTGGTCCTGCGCCCCTTCCAGGCGCTTGATGATCGAATCCGGAATGTGGATGCCCGGCACGTTGGAGCGGATCCACTTCGCCGTCTTGGCCGAGGCGAGCGGGCCGACGCCGCACAGGATGAAGACCTTCTCGGTCAGGCCGAGGTCGCGGGCGCGTTCCATGAAGTTGCGGAACATCGGCACGTCGAAGCAGTACTGCGTCTGCACGAACTGCGCGCCAGCGGCGATCTTCTTGGCAAGATGGATCGGGCGGAAATCGTAGGGCGGCGCAAACGGGTTGACGGCGGCGCCGAGGAAGACCTGCGGCGGCGTGGTCAGCTTGCGACCCGACAGGAACTTGCCATTGTCACGCATGATGCGGACGGTTTCGAGCAGCGACGAGGAGTCGAGGTCGAACACCGGCTTGGCGCCGGGCTGGTCGCCGGCCTGCACGCCGTCGCCGGTGAGGCAGAGGATGTTGGCCACGCCCATGGCAGCCGCGCCCAGAACGTCGCCCTGGATGGCGATGCGGTTCTTGTCGCGGCAGGCGATCTGCATGATGGGCGCATAGCCCATGCGCGTCAGCAGGGCGCAGATGCCCACAGACGACATGTGGCAGTTGGCGCCCGAGGCGTCGACCGCGTTGATGCCGTCCACCCAGCCGTCGAAGATCGCCGCGCGTTCGTAGACGTCCTGTGGATTGGCGCTGTCGGGCGGGTTGAGCTCGGTGGTGACGGCAAATTCGCCGCGGCGCAGCACGCGCTCGAGGCGTCCGCGCGAGGAATGGCCGGGCAGCGGGTCCAGCGGCAGGTCGATGCCGGCCGGGTTTTCGTCGGGATGGGGAGGACGCGGCGTGGCCATGTTCATGCAGGTTCCTTGTTTGCGGCCTCGCGCGCGGCGGCGGCTTGCGCGGTCACGCGCAGCCAGGCCGAGGTTTCGCGCAGCGACTGGTCGACCGGCTTCTGGACGTTGAGGATGGCGTCGCCATTGGCCATGTTGCGCGAGCCTTCCCATGCCTTCACCCACACGCAGGGCATGTCGGGCTCGACCTCGCAATTGCCGTTGGCGCGCACGCCGCCGCAGGGGCCATTGCGCAGCTGCTTGGGGCAGTTCATCGGGCAGGACATGCCGGTGGAGGAAAGCACGCACTGGCCGCACATGCGGCAGTCGAACATGAAACCCTTCACGCGCTTTTCGACGAACTTCACCGGCGCCTCGACGCGGGCGTAGCCGATGCCCTTCCACAGCGGATGCAGCAGAAGGAAAACATCCGCGAAACGGGCGTAAAACCATTCGAGCAGGCGCGAGTGGCGGATCGACCACAGGCGGACACTGTACTTGCGCTGCACGCGCCGCTGCGGCGACACGTCGGCCGGCTTGTAGTCGCTCTTCGGCGCGGCCTTCTTGACCAGGGTGGCCTGGGTAACGATCGGCTTGGTGTCAGACATTTTCCTTGCCGCCTGCTTTCACGAGGGCAACCAGCCGCTCGCGGGGATAGTCGCTGTCGAGCGCGGCAGCGGCCTTGTCGGCCTCGGCTTCCAGGTCGTCGCCCACCGGCACCGGGTCGGCCTTACGCCACTCGGCCAGGTAGGCGTCGGTGTCGCCGGCGCCGGTGCGCATGGCGCACATGTCGATCGCCTCGGTGAAGCGCAGCGGCAGCTCGCGCTTGGCATTCTGCCGGCCCTTCTTGACGATGACCTGGGCGGGAATGTCGCGCCAGTAAACTATGATCAGATCGGCCATTTCGGTCTCGCTTTGTTGCTGATCGAGCATTGCCGCAACCGTCGCCATCCCGCTTGTTATGGGACGACGCGCGCGCCTTCAAAAGCGACGTAGGGCCGTGTCGCAAACAGGAATAGCGATGAGGCATTCAGGTGGGAGCGAAAACCTGCTGCGCGGGGCCTACCAGACGCCCCGGCTGATGCCGTTCCAGAGATAGGTCCATATCGGCGGATGGTACCATTGTTTCGAGGGCAGGCCGGTGTCCAGCGGCGTCAGGCGGTCGGCCAGTGCATCCTCGAGGGCGCGCACGCACATGCCCCGCGACATGGCGGCCAGCCGCAGCGCATAGGAGGCGATGTTGTCGCCTTGGCCGGGCTTGCAGCGCAACTGGTAGAGCACCGCGCCGGTGTCGACGCCTTCGTCCACCAGATGAATGGTGGAGCCGAAATTTTCCGTATCGCCGGTAGCCAGCGCCCAATAGGCACCATTCATGCCGCGGTATTTCGGGTTTATGGCGGCGTGGTAGTTGAGCACCGGACAGTCGATTGCCGCGAGCGTGCGACGCGTCAGCATACGGCAGCCGGCCAGGAAAACGACGCCCGGCCGGATTTCGCTGATCGCCGCCAGGCATTCGGGCGAATTGGCCGAAGGCACACGCACGATCCGCTGGCTGGGCCGCGGCTCGGTGATGAGGTTGTTCTCGGCGATTATATTTTCCATGCGGCCCGCCAGGAAACGCTTGCCGAGTCTTGTTAGCACCATCGTGGCCGCTTGCCCGCCGACAGAGATCCAGCCTTGCCGGCGCGCCCGTCGCCTGAGGATGCCGGCCTTGGATTCCGGCGTTTCGAGGATGACGATAACCGGGCCGAGCGCTTCGTTGATGGCGTTGATGATGGCCCAGACATGCGGGCCGCCTTCGGTCACCACGACGATGGGCTTCTTGTCCGGATGGGGAATCATGGGAACTCGACAGGCGCTGGGTGCGGGGGCTGCTTAGTCAGCCGGCCGCTGCCATATTTTTGCACGGCGAGTTTTACCGGCCGCTTAATGCCGCGCTCAGGCGCCGGGGTCTGCCGCCTTCGCCAGCGACGAGGTCAGGTCGCCATAGCCGGTGAAGCGGCGTTCATAGGCAAGGCCAAGAAGTTTGGCGGCATCTTCCGCCACCTTGTCGAGTTCGGGGTCGTTGGTCTGGGCCAGATAGACCACTTTCTGGTAGTGCCCGAAATAGTCGCGGATCAGTTCCGGATGGCGGTCGAGACCCAGCGGCTTGATGAAGAAGGCGTCGAACTGCCGGCACAGGAAATCGGTCATGTAGAAGGAAAGCATGTCGCCATCGGCGATCGCCTCGAAGGCCTTCATGCCTTGGTAGAAGGCGAAGCAGTGGGGCCCGGCCATGCGCTCCACGCCATGCTTCTCGCACACGCTGTCGAGCATTCCGCCGGTACCGCAATCGGCATAGCCGACGAAGATGCGGTCATATCCTTCGGCCTTGGCCTTGAGGATGGCCTTGTCCAGCGCAGGCGGAATGCGATCGGGATAGTAGTGGAACTCGGCCGGCAGGCAGGTGAGGTCGAGATGGTCGAGCGCAAGCTGCTCCTTCACCGCCAGAATCTCGCGCGCAATCATGCCGCAGGCGATCACCAGGAGCCGGTCGGGACTGTCTTTGGCGATGTTCGGTGCGGTTTCCATGGCGAGTGTGGGCTTTTTGTCCTTGCGCGTATATCTCGACTATCTAATACCAGCGCGGCCTGTTTGTATCCAAGAGGGAGACGCCCATGAAACTGTCGCGCTTTGCGTCGCTTGCCGCCATTCTGGCTTGCGCACTGGCGATTTCCGCCTGTGCCAATACGGTTCGCGGCGTCGGCAAGGACGTCAAGTCGACCGCGAAGGCCGTCAAGGAGGCCGTCGTCAACTAGGGGCAGGTTAGGGGCGGGGGCCCCGATCCGGCTGTCGCCGGAAAGAAAAAGGCCGCGCTTCAGCGCGGCCTTTTCCGTATCAGGCGGAGGCGCGGGCGTTATGCCGGCGCTTCATGTATTCCTTGGCTGTCTCGACTGCCACCGCCGCGTCGCGGCAATAGGCATCGGCGCCAACGGCCTTGCCGAACTCCTCGTTCAGCGGCGCGCCGCCGACCAGCACGACGTAGTCGTCGCGGATGCCCTTTTCCTTCATCGTGTCGATGACGACCTTCATGTAGGGCATGGTCGTGGTCAGCAGGGCCGACATGCCGACGATGTCGGGCTGATGCTCCTCGATGGCGGCCAGATAGTTCTCGACCGGGTTGTTGATGCCGAGGTCGACCACGTCGAAGCCCGCGCCTTCCATCATCATGCCGACGAGGTTCTTGCCGATGTCGTGAATGTCGCCCTTGACCGTGCCGATCACCAGCTTGCCCTGCTTGGGCGCGCCGGTGGCGGCCAGCAGCGGGCGCAGGATGGCCATGCCGGCCTTCATGGCGTTGGCGGACAGCAGAACTTCCGGCACGAACAGGATGCCGTCGCGGAAATCCTCGCCGACGATGCGCATGCCCTCGACCAGCGCTTCGGTGAGCACCTTGTAGGGAACCCATCCGCGCTCGAGCAGGATGTTGGTGCCTTCCTCGATTTCCTCCTTGAGGCCATCGTAAAGATCGTCGTGCATCTGCTGCACGAGTTCGTCATCGGAAAGCTCGGAAAGGATGATCTCGTCGTCGGACATTTTCTGGCTCCTCGTGGCCGCGGCAACTCTTCTTCGCGGCGCGAAATTTCGTCCCAATAACTAGCTTGCAAAGGCATGCGCGCCATAGCTGATTTGCGACTTCCGGCAAAAGGAAAGCGACCGCCAAATCGCGTCGGTTTTGTCGATTTTGAGACAGCTCTTGGCGCTCGCGGGCCGTTTCGCTAATGGTGCATGGCTACGATCCTGACAAGGGCGCGAACTGAGGCGCCCCATGTGTGATTTCTAAGGATGACTTCGATGGAAGAGAACCTCTCGGCAGAGCAGGAAGGCTCCGGCACGCGGCGCGGCCGTGGTGCAAGCGGCGGTGCTGCGGCGCGCCGCGCGGCCCGCTCGGGCGGCGGCCCCGGCGTGCAGCAGACCTACATCAACCGCAACATCAAGGTCTACGAAGTCCTCGACGAGGAAGGCCTGTCGCTGATCGAACAGAACGCCGAGACCGTTCTGGAGGAAGTCGGCATCGAGTTCCGCGACGACGCCGAAGCGCTCGCGATGTGGAAGGAAGCCGGCGCCGACGTGAAGGGCGAGCGCGTGCATTTCCCCAAGGGGCTCTGCCGCTCGCTGCTGAAGACGGCGCCCTCGACCTACACCCAGCATGCCCGCAATCCCGCCCGTTCGGTGCAGATCGGCGGCAACTCCACCGTCTTCGTGCCGGTTTATGGCCCGCCCTTCGTACGCGACCTCGACGGCAATCGCCGCTATGCCACGATCGAGGATTTCCAGAATTTCGTGAAGCTTGCCTATATGGCGCCGTCCATCCATCACTCGGGTGGCACGGTGTGCGAGCCGGTCGACGTGCCGGTCAACAAGCGCCATCTCGACATGATCTATGCGCACATCAAATATTCCGACAAGCCTTTCATGGGCTCGGTCACGGCGCCCGAGCGCGCGGAAGACACGGTGGCGATGTGCAAGATTCTGTTCGGCGACAAGTTCGTCGAAGAGAACACGGTGCTCACCAGCCTCATCAACGCCAACTCGCCGATGGTGTTCGACGAGACCATGCTTGGCGCGCTGAAAGTCTATGCCCGCAACAACCAGGCCTGTATTGTCACGCCGTTCATCCTCGCCGGCGCCATGAGCCCGGTGACGGTGGCCGGCACGCTGACGCAGGTTCTGGCCGAAGTGCTGGCCGGTGCCTCCTTCACGCAGCTCGTGCGCCCCGGCGCGCCGGTGATCTTCGGCACCTTCGCGTCGTCGATCTCCATGCAGTCGGGCGCGCCGACCTTCGGCACGCCGGAACCGTCGCTGGTGTCCTATGGCGCGGCGCAGTTCGCCCGCCGTCTCGGCCTGCCGTTCCGCACCGGCGGGTCGCTCTGCGCCTCCAAGGTTCCGGACGCGCAGGCAGCCTATGAAAGCGCCAACACGCTGAACTCGACAGTGCTGGCCGGCACCAACTTCGTGCTGCACGCCGCAGGCTGGCTCGAAGGTGGCCTGGCTTCCTGCTACGAGAAGTTCATGATGGACATCGACCAGCTCGGCATGCAGCAGAAGTTTGCCGAGGGAGTGGACCTGTCGGAGAACGGCCAGGCCATGGACGCCATCCGCCAGGTTGGGCCGGGAAGCCACTATCTCGGTTGCGACCACACCCAGGCCAACTTCCAGAGCGCGTTCTACCGCTCGTCGATCGCCGACAACAATTCCTACGAGCAGTGGCTGGCCGAAGGGCAGAAGACCGCGCCGCAGCGCGCCAACGAGCTCGCCCGCCGCTGGCTGGAAAGCTACGAGGCGCCGTATCTCGACCCGGCCATCGATGAGGCGTTGAAGGACTTCATCGCCAAGAAGAAGGATTCGATGCCCGACGCCTTCACTTGAAGAGAGCCCGATTCAGGCCGGGCTAAAGTGGCCAACATCATCCACCAGGAAGTCTGGCGGACGGCGTTTTCCGATCCGGCCAGGAAGGGGTGACGTTTGTCGCCCCGCTTCCTTGAAGAAATTTCCGCCGCGCTGGCTGGGCATGGTCTCATCCCGCGCGGCGGTTTTGTTTTTGATGCCGCCGAGGACGCGCCGCCCGGACCGTCGGGTTCGCCGGCCATGTCTGTGCTGCTGGTGGGGCAGGCGGGCGCTGCGCCCTGGGGGCATTTTTCACTCTGGCGGAAAAGCCAGCCGTCCGACCTTGAGAACCCGCTGGATGCATGGTCTCGCGAGGTGATCGGCAAGGTCGCAAAACAATTCGGCGCGCGCGCCGTGTCGCCATCCGACCGGCCGTGGCTGCCGTTCCAGCAATGGGCCATGCGTGCCGAGGGTCTAAAGCCGTCGCCGCTCGGCATTCTCATGCACCCGGAATACGGCCTGTGGCACGCCTATCGCGGTGCGCTGCTGTTCGAGGTTGAGATTCCGATTCAAGCGCCTCGCAAATCGAGTCACCATTGCGATGCATGTAGCGGAAAACCTTGCCTGAACTCCTGTCCGGTGGGTGCCTATTCGGCGTCCGGGTTCGCCTATGACGAGTGCCTGGCGCATGTGCGCGGAGCCGGTGGTGCAGTCTGTCGCGGCACCGGCTGCCTTGACCGCAACGCCTGTCCGCATGGCGCGCAATACCGCTATCCGGCCGAGGTGCAGGCATTCCACATGGCAAGCTTTGCCGATCCCGAGAGGTGATCGAGGCGGCCGCACGCTCGCGCGATCTTGACCGCGCTGTTCCTCCGCCTCGGTTGACGCGAGTTGGCCGGTGCAGCTATCAAGTCATCAGATGATCTGATGAATGTTCATGCAGCCCGTAACCCGAACCAATCTTGCCGACAGCGCCGCCGAAAGCCTTCGCGGCGAAATCGCCAGCGGGCGCTGGGTGGTGGGCGAGCGCATTCCCAATGAGGCCGCGTTGAGCGATATGCTGGCGGTCAGCAGGGGCACTGTACGTGAGGCGGTTAGGGCGCTGGTGTCGCGGGGCCTGCTGGAGACGCGCCAGGGCTCGGGCACCTATGTACGCTCTGCCGTCGATCCTGCCGGGACGCTGAAGCGGCTGCGGCGCACGGGCCTGCGCGACCAGTGGGAAGTGCGCGCTGCACTCGATGTGGAGGCGGCGCGACTGGCGGCGCTGCGCCACATGCCGGAAGATATTGCGCGCATGCGCCGGCTGTTGGCCGAGCGCGGCGCGGTGGCCGAAGGCGGCCGCGAGGCCTTCATCCGTCGCGACATCGCTTTTCACAAGGCGGTCGTAGCCGCATCCGGCAACCGGGCGATGGTGGAGATCTATGAGTTCTTCACCGCCGCGATCATGGAGCTCATCGATTCGACCATCGCGGGCGAACTGCCCGAACCGGATGCCGAGGCTCACGCCTCCATCATTGATGGCATCGCTTCGGGCGATCCCCAACGAGCCGAGGCGGCGGTCCGGGCCTTCGTGGCGCCCGTTCTCCTCGAACTCGACAGGCTTCTCGCAGAATAATTCAGGATTTTTGGGCCGCGGCGCAGGTTTTTCATGACAACGAATGCTCTAGACGATCAACTCATCGACGCGGAAACCGATAGCCTGCCGCAACCGCAGCCGCCGGTGCTCGCTAGCCCCGCTGCGCGCATTCTGCTTGGCGCCAGCCTGGTGCTGATCGCCTTCAACCTTCGCCCGCTGTTTTCCAGCCTTTCGGTGCTGCTGCCGGAGGTGATGCGCGAAACCGGGCTCTCGACCACTGGCGCCAGCCTGTTGACCACGCTTCCGGTGGTCTGCCTCGGGGTGTTTGCACCGCTGGCGCCGAAACTGGCGCAGCGTTTCGGGGCCGAGCGCACCCTGCTGGGCGCGTTGCTGGTGCTCGCACTGGGCACGGCCCTGCGCGGGGTGGAATCGGTGCCGCTGCTGTTTTTCGCCACCTTCTCCGCCGGTGCGGCCATCGCCGTCGGCAATGTGCTGCTGCCGGGGCTCGTGAAGCGCGATTTCGCCGACAAGGCCGCAATCATGACCGGGCTCTACACGATGGCGCTGTGTGGCGGCGCAGCCAGCGGCGCCGGGCTGACATTGCCGATCGAGCACGCCTTGGGCGGCTCGTGGTTGGCCGCGCTCGCCGCCTGGTCGCTTCCGGCCGTGATCGTGTTGCTGATCTGGGCGCCGCAGGCGCTGGGCCAAAAGGCCCAGGCCAGCCATGCCGGCTACCGGGTGGTGGGGCTGTGGCGCGATCGGCTGGCCTGGCAGGTCACGCTGTTCATGGGGCTGCAGTCGGCCCTTGCCTACTGCGTCTTCGGCTGGCTGGCTCCGATCCTGCGCGAGCGCGGCTTCGACGCCGCCGAGGCGGGCGCCATCGTTTCGCTATCGGTCATGGTTCAGGTCATCACCTGCCTGGCGGTGCCGTCGATCGCCGTCCGTTGCAAGGACCAGCGCGGCATCAACGTGGCGCTGCTCGCCGCTGCCGTGATCGCGCTGCTGGGGCTGTTGTTCGCGCCGACCTCGACCGTGCTTGTCTGGGCGGTGCTGCAAGGCATCGGGCAGGGCGGCCTGATCGCGGTTGCCATGACGGTCATCGTGCTGCGTTCGCCCGATCCGCATGTCGCGGCGCATCTGTCGGGGATGGCGCAGGGTGTCGGCTATGTGCTTGCGGCGATCGGACCTCTGATGGTCGGCCTTATTCGCAGCTGGACTGGCAGTTTCGACGCGGCCGCGCTGCTCTTCATCGCTCTTGGAGGCGGCGCGGCAATCATGGGCGCCGGCGCCGGCCGCGCGATCTATGTCGGGGCAAGAACGGTGAGGATAGAGGACCGCTGAAACCTGCTTGGTGGCAGCCCCTCCACCGCTGCGAAACCTTGCCCTCGCTTCGCGCTGGGATATCTATCGCATCGGAGGTGAGGGAGCGGAGATGACGAAGCGAGACGCTGAATTCAACCCCGCGAACGCCCCCGCAACAGTGGAGTCACGCCCGGAGACGCTCAAGGAGGGCTGAGATGGCGGCGGCTTCGGACCCTTTCGACCTCGCCCGCTTCGTAAGGGCACAGGATCCCGTCATAGCGTCTGTGCGCGCCGAACTGAAAAACGGCCTCAAGGTCAGCCACTGGATGTGGTTCGTCTTTCCCCAGATTGCCGGCCTTGGCATGAGCGCCATGTCGCGGCGCTATGCGATTTCATCGATCGACGAGGCGCGCGCCTATCTGGCGCATCCGCTGCTCGGGCCCCGCCTCAGGGATTGCGTGGAAGTCCTGCTCGACCTGCAGAGCTTGTCGGCTCATGACATCTTCGGCAGTCCAGACGACCGCAAGCTGCGGTCATCGCTCACATTGTTCGAGCAGGCTGCCCCCGGGGAGGCGCTGTTTGCCCGCGCGCTGGAGCGCTATTTCAGCGGAAATCGGGACAACGCCACTCTCGAGCGGTTGGCTTCGTAAGAAAAGGCGAAGCTCTGAACTCGCCAAAAACTTGAATCAAATGCAGGCGCCTGCGGACACCCTTTGGCAAGGCGCTTTTGCTATGGGCACGCCATTCAGATTTCGGGGGGCGTGGATGCAAATTGGCAGAGCGGGAGGCTCGGACCTTGGTCGTGCAGTCATGGCTGAGGTGCCGCAGGGTGCTGCATCGCGCGGGGCCGATACCGAACGCCTCAGGCAGGATGTTGCCGCCGCGCGCGACGTCGCCCGCTCGGCGCTTGCCAACGAGCGATTTGGCCGCATGCTGGAGCAGATGTTCAGCCCCTCCCTGTCAGACGCGCTGATGCGGATGACGGACCATGGCGGCAGCAGCACTGACCTGCGCACCGCCCAATTGCGTTACGAGGAAAGCGTCTCGGACTGAAACGGACGCCGGGGTCAGCTGCGGCTGCGCCGACGTTCGCGGCGCGCGCCGCCATCCGCCTCGCCGGCCGAGGCGCCGCTCTCGTCCGCAGTCTTGTTGCGCAGCGGGCCGATGCGATCGACGATCGTCTCGAGTGTCGGGCGGGCGGCCTTGTGGTGCGTGTCCAGCGCCTGGCGCATGGCGGCAAGGTGGCCGAACGAGGTGCCGCAGCATCCGCCGATAATCTTCGCGCCACTGTCCACCGCCAGCCGCACATAGTCGGCCATCAGTTCCGGCGTGCCGGAATAGTGGATTTCGCTGCCGTGGAATTCGGGGATGCCGCAATTGCCCTTCACGATCACCGTCGCCTCCGGCTTGGCGGCGGTCATGTCGAGCAGCGAGGCGAGAATGTCGGAAGCGCCCACGCCGCAATTGGCCCCGACGGCGACCGGATTTTCGCTCAAGCCTTCTGAAACGCCATGGATGTCCTTCGGCGCCAGCCCCATCATCGAGCGGCCGGCGGTGTCGAAGGAGACAGTGTAGGTGTAGGGCAGGCCGACATCGATCGCCGCCTGTGCTGCCGCGCGTGCCTCGTCCGGTGCGGACATGGTCTCGATCCAGGCGATCTCGGCGCCGCCGTCCTTCAGGCCCCTGATCTGCTCGGCAAATGCCTCGACGGCTTCCTCATAGGTGAGGGCGCCGAGCGGCACCAGAAGCTCGCCGGTCGGGCCGACCGAGCCGGCCACGATGACCTTGCGGCCGGCCTTGTCGGCAACGGCATGCGCGATCTCGGCGGCGCGCTTGTTGAGCTCGTAAACACGGTCCTGCGCATGGTGCAACTTCAGGCGATGCCGCGTGCCGCCGAAGGAGTTGGTGAGGATGATGTCGGCGCCCGCGTCGACAAAATTCTGGTGCAGTGCCGTGATCTTTTCAGGCGCGGTCTCGTTCCACAGCTCCGGCGCTTCTCCGGCCGCCAGCCCCATGCCGAACAGGTTGGTGCCGGTGGCGCCGTCGGCGAGAAGCACGCCCTTTTCCGCCAGGAGCGCGTCGATGGGGTTGTTCATGGAACGATGCCTTCCGAATAGGGAGAGTTGAGATAAGGATATAAAGAAGTCCTTATATCCAGTCAACGGAGCGCAGGCGCTATGCCGGCGAAAGCTCCGTCTCGGCCAATTGGCGGGCAAAGCCGGCTGCCTCATGGGCGTTGATCTCGGCACTGCGGATCAGATTGTCGAAATGCCGCGTCAGCGTGCGGATGGGGGCCGTGGCGTTGAGAACCAGATACATGTCGCCGACATAGATGGCGGCACGATAGGGTCCGAAGATGGTGTAGGGCACCGAATAGCGCAGCCGCCCGTCGTAGAGGAACAGCCGGAAGGTCGGGTACAGGTCCTCCAGCAGGTCGGCCATGTGGAGAAGCTGGTCGCGCCGCTCGCGTTCCGACAGGCCGGTCCACACGCCCATGCCGCGCGCGAATATCTCGAGCGTATGGCGGGGCATGCAAACTTCCATGTCGGTTTCCGGCCGCCGCGTATAGTCGATGCGGTACTGGGTCTCGCCGGCCTGCGTCTGCCGGCTGCGGTTGGAAATGTCGGCCTCGTATTCCACCAGGACGTCGGTGCGCAGCAGGTCGGGAATGCCGGCCGGCACATAGCGGATCTTGGTGCCGGCCGCTTCCGAATGCCATTTGGCCAGCAGCGTGCGGTCGAAGCCGCCAGGGCCTTCCTCGATCTCCAGGCTTTCGCGGATTTCTCCGGTCAGGCCCTCGTCGTGGCTGAGGCCCAGCAGCCAGTCGAGAGAAACCTTGTGCTCGGCCGCGATCGTCATCAGCGTCTCGGCCCGGGGCAGGCGGGTCGTCTCTTCCGACAGGAGTTGCGAAAGGGCGGAGCGGTCGATGCCGACCGAGGCCGCAAAGGCGGACTGATTCTGGCCGGAGCGCTGAAGCAGGGTCCTCAGCCGCTCTCGAAACAGTCCGGAAAGATCACGTTTGTCCACCTTGAGGCTCCCGGCAGGCTTTGTTCTGAAAACATCGCGCTTATGAACGTCCGCAACAGTGCATTCGTTCCATGCGTTTGTTTACAATGCGCAACAAATGAGGATCAACAAGACCAAAATAAACATTCTGTTCCCATTGTCGCGTTGAATCTTGGCCTGACTACTGACAGCATCCTGTCAGGACATGCCGCTACAAGGCATGCGGGGATTGGGGCATGGCATACGATTACGACACATCGGGCGGCACTGCGCCCGCAATTGAGTGGCCGACGGTCGGGCTGATCGCGGTGACCTACGGCGGCTGGGCGGGGGCCGGTCTTTTCCTCTGGCCGAACTATCCGGTTCTGGCGCTACTGATGCTGACGGTTACGCTGGCCCTGCAGTCGTCATTGGTCCACGAGGCGCTGCATGGCCACCCGACGCGCAAGGCTTGGGTCAACGAATTGCTGGTCGGCCTGCCGATAGGGCTGGTTTATCCCTATCGCCGCTACAAGGCCCTGCATCTGCGCCACCACGCGGACGAGAACCTCACCGACCCCTTCGACGATCCGGAAAGCTACTACCATGCCGTCTGGAAGCATCAGGAGCTTCCGCGCTTCATGAAAAGGCTGCTTGCCTTCAACAACATCATGTTGGGGCGCTGCGTGCTCAACCCGTTGCTGGGCACGGTCGGGTTCCTGCTTTCCGAAGCGCGGCTGATGGTCGAAGGCGACCGCGCCGTGCGCAAGGCGTGGCTGCTGCACGCAATTGGACTCGCCATTGTCATTCCGCTGGTGGTGTTCGTTTTCGAAATCCCCTTCTGGCTTTATGTGCTGGTGCCGGTCTGGCTCGGCCAATCGCTGATATCGGTGCGCACATTCGCGGAGCATCAGTGGTCCGAGCGGCCGGACGGGCGCACGATCATCGTCGAGCGTTCGCCGCTCGCCATCCTGTTCCTCAACAACAATTTGCATCTCGTGCACCACAAGCGCCCTACGGTCGCTTGGTACAAGCTGCCGAAACTTTTCCGCGAACGCCGCGAGGAGTGGGTCGCCATGAACCGCGGCTACGTGTTCCCAAACTATCTGGCGCTGCTGCGCGAATATGCGTTCCGGGCCAAGGAGCCGGTGGTGCACCCGGCCCTGCGCCGCGCGCCGGATGTCGGTCGCGCCTTCGCGCCACGCATGCGCGCCCGCTCGGTGCATGGGCTGGGCACCGCGCCCGTTCCGGCCGAGCCCCCCAAGGAATAGTTTTGCTTGTCAGCCCTGCCTGTCCCTGGCGAGATGAGGTCATGAACCGATTCATCGCGGCACTGCCCATGTATGACTGGCCCGAGGCGCGGGCCGAGACGGATGCCGAGTGGGCGCGCCTGCGCGATGCCTTCCGCGCGGCCGGCATTGACGCGCCCGAGCATCTTGCCCGCCAAAATGCCGACATGCCGCCGGTGCCGGGCGGCATACGCGACGGCGAAGGCAATGTGATCGCGCCCGACCCCGCCACGCTGCCGCCCGACGAATTTGACCTGCCGACGCTGTGGCGGCACCCCGACCTGCTGTTTGCCCAGGCATGCTGGGGGCCTATGGAGCTTGGCCTTGCGCGGCATGTGCGGGTGGTGGGCCAGCCCGACTATTCCGCCTTCGAAGGCGGGCAGGGTGAGCTTTATTCCAGCGTGCTCTTGATGCGGGCGGAGGAGCCGTCTGACCTCAACATCCCGGTTCATGGCTCGTCGCGCCTGCCTCTCGACCTGATCCGGAGCAAACGCTTGGCCTACAACAGCGACGACTCCATGTCGGGCATTATCGCGCTCACGCGCGATCTTGCAGCGATGGGCGAAAGCCTCGATGTGTTTTCGCAGCGCCTCGAAACGGGGGGCCACCGGCGGTCCATCGTCGCGGTTGCCGAAGGCAAGGCGGATGTGTGCGCCGCCGATTGCCGGAGCTGGGCCATGGCGCGGCGTTTCGAGCCGGCGTCAGGGCGCCTGCGCGTCGTGGGCTGGACAGGGTTGCGAAAAGGGCTGCCGATCATAGCCGCGCGCGGCGCTCCCCACTATTCAGTGCCTCTTTAATAACCGCCCCCAGTCCGCCTCAACAAGCGAGAGCCGGACGGGACAGTGTCGCATGTCCGGAAGCACTTGCGTTCAGACCCGCGAGCACGAAACGGGTGGCTGGCGAGCCGTATTGCTGGCTTGATCGGAGCAACCGATCATAGGAGCCCCATCATGACCTTCCGAATTACCGGTCTTTCGCCGGAACCCTTCCGTTCGCTTTTCGGCTTGTCGGAGGCTGAACTGGCCGCGCGGGGAGTAAGGCGTTATCTTGTCGACGAAAAGCCGGGCTTTCCCGACCGGATCGAGATGCGCGAGGCTAATCCCGGCGAAACGGTCCTTCTGCTCAATCACGTCTGTCAGCCAGCCGACACACCCTACCGAGCTTCACACGCGATCTTCGTGCGGGAGGGAGCTACCGAGCGCTACGACGCTGTCGGCCAAATCCCCGAGGTGATGCGATCGCGGCTGTTGTCGCTGCGCGCCTACGCCAATGACGGCATGATGCTCGACGCCGACGTCGCGGAGGGTGCCGGTATCGAGCCGCTCATAGAGCGACTGTTTGCCAACGCCGAGGTGAGCTACATCCACGTGCACAACGCCAAGCGGGGATGCTATTCGGGCCGGATCGACCGGGCCTGACGGTTTTTTCCAATCCGGGCACCGTGCGAAACGAAGCGGGGGCGAGGCCTTCCGCCCCGTCCCGTTGGTCTGAGCGATAGGTTGCCTATCCCCGCATCTTCTCGCCGGCCGGGTCGAACAGCGGCAGGACGTTGATGCGGGCAGGGCGACGCTTGCCCAAAATCTCGATCTCGAACATGCCTTCGCTCTCGTCTTCCGCGAGGGCTGCGGGCACATACCCCTGAGCCAGCGACTTCTGCACGTAGTGCGCATAGCCGCCCGATGTGACCCAGCCCACCACGCGCCACTCGCCGTCGACAATTCCGCGCACGGCGGAGGCGCCATCGGCAGCAGCCGAGCCGCGCACTTCCTTGCCGGTCTCGTCGAAGCGCGGCGCGCCGTAGCCATGCGGCTTTTCCACCGTGCCGTAGTCGGTCGAGATTTTTGCCCAGATCGGCTCGTCGCCCATGACGTCGGCGCCGTCGGCCTCCACCACCATGGAGACGCGGCGCAGTTTTGGATCTTCGGCCTGCTCCTTCGCGGCCGCCTCGCGGCCGATGAAGTCCTTCTTTTCCATGCGGATGAAGCGATCCATCGAGCCTTCGAACGGGCCGTAGATGGGGCGCAACTCGCGGAACCAGGTCGGGAAATTCTTTTCCAGGCGCATGGACAGCAGCGCGCGCATGCCGAAATCGACGATGCCGAATTCCTCGCCTGCCTCCTTGATGCCCTTGTAGACGAGGCGCTGATAGGCCGGCTCCATCCAGATCTCGTAGCCGAGGTCGCCGGTGTAGCTGATGCGGTTGACCATGCAGGGCGCACCGCCCACGGCCATCTCGCGGAAATCCATGAAGCGGAAAGCCTTGGTCGAAACGTCCGCATCGACCAGCTTGGCGAGCAGGTCCTGCGCCCGCGGGCCGGCAATCGACAGACCCACCAGCGTCTGGTCGAAGCGGTGGAGCTTGACCGAGCCGTCCTTGGGTAGGTGGCTCTCGAACCAGCGCATGTGGTATTTCTGTGCGGCGGAAGAACCCCAGATCATGAAGCGGTCTTCGGCTGCCTTGGCGATGGTGAAGTCGCCGATCAGCTTGCCGAATTCATTCAGCATCGGGGTCAGCACCAGGCGGCCGGTCTTCGGCATGCGGTTGGTCATCAGCCGGTTGAGGAAATCTTCCGCGCCGGAGCCGGACACTTCATACTTAGCGAAGTTTGCGATCTCGGTCACGCCGACGCGCTCGCGGGTCGCGCGCACCTCGTTGCCGATGTGCTCGAAATCATTGGAGCGGCGGAAGGAGACGATGTCCTTCGGCTCGCTGCCCTTCGGCGCGAACCACAGCGGCGTTTCCAGGCCCCAGCTGTCGCCCATGACGGCGTTGTTGGCGATCATGGTGTCGTAGAGCGGGGTGGTCTGCGCGGGTCGTGCGGCCGGCAGTTCCTCGTTGGGGAAGCGGATCGAGAAACGGCGCGAATAGTTTTCGCGCACCTTAGCGTTGGTGTAGCGCAGCGTCGCCCACTCGCCATAGCGGGTCACGTCCATGCCCCAGACGTCGAAGCCCGGATCGCCATGCACCATCCAGTTGGACAGCGCCAGCCCGACGCCGCCGCCCTGTGAAAAGCCGGCCATGACGGCGCAGGCGGTCCAGTAGTTGGTCAGGCCCTGCACCGGGCCGACCAGCGGGTTGCCGTCGGGCGCGAAAGTGAAGGGGCCGTTGATGATCTGTTTTATCCCCGCATTCGCAATGCCCGGGAAGTGCTTGAAGCCGACTTCCAGCGACGGCGCGATGCGGTCGATGTCGGGTGGCAAGAGCTCGTGGCCGAAGTCCCAGGGCGTATTGACCGGCGACCAGGGCTTGCAAGCCTTCTCATAGGTGCCGAGCAGGATGCCGTTGCGCTCCTGGCGCGTGTAGATCTCGCCCTTGAAGTCGAGCACGCCGACGAGCTCGCGGCCGGTCGACTTGTTGAATTCTTCCACCTCCGGCATCGGCTCGGTGAGCAGATACATGTGCTCCATGGCCAGAACCGGCAGCTCCAGGCCCACCATGCGGCCCACCTCGCGCGCCCACAGGCCGCCGCAGTTCACCACATGCTCGGCCTTCACCGTGCCCTGCTCGGTGACGACGTTCCAGGTGCCGTCCACGTCCTGCGTCAGCTCCTTGACCGGGTTGCGCAGCACGATCTCGGCGCCCAGCTTCTGAGCTGCCTTGGCGTAGGCGTGCGTGGTGCCGGAGGGATCGAGATGACCTTCGACCGGGTCCCACATGGCGCCGACGAAATTCTTCTCGTCCATCAGCGGGAACATCGCCTTGGCTTCGGACGGCGTGATCAGCTCGGTGTCCATGCCGAGATAGCGGCCCTTGGCATGCGCCAGCCGCAGGAAATCCATGCGCTCAGGGCTGTCGGCCATCATGATGCCGCCGGTCAGATGCAGCGAGCAGGACTGGCCGGAAATCTCCTCCAGCTCCTTGTAGAGCTGCACGGTATAGGCCTGGAGCTTCGCGACATTGGGGTCGCCGTTCAGCGTGTGGAAGCCGCCCGCTGCGTGCCAGGATGAGCCGGACGTCAACTCCGACCGCTCGATCAGCATGACGTCCTTCCAGCCGGCGCGAGCGAGGTGATAGAGCACAGAGCAGCCGACGACACCGCCGCCAATGACTACAGCTTTTACGTGGGATTTCATGGGCTTAGATCTCTTGGTTGAAAGAAGTGGGTCGGGAATTCAATTGCTGTGCAAACACGAAGCGCAGGTCGAACGCGTTGACGTTCTCGGCAAGCCGGCCGTCGAGGGCAGCGAGGATGGTTTCGCAGACGGACGCGCGGTGCTTGAGGACGTCGGTGTTCCAGAAGCGCAGGACGGAATAGCCTTGTGCTCGCATGAATTCGTCGCGGACGCGGTCGTGGGCGCTGTCTGCGTGCTGTGATCCGTCGATTTCGATGACGAGCCACCGCTCGCGGCAGGCGAAATCCGCAAAATAAGGGCCAATCGGCAGTTGGCGCGTGAAACGATAGCCACCAAGCTTTCTGTTCTTCAGCTCAAGCCAAAGAAGAGCTTCGGCTTGATTGCCACCCTGGCGAAGTCTGCGGGCGCGAATGGTTGTTCCTTGCTTGCGGCGGCTGCGGGTTGCATCGATGCCTTCCCCCACTCCGTCGCCGCTTCGCGTCGCCACCTCTCCCCCCTCCGGAGGGAGAGGAAAGGAGCCAGGTTCGGCGGCCTCTCGCCCTTCCTCCCCACCTTCCGAACAGAAAGGAAAGGAGCCAGGTTTGCCGAGCTCGCGCCCTTCCTCTCCCCCTTCCGGAGAGAGCGGAAACGAGACAGGTTCGGCAAGCTCGCGCCCTTCCTCTCCCCCGTCGATCGGGGGAGAGGTGGTCGGCGCAGCCGACCGGAGTGGGGGTCGATTTGCCGCCACCATCATCGGCTCAAAAATCCGTCGGAGCGCCGCCTTCGGCCTTGCGCTTTTCCACGAAGGCGTCGAGTTCCTCGCGGATGGCCGGGTCGATCGGCGGTTCCTCGTAATTCGCCAGGCGTTCCTTCCAGACCCGATTGGCCTTCTCCACCGCAGTCGGCGATCCGGCCTCCGCCCAGGTCTCGAAGTTGCGCCAGTCGGAGATGACCGGTGCATAGAACGCGGTCTTGTAGCGCGCCTGCGTATGCGCGGTGCCGAAGAAGTGGCCGCCGGGGCCGACATCGCGGATAGCGTCGATGGCCAGCGCATCCTCCGACACGTCGAGCGGAGTCAGGAATTCCGCCACCATCTGCAGCAGGTCGATGTCCAGTATGGTCTTCTCGTAGGAGCAGGTCAGGCCGCCCTCCAGCCAGCCGGCGGCATGCTTGATGAAATTGCCGCCGCCCTGGATGCAGCCCCACAGCGAAAACACGCTTTCATAGGCCGCTTGCGCGTCCACCGCATTGGCGGCGCAGACATTGGAGGTGCGATAGGGGATTCTGTAGCGCCGGGCGAGCTGGCCGCCCACGAGCTGGGCCTTCATATATTCCGGCGTTCCGAAGGCGGGTGCGCCCGACTTCATGTCGACATTGGAAGTGAAGCCGCCATAGCCCACCGGCGCGCCTTTCCTTACCATCTGGGTGAAGGCAATGCCGGCAAGCGCCTCGGCGTTCTGCTGCACCAGCGCGCCGGCCACGGTGACGGGCGCCATGGCGCCGGCCAGCGTAAACGGCGTGACGATGACCACCTGCCCATGCGAGGACATCTGAATGATGCCTTCCATCATCGGAATGTCGAGCTTCAGCGGCGAGTTGGTGTTGATGATGGTAAGCAGCGAGGGCTCTTCCACGAACTGCTCCATCGGCACCCCGCGGCCGATGCGGCAAATCTCGATGCCGTCCAGATTGCGCTCCCGGCCCAGCGAATAGGCGTGGAAAGCCTTGTCGGTCAGCAGCACGAAGTCGCGCAGGCACTCCAGGTGCCGGATGGAGGGATGCAGGTCCACCGGCTCGACCGGATAGCCGCCTGTGACGTGAAGGATGTTGTGCATCTGGCCGAGCTTCACCAGATTGCGAAAATCCACCTGGTTGCCGGCCCGCCGGCCCCGGTCGAGATCGGAGCAGTTTGGGGCGGATGCCACCTGCGAGAAGACGAGGTTGTTGCCGCCGAGTTGCACATTGTGCGCGGGGTTGCGGGCATGCAGCGTGAATTCCGGCGGCGCGTGCGAAATCAGTTCCAGGATCATGTCGGCGTCGAAGCGCACGCGCTCGGAACCCTCGCGCACATCGGCGCCGTGGCGCTTCATGATCGCCCGGGCTTCGTCATGCAGCACGTCGACGCCGATTTCCTTCAGCACACGCAGCGAGGCGAGGTGAATCGCTTCCAGCTCGTCGTCGGAGACTATACGCGTGGGCTCGAACGGTATGCGCAGTTGCATGAACGGCGGCTGCTCGAAAGCGGCCGAGCCGCCGGCGCGTTTGCCCGCGCGGCCGCCACGGCGGGAGCGTTCGTGGGCGGGCGCGGGTTCTGCTGGATAGAGGGCGGCGGTCATCGTGGTCCTCACGGCAATGGCAATGCGCGGTAGAGCCGCATAATGGACCGCGGTTTTCGCCTTGATTGCGGATGCGACGACCATTAGCGCGAGCAAAGCGACATGCCAGCGGGCAGGGAGGTCGCAATTCCGCCTGTCCGGTCGATCGCCCAGCCCTGGAGCATCCAGACGGGGGCGCGGGGCGCTAGGGTGGCGCGTTCGGGAAGAGCAGGGCATGCACGGAGGGGGAAGCATGGACGTCGTTCGCAACAAAACTCAGCTGTCTGCGGACGTGCCATGGGTGCCGATTCTCGGCGTCATCGCCACCGTCTCGGTCTTCGCCCTCGCGCAGGGGCTCAGCTATCCGCTTTTCACCTTCCTGATGCAGAAGCAGGGCATGCCGCCGGCGCTGATCGGCCTGTCGGCGGCCATGACGCCGCTCGGCCTCATCGTGTCTGCGCCCTTCGTGCCGCTGCTGGTGCAGAAGGTGGGGGCGCGGCGCATCGTTGTCAGTTGCGCGCTGGCGGCGGGCGCGCTGTTCCTGCTGGTGGGCCTGCTGCAGAACGCGTTCGCCTGGTTTGTGCTGCGCTTCCTCATCGGCATTGTCATCGACCCGCTCTATGTGCTCAGCGAGGTCTGGATGCTTTCGCTTGCCCCGCCGTCACGGCGAGGCAGGCTGATGGGCGTCTATACGGCAATCATCGGCGCGGGGTTCGCGGCGGGGCCGTTCAGCCTCATGGTGGTGGGCACCGCTGGCTGGCCTCCTTTCGCCATCGGCATCACGGCCTTTCTGACCTGCGCCGTCTGCCTGGCGATCATCGCCCCGCGCTTGCCTTCGATGATCGACGGCAGTGGCCACACGCCGCTGTCCCGCTTTGTCCGGCATGCGCCAGCGCTGCTTCTGGCGGTCGTCGTTTCCGCCGCCTTCGAACAGAGCGCGCTGGCGCTGCTGCCGGTCTACGGCGCCAGCTACGAGATCGCCGAACGCGTCATGGCGGCGCTGCTTGCCACCATGATCGCGGGCAATATCGCACTGCAGATTCCGCTTGGACTTCTGGCAGAGCGCTTCACCGCCCGTGCCGTGATGATCGCCTGCGCGGTGCTGAGCCTGATAGGTGCGGCGCTGCTGCCGGCGCTGATCGAAACTCCGGCAATCTGGCCGATGCTGTTCGTGCTCGGCGCCGTTTCCTACGGCATCTACACCATGGCGCTGATCGAGCTCGGCAACCGTTTCACCGGCTCGATGCTGGTGACCGGAAATGCCGCCTTCGGGCTGATGTGGGGCCTGGGCGGCATTGCCGGGCCGCCGGGCGCGGGCAGCATCATGCAGTTCATCGGCGTGCAGGGCCTGCCGGTCTTGCTGGGTGCGCTTTGCGTCGTGCTGATCGGCTTCGCCTGCTTCCGTGCCTGGCAACGCGGAAACGAGGGTTGAAAATCTGCCCCCGCCTCGTTTAGATTTGCGCGATGGTTCCAAACCGCATTTCCTGCGCGCATCTGATTGCCGTGACGCCTTCGCCGCGTACACGGCATGCGGAGCTTTTGCGCCTGTGCGCGCGCATCGGCTATTCGCCGCCGTCCTTCTTCCGCTGAAACACACGACCGGCCTTGCCGGAATGATTCAACTGGAAGGGACAATCCCATGACTTACCAGAACTTTTCGCTTTCGCAGCTGCAAGCGATCGACGCCGCACACTATCTGCACCCGTTCACCGACCACAAGGACCTGCGTGCTGCCGGCACGCGCATGATCGTGCGCGCCGACGGGCCGTTCATCTATGATTCCGAAGGTCACGCGCTGCTCGACGGCATGGCCGGCCTGTGGTGCGTCAACATCGGCTATGGCCGCCACGAGCTGGCCGAAGCAGCTTACGAGCAGATGAAGGAGCTGCCCTACTACAACTCCTTCTTCCGCTGCGCGACGCCCACCCCGGTGCTGCTCTCCAAGAAGCTGGCGGAAATCGCGCCCAAGCACATCAACCAGGTGTTTTACGGCTCGTCGGGTTCGGAATCGAACGACACCGCGCTTCGCCTCGTGCGCCACTACTGGGCGCTGGAAGGCAAGCCGCAGAAGAACATCATCATCTCGCGCAACATGGCCTATCACGGCTCCACGGTTGCCGGCACGTCGCTGGGCGGCATGGAAGGCATGCACGAGCAACTGGGCGGCGCGGTGCCCAACATCGTCCACGTGATGCCGCCCTATTCCTATGGCCTGGCGCTGCCGGGCGAGAGCGACCACGACTTCGGCTTGCGCGCGGCCAAGGCTGTGGAGGACGCCATTCTGGAGGCCGGCGCCGAAAACGTCGCCGCCTTCATCGGCGAGCCGATCATGGGCGCTGGCGGCGTGAAGATCCCGCCGGCAAGCTACTGGCCGGAAGTGCAGCGCATCTGCCGCAAATACGACGTGCTCCTGATGCTCGACGAGGTCATCACCGGCTATGGCCGCACCGGCGAGTGGTTCGCCGCGCAGTCGATGGGCATCGAGCCCGATACCATCACCACGGCCAAGGCGCTGACCTCCGGCTATCAGCCGCTGTCGGCGCTGCTGGTCGGCGACCGCATCTCCAAGACGCTGGTCGAGAAGGGCGGCGAGTTCTACCATGGCTACACCTATTCGGGTCACCCGGTGGCCTGCGCGGTGGCGCTGAAGAACCTCGAGATCATCGAGAGCGAGGGCCTGATCGAGCGGGTGAAGAACGACACCGGCCCGTATTTCGCAAAAATGCTCCAGGAGCGCATCTCCGACCACCCGCTGGTGGGCGAAGTGCGCAGCTTCGGCCTGATGGGCGCGATCGAGATCGTGAAGGACAAGGCCACGCGCGAGCGCTTCCAGCCGGAAGGCAGCGCGGCCGTCGTCGTCCGCGACCACGCGATTGCGCAGGGCATGATGATGCGCGCCACCGGCGATTCCATGATCCTCTCGCCGCCGCTGATCTGGACCCGCGAGACCATCGACATGGCGGGCGACCGCATCGCCAAGGCACTCGATCTCGCCTTGGCCGACCTGAGCAAGGCCAAGTAATTTGTCCAACGACGGGCGCGGAACTCCTCCGCGCCCGTTTCACTTCCGGGAGGCGTTTCATGAGCGGCAAGCCAATCGTTCCCCTGATCGAATACGAGGCGGCAAGCGACGAGGTCCGAGCCGTCTATGACGACATCATGCGAACCCGTAATGTCGACTGGATCAACAACTTCTGGAAGGTTTTGGCGCATGACCCGGCGCTGCTCAAGCGCACCTGGGAAACGCTGCGCGACGTGATGGCACCCGGCGCGCTCGATCCTCTCGTCAAGGATATGATCTACATCGCCGTCTCGGCGACCAACGGTTGCGAATACTGCACCTATTCGCACACCGCCTCGGCGCGGGCCAAGGGCATGAGCCAAGCCGAATTGATGGAGCTGCTGGCGGTTGTCGGCATGGCCAATGAGACCAACCGGCTCGCCAACGCCTTGCGTCCGCCTGTGGACGAAAAATTCCAGCCGCGCGACTGAGCATCGGACTCTGCCGTCGGGGAACAGGGGCTGGCTCGGGAAGCCTTGAAAAAATTGAAAAGGCAAAAACCGCGTCCTCCGCTGGTCGGAAGAGCACGGCTTTGCCATAGATACGCATGGCCCTTCGCCACCCAGATACGCTGCGAAGGTAACGGCTCCGGTACGCAAGACCTGATCCGGAGCGGTTGGCGGCTGCGTTGTCCGCCTGCACATCGTTCTAGCGGCACATCGTTACCGCGTGGTTAGCGAGAGCTTAATTAAACCTAAATTTGTATCTTTTTCGCGACTTTCGGATGGAAAAGTCGGGCCGTGCTTATGCGCCGCTTCCGCGCAGGAAGTTGATGATGCCCGAGAAGTCGGCGCCGCCCTGGCCCTGCGCGTTGAACAGGGCGTAGAGCTGCGCGGCCTCCGCCCCGAGCGGCGTGACGGCGCCGGCGCCCTGCGCGGCTTCCTGCGCCAGCTTCAGGTCCTTCAGCATCAGCGCCGCCGCAAAGCCGGGCTTGTACTCGCGATTGGCCGGCGAGGAGGGCACCGGCCCCGGCACCGGGCAATAGGTGGTCAGCGACCAGCACTGGCCGGACGAAGTGGACGCGACGTCGAACAGCGCCTGGTGCGACAGGCCGAGCTTTTCGGCCAGCACGAAGGCTTCGGCCACGCCGATCATCGAGATGCCGAGGATCATGTTGTTGCAGATCTTGGCTGCCTGGCCCGCCCCGTCGCCGCCGCAATGCACGATGCGGCCCGCCATCGGCTGCAGGATCGGCTCGGCCCTGGCGAAGGCCTCATCCGAACCACCGGCCATGAAGGTGAGGGTGCCTGCCGCCGCCCCGCCGGTTCCGCCCGAAACCGGCGCGTCGATCGAGGGCAGGCCGTGCCGTGCCGCGATCGCATGCGCCTTGCGTGCCGATTCCACGTCTATGGTGGAGCTGTCGATGAACAGTGTGCCCGCCGCCGCCTTCGGCGCGATGTCCTCATACACCGCCAGCACATGCTTGCCCGCCGGCAGCATCGTGATCACCACTTCCGCGTCCTTCACCGCCGCGGCGGCATCTGCCACCACAGTCACGCCATGCGCGCGCGCGGCGGTCAGGTTCTCGGCGATCAGGTCGAAACCCTGCACCTTGTGCCCGGCCTTGACGAGGTTGGCGGCCATGGGGTTGCCCATATTGCCAAGGCCGATGAAGGCGATGGTGGTCATGTTTGCTCCTCCAAATACGTTGTGGACGAAGCACCCTCACTCCGGCTCGCTGCGCTCGCCACCTCTCCCCCCTGCCCGGGGGAGAGGAAACGCTTCCGTGCAGCCGGCGCCAGTCCAGCTTGGGTTCCTCTCCCCCAGGCAGGGGGAGAGGTGGCCCGAAGGGCCGGAGTGGGGGTGGTTGAACCGTTCCAAGATCGTTAGCGCCCGATCAGGCTGCGCGCGATGATCACGCGCATGATCTCGTTGGTGCCTTCCAGGATCTGGTGCACGCGCAGGTCACGCACCAGCTTTTCCACGCCGTAGTCGTGCAGATAGCCATAGCCGCCGTGCAGCTGCAGCGCCTCGTTGGCAACGTTGAAGCCTGTGTCTGTGACGAAGCGCTTTGCCATGGCCGACCATTTTCCGGCATCGGGCGCCTTGCGGTCGAGCTTGGAGGCGGCGGTGTAGAGGAAGATGCGCGCTGCCTGCAGCTCCGTCTCCATGTCGGCGAGCCGGAACTGCAGCGCCTGGAACTGGTTGATCGCCTGGCCGAAGGCCTTGCGGTCTGCGGTGTAGGCGAGCGCCTTTTCGAGCGCAGATTGCGCCCCGCCCAGCGAGCAGGCGGCGATGTTGAGCCTGCCGCCGTCCAGCCCCGCCATGGCGATGCGGAAGCCGGCGCCTTCGTCGGAGAGCAGGTTTTCGGCCGGCACCTTGCAGTCCTCGAAGAGCACCTGGCGCGTGGACTGCATGTGCCAGCCCATCTTGTGCTCCTGCGCGCCGAAGGAAAGGCCGGGCGCATCCTTCGGCACCACCAATGTGGAAATGCCCTTGGGGCCTTCCTGGCCAGTGCGCACCATGGTCACGTAGATGTCGCTGTCGCCCGCGCCGGAGATGAACTGCTTGGCGCCGTTCAGCACATAGTCGCCGCCCGAGCGCACCGCCCGCGTCTTCAGCGCCGCCGCGTCCGAACCCGAGCCCGGTTCGGTCAGGCAGTAGCTCGCCAGCAGCTCCATGGAGGTCAGGCTCGGCAGGAAGCGCTCGCGCTGCTTCTCATCCCCAAACGTGTCGATCATCCACGCCGCCATGTTATGGATGGAGATGAAGGAGGAAAAGGCCGGGCAGGCCTTCGAGAGCGCCTCGAACACCAGCACGGCATCCAGCCGCTTCAGCGCCGAGCCGCCGACATCGTCGCGCACATAGATGCCGCCGAAGCCGAGGCTTCCGGTCTCGCGGATTACGTCGGCCGGAAAATGGTGGTTTCGGTCCCATTCCAGCGCCTGCGGCGCGACGCGGTCCTGAGCGAAGGCCTCGGCCATTTCCTGGATGGCGCGCTGCTCCTCGTTGAGTTCGAACTGACCGGCGTCCGGTTCCGCGGCGGCGTCCATGGCGTGCTCCCGAGATTCCTTCCGACACCAAAAGGCCGGCTGGCCTGCGGGCGTCGAAAATGTTCGCATTGCCGCATGATCCGATCCGAAAAGTCTGCGACTTTCGCGGTGCGGGTCTAGGCACGCTGATCAATCTAGACCAATGATGCCCCCGCGCAAGCCGACCTTGTGCGGAGCGGCCGCTTGGGAAATGTTCGATAGGGGGCACGTGTGACGACGATTTTTGCAGGCCGGCTGGCGGCGTGCTCGACCATCAACGGCGTGGCCGGGCAAGGGTGAGCGGCGTGGCAAAGGCGATCATGCTGCAGGGCACCGGCTCGGATGTCGGCAAGACGGTGCTGGTCGCCGGCCTGTGCCGGGCAGCGAAGAAGCGCGGGCTGAAAGTGCGTCCGTTCAAGCCGCAGAACATGTCCAACAACGCCGCCGTCGCCGACGTTCCGGGCGAGAGCGGCGGCGGCGAGATCGGCCGCGCCCAGTGGCTGCAGGCCATCGCCTGCGGCGTTGCGCCCTCCATCCACATGAACCCTGTTCTGCTCAAGCCGCAGAGCGATGTCGGCGCGCAGGTCGTAGTGCAGGGCAAGGTGTTCGGCCAGGCCAGGGCGCGCGACTACCAGGCCATGAAGCCGCATCTGATGGGCGCCGTGCTCGATTCGTGGGCGAAGCTCGGTGAGGATGCCGACCTCGTCATCGTCGAGGGCGCTGGCTCGCCAGCCGAAATCAACCTGCGTCCGCGCGACATCGCCAATATGGGTTTTGCCACGCGCGCCGACGTGCCGGTCATCCTCGTAGGCGATATCGATCGCGGCGGGGTCATCGCCTCGGTCGCCGGTACGCACCTGATCCTGCCGGAGGAAGACCGGCGCATGGTCGTCGGCTATCTCATCAACAAGTTCCGCGGCGACGTGACCCTGTTCGACGACGGCATCGCGGCCATCAACCGCTTCACCGGCTGGCCGTGCTTCGGCGTGGTGCCGTGGCTGAAGGCCGCGGCCCTGCTGCCATCGGAAGACTCGGTCATTCTCGAACGGCTGACGGCGGGCGAAGAGAAGGCGCTGAAGGTGGCGGTGCCGATGCTCGGCCGCATCGCCAATTTCGACGATCTCGATCCGCTGCGCGCCGAGCCGCAGGTGGAAGTGGTGTTCGTTGCGCCGGGCCAGCCGCTGCCTGCGGATGCGGGGCTGGTGGTCATCCCCGGCTCCAAATCGACCATCGCTGACCTGATACGGTTTCGCGAGAACGGCTGGGACCGCGACCTGGCCGCCCATCGCCGGCGCGGCGGCCATGTGGTAGGCATTTGCGGCGGCTACCAGATGCTCGGCCGCGTGGTGCGTGACCCGCACGGCATCGAAGGCTCGGTCAAAGAGACCGAGGGGCTCGGCCTGCTCGACATCGAGACTGTGATGGAGCCCGAAAAGACCGTGCGCAACGTCATGGCCCGCTCGGTGCATTTCGACACGCTGCTCGAGGGCTACGAGATCCATCTCGGCGTGACCAGCGGCCCGGACTGCCTGCGGCCCGTCGCCGTCATCAACAATGCCGAAGATGGCGCTACCTCGGCCGACGGCAAGGTGTTCGGCACCTATATGCACGGCCTTTTCGGCGCCGACGCGTTCCGGGCCAGGTTCCTCGAAAGCCTCGGCATCAAGGGTGCCGGTATCGACTATCGCGGCGAGGTCGAGCGCGCGCTGGATGAGATCGCGACGCATCTGGAGAAGCATCTCGATGTCGACGCGATCCTTGCCGCCGCGCGGTGATCAATCCGCGGGCTCATAGGCCTTCGGCCAATAGGTGCCGAAGGACCAGACATTGCCCTCCGGGTCGGCGCAGATGAATTCGCGGCTGCCGTAGCTGCGTTCCACCAGGGTTTCCAGGATCGTTGCGCCAGCCGCCTCGGCGCTGGCAAACATGGCCTCGACATCGTCCACCGCGATATAGGTGGCCTTGCCGCCGTTCTCTCCCGGCCATCCGACGACCTTGCCAAAACCGTCGTCGCGCGCCGTGCCGATCATGATCATGGACGAGCCGAGCGCCAGCTCGGCGTGCTGCACCATGCCCGCGTCGTCGTCATAGCGGGCGCGGACGATGAAGCCGAAGGCATCGACCAGCCAGCCGATCATGTAAGCGGCATCGCGATAGCGGAAGGTGGGATAGATGCGGGGCGGCTCGGCAGGCGTCGTGACGGCAGTCATGGTGTCCTCCGGTTGTATGCTGCGGATAGGCATAGTGCCGGAAGCGCACTCCGTGGTCACGGCGAAATTTTGCGGCCGCGCTTGCCTTCAGGCGCCGATCAGCGTCCGCAGCGGGTGCGCCGGGTCCATCAGAAGCTTCACCGCAAGCGCGACGCAGATGACGACCAGCAGCGGCTTGATCAGTTTTGCGCCGTTGCGGATCGCCATATGTGCGCCCACGCGCGCGCCCAGAAACTGCGCCACGCCCATGATGATGCCGACCTTCCACGAGATCACGCCAACGAACGCGAAGGCAGCGAAGGCGCCGAGGTTGGACGCGAAGTTGAGCAGCTTGGTGTGTGCGGTGGCCTTCAGCACGCCGAAGCCGGCCAGCGCCACGAAGGCCAGCATGAAGAAGGAGCCGGCGCCGGGGCCGAACACGCCGTCATAGAAGCCGATGGCCGGCACGATGACGAGCCCGAACAGGAAAGGCGACAGGCGCTCGGCGCGGTCGATATCGTTCAGGTTGGGCTTTAGCGCGAAATAGAGCGCGATGGCCACCAGCACCACCGGCAGCACGAGGTTCAGGAGCTTGGCCGGCAGCACGGTTGCCAGCAGCGCGCCCGCCACGCTGCCCAGGCACGACATGAGTGCGGAGGGCAGTTGCCGGCGCAGGTCGACATGGCCCTTCGCCGCATAGGTGATGGTGGCCGAGCCGGAGCCGAACAGGCCTTGCAGCTTGTTGGTGCCAAGCGCCTCCACGGGTGGGAAGCCGGCAAGCAGCAGGGCGGGAACGGTGATCAGCCCGCCGCCGCCAGCGATGGAATCCACGAAGCCGGCGACGAATGCCGCGGCTGCAAGGAAAGCAATGATTTCGGTGGCGAGGTCGAACATGGGACCTGTCGGGTGGGCGTTCAGGCGGTTCGACCACAGGCCGGGGCTTTGCGCAAGCCGGATTTCGTGCCAGCGAGGACCTACCCCTGTTCCTGCAGCTTCTTCGCAATCGCACGGCGCAGGTCGGGAGAGGCGGAGACGAGAGCCTTGGCCGCTTCCGACTGCGGGTTGTCGAGCACTTCCGAGGTTTTGCCCCGCTCCACGATCCGGCCGTCATGCATCACCATCACGTCGTCGGTAATGGCACGCGCCACCGAAAGGTCGTGCGTGATGAACAGATATGCCACGCCCAGCCGCTGGTTGAGGTCGGCGAAGAGGTCGAGGATCTGCGCGCGGATCGAGACGTCCAGCGCCGAAACCGGCTCGTCGGCCACCACCAGCTTTGGCCGGGTAATGATGGCGCGGGCAATCGACAGGCGCTGGCGCTGGCCGCCGGAAAATTCGTGCGGATATTTGTCCATGTCGGCGGGCTTCAGCCCGACGTCGTGCAAGGCGCGCGCCACCATCTCCCGGCGCTCAGGGCTTTGCGGCTCTTTCTCCAGCGTGTGCAGCGGCTCTGCCACCAGCCGCTCCACCTTATGCCGTGGGTTGAACGAGCCGTAAGGGTCCTGGAATACCACCTGCATGTTGCGCCGCGCCGGCTTCAGTGCGGCCTCGTCGCGGCCAGTCAGGGGCGCGCCCATGAAGCGGATGGCGCCGCCTGTCGGCTGGTCGAGCGCCAGGATCATGCGCGCCAGCGTCGACTTTCCGCAGCCCGAACGCCCCACCAGCGCGACCGACTGGCCTTCCTTCATTGAAAAGGACACGCCATCCACCGCGCGCACCGGTTCCGGCTTGCGAAACAGCGAGGTGCGGTGGCCCGGATAGTCGCGTGTCACGCCCTCGACGGACAGGAGATCGTGCGTGGGCTGCTCGGTCCCCGAGATTCTTGCCCGCGCCGGCACATGCATGGAGGCTTGGGCAAGCTGCCGCGTATAAGGATGTTCCTGCGCGGAAAGCGTCGGCGCGGTATCGCCTGCTTCCATCACCTGGCCATTGCGCATGATGGTGACGCGATCGGCCATCTCGGTGACGACGGCCAGATCGTGCGAGATCAGCAGCAGCGCCATGCGGTTTTCTTCGACCAGATCGCGCAGCAGGTCGAGGATCTGCGCCTGCAGAACCACGTCGAGCGCGGTGGTGGGCTCGTCGGCAATCAGCAGCTTGGGTTTTAGGGCACAGGCAATGGCGATGACCACGCGCTGGCGCTGCCCGCCGGAAAGTTCGTGCGGATAGCGCGACAGCGGGAATTTTGTTTCCGGCAGCCCGACACGGTCGAGGATTTTTCGGGCGCGGTCTTCCGCCTCGGCGCGAGAGGTACGCGCGTGCCAGCGAATGCCCTCGGCCACCTGCTCGCCGATGGTCTTGACCGGGTTCAGAGCCGTCATCGGCTCCTGGAACACCATGCCGATGTCATCGCCGCGCAGCTTGCACATGCGTTCCTCGCCGACGGCGAGGATATCGACGCCGTCGAAATGCACGCGGCCGCTCGCCTTGGCGACGCTCGGCAGCAACTGCATGATGGTCAGCGCGGTCATCGACTTGCCCGAACCGGATTCGCCCACCAGTCCCATCACCTCGCCGGCGTTAAGCGCCAGGTCCACGTCCTTCAGGATCGGGATGCGGCCGATGTTCAGCGACAGCTTTTCGATTTCCAGCAGGCTCATCGCTGGCGCCTCAGCTTGGGATCGATTGCGTCGCTGATGCCGTCGCCGAGCAGGTTGAGGCCGAGCACGGTGATGACGATTGCCAGGCCGGGGAACAGCGCCAGCGACGGGGCCACTGCCATGCGCGTCTGCGCGTCGAACAGCATGCGGCCCCAACTCGGCATCGGCGGCTGCACGCCGAGCCCGACATAGGACAGGCCGGCTTCGGCCAGCACGCCGAGCGCGAACTGGATCGTGCCCTGCACCAGAAGCAGATTGGCGATGTTGGGCAAGATGTGCTCGAGCGTGATCCGCGCCTTGCCCTTGCCGGCGGCCCGGGCGGCGAGGATGAATTCGCGCGGCCAGATGGCCAGCGCGCCTGCGCGCGCCACGCGGGCGAAGACCGGGATGTTGAATATGCCAATGGCGACGACGGCGTTGATCGCGCTCGGCCCGAAGATCGCGGTGATCAGGATAGCCATCAGCAGGGCAGGGAAGGCGAATACCACGTCGTTGAAGCGCATCAGCACCTCATCGACCACGCCGCCGCGCGCGGCCGCCCAGCAGCCGAGCGGCACGCCTACGCCTAAGCCGATCACCACGGCCACCAATGCCACCGCGATCGAGGCGCGGGCGCCGACCATGATCATCGACAGCACGTCGCGGCCGAACTGGTCGGTGCCGAAGGGATGCGCGGCCGAAAGCGGCAGCATGCGGTCGGCCACCACCAGCTTGGTCACGTCATAGGGGGTCCAGAAGAACGACAGCAGGGCTGTCGCGGCAATGATCGCGATCAGGATCGAGCCGACCACGAAGGAGCGGTTGCGCAGCGCCAGCGCGAGGAAACCGGGCTGCGGCTCGGGAGCGGGTTCCCGGACAATGATCGTCATCGTCTTGTCCTCAGGCGCGGGTCGACGATCGCGTAGGAGAGATCGACCAGCAGGTTGACGAGCACCACCACCGCCACCAGCAGCATCACCACGCTTTCCACCACGATCAGGTCGCGCTGGGTTATGGCCTGGAAGACTAGCCGGCCGAGGCCGGGAAGATAAAAGACATTCTCGATGATGATGGTGCCGGCCAGCAGGAAGGCGAATTGCAGGCCCAGGATCGTCAGCACCGGGATCAGCGCGTTGCGCAGCGCATGGCGCCACAGCACCATGTTGCGCGGCAGGCCTTTGGCGCGCGCGGTGCGGATATAGTCCTCGCCCAGCACGTCCAGCATGGCCGAGCGCGTCACGCGCGACAGGATCGCCGCCTGCGGCAGGGCAAGCGCAATTGCCGGCAGGATAAGCGACTTCAATGCAGGCCACACGCCTGCGGACCAGCCGGGAAAGCCGCCAGCCGGCACAAGGTGCAGCCAGACCGCGAAGACGTAGACCAGCAGCAGCGCGAACCAGAAGTTGGGCACTGCCACGCCAAGCTGGGCTGCGCCCATTGAGATGGTGTCGGCCATGCGCCCGCGCCGCTCGGCTGAAAAAATGCCGACGGGAATGGCAATCAGCGTGGAGAGCGCCAATGCCATCAGCGCCAGCGGCAGCGAGACCACGACGCGTTCGGCGACGAGGTCGCGGACCGGCACGTTGTAGGTGTAGGACTTGCCGAAATCGAACACCAGCAGCCGGCCGATCCAGTCGAGGTAGCGGACGAGCAGAGGCTGGTCGAGGCCCATCTGGTCGCGCAGCGCCTGCACCGCGTCGGCCGTCGCGTTCATGCCCAGCATCAGCCGCGCCGGGTCGCCGGGAACGATCTCGATCACCGAGAACACCACCACCGAGGCAAGCGCGAGCGTCACCACGGCAATCAGCAGCCTCTTGGTCAGGTAGGCAGTCATGGGTTGTCAGCCTGCCCAAAAAGCAACTGCCCCGGAAGCAGTTTCGGCTCCGGGGCAGCATTTCTCAACAGATGCTTGCTCAATCCGCCCACTTCACCTTGGTCAGGTCGTTGGCAGGGATCGGCGAGTTTTCCCAAAGGCCCTCGAGCTTGGCGTCCCACACGCCGATCTTGGGCAGCTCGAACAGGAAGCCCACCGGCGCATCCTGCGCGAGGATCTTCTGCGCTTCGCCGTAGAGTTCCTTGCGCTTGGCCTCGTCGGAAGTGAGGTTCAATTCCTCGATCACCTTGTCGAAGCCGGGGTTGTGGTAATTGAAGTAGTAGTCCTTGCGGGCATAGATATCGATGTCGTTCGGCTCGGTGTGCGAGACGATCGTCATGTCGTAGTCCTTGTCGGTAAAGACCTGCTTCAGCCAGTCGGCCCATTCGAGCGGGATGATCTCGGCGTCGATGCCGATCTCGCGCAACTCCGAGGCGATGATCTGGCCGCCGTCGCGGGCATAGGGCGGGGGCGGCAGCTTCAAGGTGGTCTTGAACCCGTTTTCGAGGCCGGCTTCCTTCAGCAGTTCCTTGGCCTTTTCCAGATCATGCGGATAGGTGCCGGTCAGGTCGATATAGGCCGGATTGTGCGGTGCAAAATGCGAGCCGATCGGCGTGCCGAGGCCGTTGGACGCGCCGTCGATTATCGCCTTGCGGTCGAGCGCATGCGAAATCGCCTGACGGACCTTGATGTTGTCGAAGGGCGGCTTCTTGTTGTTCATGGCCAGGATGGTCTCGCCCTCGGTCGAGCCGACCACCACCTTCAGGCGCGGGTCGGCCTCGAGCTGGGACATGCTGTCGCCCACCGGCATGTTCGGGAAGGCCTGCACGTCGCCGGACAGCATCGCCGGGACCGCGGCCGATGCATCGGGGATGATGCGGAACTCGACCTTGTCGAGATGGGCCGGCTCGCCCCAGTAGTGGTCGGCCTTGACCAGCTTGATCGCGGAACCGCGCGCCCAGCTGTCGAACTTGAACGGGCCGGTGCCGATAGGCTTTTCCTTGTTGGTGTCGGCAGATTTGGGCGAGACGATCACCGCATCGCCCCAGCCCATATTGTAGAGGAACGAGCCCTGCGGGTGCTTCAGCGTCACCTTGACGGTCGTCGGGTCGACAACCTCGACTGTGTCGATGGCCTCGAAAAGCCCCTTCTGGGCGTTGGTCGAATCCGGCGCGCGGGCCCGGTCGAGCGAGAACTTCACATCGTTGGCGGAGAAATCGGAGCCGTCGTGGAATTTCACGCCGCTGCGCAGCTTGAAGGTGTAGACCTTGCCGTCGTCGGAAACGGTCCAGCTTTCAGCCAGGTCGGGCAGCACTTCGCCTTGGGGGCCGATGCGGGTCAGGCCCTCGAACACGTTGGCATAGACCACCTCGCGGATAGCCGCGGCGGCACCCGCCGTCGGGTCGAGATGCGGGGGCTCCAGCACCATGCCGAGCACGAGATCGGTTCGCGCAGCCATGGCCGCGGTGCCGGAGGTCAGCGCCAAAGCCGCCGCCACAAGGATCGCTTTCCAGGATTTCATCTTTGACCAACTCCCATTACTGCCGCAGCCAGCGGATAGAAGCGTGAATCTGCCGCTGAGTAAACCGCGTTCTGTTGCAGTGCAGCGAAACAGACGGATATTTACCCGGGAAACTATTCCCGCTGGCCCGGAGCGGGCCGAAATCAGCCGCCTGCCTGGCCGCGTAGCAGCAGGCCGAGGCCGATTGCCATCACCTTGGCCGACTGCAGCATGTCCTTGATTCCTACCCACTCGTCCGGCCGGTGGGCGAGGTCGAGAATGCCGGGGCCATAGGCGATGCAGTCGTAGATGTGGCCGATGCGGGCGATGTGCTTCTGGTCGTAGGTGCCGGGCGAGATGACATATTCCGGCTCGCTGTCAAAAATTTCGTGTATGCCCCTGGCCACCGCCTTAACAACCGGCGCGTCGCGCTCGGTCATGGTCGGCTGCACCTCCATGATGTCGCGAATGTCGTAGTCGAATTTGGGCCGCTCGCGCTTCAACCGCTCGAGTATCGCGGTGACCTCGCCCTTCACCTCGTCCAGCTTTTCTTCCAGCAGGAAGCGGCGGTCGATGGTTATCCGGCACCGGTCAGGCACGTTGGGCGAGGGCAGGCCGGGACGAAAATCCTCGGTCTGGCCGCCATGGATTGAGTTGATGTTCAGGGTCGAGCGGCGCGCGCCTTCCGGCACCACGGGCATCGTCGTCTGCTTCCGGTCGAGGGCGGGGAATAGTTCTTCCTCGAAGGCGGTGATCACCGCGCCCATGTGGCGCACCGCGCAGTCGCCGAGAAACGGCATCGAGCCGTGCGCGATCTCGCCCTGGGTTTCGATCTCGGCCCACCACACGCCGCGATGGCCGAGGCAGATGCGGTCCTTGTTGAGCGGCTCGGGAATGATCACGTGGTCCACCCGCGGCCTGGAAAAATAGCCCTTGCCGGCGAGATAGGCGACGCCGCCGAAGCCGCCGGATTCCTCATCCACAGTGCCGGAAATCTCGATCGCGCCGGGAAAGTCGGGATAAACGTCCATGAAGGCCTCGGCCGCGATGATGGAGGCGGCGAGCCCGCCCTTCATGTCGCAGGCGCCGCGGCCATAGACACGCCCGTCCTTCACCACGCCGGCGAAGGGATCGAGCGTCCAGCCGTCGCCGGCCTCGACCACGTCAATATGCGAGTTGAAATGCACGGTCGGCCCGGGGCTGCGCCCGTCGAAGCGAGCCACGACGTTGGTGCGCGGGTAGCGGTCGCAGTCGCCGGGCGTGCCTTCGCCGCGAATGTATTCAACGCCGAAGCCGCGTTTGCGCAGGCGCTCGCCGATATATTCGGCGCAGGGGCGATAGGCTTCGCCGGGCGGGTTGACTGTGGGAAAGCGGATGAGGTCTGCGGTCAGCGCGACGAGTTCGTCGACACGGTCGTCGAGTGTTCTCAGCAGCTTTTCAGTCATGCGGCAACACGAACCTGACCTTGTTCCGGGCGACTTGGCGTCAGTCTACACGGCCGAAGTGCGAAGTCGAGCAGCCGAGGCCTGCTGGCCCAAAGGTTAGGCCAAGAATGGGCAAGTGAAGGCAATACGCGGGGCAAAAGCTGGGGGCTTCGCTGAGCCGCCAGATTATTGAACCGGCGGAAATTCCGGCGAATACAAAAATTAGAGCTGCGGTCTTCTTTTTCAAAGCTTGTGGGCTAAATCTGTGGTTGAAAGACGGTTTTGCAATGCACCAAGCGATCTTTATGGCTGTAGTGCTGACCTTCTCTGCGGTTCCGGCGAAAGGCTGGGCGGCCGGACTTGTCGCCAATATCGAGCTTTCCAAACAGACGATGACCGTCACGCGGCAGGGCCGTGTGATCTACAAGTGGCGCGTTTCCACTGCGCGCAGGGGCTATGTCACGCCACGCGGCGTCTGGCGGCCCATCCGCATGACCCCGATGTGGTACTCCCGCAAATACGACATGACGCCGATGCCCTATTCGGTGTTCTTCCGTGGCGGCTATGCAATCCACGGCACGAATGCGGTGCGGCATCTCGGCCACGCGGTCTCGCATGGCTGCGTACGGCTTTCCACGCCAAATGCGGCGCGCTTCTATGCGCTGGTTCAGGAAGCGGGCCCCCAGAATACCCGCATAGTCGTTTCCAACTGACAGCCCGCGGCGATTGCAGTTCCTGCAGCAGGAATTTGCGGCATCCTGCTATAATCGCGGACGAATTTTGCGGTGAAATGATCTGTATGGGCATTTCATTTCGGCGCCCCGCTGGGTACGAGTCGGGCGAGGAGCAGTGCTGATGAATTCCGACCCACGCGTCGCCTTGTCCAATCCGGTTGCCGACGAGGTTCGCAAGACGACCTGTTACATGTGCGCCTGCCGCTGCGGCATCGATGTGCACCTGAAGGACGGCAAGATCCGCTACATCGAGGGCAACCGCGATCATCCGGTGAACCGCGGCGTGCTGTGCGCCAAGGGCTCGGCGGGCATCATGCAGCACTATGCGCCGGCCAGGCTTCGCGCGCCGCTGAGGCGGGTCGGCCCACGCGGTTCCGGCCAGTTCCGGGAAATCTCGTGGGAAGAGGCACTCTCCACTGCTGCCAAGTGGCTGGGCGATGTGCGCCGCACGGACCCGAAGAAGCTTGCCTTCTTCACCGGCCGCGACCAGTCGCAGTCGCTCACGGGCTTCTGGGCGCAGCAGTTCGGCACGCCGAACTATGCCGCCCATGGCGGCTTCTGCTCGGTCAACATGGCCGCCGCCGGCATCATGACGCTGGGCGGCGCGTTTTGGGAATTCGGCTCGCCCGACTGGGAGCGGACAAAGCTCTTCGTCATGTTCGGGGTGGCCGAGGATCACGATTCCAACCCGATCAAGATGGGCATCGGCAAGCTCAAGCAGCGCGGCGCGCGCTTCGTGTCGGTCAATCCGGTGCGCACCGGCTATTCGGCCGTCGCCGACAGCTGGATCGGCATCCGGCCCGGCACCGACGGGCTCCTGATCCTGTCGGTCGTCCATGAACTCTTGAAGGCGCGCAAGATCGATGTCGACTATCTCGTGCGCTACTCGAACGCCTCGTGGCTGGTCATCGACGCGCCGGGCACGGCCGAGCATGGTCTGTTCGCGCGCGATGCCGAGGGCAAGGTGCTGGTTTTCGAGACCGTTACCGAGCGGCCGGTGCCCTTGGGCACACCCGGCGCGCGGGCAGCGCTTTCGGGCCGCTTCGAGCTGGCCGACGGGCGCTTTGCGGTACCTTCTTTTCAGCTTCTGGCCGAAAAATATCTCGATCCGAAATATGCGCCGGAAGCGGTGGCGGATGAGACGGGCGTTTCGGCCGATGTGATCCGCGGCCTTGCCGCAGAGATCGCCCGCGTCGCCTTCGATGAGGTGATCATCGTCGAACAGCCGTGGACCGACGTGAACGGCGAGCGCCACCCCTATTTCCTCGGGCGGCCGGTGGCGTTCCATGCCATGCGCGGCATCTCCGCCCATTCCAACGGTTTTCAGACAGCGCGCGCGCTGCACATGCTGCAGGTGCTGATCGGCGCGGTCGATTGCCCCGGCGCCTTCCGCTTCGAGCCGCCTTATCCAAAGCCGATGACCGCGCACCCGACGCCGCACGGCAAGGCCGAGCACTTTGGGTCCGAGAAGCCGCTTGCTGGCCCCCATCTCGGTTTTCCGCGCGGGCCGGAGGATCTTCTGGTCGACGCCGAAGGCAAGGCCACGCGCATCGACAAGGCGTTTTCGTGGGACGCGCCGATCTCCGCGCACGGCATGATGCACATGGTCATCGCCAACGCCCATGCCGGCGACCCGTACCCGATCGACGTTCTGTTCATGTACATGGCCAACATGGCCTGGAACTCGTCCATGAACACCGCCGGCACCATGAAGATGCTGACGGACAAGGACCCCGAAACCGGCGAATACCGCATCCCCAAGATCATCTATTCCGACGCCTTTTCATCGGAGATGGTCGCCTATGCGGACCTCGTTCTGCCCGACACCACCTATCTGGAGCGCTACGACTGCATCTCGCTGCTCGACCGGCCGATCTCGGAGCCGGACGCGGTGCAGGACGCCATCCGCTGGCCGGTGCTGCAGCCGGATCGCGACGTGCGCGCCTTCCAGACCGTGCTGCTCGATCTCGGCGCGCGGCTGAAGCTGCCGGGCTTTGCCGACAACCACGGTCATCCGCTCTATAAGGATTATGCCGACTACATCGTGCGCCATGAGCGCCGGCCGGGTATCGGCCCGCTCGCAGGTTTCCGCGGCACCAATGGCGAGAGGGCAGGGCGCGGTGCCGCCAATCCCCACCAGCTCCAGCGCTATATCGAGAACGGCTCGTTCTTCTCCGCGCATATCCCGCTCGAAGCGCAGTTCATGAAGCACGCCAACCAGGCCTATCAGGACTTTGCAGTGCGCATGGGCTTTTTCGACACGCCGCACCCGGTGACATTCCAGCTCTATCTGGAGCCGCTGCAAAAATTCCGCCTCTCGGCGGAAGGCCTGCGCGAGCCGGTGGCGCCCGAGACGCATCGCGAGCGCATATTGCAGGCCTTCGACCCGCTGCCGCTTTGGTATCGCCCTTTCGAGGAGGCGCTGGTCGACCGCGAGAGCTATCCCTACCACGCCATCACCCAGCGGCCGGCGGCGATGTACCATTCCTGGGGCTCGATGAACGCCTGGCTGCGCCAGATCCATACGAAGAACCCGCTCTATGTGCCGGGGCCGATCTGCGACGAGCTCGGCCTCGTCGACGGCGACTGGGTCTGGGTCACGTCGAGCCACGGCCGCATCAAGGTCGAGATCGCGCGCATGGAGGCGGTGAATTCGCGCACGATGTGGACCTGGAACGCCATCGGCAAGCGCAAGGGCACCTGGGCGCTGGACGCCAACGCGCCGGAGGCGACCAAGGGCTTCCTCTTGAACCATCTTATCAACGAGCTTCTGCCACCGCGTGGCGACGGCATGCGCTGGTCGAACTCCGATCCCATCACCGGGCAGGCGGCGTGGTACGACCTTCGCGTGCGCATCGAAAAGGCGGAAGCCGGCGCGGTCACCGAGCCGCATTTCCCCGCCATCGCGCAGCCGGAGCCCGAGCCGCGCCCTACGGTGCTGCGGTACGGACAGGAGTGGGCGACATGAGAATTGTCGTCATACCCCCACCCCTAACCCCTCCCCACAAGGGGGAGGGGAATGACCGGCCCCGGCATCTATCGGCAAACGCCCTTGCGCCAGCGCGCCACTTCCCCTCCCCCTTGTGGGGAGGGGTTAGGGGTGGGGGTTCTTCAAAGGCCGGCCGTTCCATAGGCTGTGAGGGCGCGCGCCCATGACCACACTCCCCACCCAGCCCACGCCAAAGAAACTCGGCCTCGTCATTGACCTCGACACCTGCGTCGGCTGCCACGCTTGCGTGGTGAGCTGCAAGGAGTGGAACACCGGCGGCTACGGCTCGGCCCTGTCGGACCAGGATCCTTACGGCGCCGACGTCTCCGGCGCATGGCTCAACCGCGTGCACAGTTTCGAGGTCGTGCCGGAGGGCGGCGAGGTCGTGGGCGAGGCGGGGCAGGCTCGCATCGTGCATTTTCCAAAGTCCTGTCTGCATTGCGAGGATGCGCCTTGCGTCACCGTCTGTCCCACCGGCGCGTCCTACAAGCGCTCCGCCGACGGCATCGTGCTGGTGGACGAAGACAAGTGCATCGGCTGTGGGCTGTGCGCCTGGGCCTGCCCCTATGGGGCGCGCGAGATGGACCTTGCCGCCGGCGTGATGAAGAAATGCACGCTGTGCATCGACCGCATCTACAACGAGACGCTTGAGGAGGAGGACCGCGTGCCGTCTTGTGTGCGCACATGCCCGGCCAATGCCCGCCATTTCGGCGATCTCGGCGACCCTAATTCAGCCGTGTCCATCCTCGTCGCCGAACGCGGCGGTATCGACCTGATGCCGGAGCAGGGCACGCGGCCGGTCAACAAGTACCTGCCGCCACGCCCGCGCAAGTCGCTGGCTGAAAGCGCGCAAACGCTGCCGCTGGCGGAAAATACCGAGGGAGCAAAGGGCTTTTTCGCCTGGCTCGACGGCATGCTGGACAGAATCTGACCCATGCATCCAGCCTTCTCGATCATCATCTTCACCACATTTTCCGGCCTCGGCTACGGGCTTGCGGCGGTACTCGGGCTTGGGCTGCTCGATCCGGCGGCAACCGCCACCAAATGCGCGCATGGGCTGGCGCTTGCGTTGATTTCGGCGGGTCTGTTGTCCTCGACAGGGCATCTTGGTAACCCGCAACGCGCCTGGCGGGCGTTTTCGCAATGGCGGTCGAGCTGGCTGTCGCGCGAGGGCGTGATGGCAATCATCACCTTCGTGCCGCTGCTGGTATCGGCATGGGCTTGCGTGTTCGAGGGGCGCTACCCGCCACTGCTGGGGCTTGTTGGAACGCTGCTTTGCATCGTCACCGTCTACTGCACGGCGATGATCTACGCGTCGCTGAAATCGGTGCAGGCCTGGTACACGCGGCTGACGCCAGCCTGCTATCTGCTCTTCGCGGCTGCGGGCGGGTTTGTGCTTGCCAGCGTCTTCGCTTTCGCAGGCGGCGGAAACACGCGCATGCTGCCGCTGCTCGCGGTATTATTCCTCATCGCCGCCTGGGCGACAAAACTGCGTTGGCGCGAACGCATGAAAAGCGTTGCTCCGTTGTCTACGCCCGAAAGCGCCACCGGCCTTGGCAATATCGGTCGCGTGCGCCTGTTCGAGCGGCCGCATGCCACCGAAAACTATCTCACGCGCGAAATGGGATTTCGGGTCGCGCGCAAACATGCCGACAAGCTGTGGCGCATTGCGCTGATGCTTGGCGGAATTGTCCCGGCGGTGCTGCTTTTGGCGCTTGCTTTGCTCGCAGGCGAGGGGCCTCTGGCCATAGGTGTCGCCGCGCTCGCTGGTCTGGCGTTCGCGGTCGGCATTCTGGTCGAGCGATGGCTGTTCTTTGCCGAGGCCCGGCACGCAGTGATGAACTATTACGGCGGGTGAGTTCCGCGGCGTCGTTTAACTATCTTCGTGTTGCCTGGAATTGCGCTTGTCCAGCCGGGCAAGGCGTTCCACCAGCTTTCGGATGGCAAGCTTCTGGGCGTCCCTCTCGCTGCGCCGCTGCAAACCCCATGGTGTCCACAGCGTGGCGCCGGGCCTGTCCGCGGTTTCCGTCTGCTTGTTCATCGCCGCCTCCTCACGTCACGAAAAGTGGACGGTTGAAATCTGGCTTTATTGCGTCAGAGACGGCTTAATTTCGGGTAAGGGATTTCAGGCCGCGCCTGCGCCGGCCCTTGCTCAGCATCCAGCGCTTGTGGAACCACATCCATTGGCCGGGATGCTCGCGCACCCAGCGCTCGACCACGTCGTTCAGCAATTGAGCGGTTGCCGGCACGTCCACGCTGCCTTCGGCATCGCGCGGCAATTCCAGCTTGTCCTCGATCTCCAGCCGGTAGCGGTTGCCGGGCAGGCGTATGCAACGCGCCGGGTAGACGTCGCAGTCATACTGCCGCACCAGCTTGGGCAGCAGCGGGCTGGTCTCGCAGGCGCGGCCGAAGAAGGTCGTGGGCGTGCCGTTGATGAACTTCTGATCGACCAGAACGCCGATGGTGCCGTTGTTGTCCAGAATGCGGGCGAGCGCGAAAGAGGCGCCGGCGCGGGAGGCGAGCAGGTCGCCCATGATCGCCCGGCGGGTCGAGAAGATATAATCGGCGATGTAGGGGTTGTTGGGCGGCCGGAACAGCGCCGTTACCTTCATGCCGAATGTCGCCCCGGCAATGGGCAGCAGCTCGAAATTGCCAAGATGCCCGGTGAAGATGATGTGCGGCTTGTTTTCTGTTGCGATCTTCGCGAACAACTGTTCGCCCGAAACCTCCACGCGGCCCGGCTTGGAGGCATAGGGGTCGTAGTCGAATATGGCGTCGAGGAAGATATATTCCGCCGCCAGCCGGGCCATGTTGCCCCACATGTCGAGGGCGATGGCCTTGATCTCGTCCTCGCTCTTTTCGGGGTAGGCGTGGCGCAGATTGTCGAGCGCCACCTTGTGGCGGCCGACCAGCGGCCCGAGCCTGCGGGCGGTGCGGTCGGCGAAGTCCAGCGCGGTGTCCATGGGCAGGCGGCGCAACAGCGCCAGCAGCGCCTTGGCGACCTGCGCGGTCAGCCAATAGCGCGTCTGCGTGAGGCGCTGTGACAGGCGATAGAGAAGGCCCTTCACGGCCGTACCCCGCATCTTGGCCCTCAACCGACGCGAAGGACGATCTTGCCGAACACGTCGCGGCCTTCCATGCGCTTGAGCGCCGCGTCGATGGAATTGAAATCGACCTCGGTGTCGATCACTGGGGCGACGAGGCCGGCGGCCATTTTCTGCATGGCGTTGGCCATGTTCTCCATCCGGCAACCGAAGGAGCCGAGCAGCTTCAGCTGCTGCTGGAACAGCATCATCAGGTTCACTTCGGTCGAGACGCCGGAGGTCGAGCCGCAGGTGACGAGCCGGCCGCCACGCTTGAGGCTGAACATGGAGCCAGCCCAGGTGTCCTTGCCGACATGTTCGAACACCACGTCCACGCCTTTCTTCTTGGTCAGCTTGCGCACGACGCCCTCGAAGCGGTCCTCGCGATAGTTGATGACGTGGTCGGCGCCCAGCGCCTTGGCCTTCTCGATCTTGTCGTTGGAACCCACCGTGGTGATGACGGTGCAGCCCATCTTCTTGGCGAGCTGGATGGCGGCCGAGCCGATGCCCGAGCCGCCGGCGTGGACCAGGATCGTCTCGCCGGGCTCAAGCTTGGCGTTGTCGAACAGCATGTGCTCGACGGTCCCGAAGGTGACGGGCGCGACAGCCGCGCCGATGGCGTCGACGCCGGGAGGGGCGGGCACCAGCAAGCGCGCCGGCAGGTTGATCTTCTCCTGCGCAAAGCCGTCGAGATGGAAGCCGTGCACGCCCGAAACGTGCTCGCACAGATTGTCGCGGCCTTCGCGGCAGGGGCGGCAGAGGCCGCAGGTGCGCGCGCCATAGATCGAGACGAGCTGTCCGGGGGCCAGGCCGGTCACGCCGGGCCCCACCGCCTCGACCTCGCCGGAGGCTTCCGCGCCGACGGTGAGCGGCAGCTTCCGCTTGGCAAACGCCATGCCGCGCCAGCCCCAGACGTCGATGTGGTTCAGCGCAACGGCCTTGATGCGTAGCGTGACTTCGCCGAGCGCCGGTGCCGGCGGCTCGGGTATCTCCACCGTCTCGAGCTTGCGATCCTCGACGAGTTGCAATGCGCGCATCGGGCCTTTTCCTTCATGAAGCATGTTTCCCGACCGCCTCTCGGCGCCCGAACAAAATCACGCAGCAAAATAAAATGGAGCGCGCCGCGGCCGGTCGGGTCGCTTCATCGCACTCCGGAACCTTTTGAAGGGTCGATTAGACCGGTTCCCGCGCCATGACAAGGCAGGTGTTCTGGCCGCCGAAGCCGAATGAGTTGGAAAGCACGGTCGAAACCTGCGCGTCGCGCTTCTTGTTCGGCACCACGTCCAGCTCGATGGCCGGGTCGGGATTGTCGTAGTTGATCGTCGGCGGGATCACGCCTTCGCGCATGGTCAGAAGCGAGAAGGCCGCCTCGATGGCGCCCGCGGCCGACAGCGTGTGGCCGATCATCGACTTGTTGGAGGAAATCGGCGTGGTGCGCATGCGCTCGCCGAACACGGTCGACAGCGACATATGCTCCATCTTGTCGTTTTCCGGCGTCGAGGTGCCATGCGCGTTGACATAGTCGATGCCGTCTTCGGCGAGGCCGGCGTCTGCAAGCGCTGCCCTCACCGCGCCGATCGCGGGCGAGCCGTCCGGCTTGGAGCGCGTGCGGTGGAAGTCGTCGGATTTTTCGCCGCAGCCGCGCAGGATACCCAGCACGGTGGCGCCGCGCGCCACTGCGCTTTCCAGCGATTCCAGTACCAGCGCCGCCGACCCTTCGGCGAGGACAAAACCGTCGCGGTCCTTCGAGAACGGTTTTGAAGCCTTCTCGGGCACGTCGTTCTGCGTGGAGAGCGCCGAAAGCAGCGAGAAGCGAATCAAGGCCTCGGCGGTCGCCGAACCGTCCGCGCCGATCGACAGCGCGCGGTCGCACTCGCCGCGACGGATGGCCTCGACGCCAAGCTGGATGGCGGTGGCGCCCGAGGCGCAGGCGGTGGAGAGCGTGATCGGCAGGCCGCGCGTGCCGAACTCGTCGGCGAGGCGGGCGGCGATGGAGCCGAACTGCGAGGTCTCGAAGATGTCGAGCGTCGGCAGGTTGCGGGCAACCGTGAACAGGCGGTCGGTGGCGCTGCCATCCTTGCCGTTGAGGTAGAGGGCAAAGCGGTCATGCCAGTCTAGCTCGACAGGAGGCGAGGCGAGGAACAGCGGTCCGCCGAAATTCCCCGTGTCAAGGCCGGCTTCCGCGATCGCCTCGCGGCCGGAGCGCTCGGCCAGTTCAAAGGTCAGCGCGCTGGCGCCCTTGTTGCTGGACGGCAGGAAATCGACCGTGCCGGCGATGGTGGTGTTGAGGTGTTCGACCGGAAAGCGCGTGATCTTGTGAATGCCAGAGCGGCCGGAGGTGAGGGCCGCCCAGTTGTCGGCCTTGCCGACGCCGAGCGAAGTGACGACGCCGATGCCGGTGACGGCGACGATGGGCCTGCCGAGATGGTCGTTGTACTTAGCCATGTGCGTTCCGGTTCAGTCGGGGGCGCCAACCAGCGCCATGCCCTCGAAATAATGATAGCCGATCGCGGTCGCCAGCACAGAGCGCGGCGCTCCCTCATAGGCTCTTTCGTTCGCCGCATCGAAGGCCGGGTAGCCGGCCTTGCGGTCGATGGCCAGTGCGGCGAGTGCCACCGCAAAGGGGAACTGCGCTTCCTTCATGTGGCCGGTCAGCGAGCCAAATGCGCGCGCCACGAGCTGCGGATTGCGCTCCAGCGCCGCTCTTTCGGCCTTGGTCGCGGCATGCGCGCCGGAAGCGCCGGACATTGCCAGCAGCGGGCCGTTGGCCGGCAGGTCCGCCTTGCCAAGCAGACCGGCGATGGCTTCGCCCAGGTCCTGCTTGCGCCGGCGCGTGAGGTCGGAAACCACGGGGCCGAGCGTGGCATAGATGCGGCCACCGCGCGCCTCGGCATGCTGGCGCGATTCCAGCACCAGGAAGGCCGCGCCGGAGCCGCTGACCACGCCGCCGCCTTCTGCGCCTTCGCGCTGCCACACCGGCTTCCACCGGCCGCGATGCAAATAGCCGCCAAGCTCATAGCCCAGCAGCATGTCGGGATGTTCGGTCTGGAACGCGCCGCCCACCAGCACATGGGTCGACTGGCCCGAGCGGATGCGCGCAGCCGCCGTGTCGACCGCCGAAACCCCGGCGCCTTCCTCGCCCATGAAGGTGCGCGAGGAGCCGGTGACCTTGTGGACGATGGAGATGTTGCCGGCGAGCAGGTTGGAAAGCTGCGCCAGGAAAAGCGTCGGCCGCAGCTCCGTGGTCAGCTTCTCGTTCAGCAGTACGTCGCGGTCGTTGCGCGCTTCGGAGGCCGCGAGGATCGCGTTGTCCACCGTCTCGTCGCGCTCGCCGCCGCCGGCCGCCACCACCATGTCCATGGAGGCGCACAGGGTTTCGTCGCCCTTGATGCCGGCGTCGTCCAGCGCAAGGCCGGCCGTGTAGGTGCCGAGCCGCTGCCAGGTCTCCATCTGCCGCTGGTCGCCGCGCTTGGCGATCTGCAGTCCCCAGTCGATCTCGGGCAGCGGGTGGATGGAGTAGGGCGGATAGCGTTCGGCATCCACCACCGGTTGCGTGTCGGCGGCGGTCAGCTTCTGCCAATGGGCATCGGTGCCTTCGCCCAGCGACGAGACAAGGCCGATGCCGGTGATGACGACGTCGTGGGCGCTCATGGATAGGTGTTGTCGGTTAGGCCGCCGGTCCCGTCAAGGGTCAGGCGACAGCCTTAGCTGCCACCAGACCGTCGATCTTGGCGCAGAGGTTCTTCATCAGGAAATATTCGTCGGTCGAAACCTTGCCGTCGTTGACGTCCTGCGTCCACTTCTCGAGCGGCACCTTGATTCCGAATTCCTTGTCGATGGCAAAGACGATGTCGAGGAAATCGAGGCTGTCGATTCCGAGATCGTCGATGGTGTGGCTCTCGGGCGTGATGGTGTCGATGTCGATCTCGCTCGTGTCGGCGATGATCTTGGCTACTTTCTCGAATGTCGTGGACACGGCTTTTCCTTTGAAATGCAGGCGGATTCCTTTCCGCGCAGGGTTGATCGGCTCTCTAATCCGTTTTTCTGGGCAGGAAAAGACCAAATCGCCCTTTTGGGGCCGGCGCCCGGCGCGCCGGGTCTTTCCCTCAGGTCATCGCATGCGGCGTTCGTAGCTGGTCAATTGAACACGATTCGGCCCAGAATATGGAGCCCCTTGCCGTCGGGCCGCACGATAATCGCCTCTCCTTCGCGGGCGTTGGCGCCGGTCAGAGCCGCGATGACCTCCTGGTGGGTTACCAGCACGAGATTGCCCGAGCCCGAGAAGGCGCGGATCTCGTTTAGGATCGCCTCCTTCTGCTCCTCGCTCACCTCGGTGCCCGGCGACGGCTGGTCGAGCGGCGCGAAGGGCTCCACGATCCTGTCATTGAAGGCGATGCGGGCGGTTTCAAGCGCATTGCAGTAGCGGCTGGAAAGCACGCGCTCCACAGTTTCGGCCCGCGCTGCAAAAAGCGCGCCCATCTTTCGCGCCTGCTGCTTGCCGCGGTCCGAAAGGTTCCGCTGGGTTTCACATTTGCTGATGTCGAAATTGGCCGGTTCGCCGCTGCCTCCCGGCGTGATGGCATTGCGCAGCAGCACGACGTGGCCGCCGGCGCGCAGCAGCGCCCAGCCGGCCTCCGTGGCCGATGCCGGCGCGAGCACCACAAGCAGAAACAGGACGGTCATTACGATGCGCATGCAGTTTCCCCGGCGATTCGCCGGATATAGGGAGAGGAAAGCTGCGCGAAACGCAAGCCGCGCCTTGCAGGCAGGGGTGTTGCCAGCCCGATCTGTGGCCGATTGCACAGGCCGCACGGCTCCCGTATCACCGCAATCATGTCTCCTCTGGTCGAAACAGTCCTGTTCGTGTTCGGTCTGGTCGCGCTCGGCTATCTGGCCGGCCTGTCCGGCTATCTGAAAGCTGAGGTGGGAGACGCGCTGTCGCAGTTCGCCGTTGGCGTCGCGCTGCCGATCCTGCTGTTTCGCACCATGGTCAACGCCGATTTCCAGGGCGCAGCACCTTGGACCCTGTGGGCGACCTATTTCGTGGCGGCTGCCGTCGCCTGGACTGCCGGCCACATCGTCACCACCCGCGTCTTCGGGCGCGATCCGCAGGCCGGCGTGGTCGGCGGCGTGGCGACGGCCTTCTCGAACCTGCTCCTGCTCGGCATTCCCTTCATGCTCGGCGTCTTCGGCCAGCAGGGGGTCGACATATTGTCGCTGATCATTTCTGTGCACCTGCCGACGATGCTCGCCGCCTCCATCGTGCTGTTCGAGGTCTTCGGCGGTCGGGCGAACGGGCCGGCCGACCCGCTGCAGGTGGCGCGCGACTTCCTGCGCCGGCTCTACACCAACCCGCTCATCATCGGCATTCTTGCGGGGCTGTTCTGGCGCTTTGCCGGGCTGCCCATGCCCGGCCTTCTCGGCCGCCTCATCGACGCGCTGGGCGGTATCGCAGGGCCGCTGGCGCTGTTCGGCATGGGGCTTGGGCTGCGCAAATTCGGCATTTCGGGCAATGTCCGCCCCGCCATGTTGCTTTCGGGGCTGAAGCTGATGCTGATGCCTGCCGTGGCGCTGGCCATGGCCTGGCTGCTCGGCCTGCCGCCCTTGTCGGCCAAGGTGGCGGTCGCGGCGGCGGCGCTGCCATCCGGCGTCAATTCCTATCTCATCGCCACCCAGCTCGGCACCGGCCAGGCGCTCGCCTCGAACCAGATGACCATCGCCACCGCCTGCGCCGTCGTCACCACCGCTTTCTGGCTGGCGGTGGCGCAACTGGCGTTCGACTGACGCTGGACCATAAAGCTCATGGATCAAGCCGATTGATCCAGATGCTGCCGCCGGGTTAGAGGTGGCGCACTTGCGGCGAAAGCCATATATTTCTGGCACATCGCGCAACATCGGCGGCAAACTGCCGGAGAGTTCTTCGGCAGACAACGACGAATCCCACAGGAACCGGCGCGTTGCGGCGCGCCGCACGAGAGGCGAGACGAATGCTCCAGAAATCCAGCCATTTCATGCGCCAGGCAAACCTGATCAACGGCGAATGGGTGCAGGCCGATTCCGGCAAGACCATCGACGTGATCAATCCGGCGACCGGCCTCACCATCGGCACGGTGCCGCGTTCGGGCGCTGCCGAGACGCGCCGCGCCATCGAGGCCGCCAACGAGGCCTTCAAGACCTTCCGCAAGACCTCGGCTCTCGAGCGTTCGAAGCTGCTGCGCAAGCTGCACGATGCGATCATGGACAACCAGGACGCGCTGGCCGAGCTGCTCACCATCGAGCAGGGCAAGTCGCTGGCCGAGGCCAAGGGCGAGGTCGGCTCGTCGGCCGCCTATGTGCTCTGGTTCGCCGAGGAAGCTCGCCGCGCCTATGGTGACGTCGTGCCTTCGCCGTGGGCGGACCGCCGCGTGCTGGTCACCAAGGAGCCGGTCGGCGTCATCGCGGCGATCACGCCTTGGAACTTCCCGTCGTCCATGCTGTCGCGCAAGCTGGGCCCCGCACTCGCCGCCGGCTGCACCGCCGTCGTCAAGCCTGCCTCGCAGACGCCTTACTCCGGCCTCGCCTGGGGTGCGCTGTGCGAGGAAGTGGGCTTCCCGAAGGGCGTCGTCAACATCGTCACTGGCTCGGCCGGCGAGATCGGCGACGAGATCTGCGCCAACCCGCTGGTCAAGAAGATCACCTTCACCGGCTCGACCGAGGTCGGCAAGATGCTGATCGCCAAGTCGGCTTCGACGGTCAAGAAGGTCTCCATGGAACTGGGCGGCAACGCGCCGTTCCTGGTTTTCGACGATGCCGATCTCGACCGCGCGGTCGAGGGCGCCATCACCGCAAAGTTCCGCAATTCCGGCCAGACCTGCGTCTGCACCAACCGCTTCTTCGTGCAGGCCGGCATCTATGACAGGTTCGTCGAGAAGCTGGCCGCCGCCTCCAGCAAGCTCAAGGTCGGCTCCGGCCTCGATGAAGGCGTGCAGCAGGGCCCGCTCATCGACGTCAACGCTGTCGAGAAGGTCGAGGAATTCATCGCCGACGCCACCGCCAATGGCGCCAAGGTGGTTGCCGGCGGCAAGCGCCACGAGCTGGGCGGCTCCTTCTTCGAGCCCACCGTCATCGCCGACGCCACGCCGAAGATGAAGTTCATGAAGGAAGAGATCTTCGGTCCGGTTGCACCCGTCTTCAAGTTCGAGACGGAAGAGCAGGCGATCGAGCTCGCCAACGACACCGAGTTCGGCCTCGCCTGCTATTTCTATACGGGCGATCTCGGCCGTGCTTTCCGCGTCATGGAAGGGCTGAAATACGGCATGGTCGGCGTCAACGAAGGCCTGATCACCACGCCCGAAGCGCCTTTCGGCGGCGTGAAGGAATCCGGCCTCGGCCGCGAAGGCGGGCACCAGGGCATGGACGACTATCTCGATACCAAATATGTCTGCATCGGCGGTCTCGGCCTCTGATCCTTGACACGATCACGGGCGTGGCCTCATGGTTTCGCCCGTGACACATTTCTGACCGGAGCGAGCATGTCAGGCGGCAAGGTCTTCGGTACAACTGATGACGGGCAGCCTGTCCGTCGCTTCGAGATTGCCGGCGGCGGCCTTTCTGCCAAGATCATCAACTGGGGCGCGGTGGTTCAGGACCTGCGCATTGCAGGCCACGATGCGCCTTTGGTGCTCGGCTTCGAGCGCTTCGCCAGCTACCCCGCTTTCTCTCCTCATTTCGGTGCCATCGTCGGACGCTTCGCCAATCGCATCCGCGGCGGCCGCTTCACGCTCGAGGGCCGGCGCTATCAGATCGACCCCGACCGGCCGGAAGCCAACGGGCTGCACGGCGGGTCCAACGGCTTCAGCCGCCGGGTGTGGGACGTGCTGGTGCAAGGGCCCGACTTCGTCACGCTGGGCCTGCACGATCCTGATGGCGAGATGGGCTTTCCCGGCGCGCTCGATGTGCGCTGCACCTATCGGCTGAAAATCCCCGGAACGCTGGCTGTGGAGCTTACCGCGACCTGCGAGGAGCCGACGCTGTGCAATCTCGCGCACCATTCCTATTTCAACCTCGATGACGGCGGCAGCGGCGACATCCTCGACCATCGGCTGATGCTGACTGCCTCGGCATATCTGCCCGTCGATGCCGAGATGATCCCCACTGGCGTCGTGCAGCCGGTAGACGATACGCCGTTCGATTTCCGCCACGCCCGCCCAGTGCGAATGGAGATTGAAGGCGAGCAACTCGCCTACGACAACAATTACTGCCTTGCCGCGGCGCGCGGGCCGCTCAAGCAGGCGGCATGGCTGCAGGGCGCAAGATCCGGGCTGGAAATGGAAGTCTGGACAACGGAGCCTGGCGTGCAGCTCTATATCGGCCAGCACATTTCCACCGAGGCGAGGGGGCTGGGCGGGCGGCACTACCAGCCCTATGCGGGCCTGTGCCTGGAGCCGCAAGTCTGGCCGGATTCGCCCAATCGGCCCTATTTCCCGCAGGCCACGCTGTGGCCTGGGCAGATGTACCGCCAAACGACCGAGTATCGCTTCAGGATGGGATAGCCGGCACCGCAGCGGGACCTCACTGGTCGAACGCCATCTTCAGCGTGGCGAACGGCGCCAGTGCGCCGCGCACCTGCACCACCGCCGCCGCGACGCGATGTGCGCGCTCGGCCGCTTCCTCGGGCGGCAGGCCCAGCAATCGCGCCGCGAGATAGCCGCCATTGAAGGCGTCGCCCGCGCCGGTGGTGTCGAGCGGGACGACGGCGCGGGTCGCCGGAACGGTGAAAGTATCCTCGTAATGCGAAACCAGCGCCGCGTGCTCGCCGTTCTTGACCACGATTTCGCCGATGCCTGCCTTCTGCAGGCGCTGCACGGTGGCCTCAGGCGTGGCGTCGCCGTAGAGCTCCTGCTCGTCCGGGAATGTCGGCAGCGCAATGTCGGTCACCTTCAGCGCCTCGTCGATTGCGCTGCGCGCGCTGGCTGGGTCGGGCCACAGGCGCGGCCGCCAGTTGGGGTCGAAGGCAATGTGCGAGCCATGCGCCCTGGCATGCGCGACAGCCTGCAGCAGGGTGCGCCGCGCGCTTGCGTCCAGAATCGCAAGGGTGATTCCGGAAAAGTAGACAAGTGTCCGCTGCTCGAGGCTCTTTGCCAACGCAGCAGGGCTGCTGGCGAGCTGGCGGGCAGCCGCATCGCTGCGCCAGTAGGTGAAGGAGCGTTCCGCGCCCTCAAGCTTAATGGCGTAGAGGCCGGGCCGTGCGCCGCGGATGATTGGGCTCGCCGCAATGCCTATGTCGTGCTCGCGCAGGAAAGCGATCTGGTCCTGCGAGAAGGGATCGTCGCCGAAGGCCGAGACATAGTCGATCTCGTGGCTGGAGCTCAGCGCGCGAATGGTCCAGAGCGTGTTGAACGTGTCGCCGGCAAAGCCCATTCGCCAGGTGCGGCCGGCTTGCCCGGACAGCTCGAGCATGCATTCGCCGATTGCCGCGATGCGGACCATGCGCTCCTCCCAGCTAGAATTCTAACGCGTTGTGCCACGCCGACCATTGTCGCTTGCAAGTTGTTATTGAAACTTTGCGCCGCCGTCATCAGGCATTACCTTGCGCGCTCCCGCGTAAGGGAATCGGCAGAGGAGAGGGAATTGGGTTTCAACTGGCGTTATCTCGTGGCGCTCGCCGGCCTGCTGGCCGTGGCGCTGATGGCTTTCACCCGGCTGCAGAGCGAGCCATCGTCGGTGTCCGCGCCCAATTTTGCGCTCAGCAAGCCGAGCGAAAACGGAGCCTATCTCGTTGCCATCGAGCCTGAAGCGCCGCCGGTGAAGGTGGGCGAACTGCACAGCTGGGTGGTGACGGTCAAGATGCCCGACGGCAAGCCGTTGGACGATGCCAGCATTGCGGTCGATGGCGGCATGCCGGCGCATGGCCATGGCCTTCCCACCAGCCCGCGGGTCACCGCGCAACTTGGCGAGGGGCGCTATCGGGTGGAGGGCGTCAAGTTCAACATGGGCGGCGCCTGGGAATTCCGCTTTGCCGTTTCAGCTGCGGCCGGCGACGACGAGGCGGTGTTCAACCTCAAGCTATGATCCGCACGCGCCGCATCTTGCCCTCCCTGCCGGTGGCGGCGTTTTTGCTTGCCGGCCTGCTCGGCTGCAAGCCGGCGCCGCTCACCGAGGCCGAGCGCAAGGCGGTAGCCTCGTTGTCGCTTTCGGCAATGCCGCCGCTGCCGGCCGATCCTGCCAACCGCTATGCCGATCTGCCCGCCGCGGCAGCCTTCGGCGCCACGCTGTTTTTCGACCAGCGCCTGAGCCGCGACGGCAATGTTTCCTGTGGCACCTGCCATCTCGTCGACCGCCAGTTCCAGGACGACAGGCCGCTCGCCGTCGGCATTTCCACCACCAGTCGCCGCACCATGCCGCTGGCGGGTACCGCGCGCAGCCCGTTCCTGTTCTGGGATGGCCGCCGCGACAGTCTGTGGGCGCAGGCGCTGGGGCCGCTTGAGGACGCGCGCGAGCATGGCGGCAACCGTGCGGCCTACGCGCACCTCATGAAAGAAGGTTTCGCCGCGCGCTACGAACAAGTTTTCGGGCCGCTGCCCGATCTTTCAGCCGTGCCGCCAAATGCAAGCCCGCTGGGCAGCGAAGCCGAACAAGCCGCCTGGGAGGGCATGAGCGAGGCGCAGCAGGATGCCGTGAACCACGTCTTCGCCAATATCGGCAAGGCCATCGCCGCCTTCGAGCGCACCATCGTGCACGAGAAGACCCGTTTCGACCGGTTCGCCGAGGCGCTGGCCGCCGGCATTGAGCCCGCGGGCGAAGCCGCTCTTTCCGACGAGGAGCTTTACGGCCTGCGGCTTTTCGTCGGCAAGGCCAACTGCGTCGAGTGTCACAACGGGCCGCGCTTCTCCGATGACCATTTCCACAACACCGGCATCTCGCCGGCCGCCGGCTTGCCGGAAGATCTCGGCCGCGAGGCGGCGGTGCCTCAGCTGCTCTCCGATCCGTTCAACTGCCTTGGGCCCTATAGTGATGCCGAGCCGGAAGCCTGCGGCGAGCTGCGCTTCATGATCACGTCCGGCCCCGAGCTGCGCCGCGCCTACAAGACGCCGTCGCTGCGCGGCGTGGCTGACCGCCCGCCCTACATGCACGCCGGGCAGATCGCCACGCTGGAGGGGGTCATCGAGCATTACGTTCGTGCGCCTGCCAGCCCGGACGGAAATTCGGAAGTCCTGCCGCTGAAGATTTCCGAGCGGGAAAGGGCGGCGCTTATAGCTTTCCTGAAGACGCTTTCGAACTAGCGATCTTTTACGGTTTCCATCGCCACGAAGGTCGAGGTTTGCGCCACATGAGGCAGGGCGGAGATGCGCTCGCCCAGCACCCGGCGATAGGCGGCGATGTCCTTGGTGCGCACCTTCAGCAGGTAGTCGAAGCTGGCCGCAATCATGTGGCACTGCTCTATCTCGCGCACGCCCTGCACCGCGCGGTTGAAGGCGTCCAGTGCCGCCGAGCGTGTGTCGGAGAGCTTCACCTGCACGAAGGCGACATGGCCTTCGTCCATGCGCTCATGGTCGATCACCGCCGAATAGCCGCGGATAATCCCTTCCTGCTCCAGGCGTTTCACCCGCGCCTGCACCGGCGTCTTCGACAGGCCGACCTGGGTGGCAAGTTCGGCCATGGAAAGGCGCCCATCGCGCGACAGGGCGGCGAGTATGTTACGGTCGATGCGGTCCAATTGGTCTTTCATCGGCTAGAATGCACCCGGCACTGGCGGAATCTATCCTCATCTATAGTTCATTCGGACTATCCGGTTCAATCCTTTGGGCCGCCCGGCATCGGGGGGTATGATAAGCATCGAAACAGTCCCAAAACCGTTTCGTTCCGGCAGGATGTCCATGACCGCTCCATTGCTCGATTCCATTCGCAAGCAGATCCGCGCCAATTATCTCCCCGATGAAGACAAGGCCTTGGCCAGGCTGGTCGAGGCGGCGGGTTTGAGCGAGGCCGAGCGCAAGGCGATTTCCGCCCGCGCCGTCGGCCTGGTCAACGCCGTGCGCGGCTCGACCGACCCGCGCCTGATGGAGGTTTTCCTCTCCGCCTATGGCCTGTCGACCAAGGAGGGCGTGGCGCTGATGTGCCTGGCCGAGGCGCTGCTGCGCGTGCCCGACACCCAGACCATGGACGACCTGATCCAGGACAAGATCGCTCCGCACGACTGGTCGGCGCATGGCAGCAGCTCAAGCTCCATCTTCGTCAACGCCTCCACCTGGGCGCTGATGCTCACTGGCCGCGTGCTCGACGAAAGCGAGGACGGCATTGCCGGCACGCTGCATGCCATGGTGCGCCGGCTGGGCGAGCCGGTAATCCGCAAGGCGGTGGCGGCCGCCATGCGCGAGATGGGCGAGCAGTTCGTGCTTGGCCGCACCATCGAGGAGGCCGTCAAGCGCGGCCGCTCGATGCTCGCCAAGGGCTACCTCTATTCCTACGACATGCTGGGCGAGGCGGCCCGCACCGAAGAGGACGCGCTGCGCTATCTGCGCGCCTATGCCGATGCCATAACCTCGCTTTCCGCCCACTCCAAGGGGCAGGACATCCGCTACAATCCCGGCATCTCGGTAAAGCTCTCGGCCATCCATCCCCGCTACGAAGAGGCGCAGAAGGAGACCATGCTGCCGGTCATGGCCGAGCGCCTGCTGTCGCTGGCCGTCGCCGCCAAGAAGGCCCGCATGGGCCTCAACATCGACGCCGAGGAGGCCGATCGCCTCGACCTGTCGCTCGACGTCATCGAGCGCGTGCTGGCCGATCCGCAGCTGGAAGGCTGGGACGGCTTTGGCGTCGTCGTGCAGGCCTATGGCCCGCGCTGTGCCTTCGCCATCGACTGGCTCTATGGGCTGGCCCAGAAACTCGACCGCAAGATCATGGTGCGTCTGGTCAAGGGCGCCTATTGGGACACCGAGATCAAGCGCGCGCAGACGCTCGGCCTCGACGGCTATCCGGTGTTCACGCGCAAGGCCAACACCGACGTTTCCTACATCGCCTGCGCGAAAAAACTGCTGGCGATGACCGACCGCATCTATCCGCAGTTCGCCGGCCACAATGCGCATACGGTTTCGGCCATCCTTGCCATGGCGCCGGACCGCACGTCGTTCGAGTTCCAGCGCCTGCACGGCATGGGCGAGGCGCTGCACGAGACAGTGCGCAAGGCCGAAGGCACCCGCTGCCGCATCTATGCGCCGGTCGGCGCACATTCCGACCTGCTCGCCTATCTGGTCCGCCGCCTGCTCGAAAACGGCGCCAACTCCTCCTTCGTCCACCAGCTCACCGACGAGAGCGTCAAGGCCGAGGACATCGCCCGCGACCCGTTCGAGACCGTGGCCACCCAGGGGCCGGCCGCCAACCCGGCCATCCCAACTCCGTCGGCCATCTTCGGCGCCGGCCGCCTCAACGCCAAGGGTTTCGACATCACCGATCCGGTGACGCTGGCAGCGCTCGACAAGGCGCGGCAGGAATTTTCCGGGCTGGAGCGCTGGCATGCCAAGCCCATCACGCGTGCGGTCGGAAATGGCGCCTCGCGCCAGATCGTCAATCCGGCCAACCCCGGCGACATCGTCGGCAGCGTGACGGAAGCCTCGGCCAAGCAGGTCGACGCCGCCGTGCGCATCGCGCTCGAGACGCAGCCGACCTGGGCCGCGCGCCCGGTTGCGGAGCGTGCCGAGATCCTGCGCCGCGCCGCCGACCTCTATGAAGCCAATGCCGCCGAGTTCTTCGCGCTTGCCACCCGCGAGGCGGGCAAGACGCTGGCCGACGGCGTGGCCGAACTGCGCGAAGCGGTCGACTTCCTGCGCTACTATGCCAGTGAGGCCGCGAAGGCCGAGGCTGGCACCGAGGCGCGCGGCGTCATCGTCTGCATCTCGCCGTGGAATTTTCCGCTTGCCATCTTCACCGGCCAGATCGCGGCTGCCCTCGTCACCGGTAACAGCGTGATTGCCAAGCCTGCCGAGCAGACGCCGCTGATCGCCTTCCGCGCCATCGAGCTTCTGCGCCAGGCGGGCATTCCGGAGGACGTGATCCAGCTTCTGCCGGGCGACGGCCCGACCGTCGGCGCGCCGCTCACGGCCGATCCGCGCATTGCCGGCGTCTGCTTCACCGGCTCCACCGAAGTCGCCAAGGTCATCGAGAAGCAGCTGGCCGAAACCGCAGCTCCGGATGCCATGCTGGTCGCCGAGACCGGCGGCCTCAACGCCATGATCGTCGATTCCACCGCGCTGCCCGAACAAGCGGTGCGCGACATCGTCGCCTCGTCCTTCCAGAGTGCCGGCCAGCGCTGCTCGGCCCTTCGCGTGCTCTACGTCCAGAAGGACGTGGAGCAGAAGATGCTGCACATGCTGAAGGGCGCGATGGACGCGCTCAACATCGGCGATCCGTGGCAGATCTCCACCGATGTCGGCCCGGTCATCGACGAGGAGGCGCAAGCCGCCATCCGCGACTACAACACGAAGATGGAAGGGCAGGGCCGCCTCGTCGCCAAGCTCGATGCGCCGAAGGACGGCCGCTTTGTGGCGCCGCATGTGTTCCGCGTCTCCGGCATCGGCGAGATGGAGCGCGAGATTTTTGGTCCCGTGCTGCACGTCGCCACCTTCGAGGCTGACGAGATCGACAAGGTCATTGGCGACATCAACGCCAAGGGTTTTGGCCTGACCTTCGGCCTGCACACCCGCATCGAGAGCCGCGTGCAGCATTTCGTCGACGGCATCCATGCCGGCAACATCTACGTCAACCGCAACCAGATCGGCGCGGTGGTTGGTTCGCAGCCCTTCGGCGGCGAGGGGCTTTCCGGCACCGGCCCCAAGGCGGGCGGCCCGCACTATCTGCGCCGCTTCCGTCGCGCCGCAGGCGCCGCAAGCGCCGAGGTGCCGGCCGGCAAGCCGGTGACGGCCACCGAGATTGCCACCCGCTTCCCGCAAGCAGCTTCCGAATGGAGCCAGGCGAGCGACCGTATCGCGGTTTTGCGCAAGCATCTGCGTGGCAAGGGCGCTGCGGCAATTTCTGCCGCTGCCGCCCTCGACTACGGCCAGGTCGACCTGCCCGGGCCGACTGGCGAGGCCAACACGCTGGCGCTGACGCCGCGCGGTAACGCGCTGTGCCTTGGGCCGGATGCCGAGACGCTGCTGGCGCAGGTCGTGCAGGCGCTTGCCGCCGGCAATGCCGTGCTGGCCGTTGCGCCGGGCGCGCCGGCCGCACTTCATGCGCTCACCGGCAAGGGTCTGCCGCTTGTTGCGATCGACGGCGAGGTGCCGGCCGAGGTGCTGGCCCCGCTCGATCTTGGCGTCGTCGCGTTCTCGGGGGATGCCGAGCGCGCGAAAAAGATCCGCAAGGCACTCGCCGCTCGCAGGGGGGCGATCGTGCCGCTGGTCAACGAGGTCATCTACCCGGCGGCCTACGCGCATGAGCGCGCCGTCTGCGTCGACACCACCGCCGCCGGGGGCAATGCCAGCCTGCTTGCCAGCGCTTCCTGAACGAAAATCGGCGCGGTCCTTGGGCCGCGTCGTTCGTCAAAGGTCGGAGATGACAGCCCCGCGTCGGTTCATGCCGGTTGCTGCACGGCTACCGCCGCCCGGCGCCGGCCGTCATGCAGTTGCCATAGCGAATGCGCCACCAGCGCGGTGATCAGTATGGTGCCGCCGATCAGGCTGTTGCGGGTCGGAACCTCGGCAAAGATCATCCACACCCAGATCGGCGCCAGAACCGTTTCGAGCAGATAAAACATCGCCACTTCCGGGCTCGAAAGATATTTCGGGCCATTGGCGAGGCAGAAGAACGAGATCGGCATCACCACGGCGCCGTTGAAGATGATCCACCATGGCGCGGAGACGTTGATGCCGGTCTGCGACACCATCACCGCAGCCACGGTGAACGGAAACACCACGCCGACCAGTGAGGCCAGGCCCATTTCCTGGCCGCTGGCCCGCGAGATGGTGATGGCCGAGGCGATGCAGAGCGCCGAAATCAGGCCCATGAGATTGCCGAACATCTGCCCTGTGCCGATCGAATCCCAGACGATGATCAGCACGCCCAGGATCATGATCGCCATGGTCGCAAGCGTCGCCGGCTTCGGCCGCTCCTTCAGGAACAGCCACGACAGCAGTGCCGCGAACATGGTGTTGAAGGCCAGGATGAAGACGAGGTTCGCGGTCGAGGTGTGATACACCCCAGTGATGAAGGCAACCGAACCCAAGCCGTAGAGGGCGGCCACCACGAGGCCGGCGCGCCCGGGAATGAGTTTCGGCGCCCTGCTGCTGAGCGAGCGCCACACCGCCCAGATGATCATTGCCATAATGAACGTGGTGCCGGTGCGCAGGAACAGGATCGTCCAGCTGTCGCCGCCGGCAAGGCGGATCAATGGGATGTCGACGGTAAGCGTCAGCCCTCCGAGCGCGGTCAGCGCCAGGCCTTTCGCATGGTTGTTGCTTGAAGCGGACAAAGAAGGATTAGCTCCGGAAAAGGGATGGTTGTGCCGCTACGATGCGAGCCGGTCAGACGGCTTCGGGCACGTAGCGTTCCCAGCCCTTCGACCCCAGGTGCTCCTGCGGCGTGAAGCGCACCTTATAGCTCATCTTGCGCGAACCATTGACCCAATAGCCCAGATAGACATGGGGCAGCCCTGCGGCACGAGCGCGCGCAATGTGGTCGAGTATCATGAAGGTCCCCAGCGAACGTTGGGGCAGGTCGGGATCGAAATAGGAATAAACCATAGACATGCCGTCGGCCATGATGTCCGAAAGCGCCACTGCAATCAGTTCGCCCCGGCCCTTGCCGGTGATGAAGCTGTCGGGTCCGCGCTTGCGATACTCGATGATCTTGGTCTTGACGTGGGTGTCCTCCACCATCATGGCGTAGTCCAGCACGGTCATGTCCGACATGCCGCCCTTGCGGTGGCGGGCGTCGAGATATTTGCGGAACAGCGAATATTGTTCGGTCGAGGGCTCGGCGTCGTGCAGGGCGCCGATCAGGTCGGAATTGTGGTGCATCACGCGTCGCATGTTGCGCGTCGGCTCGAATTCGTTGGCCAGAATGCGCACTGACACGCAGGCCCGGCAGTTTTCGCAGGCCGGACGGTAGGCGATGTTCTGCGAACGCCGGAACCCGCCCTGTGTCAGCAGGTCGTTCATTTCCGCTGCCTTGTCGCCGACCAGGTGGGTGAACACCTTCCGCTCGAATTGGCCTTCAATGTAGGGGCAAGGCGAGGGCGCGGTCAGGAAGAACTGCGGAGACTGGGTCGGATGTTGAGTCATCGCCTGCCGATTTCGATCTCGAACTGAACCCGGATAATACCCCTACCTTGGCTTCGCCGGCAAAAAATTCAACTGGATATTGGCTGATGGTCGTATGCCCGGGCGCAAATCCGCACCGGGCGCTTTTCGCCCCGGCTGGCCGGAGGAAATCAGCGGTCGCTGCGCGTTACCACCGTGCCGAGCAGCAGGTCGTGCAGCGTGCGCTTGCGGTCGGTAAAAAGTGTCGCCAGCAGGATCAGCGGCGTCAGGACCACGTTGCCGGCCCAGAACAGCACGGTGTGCACCACGGCCAGCAGCCCGTCCACGGGCTTGCCGTCGAGCCGGTCGAGGCGGATGCCCATGATGCGCATGCCGGTGGTGGCCTGGTTGCGGCCGCCCAGCGTGTTCCAGATGTAGATCAGGGCGACGAGCGGAAACAGCACGCCGAAGAGGCCCCAGCCGAGGCCGAGCGTGATGATGCCCAGCAGGAACACCAGAATGGCGAAGGGAATCATCAGGAGGCCGATGATCAGATAGTCGATGCAGAAGGCGATGACGCGGCGCGTCAGCACGCCTTCATAGGCGCGGACGTCGTCCAGCCGCGTCGTGATGATTTCGCCGTCGAGAACACGCGTGTTCATTTTCACCTTCCCAGCCGAGGCGGGAACAGCCCCGCCTGCATGATCCTACTAGAAATGGTGACCGGCGGCGACGTTTCAATGACTTTGAGTTGTTCGCAGATTTTGCTTCGAGGTTCCCCGCATCCGTTGAGCGTGCAGAACTTTGCGCGCTGCCATCAAAAAACGCGAATCGCGTTGCGTTCGATGTCGTCCTTCAACATCGGATGAAGGCTGTCTCGGGTGGTTATGTCGACATCGGTTGACATCGTCTCTTCCAGGAACTGCTTGATGCCGACAAGGTCGATAAGGGAAAATCGCTTGTTGGTATCATAGTCGATGAACAAGTCGAGATCGCTGTCTGCAGTATCTTCGTCGCGGGCTGTTGACCCGAACAGGTAAAGCTCCGTCACGCCCATCCCCCGGATGGTGTCGGCATCTTTCCGCAATTGTTCGATTGCCTGCGCTTTATTCATCGAGGCATTCTACAGCAAAACCGAACCGGGATCGACTGCTACCCCTTCAGCATCTCCGCCACTTCCGGCGCGAAATAGGTCAGCACGCCGTCGCAGCCGGCGCGCTTGAAGGCCAGCAGGCTTTCCAGCATCGCCTTCTCGCCGTCGATCCAGCCATTGGCGGCGGCCGCCTTGATCATCGAATACTCGCCCGAGACCTGGTAGGCGAAGGTCGGCACCTGGAACTCGTCCTTCAGGCGGCGGATGATGTCGAGATAGGGCAGACCTGGCTTGACCATCAGCATGTCGGCGCCTTCGGCCAGGTCCTGCTCGGCCTCGCGCAATGCCTCGTCGCTGTTGGCATGGTCGATGTAGTAGGTCTTCTTGTCGCCCTTGAGCAGGCCTTGCGTGCCGACCGCCTCGCGATAGGGGCCGTAGAAGGCCGAGGCGAACTTGGTCGCGTAGGACATGATCGCCACGTCCTGGAAGCCATTGGCGTCGAGCGCGTCGCGGATCGCGCCAATGCGGCCGTCCATCATGTCCGACGGGGCGATGATGTCGGCGCCAGCGGCCGCCTGGACGACGGCCGCGGCCGCCACCTGATCGACCGTCTCGTCATTGACAATGACGCCGTCGCGCAGGATGCCGTCGTGGCCGTGGCTGGTGAAGGGATCGAGCGCGGCGTCGGTAATGATGCCGATCTCCGGCACCGCCGCCTTGAAGGCGCTGGTGGCGCGGTTGATCACGTTGTGCGGGTCGAGAATGTGCGAGCCGGTTTCGTCACGCAGCGACATCTCGATATTGGGAAAGGTGGCGATCGCCGGAATGCCCAGCTTTGCCGCGCGTTCCACCTCCTTTACCGCGAGGTCGATGGAAAGCCTGAACACGCCAGGCATGGCCGGGATGGGCTCGCGCCGATCCTTGCCGTCGATCACGAAGATCGGCCAGATCAGGTCGTCCACGCTCAGGCGATTCTCCTGCACCAGCCGACGCGACCAGTCGGCCTTGCGCATGCGCCGCAGCCGCCTGCTGCCGGTGATCTCGTCGACGGAGCGCGCGCCGGCGGCTTTCGGGCGGGAAATCTTGTTCATCGGGCATTCTCCAGCTAGGCCGCATACTTGGCGGCTTATTAGCACGCGGGCCCGCCCTTCACCAACCCGCAGGGATGGGCCAGCGCCTCGATTGGCGCCACCGGACGCGGAAAGATTGACGCACCCGGCCGCAATCCGTAGGACTTACGGGTCCCGGGACACGGGTGGCAGGTAAGGGATTCGTCCATGGATTTTGGCGGCGGCGACGACATCCGTTTCGAGCGACTGGGCAAGGCCGGCGTTGTCACTCTCGCGCGCCCGAAGGCGCTGAATGCGCTCACCCATCCCATGGTCCAGGCGCTGGCGCGGGCGCTTGCCGCGTGGCAGCATGACCCGGCGGTGGCGCTGGTCGTCATCAAGGCCGAGGGCAGGGCGTTCTGCGCCGGGGGCGACATTCTCGATGTCTACAATGCCGGTCGCGCCGGCAATCCGCCGGTTGAATTCTTCGCCGACGAGTACCGGCTCAACGCCGCCATCGCGCGCTTCCCAAAACCCTATGTCGCGCTGATCGACGGCATCGTGATGGGCGGCGGCGTGGGCATTTCCTGCCACGGCTCGCACCGGGTGATGACCGAGAACGCGCAGTTCGCCATGCCGGAGGTCGGCATCGGCTTCTTCCCCGATGTCGGCGGCAGCCACATCCTGCCCCGTCTCGACGGCAACTTCGGCATGTATCTGGGGCTCACCGGCAACCGCATCCGCTACGGCGACGCGCTCGGGTCGGGGCTGGCGACCCACACAACCAGGGCCGAACGCCTGGAGGGGCTGCTGGCGCGGCTGGCGGAGACGGGCGATCCAGACGCGGCACTGCGCGAGGTTTCCGAACCGGTCGAGCGCGAGACCGGCCAGGCCACCTTGGAAGCGATCGCCAGGCATTTTTCGCACGAGACAGTGGCAGGCATCGTGCGCAGCCTGGAGCAGGCCGCGGGCGACGATGAATTCGCAGCCGCCACTCTCGCCACGCTCCGGGGGCGCTCGCCAACGAGCGTTCACATCGCTCTCCGGCAGATAAGGTCCGGGGCAGGGCTCACCATGGATGAGTGCATGCGCATGGAGTTCCGCATCCTCAACCGGGTGCTGTATGGTCATGACCTGTACGAAGGCATACGTGCCGCGTTGGTGGACAAGGACAACAAGCCGGTGTGGCAACCGGCTTCGCTCGAGGCCGTCGATCCGGTGGCGATCGACGCCTATTTCGCGCCACTGCCGAATGGGGAACTGGTGCTGTGAGCGAGCGATTGGTCAAGGCCGCCGGCGTGATGGGCCCTTCCGTGGCGGAGAGCGCCTTCGGATGGTTCCTGCGCATCATCTCGGTCTACTGCCTGCTGTTCGGCGTTCTCTACTGGGTTCGGCTCATCGGGTTCTACGATGCGCCGCTGTGGCGCTTCGACCTGATGCCGGTCCATTGGCAGGTCGCCGCAACTCTGCTCGCGGTCTTCTACCCCTTCGCGGCGATCGGCCTGTGGATGCTGGCGTCCTGGGGGCCGGTGATCTGGATCATCTGCGCGGTAACGGAGCTGACGATGTATGCCGGCTTTCCCGATCTCTTCGGGCATCGGCTTGCCGTCGTCGTCTCGCACGTCTTCGTCGCGCTCATCTACGTGGCCTTCCGCGTGATGATCTTCCTGCAGAAAAGCCAGGCCGAACGACAGGGTTAACAGACCCCCTCCGGGTCGCCCTTTATTAACCCTCCGCGCAAGGTCGTTCCAGGTAAGGCGTTGTTAAGCCTGGTGTTTAAGTCGAATTTTATCGGTCGGCGCTAGTGTCGCGATCAAGGTGAGAAAAACAAAACAATCACCCGGCGACAAACGAGAGGCAAAGACCATGATCAATTCCCGCCCCGCGGCGAAGACCGCCAATGTATCCGATGAGCGCGTCGACTCGCTGCGCACGCTTTACATGGAATCCCTGCAGCTTGTCGAAAGGCTGCACCGCCGTTTGCTCGACGTGATCAAGGACGAGTTCGATCGCAACGGCCGCAGCGACATCAATGCCATCCAGGCGCTGCTTCTGTTCAACATCGGCAATGCCGAGCTCACCGCCGGCGAGCTGCGTTCGCGGGGCTACTATCTGGGCTCGAACGTCTCCTACAATCTCAAGAAGCTGGTGGAGCTCGGCTTCATCAATCACCAGCGTTCGCGCATCGACCGCCGTTCGGTCCGCATCAGCCTGACGGAGAAGGGCGCCGAGGTGGCCGAGGTGGTCGGCAAGCTTTACGAGCGCCACATCGGCTCGATCGAGCAGGTAGGCGGCATCAATGCCGAAGAATTCCAGCAGATGAACCGCGCGCTGCAGCGTCTGGACCGCTTCTGGAACGACACCATCGCCTATCGCATGTGAGCTAGGCCGTTCTGTCCCGCCGGATACGCCCGGCGAAGGAGAAAGGGGCTCCACGCCGTCGGGCAAGCCGCGACGCCTCACGAATCGCGGCCGCATGAACCTCCAGTCTGGGCTGGTGTCTTCCCTCACCGGCCCTCCTTTTTCCCGCGCCGCCTTTTCGCGCGCGCGGCCACGTTACTGCCATATTCCGATGGATACCGGTTAGATGAACTAGACCGCCGGCTGAGAGGATTTGGCTGCGGGGGAACTCCGATGGAATGGGCGCGCTTGCGTGCCCCTATGGTTGGCTGATTGTTAAGAGTGGCCACCATACATTACGGGCAATTTTGTCCGTTCGGTGCAATGCAGGATAGTGTCTGGAATGCCCATGAATACAACTCGCCGTTCTTTCCTTACCGCCGCCGGTGCGCTTGCCGCTTCGGCTGTCGCTGGCGCTGCCAGCGCGCAGAACGTGGTCGACGAAATCCTGCAGTCGTCGCGCCGCGGCAATTGGAATGACACATTCGACGCGCGCGCCAGCGAGGGCGGCAAGGTGGCCACGACGCTGCCGATTTTCAGCCCGCAGACCGTATCCTACGTCGAGCGCGCCATCATCCAGTATCAGGATATCGTGGGTCGCGGCGGCTGGCCGGTCGTGCCGGCAACCAAGAAGCTTCAGCTCGGCGTCACCGATCCGGACGTGCCGGTGCTGCGCAAGCGCCTGATGGTTTCCGGCGACCTGTCATCGCAGGCCGGCATCTCGCCCACCTTCGACACCTATGTCGACGCGGCGGTCAAGCGCTTCCAGGCGCGTCACGGCCTGCCGGCCGACGGCGTCCTCGGCAGCTATTCCTATGCGGCGATGAATATCAGCGCACCGGTGCGCCTTGGGCAGCTCGAGACCAATCTGGGGCGGCTGCAGTCTCAGGCCGGAACGCTCGGCGAGCGCTATGTCAACGTCAACATTCCCGCCGCCCAGATCGAGGCGGTCGAGAACGATCGCGTGGTGCTTCGCCACACGGCCATCGTCGGCAAGGTTGACCGCCAGTCGCCGATCGTCAATTCGAAGATCAACGAGATCATCATCAATCCTTACTGGAATGCGCCGGTGTCGATCGTCCGCAAGGATATCATCCCGCTGATGCGCAAGAACCCGAACTACCTGAAGGACAACAAGATCCGCCTGATTGCGCCGAACGGCAGCGAGGTCGATCCGATGACCATCGACTGGTCGACCGAAGAGGCGGCGAAGTATCTTTTCCGGCAGGATCCCGGCGCCATCAACGCCATGGCCTCGGTCAAGATCAATTTCCCGAGCCCGGACGGCGTCTACATGCATGATACGCCGCAGCAGAGCAGCTTCGGCAAGCTGATGCGTTTCGACTCCTCCGGCTGCGTGCGTGTCCAGAACGTGCGCGATCTCGTCACCTGGATCCTGCGCGACACGCCGGGCTGGAACCGCCAGCGTTTCGAGCAGACCATCAAGTCCGGCGCCAACACGCCTGTCCCGGTCACCAATCCGGTGCCGGTCTATTTCACCTATGTCTCCGCCTGGTCGACGGGCGATGGTGTCGTCCAGTTCCGCGACGACATCTATGGCAAGGACGGGGTCGACGAACTGCAGATTTCGTCGGCGCAGTAAAGCGCTGGGGCAGAACCAATGAAGAGGCCGTCCGTTTGGGCGGCCTTTTGCGTTGGCAGCTACCAATTGCCGCAAAGGAACAACCAAATTTCGCGCCGCGTGCGTGGCGACGCTCCGGCAAGTGTGCTATGGGCGCGCCTTGCGCCGCAAATCCCGGGAGGGGCATCGGGGTTTCGGCGGCGATAAAGGTCCAACATGAGTGCCCGCGCCCCAGGCAGCAAGGATTTTACCCGAAATGGCAAGAGACTCGGCCGAATTCCAGCACTTCGAATCCTTCTTCGGCACTCCGCTTGCCGATGCCGATCCGGAGATTTTCGGCGCCATCCGCAATGAACTCGGCCGCCAGCGCCACGAAATCGAGCTGATCGCCTCCGAAAACATCGTCTCGCGCGCCGTGCTCGAGGCGCAGGGCTCGATCATGACCAACAAATATGCCGAGGGCTATCCGGGCAAGCGCTACTATGGCGGCTGCCAGTTCGTGGACGTGGCCGAGGAGCTCGCCATCGAGCGTGCCAAGAAGCTCTTTGGCTGCAACTTCGCCAACGTGCAGCCCAACTCCGGCAGCCAGATGAACCAGGCCGTGTTCCTGGCGCTGCTGCAGCCGGGCGACACCTTCATGGGCCTCGACCTCAATTCGGGCGGCCACCTGACCCACGGCTCGCCGGTCAACATGTCCGGCAAGTGGTTCAAGCCGGTGTCCTATGGCGTGCGCAAGGACGACCACCTGCTCGACATGGACGAGATCGAGAAGCTGGCGCACCAGCACAAGCCCAAGCTGATCCTGGCCGGCGGCACCGCCTATTCGCGCATCTGGGACTGGAAGCGTTTCCGCGAGATCGCCGACGCGATCGGCGCCTATCTGATGGTCGACATGGCCCACATCGCCGGTCTGGTCGCCGGTGGCCAGCACCCGTCCCCGCTGCCTTATGCGCACGTCGTCACCACCACCACGCACAAGTCGCTGCGTGGGCCCCGCGGCGGCATGATCCTGACCAATGACGAGGATATCGCCAAGAAGATGAACTCGGCCGTGTTCCCCGGCCTGCAGGGCGGCCCGCTGATGCACGTCATCGCCGCCAAGGCCGTGGCCTTCGGCGAGGCGCTGAAGCCCGAGTTCAAGACCTATGCCGCCAACATCGTGGCCAACGCCAAGGCGCTGGCCGAAAGCCTGAAGGAGACCGGTCTCGACATCGTCTCGGGCGGCACCGACAACCACCTGATGCTGGTCGACCTGCGTCCCAAGAACGCCACCGGCAAGCGCGCCGAGGCGGCTCTCGGCCGCGCCAACATCACTTGCAACAAGAACGGCATTCCCTTCGACCCGGAAAAGCCCTTCGTCACCTCGGGCGTCCGCCTCGGCACCCCTGCCGGCACCACTCGCGGCTTCGGCCAGGCTGAGTTTCGCGAGATCGGCAACCTCATCGCCGAGGTGCTGGACGGTCTGAAAGCGGCGAACTCCGATGAAGGCAACGCTGCCGTCGAAGCTGCCGTGAAGCAGAAGGTCGTGGCGCTGACCGACCGCTTCCCGCTCTATCCGTATCTCGGATAAGCATATCGACTTCGGTCTTCAGAACGGCTGTCGCGCTGAACCCGCGGCAGCCGTTTTGTGTTTGGGCCGAGTGGTTTGATCGCTTGTACTTTCACCGAAGTGCCGGTTTTGCCGTCGAGGCATGGATTCCCGACACTCTCCGCTCACTTCGTTCGCTCACGAGGTCGGGAAGACGAATGAGGTGTGGCTGTTCACCTTGATCGGCCTCGATCCACTAGCCACTAGCCCGACATAGGCGACGCGGTGCCGGGGGCTCAAACACCGACCATTTGTGGAAGCGGCCATGAAGCCGTCATTCCCGACCTCGTGAGCGAGTGTAACGAGCGGAGAGTGTCGGGAATCCATGCCTCGACCGTGCCGACACACAAGCCTTGGGGACATTTTCGTCCGGAAAGACAAGATACGCACCGTTCACTGCGCAACAGCGTTGGATTTCCGCCTTCTTGCTTCCTACTTGAACGGAAAGCCACTAGCTTCGAGGCCTGAAAGAATCGCGAGCGAGCGGGATATCCATGCGCTGCCCTTACTGCCAGTCGGAAGACACCCAGGTCAAAGACTCCCGTCCCGCCGAGGACGGGGCGGCAATCCGTCGCCGTCGCGTCTGCCCGGATTGCGGCGGCCGCTTCACTACCTTCGAGCGCGTGCAACTGCGCGATCTCGTCGTGGTGAAGAAGTCGGGCCGCAAGGTGCCGTTCAGCCGCGACAAGTTGCTGCGCTCGATGGAGATCGCCTGCCGCAAGCGCAATGTCGATCCTGATCGCATCGACCGCGCCGTCACCGGCATCGTGCGCCAGCTCGAGAGCTCGGGCGAGACCGAAGTCACCACCGGCGAGATCGGCCGGCTGGTCATGGAGGCGCTGAAGGCGCTGGACGACGTCGCCTATGTCCGCTTCGCATCCGTCTACCGCAATTTCCGCGAGGCCAAGGATTTCCACGACGTGCTCGGCGAACTGAAGGGCGAGGACGAAGAGGAGCAGCATGGCGAGCGCTGACGCGGATCGGCAGGCTACCGACCGCCGCTTCATGGCGGCCGCGTTGCGGCTGTCGCGCAAGCATGCCGGGCTCACCGGAACAAATCCCGCAGTCGGCACGCTCATCGTCCGCGACGACGGCAACGGCCCGGTGATCGTCGGGCGCGGCGTCACGGCCATCGGCGGCCGGCCGCATGCCGAGGCCGAGGCGCTTGCCGAGGCGGGCGAGAGGGCGCGCGGCGCTACCGCCTACGTCACGCTTGAGCCTTGCGCTCATCATGGCCGCACCCCGCCCTGTGCCAATGCTCTCGTTGCCGCGGGCATTGCCCGGGTGGTGGGCGCCGCCAGCGATCCCGACCCGCGTGTTGCGGGCAAGGGCTACGCTATCCTGCGCGCCGCCGGCATCGAGGTCGTCGAGCGAGTTCTGGCCGAGGAGGCGGCCGACCAGCTTGCCGGCTATCTGAGCCGTTCGGTCAGCATGCGCCCGCAAGTCACGCTGAAGCTTGCGCTTTCAGCCGATGGCATGATCGGTCGGCCGGGCGAGGGGCAGCTACCCATTACCGGGCCGATTTCGCGCAGGCAGGTGCATCTGATGCGCGCTGAGGCAGATGTCATCCTTGTCGGTATCAACACAGCGCTGGCCGACGACCCCGAGCTGACGGTGCGGCTGCCGGGCCTGGAAGACCGCTCGCCCATTCGTCTCGTGCTCGACCGACAGGGGCGGCTGTCGCCGCAGGGCAGGCTGGCGCGCTCGGCCGAGTCCGTGCCGGTGTTCCTCGCCGTGGGGCAGGAGGCGGATGCCGGCCGCAGGGCGGTGCTTTCGGCAATGGGCGTGAAGCTTCTGGCCACCGACGCTTTCGAAGGCCGCATCGCGCTGCCGGAACTGCTGGAAGACCTGGCCGCGCAGGGCATGATGAATGTCATGGTCGAGGGCGGGGCCGAAACGGCGCGCAACTTCCTGGCCGACGATGTGGTCGACCGGCTGGTCATCTTCCAGGGACCGGGCCGACTTGGCGCCGACGGCATTGCGGCGCCGGTCGACAGGGAGCATATCCCGGAGGGTTTTCGTCTGGTGCGCGAGGCGCGCTTCGGCGACGACACCTATGCGGAATGGGTCAAGCTTCGGACCGATTGATGTAAAGGCGCCTAGAGGTTTTAGATGTTTACCGGAATTGTCACCGATGTGGGCGCCGTCGCCTCCGTTTCACCGCTGCGCGAAGGCGTGCGGCTGCGCATCGACACCGCCTACGACCCCAAGACCATCGCCATCGGCGCCTCGATCGCCTGCAGCGGCGTGTGCCTGACCGTCGTTGCCTTGCCTGAAACCGAGTCCAACATCCGCTGGTTCGAGGTCGAGGCGTGGGAAGAAGCTCTGCGGCTCACCACCGCCTCCGGCTGGAAGGCCGGCACGCGGCTGAACCTGGAACGCGCGCTGAAGATCGGCGACGAACTCGGCGGCCACATCGTTTCCGGCCACGTCGACGGCATGGCCGAGATCGTGGCGCGGCAGGAGGAGGGCGATGCAGTCCGCTTCACGCTGGAAGCGCCGCGCGAATATGCGAAATTCATCGCGCCCAAGGGCTCGGTCGCACTCGACGGCACCTCGCTGACCGTCAACAAGGTGAACGGCAACCGCTTCGATGTGCTCCTGATCCAGCATTCGCTCACCGTCACCACCTGGGGCGAGCGACAGGTCGGCGACAAGGTCAACCTCGAGGTCGATACCATGGCCCGCTACGCCGCGCGGCTGGCTGAGGCTGCGGAGTAGCCCGCTACCACAGCCTGATCTGAGGCGTGAGCGATGGGGCGCCACGGTCGGGTTTGGCGAAAAGCGCGACGAGATCTTGGGTTCGACATTTTTTTGTCGCCCTCATGGCACACACGGGAGGAACGTTAGGGCAGTGCAAGTGCGACCCTATCGCGCCCCGGGCAATCTTGCGCTTGCGAAGTCGGCCGCTTCGGCCTAAGTCACCGCCTTTCCGGAGACCAACATGGCCAGCACACGACCACCCCACCTGCTCATCGTCGAAGCCCGTTTCTATGACGACCTGGCCGACGCACTGCTCGAAGGCGCCAAGGCGGCGCTTGAAGAGGCTGGCGCGACCTACGAAGTGGTCACGGTTCCCGGTGCGCTGGAAATTCCTGCGGTGATCTCGTTTGCGCTGGACGGAGCCGAGAACGGCGCCACCGACTATGACGGCTTCGTTGCGCTTGGCACCGTTATCCGCGGCGAAACCTATCACTTCGATATCGTTGCAAACGAGTCGAGCCGCGCGCTGATGGACCTGGCCACCGATGAATCCCTGGCCATCGGCAATGGCATTCTCACCGTCGAGAACGACGATCAGGCCTGGGCGCGCGCCCGTCGTCACGAGGGCGACAAGGGGGGCTTCGCGGCCCGCGCCGCACTCACCATGATCGCCCTGCGCAACCGTCTGGGGGCATGACGGTGACCCAACCCGAGACCGATAAACCGCAGCTTCGACAGGCCAACAAGCGCGGCGCTGCCCGCCTGGCCGCGGTGCAGGCGCTTTACCAGATGGACGTGGCCGGCAGCGGCCTGCTTGAGACCACCGCCGAATACGAAGCTTTCCGCCTGGGCAAGGAAGTCGATGGCGATCTCTACCGCGAGGCCGATGCGCAGTGGTTCCGCGCGATTCTGGCCGGCGTGGTGGAGAACCAGAAGACGGTCGACCCCATCATCCGACAGGCGCTAACCGACGACTGGCCGCTGTCGCGGCTTGATTCCACGCTGCGCGCCATCCTGCGCGCCGGCGTCTACGAACTGATGCACCGCGCCGACGTTCCCGTCGCCGTCATTGTCTCGGAATATGTCGATATCGCCAAGGCATTCTATGTCGAGGACGAGCCCAAGCTGGTGAACGCCGTGCTCGACCGCGTGTCGCGCCGTGTGCGCGGCGAGGGTCGCGGCAAGGGCGCATCGTGAGCGAGGCGGCCGAGCGCAGCGCCCGGCGAACCGCGGTCACTCTGGCCGCGGCTCAGGCCATCATCGGATCGGCCACGCCGATCTGCATCTCGCTGGGCGCGCTGGCCGGCCACTATCTTCTGGATGCAGACAAGTCGCTGGCCACAGCCCCGGTCACCGGCTTCAATGTCGGCACCGCACTTGGCGCGCTTCCCGCGGCCGTCATCATCCGCTGGCTCGGTCATCGCCATGGTTTCATGGCCGGCACGCTCGTCACCGCGTTTGGCGGCTTCATCGCCACCTTGGCGCTGTTCCAGATGAATTTCTGGCTTTTTGCCGCCGGCCTCATGGCCGTCGGCATCGGCAACGCCTTCGTCCAGCAGTTCCGCTTCGCGGCCGCGGATAATGCGCCAAGCGAATTCAAGGCGCGTGCTATTTCCTTCGTGCTGGCCGGCGGCATCATCACCGCCATTCTGGGGCCTCAGATCGTCATCTTCACGCGCGAACTGCTGGCGCCGGTCATGTTCGCCGGGTCCTTCGCGGCAATCGTGGGGCTCGCGGCCATCGGCGCCGTCATCCTGTCCTTCCTCAAGATGAAGGGCGCCGCAAAAGGCCATGGCGGCCCCCAGGACACCGGCCGCCCGCTCCTGCAGATCGTCTCGCAGCCGCGCTTCGCCGTGGCGCTGTTGTGCGGCGTCGGCTCCTACGCACTCATGACCTTCGTCATGACCGGCGCGCCGCTGGCCATGGTCGGCTGCGGCTTCTCGCCCGACGAGGCGACGCTTGGCATTTCGTGGCACGTCATGGCGATGTTCGGGCCCAGCTTCTTCACCGGCCGGCTGATCCACCGCTTCGGCGCGCCCACCATCGTGGCCGCCGGCTTCGTGCTGCTGGTGGGCTGCGCGCTGGTGGCGCTGTCGGGCATCGAGCTGTGGCAGTTCTGGACGGCGCTGATCCTGCTCGGGCTAGGATGGAACTTCGGCTTCATCGGCGCGACCGCGCTGGTCTCCGAAACCTACGAGCCGGCCGAAAAGGGCAAGGTGCAGGGTTTCCACGACTTTGTCCTCTTCAGCAGCGTCGCCTTCGCCTCGCTGATGTCGGGCCAGGTCTACAACGCGCATGGCTGGGAGATGCTGAACTGGGTGGTCTTCCCGGTTACCATCGTTTGCCTGGGGGCGCTTGCCTGGCATCTTGCCTCGCGCAGAAGACTTGCGGCGGCAGCGGCCGAAAACGAGGCCTGATAAGCCTCAAACGCGGTCGGGGTCTATTTCGGCTTTCAACCCCGCCCGCCCTGCGCCGGAAAGTCCAGCGTCACTTCCAGCCGCGTGCCGTCTTCGCCCGCAATCCATCGGCGGCGCAGCAGGGCAAAATCATGGTCTGCGCCGCCCGCATGCAGCGTAACCACGTCGCCGACTTGGCAGTCGGCGGGCAGGACGACGGCAAGAACCTTGTCCAGAATGTCTAGTCTCGCCGCGTAACTTTTGGCCGTGATGGTCAAGGCAATGACCACATCCGCCGAGATTGCGTCCCCCTCGGGACTCAGGGCCTTATGGGGCGGGTTTTTCAAGGACCCGTTCTCAGGAGCTTTCGACATGACTATCCGCTATTCCAAAATAATCATGTGTTTTTGTCTGGGCGTATTCGCTTTTCTCGTCACCTTCGGCAACATAACCGATTACGGCTCGAATTACGCCTTCGTTCAGCACGTGCTGAGCATGGACACCACTTTCCCCGGCAATGCGCTGATGTATCGTTCGATCACCAACCCGGCATTGTGGACGGCCGGCTATTGGCTGATCATCTTCGGCGAGGGGCTTACCTGCGTCCTGTTTCTGACCGCCGCCTGGAAGCTGTGGCAGGCGCGGGCGATGCCGGCGGTGGCCTTCAACCGGGCCAAGCGGTTCGTGGTCATCGCCGCCACCATGGGCTTCCTGGTCTGGTATTTCGGATTCATGGTTATTGGCGGCGAATGGTTCGCCATGTGGCAGTCGCGCACCTGGAACGGCCAGGACGCGGCTTTCAAGTTCTACATCACCATTCTTGCGGTGCTGATCTTCGTCAACCAGCCTGACGCCGAGCCGGCCTGACGCGGCCGCGAGTGATTCGCTCACGGCGGGCGCGCATCGCGGCCGCCAAGGGCATTTGCCGCGCCGGAACAGGGCGAAAGCGGCGATTCCCGAACCAAACTCCGAACAAAGCTTGACGTTCGGTAACCCGTTTCGCACAACTTGCAGCAGATCGTGCGGCAAATAGCCGCCGATCTCCATCGCGCGGCCCGGGGAGAGGGTTCTGCCGGGCCCACAATCAGGGAAGATCGGCATATGACTTTGCTTTACGTCGTCATTGCCTGCGGCTTGCTATCTGTCCTCTACGCCATCTGGGCGACACGGTCGGTACTTGCATCTGACCAGGGCAGCGCACGCATGCAGGAAATTTCTGCTGCCATCCGGGAGGGGGCACAGGCATATCTTGCGCGTCAGTACACAACCATTGCCGTGGTGGGCGTGGTTGTTTTCCTTCTGGCCTGGTGGCTGCTTTCCGCTATGGCGGCGATCGGCTTCCTGATCGGTGCGGTGCTTTCGGGCGCGGCTGGCTTCATCGGCATGCATGTGTCGGTTCGCGCCAATGTGCGCACGGCGCAGGCCGCTTCCAACAGCCTCGCGGCGGGGCTCGACATCGCCTTCAAGTCCGGCGCAATCACCGGCATGCTGGTGGCCGGCCTCGCGCTGCTCGGCGTCTCCGTCTACTATCTGGTCCTCACCGGGCCGATGGGCCTTGCGCCCGACAGCCGCGCCGTCATCGACTCGCTGGTGGCGCTGGGCTTCGGCGCTTCGCTTATCTCCATTTTCGCCCGTCTGGGTGGCGGCATCTTCACCAAGGGCGCCGACGTGGGCGGCGACATGGTGGGCAAGATCGAAGCCGGCATTCCGGAGGATGATCCACGCAATCCGGCCACCATCGCCGACAATGTCGGCGACAATGTCGGCGACTGTGCCGGCATGGCGGCCGACCTTTTCGAGACCTATGCGGTCACCGTCGTCGCAACCATGGTGCTGGGCGCGATCTTCTTCGGTGGCACCGCCGTGCTCGACAGCGTGATGCTCTACCCGCTGATGATCTGCGCCGCCTGCATCGTCACCTCGATCATCGGCACGTTCTTCGTCCGGCTGGGCGCCAACAACTCCATCATGGGCGCGCTCTACAAGGGCATCATCGTCACCGGCCTTCTGTCCATCCTCGGACTGGCGGTGGCCACATCTCTCACCATCGGCTGGGGCGAAATCGGCACGGTGGGCGGCGCTGTCGTTATGGGCAGTCGCCTGTTCATCTGCGGGGTGATCGGGCTGATTGTCACCGGCCTCATCGTCGTCATCACCGAGTACTATACCGGCACCGGCAAGCGGCCGGTCACCTCCATCGCCCAGGCGTCCATCACGGGCCATGGAACCAATGTCATCCAGGGCCTCGCGGTATCGCTGGAATCGACCGCCTTGCCGGCGATCGTCATCGTGGGTGGCATTATCACCACGTTCCAGCTCGCGGGTCTGTACGGGATTGCCATTGCTGTGACGACCATGCTCGGCCTTGCCGGCATGATCGTGGCGCTCGACGCCTTCGGGCCGGTGACCGACAATGCCGGCGGCATCGCCGAGATGGCCGGTCTGCCGAAGGAGGTGCGCCAGTCCACCGACGCGCTCGATGCGGTGGGCAACACCACCAAGGCAGTCACCAAGGGCTACGCCATCGGCTCGGCTGGCCTCGGCGCGCTGGTGCTGTTTGCCGCCTATTCCAACGACCTGCGCTACTTCGCGGCCAATGGCGACAAGTTCCCCTACTTCCAGGGCATGGGCGAGGTCTCCTTCGACCTGTCCAATCCCTATGTCGTCGCCGGCCTGATCTTCGGCGGCCTCATTCCCTATCTATTCGGCGGCATGGCCATGACGGCGGTTGGCCGCGCTGCCAGCTCGATCGTGGAGGAAGTGCGCAGGCAGTTCAGGGAAAATCCGGGCATCATGGCCGGCACGCAACGGCCGGACTATGCCCGCGCGGTCGACATACTGACCCGCGCGGCGATCAAGGAGATGATCGTGCCGTCGCTGCTGCCGGTGCTGGCGCCGATAGTCGTCTATTTCGGCGTGCTGCTCATCTCCGGCTCCAAGGCATCGGCCTTTGCTGCGCTGGGCGCCTCGCTGCTAGGCGTCATCGTCAACGGCCTGTTCGTCGCCATCTCCATGACTTCGGGTGGCGGCGCTTGGGACAATGCGAAGAAATCCTTCGAGGACGGCTTCACCGACAAAGGCGGAGTCCGGCACCTCAAGGGCTCGGAGGCCCACAAGGCTTCTGTCACCGGTGACACGGTGGGCGATCCCTACAAGGACACCGCGGGGCCGGCGGTGAACCCGGCAATCAAGATCACCAACATCGTCGCGCTGCTTCTGCTCGCCGTTCTGGCGCACTAGCGAGGGCTTCGCCGACAAAGAAAAACCCGCGGAGCGATCCGCGGGTTTTTTCGTATCCGTCAAAGCCGTCGCGGGCTGCTAGCTCGGGCCGCCCATAGGAAGGGCGGGCTTGGTGCGGCCGGAAATGAGCTGGCCGATGAAATTCTGGTCCTTGCCGCTCGTCGGCGTCGTGCGCGCGATGAAGTCGAACACCTTGCCGTCCTTCATGCCGTAGTTGGCGATCTGGGTCACGCGGCCGTCAGTGCCGAAATAGACCGCCAGAACCCGCTGGTCCACCAGATGCGGCTTCATGAAGGCTACCGGCCGCTTGCGGGTCTGCGAGATGTAGTAGAACACCTCGTTGTCGAAGGTTGCGGTCGTCGAGGGGCTGCCAAGCGCAAGCAGAACCTGCTCGCGGCTGGAGCCGACCGGCACCAGGTCGATCTGCTGCTGGTCAATGACATAGCCCTGCGTCAGCGTTTCGCCCGGGGTCAGCCCGGCGAAGGTCTGGGACGAGTTGCATCCGGAAAGCATCGCGACTGCAACAATCGTTGCCGCGCCAAGAAGGGCAGGCGAATGGGTGGTCTTGAATTTCAGCGAGTCCAACAACAACTCCTTCAGATCAGTCAGGCGCCCGCACCTTGCACAGAGCCGCAAAACGGGTAAACCAGCTTGCGCGCCGATGCAACACAGCCGCGCCCCGAAACGGGTCCCCACGGAGGCTGCCCCCCATGTTCCAGCGCCTGTTTGGCCGCGAACGCAAGAACCGAGCAATTACCGACGCGCTCTATGCCGAAATCGTGGCAGCGGCGCGGCAGCCGGTGCTGTATGCCGAATGGGAAGCGCCCGATACGCCCTTGGGCCGCTTCGAGATGCTGGCGCTGCATATGTTCCTGTTCCAGCACCGGTTGCGCGACGAGGCTGGCGCCTCGCGCGACATCGCGCAGACGTTGATCGATGATTTCTTCGCCGATGTCGAACAATCGCTGCGCGATTTCGGGATAGGCGACATGGGCGTGCCGAAGCGCATGAAGAAGCTTGCGCGCATGTATTATGGGCGCACCGCCGCCTATTCCGACGCGCTGGAGCGCGAAGACAGGGTCGCCTTGGCTGCCGCGCTCGAACGCAATGTGCGCCCCGACAGCTTGCCCTGGCCGCAGGCCGAGGCGCTTGCCGCCCACGTCATCGATACCCACAAGGCGCTCGCCGCCCAGGCGTCGGACGCCATTCGGGCCGGAACGATCCACTTCCCGCCCGCCCATGCAGCCTAACAGGACGGAGGCCCCGATGAGACACCACAAGCAACCGCCGGCCAGCCCGATCTCCTTCGTGGCCAATGTCGCACGCATGCCGCAGAAGGGGCTGCCCGTGGTCATCGAGGCAGACGAGAAGCAGCGCGAAGCGCTCGCCGAGGCCCACGGCCTCGAGGCGGTAAAGAGTCTACGCGCGGAACTCATGGTCACGGCGTGGAAGCGCAACGGCGTCAGGGTAGCCGGCACTGTCGTGGCCGATATCGTGCAGACCTGCGTGGTCTCGCTCGAGCCGGTCGAGAACCACATCGAGGAAGAGGTCCAGGGACTTTTCCTGCCGGAAGATTCCAAGCTTGGGCGCCTTGGCTTCGATGGTGGCGGTGAAATCATGCTCGATGTCGAAGGCCCCGACAGCCCGGAAACCTTTGCCGGCGACACGATCGACGTCGGCGCGCTGGCGGAGGAATATTTCGGTCTGGCCATCGATCCCTATCCGCGCAAGCAGGGCGCTGCGATCTCGTCGAGCGCCGACGAAACGGACGAGCCTGTCGAAGGCGAATTGCAGCGAAAGCTGCGGGCCGTCGTCGACAAAAGCTGAAGACTTCACCTATCGTTGCGAATTGGCGGTTGTGCGCTGCCTTAAAACCGCTATTTTCGCCAAGCTTTCAGCAAGCTTGCCTTTCCGACCAATGTGAGATGAACACCGCGTGATCAGGATATCCATCGATGCCATGGGCGGCGACCACGGGCCTGCGGTCATCATTCCCGCGCTCGTGGCGGTAGCCACGCGCCGCAACGATGTGCGTTTTGTCGTCTTCGGGCGCGAGGACGTCGTGCGGCCCGAGCTCAACAAACATCCCAGGCTCGCCGAAATCACCGAGTTTCACCACTGCGATGTCGCCGTGGGCATGGACGACAAGCCCAGCCAGGCGCTGCGCCATGGGCGCGGCAAGTCTTCGATGTGGCAGGCGATCGATGCCGTCAAGAACGGCAGCGCCGATGCCTGCATCTCGGCCGGCAACACCGGCGCGCTGATGGCGATGTCGAAATTCTGCCTGCGCACCATGGCCACCATCGACCGGCCGGCCATTGCCGCCATCTGGCCGACAACGCGCGGCGAGAGCGTGGTGCTCGACGTGGGCGCCACCATCGGGGCCGACGCCCACCAGCTCGTCGATTTCGCTATCCTCGGCTCGGCCATGGCGCGCGCGCTGTTCGGCATGGAGCGCCCGACGGTCGGCCTGCTCAATGTCGGCGTCGAAGAGATCAAGGGCCAGGAAGAGGTCAAGGATGCCGGCCGCCTTCTGCGCGACGCCGGCCAATTGGCCATGGACTACAAGGGCTTCGTCGAGGGCAACGACATCGGCAAGGGCACCGTCGACGTGGTGGTGACCGAAGGCTTCGCCGGCAATATCGCGCTCAAGACCGCCGAGGGCACGGCGCGCCAGATCGCCGAATATCTGCGCGCCGCGATGAGCCGCACGCTGATGGCGCGAATCGGCTATCTCTTCGCCAAGGGTGCCTTCCAGCGCCTGCGCGAGAAAATGGACGTGCGCAGGGTCAATGGCGGCGTCTTCCTCGGGCTGAACGGCATAATCGTCAAGAGCCATGGCGGCGCCGACTCGGAAGCCTTCGCGGCGGCGATCGAACTCGGCTATGACATGGTCAGGAATCGCCTGCTGGACCGAATCGAGGCCGACCTCGACCTTTTTCACGCGCGGCGCCCGCAATCGACCGCCCGGCCCGCCGAACCGGCGGACGACAGTAACGAATAGGACTTTCAATGATCAGATCGATTGTGCGGGGCATCGGGTCCGCGCTGCCGCGCCGCATAATGAAGAATTCCGACTTCGAAAGCGTGGTGGAGACATCGGACGAGTGGATCGCGCAGCGCACCGGCATCCGACAGCGCCATATAGCGGCCGACGACGAGACGACCGCCTCGCTGGGTGAAGCGGCGGCGCGCGCAGCGCTCGACAATGCGGGGCTGACCCCGGCCGACATCGACCTGATCGTGCTTGCGACCTCCACGCCCAACAACACTTTCCCCGCCACCGCGGTCGAGATCCAGAACCGGCTCGGCATGCATCACGGCTTCGCCTTCGACATGCAGGCGGTGTGCTCGGGCTTCGTCTATGCCATCACCACGGCCGATCTCTACATTCGCGGGGGCATGGCCAGGCGCGTGCTGGTGATCGGCTCCGAAACCTTCTCGCGCATCCTCGACTGGAGCGACCGCTCCACCTGTGTGCTGTTCGGCGACGGCGCGGGCGCGCTGGTGCTGGAAGCCGATGAAGGGCAGGGCGCCATTGCCGATCGCGGCATTCTGGCGGCCAGCCTGCGCTCCGACGGCGCGCACAAGGACAAGCTCTATGTCGATGGCGGCCCTTCCACCACCGGCCAGGTCGGCCATCTGCGCATGGAAGGCCGCGAGGTCTTCAAGCATGCGGTGGGCATGATCACCGACGTGATCGAGGCGGTGTTTGCCCAGTCCGGCGTCGGCGCCGACGACATCGACTGGTTCGTGCCGCATCAGGCCAACAAGCGCATCATCGACGCCTCCGCCAGGAAGCTCGGCATCGCCGAGGAAAAGACCGTGGTCACGGTCAACCTGCATGGCAACACCTCGGCCGCGTCCGTGCCGCTGGCGCTTTCGGTGGCGGTGGCCGATGGCCGCATCAAGAAGGGCGACCTCGTTCTGCTCGAGGCGATGGGCGGCGGCTTCACCTGGGGCGCGGTGCTGCTGCGCTGGTAAGCGTGCCCGGGCGGGCGTTGAAAGCGCCCGCCGCACATGGCCAACAGAGGCGTGCGCCGGCCCCGCGGCGGCGAAAACGATTCAAAATCAATTGGAAAGACCCAATGTTGGGTCCTTGACCTCGTCGGGGCAATTTTCTAACGTCTCGCTTAATCGCAATTTCAGTTGTCTCTTGGATGGTTGCCGCTCGCATGGCAGGAAAGACACTTACGCGCGCCGATCTTGCAGAAGCCGTGTACCGAAAGGTCGGCCTTTCCCGCACAGAATCCGCGCAGTTGGTCGAGGCCGTTCTCGATGAGATCTGCGAAGCGATCGTTCGCGGCGAGACTGTAAAACTTTCTTCCTTCGCCACCTTCCACGTTCGCGACAAGAACGAGCGCATCGGCCGCAATCCCAAGACGGGCGAGGAAGTGCCCATCCTTCCGCGGCGGGTGATGACCTTCAAGGCCTCGAACGTGCTGAAAGACCGCATCCTCAGCGCGCACCAGAGCAAGGGCAAGGCCGGCGAGAAGTAGGCCTGCGGCTCGGCGCTTTCGGGCCCGCGCTTGCGGCGCGGTTGATAAGGCCACCGGCGATTTCGGCCGGGCTTGAATGTTGCGGCACAAATCGCTGAAATAAAGTACGAATCGGCTTTGTGCGATCTCGGTTGCCGGGCAGTACTGCCGCGGGTCGTGTTTTCAACCACGATCCAGGTACGGAAACCGGTTTTCGACGAAAAGATTGCGGCCGAACAACAAGATAGGCCCGTGTCCCGCAGCGGCGAGGCACGGCCTTCGAGACGAAGCCCCATCGCGAAGGCCGTGCGATCGGGCTGCTTGCGAGCGAGGGTTGCGCCATGGAAAAAAGTCCCGACGCCTTCCGCACCATCAGCGAGGTAGCCGAAGACCTCGATCTGCCGCAGCACGTGCTGCGTTTTTGGGAAACGCGCTTCACCCAGATCAAGCCGATGAAGCGCGGTGGCGGCCGCCGCTACTACAGGCCCCAGGATGTCGAGCTGATCAAGGGCATCCGCCACATGCTCTACGACCAGGGCTATACCATCAAGGGCGTGCAGAAACTGCTGCGTGAAAACGGCAACCAGTTCCTGGTCGCGATCGGCAATGGCGATGTCGCGGCGGTGGAAGCCATCGCCCAGCGCAAGCAGACCGAAGCCACGCCGATGACCCAGGCCGCGCAGCCGCGCCTGGATGAAGAGATGGTGGTAGGCGAGCCGCGCGCCAAGCCGAGCCGCCGTTTCTTCGGCCTTGGCAAGGCAGACGACGAGGGGCCGGTGCAACCCGGCAGCGGCAAACTCTCGCGAGACAACCGCGCGCTGCTGCAGGAAGCGCTGTTCGACCTGCTGGAATGCAAGCGGCTGCTTGACCAGGTTCGCTGACCTGCTCAAGCGGCCTCCGGCCGTTTAGCTGTCCGTCTTGTCGTCGGTTTCGGAAGCCGGCGCGTCGGTCACCTCGGTCTCCGGGCGGTCGCTTCCTACCGCCAGTTCCTCGTGCCATTCGCCTTCCGAATCCTGGTAGGAAATGCCTTCGGTCTTGCCCGACAGCCGCTGCTCGGCTGCCGCAGCCCTGGCGGCGTTCAGCGCTTCCTCATGGGTGCGGAAGGTCTCGGAATACACGTCGCCGAGCTTGTAGGCCCAGCCACCGTCGTGTTCCACGATCTGGTAGGTCACCTTGTTCATCGTCATGCTCCCGTTCTCAAACCGGCATGCATGACAGGGGGCTGACGCTATCTGTCGAGCCGCGCCATAAGCGAGCACGTGTCCCAGCGTCCGCCGCCCATGCCCTGCACTTCCTTGTAGAACTGATCGACCAGCGCGGTGACGGGCAGCGCCGCCCCGTTGCGGTCGGCCTCCTCGAGGCAGATTTTCAGGTCCTTGCGCATCCAGTCCACTGCGAAGCCGAAGTCGTACTTGCCGTCGCGCATCGGCTTGTGACGATTTTCCATCTGCCACGATCCGGCCGCGCCCTTGGAGATCACCTCCACCACCTTCTCGATGTCGAGCCCGGCGCGCTTGCCGAAGTTGATGCCTTCGGCCAGGCCCTGCACCAGCCCGGCAATGCAGATCTGGTTGATCATCTTGGTGAGCTGGCCCGCGCCCACCGATCCCATCAGCCCCACCATGCGCGCATAGGCATCGATCACCGGACGCGCCTTGTCGAACACCTCCTGCTCGCCGCCGACCATCACGGTCAGCACACCGTTTTCGGCGCCTGCCTGACCGCCGGAAACCGGCGCGTCGAGGAAGAAGAAGCCGCGCTCCTGCGCCGCTGCCGCCAGTTCGCGCGCCACCTCGGCCGAGGCCGTCGTGTTGTCGATGAAGATCGCGCCCTTCTTCATCGACTGGAAGGCGCCGTCCGGTCCAATGGTCACGCTGCGCAGGTCGTCGTCATTGCCCACGCAGCAGAACACGAAGTCCTTGCCTTCGGCGGCTGCACGCGGCGTCGGTGCATGAGCGCCGCCATGTTCGGCCACCCACTTCTGCGCCTTGGCTGCGGTGCGGTTATAGACGGTGACGTCGTGGCCGCCCCTGTTCTTCAGATGGGCGGCCATCGGATAGCCCATCACGCCCAGTCCCAGAAACGCCACCGATGCCATTCTCGATCCTCTCGCTGATTTTTTTTGCATAGTGCTGTCAGCGCAAGGTCTATGGCATGGGCGGAATTCGTCAAGGGAGAGCTACGCGTGGCGACTGGTCCAGCAGCAGCGATGACAGGTCCGGGGCAGGTGAGCCAGAGGCGCCGAAGCATCGGGCAAGGGCAGCACCGGCTGCCGCACGGCCGGCGTGTTGGCGCCGGCCGGTGAGGGAATGAAAAAGCTATCGCTTCAGGTGGCGGGTGATGCGTCGTTCGACCCAGTCCACCCCGTTGCGCAGCGTTTCCACCATCGACAGATAGATCAGCGCCGCCCATAGATAGGTCTGGAAGTCGAAGGTGCGCGAATAGGCCCTGCGCGTCTCGCCCATCAGGTCGTAGACGGTGATGATGGCAATGATTGCCGAGCCCTTGATCATCAGGATGATCTCGTTGCCATATGGGCGCAGTGCCACGATCAGCGCCTGGGGCAGGATGATCTTGCGCATGGTCTGGAACTTCGACAGGCCAAGCGCGGCCGCTGCCTCCCACTGGCCCTTCGACACGCTCTCTATCGCGCCGCGCAGGATCTCGGCCTGGTAGGCGGCGGTGTTGAGCGAGAAGGCAAGCACGCCGCAATACCAGGCCTCGCGGAAGAAGGTCCACAGCCCTACCGCTTCCAGTTGCGGACGGAAGGAGCCCAGGCCGTAATAGATCAGGAAAGTCTGCGCCAGCAGCGGCGTGCCGCGGAAGAAATAGACATAGCCATAGGCAAGCCCGTTGAGCAGCCGGTTCTTCGCCATGCGCGCATAAGCGATCGGCACTGAAAGCAGTGCGCCAACCACCATCGAAACGGATACCAGCGTCAGGGTCACCCCGACGCCACGCAGATAGAGCGGCGCGTATTTCTCGAAAAGCGCCGGGTTCCATGCGTTGAACAGGTAGAGCACCAGCCCGATGCCCATCAGCCCCCACAGCGCCACGAGTGCGGTTCCCACCACGCGCTCGCGCGGCCAGCCGCGTGCGGGCAGGGGCGGGCGGTCGACGATCTGGGAAGGTTGAACCGTGGCGCTCATCGCTTCGCCTCCGTCTTGCCGACGGCACGCTCGATGGCGCCGATGCCGAAGGAGGAGATGATGGCCAGCGCCAGGTAGATCAGGCACGCGACGCTGAAGAACAAGAAGGCCTCCTTCGTCACGCGCGCCGCGATCTGCGATTGGCGCAGGATGTCCGAAAGGCCGATCACCGACACCAGGGCAGTGTCCTTGAGCAGGATCAGCCAGAGGTTGGCGAGGCCAGGAAGTGCGATGCGGACCAGTTGCGGCAGGATGACCAAGCGCATCGTCTGGCCCTTGGAGAGGCCGATGGAATAGCCGCCCTCGTACTGGCCGAGGGGGATGGCACGGAAGGCCGAGAGAAACACTTCGCTGGCGTAGGATGAAAACACCACGCCCAGCGCCACCATGCCGGCGACGAAGCTGTTGATCTCGACGTTCGTGCCGGGGCTGAACAGCTGCACCGCCTGCTGGATGCCGAATTGGGCGCCGTAGAACACGAGAAACAGCGTCAGCAGTTCGGGCAGGCCGCGGAAGATGGTGGTGTAGATATTGCCGGCCAGCCGCAGCGACGGTTCCGCCGATTGCTTCGCCACCGCCACCAGGAAGCCGATGATCAGGCCCAGCGGCAGCGTGGCCAATGCCAGCGATACGGTGACGAACACGCCGTAGGCAATGCTACGGCTCCAGCCTTCGGGGCCCCAGCTGAGCAGCGTCCAAATTGCGCTCTCCATGCATGTGCCTTCTTTTTCGGGAGTTTTCTTGTGATGGCCCGTAACATTGCAAACGGCGGGATTTGGTCCCGCCGTTCGGTGGTCAGAGCGACGATGTTGCGCGTTTATCCGCCATAAACGTCGAACTTGAAGTACTTGTCATTGATTTCCTTGTACTTGCCGTTGGCGCGGATCGCGTCGATGGCGGCGTTCAGCTTCTCGCGAAGCTCATCCTCGCCCTTGCGGATGGCGATGCCGGCGCCGCGGCCATGGATCTCTTCCACCGGGGTGATGGTGCCCACCAGCTTGCAGCAGTCTCCTTCCGGGGAATCCAGCCACTGCTGGATCGCCACGATATCGTCATTCACCGCGTCCAGGCGGCCATTGGCGATGTCGAGCTGGTATTCCTGCGCGGTCGGATAAGGCTTCACCGTGCTGTCGGTGTAGGTCTGCTCCGAATAGTTGAAGTGCGTGGTCGAGCCCTGCACGCCGATGGTCTTGCCGGCCAGGTCTTCCTTGGTCACGCCCTTGATGTCGCTATCCTTGGGCGCGGCGATGGCCGGCGGCGTGTTGTAGTATTTGTTGGTGAAGTCGACCTTCTGCAGGCGTTCCGGCGTGATCGACATCGAGGCAATGATGGCGTCGAACTTGCCGGCCTGAAGGGCGGGGATGATGCCGTCCCAGTCCTGGGTTACGAATTCGCACGTCACCTTCATTTCGTCGCACAGAGCCTGGGCAATGTCGACATCGAAGCCTTCGAGCTTGCCGTCGGCGGTCAGGTTGTTGAAGGGCGGGTAGGCGCCCTCGGTCCCGATCTTGAGAACCTTGTCCTCCGCCTGTGCAGCGCCCATCGCCAGCGCGATGGCCGACGCCGCAAGGGCAATACGCATTGCAATACGCATAGTGTTCCTCTCTGTTTTCACTTCCGCTGCTTGATGCAGCGTTGTCGGAGGCCTGGCTGGCGCTCCACTGGCGCGGATACTCCCACTCTTTGCGCCGAAAAAGCAACTGCAAAACCGCGGCCTAAGCACGACTTCATGCAAACATTTCCACATCTTGGCGGATGTTTGCGGGCAGGGCGCCCGGCTGCGCAAGTTCTGACGTTAGGTCAGCTTCGTCTCAGCCCGACCGCCCTTTCGATGAAATCGGCGATGGCCGGCACGTCATCGATGTCGAAGACTGGAATCGTCTCGCTTTCTATCGGGTGATCTGCCGCAATGGCGACGATGTGCGGGTCGCTGGCCGAAAGCGGAGTGCCGTTCTTGGCCTCGCGCCTGCGCGCCTCGATCTTGAGGTGGTTCTCGCGCTTGTAGCCTTCCACCAGCACCAGGTCGCAGGGCGACAGCCGGGCCAGGATCGCTTCCAGCTTGGGCTCTTCCTCGCCGTGCAGTTCATGCATCAGCGCCCAGCGCTTGCCCGAAACGATCGCCACTTCGCCGGCGCCGGCCTGGCGGTGACGAAAACTGTCAGTGCCTGCCTGGTCGATGTCGAAGGCGTGGTGCGCGTGCTTGACCGTGGAGACGCGCCAGCCGCGCGCGGTCAGCGTGGCCACCAGCCTTTCGGTGAGCGTTGTCTTGCCGGAATTCTTCCAGCCGGTAATTCCGAATACGCGCTGTGTCACCTGTCGTCGCCTGTGTAGTTTCCGGGCGTGCGCGAGGCTGCCCGCCATTTGTCATTGCCAAGGCATGGGCGGTTTTTTGTTCCCCGTCCAGCAGCGCAAGCCGCTCGCGACAAAAATTTCCACCCCGCGGCAGGGGATCACCATGCCTCGGCAGCGTCCAACGTGGCGCGCATCACGTACCAGGTGCTCAGTACCGCGGCCACCGACGACAACAGCATCAGCCACAGCAGCGGATAGGGGCCGGTTTCGGGCGTCAGCAGCGCGCCGGCCAGCACCGCCAGCGCTGCCCCGCCGCCAATCGTCAGCGCGCCGCCCAGCCCGGAGGCCGAGCCGGCAAGGTGGGCGCTGACGCTGACAATGCCGGCGTTGGCGCTGGGCAGCGTGACGCCGTTGCCGACGCCGATGAACAGAACCGGTCCGAACAGCGACAGCGGATGGTTGTAGCCGAGCATGAAAAGCGTGATCGACAAGGCCATGCCGCCGATGGCGATGACGTTGCCGCAAAGCATCATGCGGTTGATGCCGAGCTTGCTCGAAAACCGGCCGGACATGAAGTTACCGAACATGTAGCCGATCGAAACGATGGCGAAATAGAAGCCGTATTGCGATGCCGTCAGGTGCAGCATTTCCGACGCGATGTAGGGACCGCCGCCCAGGAAGGCGTAGAAACCGCCCGAGGTGAAGACGGCTGTGAGCGTGTAGCCCCAGAAGCGCTGCGAGCCGATCAGTTCCGGATAGGCACGGAACTGGGCAAGCAGATTTGGCGAGCGCTCATGGTTGGTCTCGCCTAGGTCCATCCAGACGATGGCGAAGGCAAATACCCCCACTGCGAGCATCAGCAAGAAGGTCGAATGCCAGCCATAGAGTTCGTCGAGGAAGCCGCCGATCACCGGCCCGATCATCGGCGCCAGGCTCATGCCCATGGTGATGTAGCCGATCTTGCTCGCCGCCTGCGCGGCCTCCACCGTGTCGCGCACCACGGCACGCGAGAGCACGACGCCGGCGGCCGAAAATGCCTGCAGCAACCGGCAGCCGAGCAGGAACTCGATCGTGGGCGCATAGAGGGCGGCAACCGTGCCGACGATGAAGATCGCGAAGCAGACGAGCATCACCGGCCTGCGGCCGAAGCGGTCGGATGCGGGGCCGATGAAGACCTGGAGCAGGGCGGTCGCGGCCAGGTAGAGCGACACCACCAGTTGCACCACCGCGTAATCGGCCTCGAAATGCCGCGCCATGCCCGGCAGCGACGGCAGGAATACGTTCATGCACAGCGCGCTTGTCGCGGCCGCCGTCACCAGCGTCATGATGTTCGGCGCCGTCGCGCGGTTGAAATGCTGGCGTGCCATGATCACAGGCCGTCGGGCGCCATTGCCGGGCTGGTGCTTTGCGCGGCGGGGGCCGTTGCGCTCGCCCGTTCGCGGTAGAGCGTATAGAGCCCCGATCCGACGATGATGATTGAGCCGACGATCATGGCCAGGTCGGGAACATCGCCGAACATCAGGTAGCCGAGCATGATCGCCCACAGCAGCGCGGTGTAGCGGAATGGCGCGACGAAGGAGATGTCGCCGGTGCGCATCGACATGATGATGAACTGGTAGCCGAACAGCAGAAGCACTGCGGCAGCTGCAAGAAGCCCGACATGGCCCGCGGTCATCGGCGTCCAGCCGCCGAGCGGCACGATGAGGAACCCGCCGCACAGCGTCACCACGATGGCGGTGGCCACCGAAACCAGCAGCGACGGCACGTGCGTTGGCAGGCGCCTGGTGGTCAGGTCGCGCAGCGCCGAAAAGCCGACGCTGAGCAGCGCGAGCAACGCAAAAGCGTTGAAGCCGTCGAAGCCGGGGCGCACGATGATCATGACGCCGGTAAAGCCGACCGCAATCGCCATCCAGCGCCGCCAGCCGACGCGCTCACCCAGAAACAGCGCCGCCCCCATCGTCACGGCCAGCGGCAGCGCCTGCAGCACGGCCGAGACATTGGCGATGGGCATCTGCTGCAGCGCCAGCAGGTAGAACACGGTGGCGCACAACTCGCCCATGGCACGCAGGGCCACCATGGGATGGAAGACCAGTTGCGGCGCGCGCAGGGCGCCCTGATGCCACGCCAGCAGAACGATCAGCGTGGTGGCAAACAGGCCGCGCACCAGCATCACCTGTCCGAGGTTCATTTGTTCGGCCGCGAACTTGACCAGCGCGTCGTTGATGGTGAAGCCCGCCATCGACACCACCATGAACAATGAGCCGCGCAGATTTTCTGAAATGGTCAAGGCATTACCGATTCTTTTTACTGGGATACCCAATGCTATATCATTGGCAGAAAAAGCAACGGCAAAGGACTGTGCCACAGGGACTTTGCGGCGCGCGGATGGGAGGGTTTCTCGGGCGCGGAGAGCCTGTGCCGCGAAAGCGAAGTAGGCGCACGGCCGCGATGACCCCTCCCGCATCCTCCGCCGCGCTCGGATGCGACCTCCCCTCAAGGGGGAGGGTCAGGCGCGAGCGCGGGAAAAACTCACCCGCCGGTCACGCTCATGTGGCGCGAGACGGCGGGGCGCTTGGTGCGGCGGTCGATGACGAAGTCGTGGCCCTTGGGCTTGCGGCCGATGGCCTCGTCGATGGCGCTTGAGACGAGTTCGTTGCCTTCCGAGGCCCGCAGCGGCGCGCGCAGGTCGGCGGCATCCTCCTGGCCGAGGCACATGAAGAGCGTGCCGGTGCAGGTCAGCCGCACTCGGTTGCAGCTTTCGCAGAAATTGTGCGTCATCGGCGTGATGAAGCCCAGCCGGCCGCCGGTTTCGGCAACCTCGACATAGCGGGCGGGGCCGCCGGTCTTGTAGGGAATGTCGGTGAGGGTGAACTGGCGCTCGAGGTCGGCCCGAAGCAGCGACAGCGGCAGGTACTGATCGGTGCGGTCCTCGTCGATCTCGCCCATCGGCATGGTCTCGATGACGGTCAGGTCCATGCCCCGTCCATGCGCCCAGCGCAGCATGTCGGGCAACTCGGCGTCGTTGAATCCCTTCAGCGCCACGGCGTTGATCTTGATCTTCAGCCCGGCGGCCTGAGCAGCATCGATACCGGCCATGACCTTGTCGAGGTGGCCCCAACGGGTGACGGCGTGGAATTTCTGCGGATCGAGCGTGTCGAGCGAGACATTGATGCGCTTCACGCCGCAATCCGCGAGTTCGGAAGCGAAGCGGGCAAGCTGCGACCCGTTGGTGGTCAGCGTGATTTCCTCAAGCGCCCCGCTTTCGAGATGGCGCGAGAGCTGGCGCACCAGGTGCATGATGTTCTTGCGCACCAGGGGCTCGCCGCCGGTCAGGCGCAGCTTCTTGACGCCCTTCTCGACAAAGACTGTGCACAACCGGTCAAGTTCTTCCAGCGTCAGGAGGTCCTTCTTGGGCAGGAAGGTCATGTCCTCGGCCATGCAATAGGTGCAGCGGAAATCGCAGCGGTCGGTGACCGAGACGCGCAGATAGGTGATCGTGCGGCCGAATGGATCGATCATGTTCATGCGACTGCGTTTCCTCCAACGGGTGCCGGGCCGGCGATTTGAATGTCGTATAGTCGGCTTCGTCATTCAAGATAGGCTATAACGCTAGCCAGTAACAATCCCGAGGCCGTTGGCGCAATGCAGAGCTTTGGCGCAACGGCCATTTGCCGCTTTGCGGATCGCCGCAAGGCGCGTAGGGATGAAGCAGGCATTCAGGAAGGGTGGGATCATGACGGCGCCGAAGGAACTCAGGGTATCGAAGGATCGCAGGACGCTGACGGTGACCTTCCCAAATCACGCTCCGTTCGAGCTTTCCGCCGAACTGCTCCGTGTGCTTTCGCCTTCGGCCGAGGTTCAGGGCCATTCGCCCGACCAGCGGGTGACCGTGCCTGGCAAGCGCGACGTGGCCATCCTGAAGATCGAGCCGATAGGGAACTATGCGGTGCGCATCACCTTCGACGACAGGCACGACACTGGCATCTTCACGTGGGATTACCTGCACACGCTGGGCCACGAGAAGGAACAGCGATGGACCGGCTATCTGGCCGAGTTGGAGGCCAAGGGGTTGTCGCGGGGTTGACGGGCTGGCGTCACCGGGGTGTCATGGAGATGAAATAGGCGCGGGAGAGCAAACGGGAGGTTCGGGACATGTCCATCATCACCACCGTCGAGGAGCTCGAAGCGCTTTATGGCGTCCCCGGCGAGACGTCGCTGGTCAAGGAGCTTGACCGCATCATTCCCGAATATGCCGCCTTCATCGAGGCTTCCCCCTTCGTGGCGCTCGCCACCTGCGGGCCGGAGGGGCTGGACTGCTCGCCGCGCGGCGATCTTGCCGGCTTCGTGCGCATCCATGACGAGCGCACGCTGATGATGCCGGACCGGCGCGGCAACAACCGCGCCGATTCGCTGAAAAACATCATCCGCGACGGGCGGGTGGGGCTCTTGTTCCTCGTGCCCGGCTCCGGCACCACGCTGCGGGTCAACGGCCGCGCCCACATCACCACCGATGCCAGGCTCTGCGCCTCCTTCACCGTCGAGGGCAAGCCAGCGCGCTCCGTGACGGTGGTTGCGGTGGAGGCCGTCTATTTCCAGTGCGCGCGTGCGATCCACCGCTCCGAACTTTGGAACCCGGAAAAGCATGTCGACCCGAACACGCTGCCGACGCCGGGCCAGATACTGGCGGTGACCAGCAAGGCGCGCATCGACGGCGAGGCCTACGACCGCGAATGGCCGGAGCGCGCAGCCAGCATGTGGTGATGCCGGCTATTCCGGCTTGAGGGCTTCGATCACCCTGCGCATGTGGTCGCCGAGCAATTCGCATTCGTCAGGGGTGGATTGGTCCATGACCTTGTCGACCAGCGACATATAGATCTTCAGCGCCTCCATCAGCAGCGCCGCACCCGTGGGTGTCAGTGAAAGCCGCAGGATGCGCTTGTCCTTGCCGTCGCCTTCGCGGCGCAGCAGATCCCTTTTCTCGAGCTGCGGCAACAGCATGGTGATGTTGGAGCGCCCCACCAGCAGCTTGCGGGCAAGCTCGTGCTGCGAAAGCCCGGGGTGGCGATAAAGGTTCATCAGAACGTCGAGTTGCGCGGGCTTGAGGTCCAGCGGCGCCAGCGCCGAGCCGAGGGCGCGTTCGACCGAATGGCAGGCGCGCGCCACCGCCACCCAGTTGCGGAATCGCGGGTTGTCCCAGGGTAGTTCTTGCTTATTGTTCATGATTGAACTATTGTGTTCATGTTTGAACCTTTCGATGGATTGATAATATGACACCAATCGCGCTGAAGGTCATCCGGGGCGTTTTCGGCGCAGCCGAGCTTGTTGCGCCGCGCCTCGGCGGGCGGGTCGGTTTCGAGCTTTTCTGTCGCACACCTAATCCCAAGGCGCTGAGCGAGGGCGAGCGCAAGGCAGTTGAACGCGCTGCCGACCTGATGGCCGAAGCGCGTCACCACAGGCTGAAAGTGGGCCGGGACTGCGTTGCGGCGCATGAATTCCGGCCGGGGGAAGGGCGATTGGCGGCCGGCACGGTGCTGGTGATTCATGGCTGGCGCTCGCGCACCGAATATATGCGCGCCCTGATCGACGGTTGCCGCACCGCCGGTTTCCGCGTCATTTCGCTCGACCTGCCCGGCCATGGCGCATCGCTAGGCCGGCGGCTGAATCTGGTTAGCGCAGTGGCTGCCTCGCGCGCTGCGGGCGACTGGTTCGGCCCCTTCGACGCCGTTATCGGCCACTCCTTCGGCGGAGCGGTTGCGGCGAATGCCACAGCAGGCGCGGTGGACGGCATTGCGCCGCTTGAAACGGGGCGGCTGGTCATGATCGCGGCGCCAAACTCGCTTTCGCAAGTGTTCGATAGCTTTCGCCGGCAGGTGAACCTTGGCGGCCGCTCGGCCTCGGTAGTTGACCGCCGCGTCAGGAACCTTTCAGGCCACGGACTTGCGCATTTCACTGGCGCGAAGCAACTCGCGAGATTGAGCACACCGACGCTGGTCGTGCATGCGCCGGACGACGCCGAAGTTCCGGCCGACGATGCCCGAGCGCTAGCTGCAGCGGGCGACCATGTTCGGCTGCTCTGGGCCTATGGCCTTGGACACCGGCGCATCCTGTCCGACCCCGCTGTCGTCGATCAGGTGGTCGACTTCGTCACACAGGTATCGCAGCCGGCGCCGTCGCACTGAAGCAACGGCTCAGCTTTTCTTATCCGGCATGATGACAGGCAGCCCTGCCTGCTTCCATGCAGCGAAGCCGCCAAGGATATGCTTGACCGGTTCGAGCCCCATGTCCTGCGCGGTCTTGGTGGCAAGCGCGGAGCGCCAGCCGCCGGCGCAGAAGAAGACGAAGCTCTTGCCGGATGAGAAGAAAGCCTTGTGATAGGGGCTGTCCGGATCGATCCAGAATTCGAGCATGCCGCGAGGACAATGCTCAGCACCGGGAATTTGGCCTTCTCGCTGCAGTTCGCGCGGATCGCGCAGGTCGACGAAGACGATGTTGGGATCGTCGAGGAGGGGCACTGCCTGTTCCGGCGAGATCGCTTCGATCTGGGCATTTGCTTCGTCCAGGAGGTCCTTGTAGCCCTTCTTCATTGCTCTCTCCCACTTTGCACTGCGTGTGTTTCGTCCTTGCATATTCATGGCACGGCAGCCGTTCTGCCGCCACTGGCGGCTTCCAATTCACATGCAAACCGGTGCATCCGGCAAGCTGAAACCGCGCCGCAACACTCGGCTCGAAATACACGAAGCTTTAACCAAATCGGTGTGAATCGGGAGGGTGGCGTCTTATACCCGCCACGGGCGAACCGGTTCCTTGCGCGCGAAGTTCGGCAGGAATCCTGCCGACTTCCCATGGGAACGGGTGATCGATGAAGTTCTTCACTAAGAGACATGCAATCCTTCCGGTGGCAACGCTTGCCGGAGCGCTGGCAGCGGGCGTGCCGCAAGCCGAGGCGCAGGCCTTGTTCGACGTGCTGTTCGGCGGCGGACGTGTTCAACGCGCGCCCAAGGGGGAGTTTCCTCCCGTCCCCAGGGCCGCACCGGAAACGCCGGCATCACGGCCCGCGGAAGCCAAGCCGATCAAGAAAATCACCGGTCCAACTTACTACACCTACAAGGCCGATCCCTTGGTACGGGTGGAGTTTGGAAACATCGGCGCAGCGCCGCAGCGCGTTGCCTACGATCCTTCGCTGCGTGGCAGCACCTTCAGGGATGCGCTGCAGGCACTCGAAGGCTTCGACCTCTATGCCGAAAGGGACGTGGCCAGGGCGGTTGCTGCCTACTATGCCGCGAACCCGGATTTCATCTGGGTCTCGGGCGTGAACGCCAACAGCCGCGCCAAGGAAGCGGTGAGTGTACTGGACGAGGCGGGCGACTATGGACTGCGTGCGTCGGACTACGCGGTCAGCCTGCCGCCGGCACTTTTTGACCTGGACGACGTCGCGGCACGCCAGCGAGAACTGATCCGCTTCGAGATGACGCTTTCGGCGCGCGTCCTGCGCTATGTGCGCGATGCGCGGGGTGGCCGCGTCGACCCAAACCGAATTTCCGGTTACCACGATTTTCCCGCCAAGCCGCTCGACATGGTCAGTATGCTTTCCAGGCTGGCCCGTACGGAGGAAGCGCGGACGTTCCTGGAATCGCGCCATCCCCAGAATGCCGAGTTCCAGGCCTTGCAGGCCGAGCTCAAGGCCCTGGAAGCCAGTGTCGAGAATGAGATCATCGTCGACCGCAAGCTCTTGCTGAAGCCGGGCCAGACCAGCGCGGAACTGCCCAAGTTGCTGCGGCTGATCGCCCGCGACTATGGCGCCGAGCTCGAGAACCATCGCGAAGTGCTGGACCGCCTCGGTGCGAGCGAGGTCTATGTCGAAGAGCTCGTGCCGGTCATCGAAGCCGTGCAGAAGAAGCTCGGCCTCAAGCCGGACGGCGTCGTCGGCCCGCAGACGGTGATGAAGCTGGCCGGTGCGCCGAAGGCAGAGCGCCTGGAAAAGGTGATCCTGGCGATGGAGCAGCTGCGGTGGCTGCCCTCCGACCTCGGCAGTCCGCGCGTCTTCATCAACCAGCCGGCCTTCACCGCCAGCTATATCGAAGGCGACGCGGAAAAGCTGAAAATGCGCGTGGTGATCGGCCGTCCGAGCAACCAGACCAGCTTCTTCTACGACCAGATCCAGCAGGTTGACTACAACCCCTACTGGGGCGTTCCGCAGTCGATCATCGTCAACGAGATGCTGCCGCGTCTCCGCAGCGATCCCGGCTACCTGGACCGCTCCGGTTATGAGGTAACCGACGCCAAGGGCCAACGCATTCCGTCTTCGTCGATCGATTGGAACCAGTACGGCGGAAATGTTCCCTTCAGCGTGCGCCAGACGCCCAGCGAGGCCAATGCGCTTGGCGAACTGAAGATCCTGTTCCCCAACAAGCACGCCATCTACATGCACGATACGCCGCAGAAGGGCCTGTTCAGCCGTGATTCGCGCGCCTTCAGCCATGGCTGCATCCGCCTGAGCGATCCGCGCGGCATGGCCGCTGCCTTGCTGGGGACCGACGTCGACTACGTGGCGAAGAAGCTGAAGCAGGGCCATTCTTCGGAAAAGGTCGCGCGCAAGATTCCGGTCTATGTCGCCTATTTCACTGCCTGGCCGCAGATGGACGGCACGGTAGAGTATTTCAACGACGTCTACGACCGCGATTCGCACCTGAAGCTTGCGCTGGAAAAGGTCGAGGCATCCCGCACGCGCAGCATGTGACATCAAGCCGGCCGCGGGCAGGGCGCATCAATCGCTTGCCCGCGGCTGCTTTGTGCCCGCAAAATTTAGAAAAATAATCCGAAGTCCAACGCGCTTGGGAAAGCGCCTGCACCTGTGTTGCCACGGTGCGAACTGGTTCGGAAAAACAATAAATTCAAAGGGGGATGGTGGGCGATGTAGGGATTGAACCTACGACCCCACCCGTGTGAAGGGTGTGCTCTCCCGCTGAGCTAATCGCCCGCTGCTGCCCGAAGGCGAAGCGTGCCGCGATATAGGAGACGAGCACGCCCGAAGTCAAGCCACTGATTACGCTCTTGTTGCCGCGATCAGGCCTTCGGCGAGGCCGACCGTCAATTCGTCATAGTGGGAAATGATCCGCGAGGGTTCGAATTCGCGCACATGCCGGTCGGTATAGCCGAAATCGACCGCCACGACCGGAATTCCGGCAGCCTTGGCGGTGTCGATGTCGGTCCGCGAATCGCCGACCATCACGGCCCGCTCCGGATTGCCGCCGGCCTGGGCGATGGTTTCGGTGAGGTGACGCGGGTCGGGCTTGCGGAAGGCGAAGGTGTCCTGCCCGGTGATGGTCGCGAAGCGACGGCTGATGTCGAGCGCATCCAGCAGTCGGCGTGCGAATTTCTCGGTCTTGTTCGTGCACACTGCCAGCAGGAAGCCCGCGGCTGCGAAACGGTCGAGTGCGTCGAGCACGCCTGGGTAAGGTTGGGACCGCCCCGGAATGTTTTCGCCATAGTGGTCGAGGAAGAGAGCAAAGAGCCGGTCATGCTCATCCACAGGCAGCAGCTTTTGTTGGGCCGCATAGGCGCGTTCGATCATCACTCGGCCGCCGTGGCCGAGGAAGCTGCGGAACCCGGTCGCATCGGTTTGCGGTACTCCGCCGGCCGCAAGGCTGTGATTGAGGCTGTCGAGCAGATCAGGCGCCGTGTCGATCAAGGTTCCATCAAGGTCGAATACGATGATCGGGCGGCTCATTGGCGGTCCTGCTCCTTGCGCTACACTGATGATGGGTTGGGCATAGCCCGCGAGCCACTGCGGGGCAACCCTGGGGCATTGGGCCTGCAAGGCAGAAAACCTTTGCCGCAAGCCCTAAAAATGATAGGAGCGCCAACCAGACAGGAGGGCGGCAATTCCCATGGATGCACGTGCGTTGAAGATTGAGGCCGCCCGGGTGGCGCTTGGCCATGTTCCGGACGGAGCCCGGCTCGGTATCGGGACCGGTTCCACGGCCGAAGAGTTTGTGCGGCTGCTGGCCGAAAAGGTGGCCGCCGGCATGAAGATCATCGGCGTGCCGACTTCCGAGCGAACCGCCGCCTTGTGTGTGGAACTTGGCGTGCCGCTGTCGACGCTGGACGAGACGCCGGAACTCGACCTTACAGTCGACGGTGCTGACGAGATCGATCCGCAGCTTTCGCTGATCAAGGGCGGCGGCGGCGCGCTGCTGCGCGAAAAGATCGTCGCTGCGGCTTCGAAGAAGATGATCGTCATCGCCGACGAAACGAAGATGGTCGAGGCCCTGGGCAAGTTTCCGCTGCCGATCGAGGTCAACAAGTTCGGCCTCAAAGCAACCGAGCGCGCCATAGCTTCCGTTGCGGAAAGTCTCGGACTCTCCGGCCCGCTTACATTGCGGATGACGAACGGCGCGCCGTTTGTTACAGACGGTGGACATTTCATTCTTGATGCATCTTTTGGCCGCATTCCCGATCCAAGAGCGCTGTCAAATGGTCTTTTCGCCGTTCCGGGGGTTGTCGAACACGGTCTGTTCCTTGGTTTGGCGCAAGCGGCTATCATCGCCGGCGCCGACGGTGTCAGAACGGTACATGCGACCCGATAAACAGGAGTTTTATCCCATCATGATCTTGGCCCACCGTGTTCGTCGCTTTTCCACCGTTCTGGCGGCGTCAGTCGTGCTTGCAGCCGCTGTGCCGGCTTTCGCGCAGGACGTCTCGGAAGCGCATCTGAAGGCCGCCCGCGATGCGGTCGCGGCGATCAAGGCCACTGACCTCTTCGATGGTATCCTGCCGCAGGCCGCATCCGCGCTGAAGTCCGAGATGATCCAGAAGAACCCGGATCTTCAGGAGGTCATCACCAGCACCGTGGACGATACGGCGCTGAAGCTCGCCAGCCGCCGCGCCGACCTGGAGAAGGAAGCGGCGCTCGCCTATGCGCGGGTGTTTTCTGCCGACGAACTCAACGCGATTGCTGGGTTCTACACATCCCCGGCTGGCAAGAAGCTGCTTCAGGACGGCGTGATCGTCACCCGCGAGGTTGGCAAGGCTGCCGATATCTGGCAGCGCGGCATCGCCCGCGATCTGGCCGAGCAGTCGGCGACCGCGCTCGAGGAGATCATCAAGGCCAAGGGACTGATACCGCCGCCGGCGCCCGAAGCCGCCACCGACGGCGACGCTTCGACCGCCAACTAGGCAACGGGCCCCACGGTCTGAGACGAAAAGCCCGGCCGCGCCGGGCTTTTATTTTGGCTGTTTGCCTCCTAACTGTGGCCAGCGCTGCCAACGGAGATGGAATCATGACTGCATACGACTACGATCTTTTCGTCATCGGTGGCGGCTCGGGCGGCGTGCGCGCGGCGCGTGTGGCGGCCTCCCTGGGCAAGCGCGTGGCGATAGCGGAAGAGTTCCGGTTCGGCGGCACCTGCGTCATCCGCGGTTGCGTGCCCAAGAAGCTCTATGTCTATGCGTCGCAATTTCCGGAGCACTTCGAGGATGCGGCCGGCTATGGCTGGACGGTGCCGAAGCCGAGCTTCGATTGGCGCAAGCTGGTGGACAACAAGGAGCGCGAGATTTCGCGGCTCGAAGGCCTCTATCAGAAGGGCGTTGCGGGCGCCGGCGGCGAGATTTTCCACACGCGCGCCACGCTGGTGGACAGGCACACGATTCGTCTGGAGAACGAAGACCGCACCGTTACCGCCGACCAGATCCTGATCGCGACTGGCGGGCGGCCCAATCCGCACGCTGCGCTTCCCGGCCACGAGCTTTGCATCTTTTCCGACGAGGCATTCGACCTGCCAGAACTGCCGAAGTCGATCGTGATCTCCGGTGGCGGCTATATCGCCGTGGAATTCGCCAACATCTTCCACGGCCTCGGTGTCGAGACGACACTGATCTATCGCGGCAAGGAAATCCTCGGCCGCTTCGACATGGACCTGCGGCAGATGCTGCATGAGGACATGGAGAAGAAGGGCATCCGGATCATGCTGCACACGGTCTTCGAGAAGGTCGAGAAGCGTGCGGATGGCTGCCTCGATGCGCACGTGACCGGCGGAGAGGTGCTGACGGTGGACCAGGTGATGCTGGCGATCGGCCGTATTCCCAACACTGAAAATCTCGGCCTGGAAGGCGTCGGCGTCGAGATGGGCAAGATGGGCGAGATTGTCGTCGACGACTACTCCCGCACCAACGTCGACAATATCTGGGCGGTGGGCGACGTCACCAATCGCGTGCAGTTGACCCCCGTGGCCATCCACGAGGCGATGTGCTTCATCGAGACGGCGTTCAAGAACAATCCAACCAAGCCGGATCACGAGTGCATCGCCACGGCAGTGTTCTCGCAGCCGGAAATCGGCACCGTCGGCCTCTCCGAGGACGAGGCGGCCAAGCGCTTCGCAAACCTCGAGGTCTATCGCGCAACCTTCCGCCCGATGCGCCACACCCTGTCGGGCCGGCAGGAAAAGATGCTGATGAAGCTGGTGGTCGATGCCGACACGCGGCGCGTGGTTGGCGCGCATGTGCTTGGCCCCGACGCCGGCGAAATGGCGCAGCTGCTGGGTATTCCGCTGAAGGCTGGCCTGACGAAGGACGATTTCGACCGGACCATGGCGCTGCATCCGAGCGCGGCGGAAGAGCTTGTGACGATGTACAAGCCTACCTATCTGGTGAGGAACGGCCAGCGCGTGGAGTAAGGCCGCCAAACTCGTTCGCTCCAGCCGGAATCCGGGGTAGAATAGCCACTTGGCTTCCGGTATAGGGGCATGTCCCGAAAATGCGGACGTTTCCGGGCGGTTCCTGTCGCGAAGACATGTATTGGGTGCAACAATGACTAAGTGGTCTCCGAATTCCTGGCGCAACAAGCCGATCCAGCAGGTTCCGGCCTATCCGGATCAGGCTGCGCTGTTTGAAACCGAGGCCCGTCTTGCCACCTTTCCGCCGCTCGTTTTTGCAGGCGAGGCGCGCAAGCTGAAGAAGCAGCTCGCCCAGGTTGCTGCCGGCGAGGCCTTCCTGCTTCAGGGCGGCGACTGCGCCGAAAGCTTCGCCGAGCACGGCGCGGACAACATCCGCGACTTCTTCCGCGTCTTCCTGCAGATGTCCGTGGTTCTGACCTATGCCGGCGCGCAGCCGGTGGTGAAGGTGGGCCGCATCGCCGGCCAGTTTGCAAAGCCGCGTTCTTCCGACAACGAGACGCGGGATGGCGTGACGCTGCCCAGCTACCGCGGCGACATCATCAACGGCATCGACTTCGACGAGAAGTCGCGCGTGCCGGATCCGGCGCGCCAGGAAATGGCCTACCGCCAGTCGGCCGCCACGCTGAACCTGCTGCGCGCCTTCGCGCAGGGTGGCTATGCCAGCCTGGAGAACGTCCATCGCTGGATGCTCGGCTTCGTCTCCGACAGCCCACAGGGCGAGCGCTACGAGGCGCTTGCCAACCGCATCACCGAAACCATGAATTTCATGAGCGCGGTCGGCATCACCTCGGAGAACAATTTCGCCCTGCGCGAAACCGATTTCTACACCAGCCACGAGGCGCTGCTGCTCGGCTACGAGCAGGCGCTGACCCGCGTCGACTCCACTTCGGGCGATTGGTACGCCACCTCCGGCCACATGATCTGGATCGGCGACCGTACGCGCCAGGCCGACCATGCACATATCGAGTACTGCCGTGGCATCAAGAACCCGCTCGGCCTGAAGTGCGGACCGTCGCTGACTCCCGATGGCTTGCTGGAGCTGATCGACCTCCTGAACCCCGAGAACGAGGCGGGCCGGCTGACGCTGATCGCGCGCTTCGGCGCCGACAAGGTGGGCGATCACCTGCCCAAGCTGGTGCGCGCCGTGCAGAAGGAAGGCCGCAACGTCGTCTGGTCCTGCGACCCGATGCACGGCAACACGATCACCGCGGCCGGCTACAAGACCCGTCCGTTCGACCGTATCCTGGGCGAAGTGCAGGCGTTCTTCGACGTGCACGCAGCGGAAGGCACGCATGCTGGCGGCATTCATGTCGAGATGACAGGCAAGAACGTGACCGAGTGCACGGGCGGCGCACGCGCCATCCGCGACGAGGAACTGCAGGACCGCTATCACACCCATTGCGACCCGCGCCTCAACGCCGACCAGGCGATCGAACTGGCTTTCCTGGTTTCTGAGCTTCTGAAGAAGGGCGCGAAACGCAGCGAGAAGAAGGCGGCTAGCGCCTGAGCGCGGTTGCACTCTTGAATCTGAAAAGCGCCGGCTTACCGGCGCTTTTCTGTTGGGCGCGTGAGATGGCTGAGAGTGGCGAAGACGACCGCTGCAGGCTAAGGCCGACGCCATGTCGGCGGCGGCTTTACGGCAGGTCGGCCCGGCTCAGTCCTTGCGGTACAGCTTCCAGTTCTTTCCCGTCCGCGCCGAAATATCCGAGTACCTGGTCACGCGATTGCGGCCGTCCACTTTCGACCGGTATAGGGCACTGTCGGCCTTCGCGTAGAGATCGTCGGCGCTCTCTGCGTCGGAAGCCATGCAGACGCCCATGGACACGGTGATGGGCCCGCAGTCCTGCTGCGGTTCGCCCCACCTGAACGGCGTCTGTTCGATCAGCACCCGAAGATGGTCGGCGATTTCGAACGTCGACTGCTCGCTGGTTCCGTCGACGATGAGCGCGAACTCCTCTCCGCCGGTCCTCGCCACGAAGACCGCTTCATGGGTGCTGCTCTGGAGAATGTCGGCGATCACCTTGAGGATCCTGTCGCCGACGGGATGGCCGTACTGGTCATTGACCTCCTTGAAGCTGTCGATATCTGCAAGGATCAGAGCCTTGAACAGGATGCCCCTGTTGCTGTCGTAGATCGCGGCAAGCTCCTTGTCGAAGGCGCGCCGGTTCCAGATATCGGTGAGGGGGTCTGTGGCGGCCAGCCGCTTGTACTCCTCGAGCTTTGACTTGACGCTTTCCAGCTCGGCGGACTTTTCGCTCAGCGTGTCGGCTATCTGCCTGCCGTGGTCGATCGTCGAATTGGTGGCAGTCGTCATGGCGCGAGCGATCTTCTGCAGCAGTTCCTTGCTGATCAGATCGCGGTTGTTCAGCCCACTCGAGGTCTGGTCGAGGATCTGGCCGTATTTTTCCAGATGCTGGTGTTCGGAGCGCAAAAGGCGGGCAATGTCCTCAAGCTCCTGAGCGACCACCTCGCGGGCTTGCTCCACGATCGACTGGTTGTGATTCTGGGCGAAATACTTGCGGCCGATCTGGTCGAGGCGCTCCTGTGTCGGGTGGTGGCCCAACTCGATCACTTCCAGGCTGAGTCGGGGATTCGAGCCGGACAGGGCCTCGTAGAAAATTTCATAGTTGCGCGGCAGGCTTGCCACTCGCATTTGGCGCATCGTCGCAACCACATTGGCCGCGAGGTCATGGCTTGGCTCGTTGTGGGCGACAGCAGGCTGCATCCTTGCTCCACTCTCCATTGGGTGCCTAAGGCGGCTCCCGCGTCCGATGTCAGGCAATTCGACAATCAGAAATTGGTCAGGGGCTTGGATTTTCAAAACAGCACAAGAATGCCCCCCGCAATCTGCGATGTCTGTCTCCCAGGGAAATACAACGCGTTCGTATAAAAATTCTCTTAACTTTTTACAATAGAGATTTCAGTAATAGGTGTTGAAATACTGGATCGTCGCTTCTGCCGTAAGTTGTCAGGCTAGATGTCGCAAATGCAGCAGCTGGGTGGCCCTGCCTGTGATGACTTTACGTCATGCGAGCGGCGGTGCGAGTGTGTAGGAGCAGAAGGCGATGAAGACGGGATCTTGCGGCTGCGGCGCGGTCCAATTCACGGCAGAGGGGCCCCTACGGGGCGTTGTCTATTGCCACTGCACGCAGTGCCGCAAGCAAAGCGGACACTTCTTTGCGGCAACCAATGTTTCGGATGCCGACCTGGATATTCGCGGCTCGGAAAACATCACCTGGTATCGAAGCTCCGAGGTCGCCCGGCGAGGATTTTGCCGCGTGTGTGGGTCGGTCCTGTTCTGGAAGCACGATGAACTCGACACCGTCTCGGTAATGGCAGGCGCTTTCGACACGCCTTCCGGCCTCGTGGGCGAGAGCCATATCTTTGTCGCCGACAAGGGCGACTATTACGCCATCGACGACGGACTGCCGCAATTTCTCAAATCCACACCGACGGTCAAGGTGGCGCAGGACTAAGCGCCATGGGAGGAAGCGTCATCGTTTCCTGAACGGTTCGTCTCGCGCCCGCGATCTGCCGAAGACAGGCATTCCGCCCTATGATGCAGGCCAAGGAGAAAGCCCATGGCCACCATGCCCACCTTGTTCGTTTCACACGGCGGTCCGGACATCGTCATCAAGGACACGCCGGCGCGCCGCTATCTCGAGACGGTTTCGACCCTGGTTCCCCGGCCCAAGGCAATTGTGATCATGTCGGCGCATTTCGAGACGCATGGGGTCACCGTGGTGACCGACCCCAAGCCCGACATGATCTACGATTTCAGGGGCTTTGCTCCGGAACTATACGAAATGGTCTATGCCGCGCCCGGTGCGCCGGTGCTGGCGGAAAAGGTCATGGCATTGCTGGAAGACGCAGGCCTGTTGCCGGCGCGGCTCGGCCGACGCGGCTATGACCATGGAACCTGGACACCAATGAAGCTGGCCTTTCCCGAGGCCGACATACCCATCGTGCAGGTGTCGATCGACCCCAACGCAGATGCTGCCTGGCACTACGCGATCGGCAAGGCACTTGCTCCACTGCGCGAGGAGGGCGTGTTGCTGGTCGGTTCCGGCCACATCACGCATAATCTGCGCGCCTATTTTTCAACCATGCGGCAAGGAGCGGCTGTCGATCCCGAACTGGCGGGAAAGGTCGAGGCATTTACGCAGTGGTTTGCGCAGAAGCTCGCCGCCAACGACACCGAGGCCTTGCTTGACTGGAAGAGAGAGGCGCCCTTTCCTGCCGACAATCACCCGACCGACGAACACCTGATGCCGATCTTCTTTGCCTATGGTGCGGCGGGCGCCGGCGCCAAGGCAGAGCGCGTCCACAATTCCGTCGACCACGGCTTTTTCGCCAACGACTCATACCTGTTCCACTAGGGGTGGATTGGGATACATGATCCTTTTGCAACGATTCGTAAGGGGGTCTGAATGGAGCGACTGGTCAATGCCTTCCGCAATTCAGTCAGGGCATTCGGCCGCCTGATCCGGAGCGAGACCGCATTTCAGCAGGAGGTCATCCTGCTTGCCTTGGCCATTCCGGCGGCGTGGTTTCTGTCAACCAGCTGGAGAGGCTTCGCGGTGCTTATAGGGGCGGTGTTGTTCCTTATGCTGATTGAGGTGCTGAACACCGGCATCGAGGCGGCTTGCGACGCTGTCTCGCGGGATTTCCACGGTGATATCCAGCTTGCCAAGGACTGCGGGTCGCTTGCGGTTCTGATCGCGATCGTCATCGTGGCGGGCATCTGGGGAGCCGCATTAATAGAACGGATAACCGACCTTCCGCTGTAGGGAAGCAACAGGATTGCCAGGGGAGGATTCCACATGCTCGATTTTGGGAGGATCCGCGCCCGTGCGGCTAGCCGCAAGGGCGGCGAAGACGTTCTTGCCTCGCTGCTGGGACCGGTGCCGGACAATGCGGCGTTGGCGAGCGTTTCCGACGACCGCATCCTGTCGACCATGGCCGAGCGGGTGTTCGCGGCCGGTTTCGTCTGGCGCGTGATCGAGCAGAAATGGCCGGAGTTCGAGGACGCATTCCTCGGCTTCGAACCGAAGCGTCTGTTGTTCCAGCCGGACGACTTCTGGCACGATCTGGCTTCCGACAAGCGCATCGTGCGCAACCCGCAGAAAATCAGGTCCGTACGCGAGAATGCGGCCTTCGTCGAGCGCGTTTCGAAGGAGCATGGCGGCTTCGGCAAGTTCCTGGCCGCATGGCCTGCCGACGACCAGATCGGGCTGATGGCCTATCTGGGCAAGCATGGCAGCCGGCTTGGCGGCAACACCGGACAGTATTTCCTGCGCTGGCTTGGCTGGGACACTTTCGTCATGTCGCAGGACATGGTCGCGGCACTGCGCGACGCTGGCCTCGAGATCGGCGACAATCCAACATCGAAGCGCGATCTTGCGCGCGTCCAGGAGCAGATCAATGCCTGGGCCGGGCAGACCGGCCTGCCGCGCTGCCATATCTCCCGTATTCTCGCCATGTCGATCGGCGAAAATTACTCCACGCAGAGGCTACGAGAACAAGTCGGCGAATAGGTGGGTGGAGTTACCGCATTGCCCGAGAAAGGCGGCCGCGCTACACCGCTTCGCATGAACACCAAGCCCATACTTCGCGATATTCTGCGCATCGCCGTTGCTCAGCTCAATCCGATCGTCGGCGACGTAGCCGGCAATCTCGCCAAGGCCCGTGAAGCGAGGGCGGATGCCGCGCGTCAGGGTGCCGACATCGTTCTCTTCACCGAACTTTTCATCGCCGGCTATCCGCCCGAGGACCTGGTGTTGAAGCCCGCCTTCCTTGCCGCCTGCGAGCGCGCCGTGGAAGAATTTGCCGCCGAAACCGCCGACGGCGGCCCGGGCGTCATCATCGGCACGCCGCTGAAGCGCAAGAGCGGCGTGCATAATTCCATCATCGTGGCCGATGGCGGCAAGATCCTTGCCGAGCGCTACAAGATCGACCTGCCGAACTACGGCGAGTTCGACGAGAAGCGCGTGTTCCAGGCCGGGCCTGACCTGCCGGGGCCGGTCAATTTTCGCGGCGTCAGGCTGGGCATTCCGATCTGCGAAGACGTCTGGGGCGAACTTGGTGTTTGCGAGACGCTTGCAGAGTCCGGAGCCGAAATCCTTTTGGTCCCCAACGGCTCGCCGTACCATCGCGGGAAAGCCGACATCCGGCAGCAGGTTGTCATCAGGCAGGTGATAGAAACCGGCCTGCCGATCATCTATGCCAATCAACTCGGAGGCCAGGACGAACTGGTCTTCGACGGTGCCTCCTTCGCAATCTCGGCCCGAAAGACGCTCGCTTTCCAGATGAGCCAGTTCGAGGAGGCCCTTTCCGTCACCGTATGGAAGCGCAACGAAGACGGCTGGGAATGCGTCGACGGCCCCATGTCGAAGCTCCCTGAGCGGGAGGAGGCAGACTACCGCGCCTGCATGCTCGGGCTGCGCGACTACGTCAACAAGAACGGCTTCAAGGATGTCGTGCTCGGCATGTCGGGCGGCATCGATTCGGCCATCTGCGCGGCCCTTGCCGTGGATGCGCTGGGCGAGGAGCGGCTGCGCGCCGTGATGATGCCCTATCGCTACACCTCCAAGGATTCGCTGAAGGATGCCGAAGACTGCGCCCGCGCTCTTGGCTGCCGCTATGACATCGTGCCGATCGCCGAGCCGGTCGAAGGTTTTTCGCACGCGCTGACGCAGATTTTCGAAGGCACGCGCGAAGGCATCACCGAGGAGAACCTGCAGAGCCGCGCGCGCGGAACGATCCTGATGGCGATCTCCAACAAGTTCGGCTCCATGGTCGTGACGACGGGCAACAAGTCGGAAATGTCGGTCGGCTACGCCACGCTCTATGGCGATATGAATGGTGGCTTCAACCCGATCAAGGACCTCTACAAGATGCAGGTCTATGCACTGGCGCGCTGGCGCAACGGCACGGTGCCGCCGGGCGCGTTGGGGCCTTCGGGCGAGGTGATACCCGCGCACATCATAGACAAGGCGCCGTCGGCGGAACTGCGTGAGAACCAGACCGACCAGGATTCGCTGCCGCCGTACCCGGTGCTCGACGACATACTGGAGTGCCTGGTCGAGAACGAGATGGGCGTGGACGAGATCGTCGCGCGCGGCCACGATCGCGAGCTGGTGCACCGCATCGAGCATCTGCTCTATGTCGCGGAATACAAGCGGCGGCAGGCTGCCCCGGGCGTAAAGATCACACGGAAGAACTTCGGTCGCGACCGCCGTTACCCGATCACCAACCGGTTCAGGGATCGCGGCTAGGCGGCATGCGTTCTGCGTCGGGGGCGAACATGGCGGCTTATGAGATCAGCTTCGACCCGGCGCGGATCGATTTTCACGCGACCTGCGAACTACTCAAGTCCAGCTATTGGGGCCGCGGGCGAAGCGATGGCGGCTATGAGCGTGCCTTTGCCAATTCGTTATGCGCCGGCGCCTATCTCGACGGCAGGCAGGTGGCGTTTGCGCGAGCGATTACCGACAGAACCTATTTCGGCTATCTGTGCGACATAATCGTCTGGCCCGAACATCGCGGGCAGGGACTGGGGCAGAGGCTGGTTCGCGCCTTCATCGACCACCCGGAACTCGGCGGCATATTGCACTGGAGTCTTTCCACCTCGGATGCGCACGGAGTTTACGAAAAGCTCGGCTTCGTAAAATCTGCCGACGGGCAATACATGCGGCTGTCTCGCACGCCTTCTATCTCGTTCTGAGGCGGGTTGGCGCGTGCCATCGCGCCATCCGGACGGGTTCGACTCTGGTGTAAAGCCTCGTTACCGCCCGGATTGTGCCCGGCCAGTGCCAAATTCGTTTCGTATGCCGCAACCGCCCCGGCGGTTTTCCGGCTCGTCGCGGTTTCCAACATCTGAACTCTCTGGGATCGGGCCGCCTGTCGCGTCCGAATGAAGCATGGCACGTTTTCACATGGATTGGCGCGGCGGCGCTTTCCGCAGCGTTCTCCGATTTGCCTTTCGGCATTGGCAGCGTCAGCCGATCCGGCTGGCGGTCATCTCGGTAGCCTTCCTCGTTTCAACAATGGCGGACGTCCTGATACCGCTTTATTCGGGCAAGCTGGTTGCTGCCGTTGCGGACGGCGCGGCCAGCGACGCGGTGGCGTGGAATGCTGCGCTTGTCGCATTCCTGATGCTACTGGGTTTGGGTTTGGGCGCCATAGTTACGCGCCACGTGGCCTTCATGGGCATGGTGAACCTGGGGCTCAACATGATGTCCGAAATTGCGGTGGACGCGTTCCACCGCATCCAGCGCTTCTCCACCAACTGGCACGCAAATGCCTTCGCCGGCTCGACCGTGCGCAAGGTGACGCGCGGCATGTGGGCGCTCGACCTTCTGAACGACACGCTGCTGATCGCGCTGCTGCCCTCGGTCATCATGCTGGTGGGCTCCACGCTGCTGCTCGGATGGTACTGGCCGATGATGGGCGCGATCGTGGCGCTTGGGTCCATCATTTACGCCGCGATGACCATGCTGTTGTCGCTGGCATATGTGGCCCCGGCGGCCAGCCTTGCCAACAGCTGGGACACACGGCTGGGAGGGGTGCTTGCCGATGCGGTAACCTGCAATCCGGTGGTGAAGGCGTTCGGGGCCGAAACGCGCGAGGAAGCCCGCCTCTCCAAGGTGATTGGCAAGTGGCATCACAGGACCGCGCGCACCTGGACGCGTGGAGCGATCAATGGCACCGCGCAGGGCATGACGCTTCTCGTTCTTCGGGCGGCGGTGATCGGTTTTGCATTGCTGCTGTGGTCGCAGGGCAAGGCAAGCGCCGGCGACATCGCCTTCGTGCTGACCTCGTTCTTCGTGCTGCAAGGCTATCTGCGCGACGTAGGCGTGCATGTTCGCAACCTGCAGCGTTCGGTAAACGACATGGAGGAACTGGTCGCAATGTTCGACGAGCCGCTGGGCATCGAGGACAAGCCTTACGCAAGGCCGATCATCATCGACGAGGGCCGCATCGATTTCGAGCAGGTGACCTTCCACTACGGCACCCATCACACGCCGCTCTATCGCGACTTTTCCGTCTCCATCGCACCGGGCGAGCGGGTGGGGCTGGTGGGGCATTCCGGTTCTGGCAAGACCACCTTCGTGAAGCTCGTGCAGCGGCTCTACGACGTCAACAGCGGGCGCATCTCGATCGACGGGCAGGATATTTCGCAGGTACAGCAGGATTCGCTTCGCGGGCAGATTGCCATCGTGCAGCAGGAGCCCGTGCTTTTCCATCGCTCGCTGGCCGAGAACATCGCCTATGCGCGGCCTGGCGCGACGCAGGCACAGATCGAGAATGCCGCGAGGCTCGCCAATGCGCACGACTTCATCACCCGCCTGCCGAAGGGTTATGGCACGATGGTGGGCGAGCGCGGCATGAAGCTTTCGGGCGGAGAGCGCCAGCGCGTGGCCATCGCCCGCGCCTTCCTCGCCGACGCGCCGATCCTGATCCTGGACGAGGCGACGTCGAGCCTGGATTCGGAATCGGAGGTGCTGATCCAGCAGGCCATGGAGCGGCTGATGGAGGGGCGCACCACGCTTGTCATCGCTCATAGGCTCTCGACAGTGCGCTCGCTGGACCGGCTGCTGGTATTCGATCGCGGCCGCATCGTGGAGGAGGGCGACCACGACGCGCTGATCCGCCTGAAGGGCGGCATCTACCGCCGCCTGTTCGAGCGTCAGGCGCTGGAACTGACCAAGGGGCTTGTCTGAGGCAGTCTGGGGCCGCGCTTTGGGCGCGGTCCCGAGCCTGCCAGCGCTTTGCCAGCCTTGCCAAGGCCAAATGCATCCGTTAACCGGTGCAAATGACCGTAACCGTTCGCTTCGCCCCGTCGCCGACGGGCCTCATCCATATCGGCAATGCGCGTACCGCGCTGTTCAACTGGCTGTTCGCCATGAAGAATGGCGGCCGCTTCATCCAGCGTTTCGACGACACGGACATCGTGCGTTCGAAGCAGGAATATGCCGACGCCATCCTGTACGACCTGCATTGGCTGGGCATCTTCCCGGATGCCACCGAATATCAGTCGCGTCGCTTCGACCGCTATGACGCGGCGGTGGAGAAGCTGAAGACTGCGGGCCTGCTATACCCTTGCTACGAAACCCAGGAGGAGCTGGAGTTGCGTCGCAAGATCCGGCTGTCTCGCAAGCAGCCGCCCGTCTATGGCCGCGAGGCGCTGAAGCTGACGGCGGAAGAGCGCGAGGCGCTCGAGGCCGAAGGCCGCAAGCCGCACTGGCGCTTCCTGTTGCCGAATTTTTCCACCGATCCGTTCGAGCCCGAACGCACGGAAGTCCAGTGGAATGACCTCGTGCGCGGCGACGAAACCGTCGATCTCGCTTCTCTGTCGGATCCGGTCCTGGTGCGTGAGGACAGCACTTATCTCTACACGCTGCCTTCCGTGGTGGACGATATCGAGATGGGCGTCACGCACATCATCCGCGGCAACGACCATGTCACCAACACCGGCGTGCAGATCGCGCTCTTCAAGGCGCTGGGAGCGGAGCCGCCCGTGTTCGGCCATCACAACATTCTGACCACCAGCGACGGCGAGGGGCTTTCCAAGCGCACCGGGGCCCTGTCCATCTCGGGCCTGCGCGAATCGGGCATCGAGCCTATGGCCGTGGCTTCGCTGGCGGTGCTGATCGGCACTTCGGAAAGCGTTGCCGCCATGCCGACCATGGCGGAACTGGCCAGCCGCTTCGACCTCGCAACCACGTCGAAATCCGCCTCGAAGTTCGACCCCGAGGAGCTTATCGTCCTCAACCGCGCGCTGCTCCACAACATGCCGTTCTCGCAGGCGCGGGACCGGCTTTCGGCGCTCGGCATTTCCGGCGAACAGGCAGAGCCTTTCTGGCTTGCCGTACGCGGCAACCTCGACAAGCTGGCCGATGCCGCCGGCTGGTGGCGCATTCTGCGGCAAGGGCCCGACCAGCCGATCGAACTGGCTGGAGAAGACGCCGACTTCGTGTCGCAGGCACTCGATCTCCTGCCGGAAGAGCCGTGGGATCGCTCGACCTGGAAGGACTGGACCGGCGCTGTGAAAGAGGCAACCGGCCGCAAGGGCAAGTCGCTGTTCATGCCGCTTCGGCTGGCGCTTACCGGCCGTGCCTCCGGGCCGGAACTCGCAGATTTATTGCCTCTTCTGGGTCGGGAAGGAACGTTGGCCCGACGACCCTGACCTTGCGGTCCGGGTCCAGGTCGCGAATGGCCGCAGGCTCGTCGCCGGCGGCGACCGTTGCCATTGCTTCGGGGCTTGCGACGCTTTCCACGCTTGCGGCAGGCGCTGGCGGCTCCGGCTTGACGATCGATGCCGAGAATTCCGGTTCGGCCTCGGTCGGAGCTATGGCCGCAGCGGGCTGAACCTCGGCCGCTTCCTGCTGCGGCGGGTTTCCGGCGATGATCTCGAAATTCCTGGGCGCGTTGCAGCTGCAGCCTTCGGGCGTGGCGGAGCTTCGATAGCGAAAAGCCGCCGGCAGTCCGGAATAGGGCATGCTGGACTGCGCCGAGATCATTTCGGTTGCCGTGTCGCCGTCGGCTTCCCCGTAGAAAAGCTGCATTTCGGCATTGGGGCACGCCGCCTGGCAGTTCTTCTGGTCACGCGTAAATTGGCCGCGCGAAGAGGCCGGCGACATCGGGAAATAGTAACCGTCGCAGGTGCGTACGCAGAAGGTGCGATAGGTGCCAGCAAGGCGGCCGATGCCTTCGCCTGGGTTCAGCACTCTTTGAACTTTGCGTTCGCCGGCCTCGGCGGCCGTCTGCTCGGTCGCCCGCGTCCGGCTCAGAATCCGTTCAATGGCGCGAGCATTTTCGGTCGCGGCCTCTATGCGCTGCGGTGCCTGCCGGCAGCCATTGGCGTCGATCGCAGCAATGATCTGGGCCTGTGACCTGCCCGGACGGACACGGCCACGCTTGCGCTCCAGCGCATCCAGATTGCTTTCCATTCTGGCGAGATTGTCGTTGAGCTTGGCGCAATCCTCGACCGCGCGGCCGAACATGGAAAAGCCGCATCCGGCGGCGCGGGCCCGGTTGCGCACCCGAACGATCTGTTCGCGCTGCTTGGCGATTGCGGCGTCATATTTTTCGGTGCGGGCTGTCTTTGCTCCACCGGCGAGTTCGGCCTCGAGCTGGCGGCACAGGCGAGCATCGGCAAGCGCCAGCGGCATACTGGCGAGGAGCCCTGCAAATATGGCGGAAAAAACAGCGATTGCGCGCACGAACCCGTTCGATCCGGCCGTCATCATGTACCCCAAGAAACTCAACTTGGCCGGCTGCCGGGCAGCCGGCGAAAATCCGCCTCCGACTAGCACGAGCAGGTTAACTGCCTGTTTGCAGTTTGGTCCTGCCCGTGCGGGACTGACGCTGTCAGTCCGAGTTAGCCATGGTTGCTTGCGCCTTGTGCGAGGCTTCGACCACTGCCAGCGCCGTCATGTTGACGACACCGCGCGACGTAACCGAAGGCGTGAGGATATGCGCCGGCTGCGCCGCGCCCAGAAGGATCGGCCCGACATGCAGGGCATCCATCATCTGCTTCACGGCGGTAAGAGTGATGTTGGCCGAATCGAGGTTCGGGAACACCAGCAGATTGGCCTCGCCCTTCAGCGTGGAGTGTGGATAGACCCTCTGCCGCAGATGTTCGGCAAGGGCCGAATCCGCATGCATTTCGCCGTCGCTCTCAAGATCCGGTGCGACCTTCTTCAGGATGGCCGCGGCTTCCCGCATCTTCAGGGCGCTGGGTGTGTCCCGCGAGCCGAAATTCGAATGCGACAGCAGCGCCGCCTTTGGCTCGATGCCGAAGCGCCTGATCTGTTCGGCTGCCAGGATGGTCATTTCGGCGATTTCTTCCGCACTCGGGTCGACGGTGACATAGGTGTCGGTGAGGAAGATCACGCCACGGCTCGAAATGAGCATCGACAGCGTCGACAGGTCGCGATGGCGCACACCCTCGCGCGCGCCGATGATCAGGGTGACATTGCGCAGGTGCCGCGCGAAGCGGCCTTCGAGGCCGCAGATCATCGCATCGGCATCGCCGCGGCGGGTCGCCAGCGCGGCGATCGCGGTGGTGTCGGTGCGCACCATGGTGCGGGCGGCTTCCTGGGTGATGCCGCGCCGCCCGCCAAGCTGGATCATCAGGTCGACATAGTCGCGGTAGCGCGGATCGTCCTCGGGGTTGATCAGCTCGAAGTCGGTGCCGGCGCGAATGCGCAGGCCGTAGCGCCGCAGCCGCGTGTCCACCACGCTTGGGCGACCGATCAGGATCGGCTGCGCGATGCCTTCCTCCAGAACCACCTGCGCGGCCCGCAAAACGCGCTCGTCCTCGCCATCGGCATAGATCACGCGCTTGGCCGACGAGGTCTTCGCCGCTGCGAATACCGGCTTCATGACCAGGCCTGAGCGGAACACGAAGCGGTTCAGGCGATCGATATAGGCCGGGAAGTCGGTGATGGGACGCGTGGCCACGCCGCTGTCGCAGGCGGCCTTCGCAACCGCCGGAGCGATCCGCAGGATGAGACGTGGATCGAAGGGCGAGGGGATCAGGAAGTCAGGTCCGAAAGTCGGCGTCTCGCCGGAATAGGCGCGGGCCGCGACGTCGGAAGGCTCCTCGCGGGCCAGTCCGGCAATGGCACGCACGGCGGCCAGCTTCATCTCTTCGTTGATCGCGCTCGCGCCGCAATCCAGCGCACCGCGGAAGATGTAGGGGAAGCAGAGGACGTTGTTGACCTGGTTCGGGAAGTCGGAACGGCCGGTGCAGATCATTGCGTCGGGCCGTGCCGCACGCGCTACCTCGGGCATGATCTCGGGGGTCGGGTTGGCCAGCGCCAGGATCAGCGGCTTTTCCGCCATGTGCTGCAGCAGTTCAGGGCGCAGCACGCCGGCGGCCGACAGCCCAAGGAAAACGTCGGTGCCGCCGATGACGTCGTCCAGCGTGCGCGCGTTGGTGTCCTTGACGTAGGGGGCCTTCCAGCGGTCCATCTCTTCGACGCGCCCCTTGTAGGCGACGCCGTAGCGGTCGGTGACCCAGATGTTCTCGATCTTCGCGCCGAGCGAGACCAGCAGGTTGAGGCAGGCAAGAGCTGCAGCGCCCGCGCCGGAGGTGACGATCTTGACGTCCTCGATCTTCTTGCCGGCGAGTTCCAGCCCGTTTAGGACAGCGGCTGCGACGATGATGGCGGTTCCGTGCTGGTCGTCATGGAAGACCGGAATGCGCATCCGCTCCTTGAGGCGCTCTTCCACTTCGAAGCATTCGGGCGCCTTGATGTCTTCCAGGTTGATGCCGCCGAATGTGGGTTCCAGCGCCGAGATGGTCTCCACCATGCGCTCGATTTCCGGCGCGTCGATCTCGATATCGAACACGTCGATGCCTGCGAATTTCTTGAACAGGACGGCCTTGCCCTCCATCACCGGCTTGGAGGCCAGCGGGCCGATATTGCCGAGGCCCAGAACAGCAGTGCCGTTGGAAATCACGCCCACAAGGTTCGCGCGCGCCGTATAGTCGGCCGCGGTGGCCGGCTCGTCGCGGATTGCAAGGCAGGGGGCTGCCACGCCGGGCGAATAGGCGAGCGCCAGGTCGCGCTGGTTGCCAAGCGGCTTGGTGGCCTGGATCTCCAGCTTTCCCGCTACCGGATATTTGTGGAAGAACAGCGCCGCCTCATCGAGGTCGGAGCGTTTGGTGTTGTCTGTTTCCATGTCCATTTCCGCCGCTTACCCCGCGCACGGTCGCATTCGACCGCCTTTTGCCCTAGCAATCCGTCTTTCAGACATCGTCGAGTGGTCGGAAAGGCGTGGGATCGATAATTCCAGTGATTCCAATTGCTTGGAACCACTATTTCGCCAATTGAGTCAGATGTGTGTCGTCGCGTCAAAACGCGCTGACATACAGGCCGCCATCCACCGGAATGTTCTGCCCGGTAATATAGCCCGCATGCGCCGAGCATAGGAAGGCGCAGATCTGGCCGAATTCTTCCGGCGTGCCGAGGCGCTTGGCCGGTATGTCCGCGCTCAGCCGCAGCTTGCGCTCGCGCGCGGCTTCCGGGGTTTCCTCTACGCCCGTTCCATGCGTGGTGCGTAGGCGATCGGTGTCGAGCTTGCCGGGCAGCAGGTTGTTGATGGTGACGTTCTGGCTTGCGACCGTGCGTGCCACGCCTGCCAGGAACGAGGTGAGCCCGGCGCGCGCGCCTGACGACAGGTCCAGTCCCGGTATCGGGACATAGACCGACAGGGACGTGATGTTGACGATGCGCCCGAAGCCGCGCTCGGCCATGCCGTCAATCACTGCCTGCACGAGTTCGATCGGCGTGACCATGTTGTTGGTGACGCCTTCGAGAATTTTCTGGCGGTCGAGTTCGCGCAGCGGGCGCGGCGGCGGCCCGCCATTGTTGTTGACCAGGATGTCCGGCGCAGGCGCGGCGGCGAGCAGATCCTTCTGAACGGCAGGGTCCGCGACATTGCCTGCAATCTCGATGACGTCTACGCCGAACCGGTCCCGAAGCTCGCGTGCGGTTGCCGCAAGGGCCGCCGGGTCGCGACCGTTGACCACGAGGTTGCAGCCCGCCTCGGCCAGCGCCGTTGCGCAACCGCGGCCCAGCCCGCGGCTCGACGCACAGACGATGGCCGTCTTTCCTCGAATGCCGAGATCCATGATTTGCTTCTCCTCTGCAGGGTTGCGAACCTAGCTTGCGTGGCAAAAACCGCAACCGTCATACGCCTGTTGCATGGGGGCTTCATAGGCTTGCGCGACAGCAACGGAACAGAAGCCCATCCCCGGCGAAGCGCCACGCAAATTCCGCACCCTGTTCATTTCCGATGTCCATCTCGGCTCCAAAGCGGCCAAGGCGGTGTTTCTGATCGACTTCCTGCGCCACCACGAAGCGGAAACGATCTACCTTGTTGGCGACATTGTCGATGGCTGGCGGCTGCGGCGGTCCTGGCACTGGCCGCAAAGCCACAATGACGTCGTGCAGAAGCTGCTACGCCACGCGCGCAAGGGCACGAAGATCATCTACATAGCGGGCAATCACGACGAATTCCTGCGGATGTTCCAGGGTGTTCATTTCGGCGGCATCGTCGTTGCCGACCGGGCGATTCACAAAGCCGCCGACGGCAAGAGCTATCTGGTCATCCATGGCGACCAGTTCGACATGGTCGTGCACAATGCGCGCTGGCTCGCCTATCTGGGCGACAAGGCCTACGACATGGCCATCATGGTCAATCGGATGGTGACGCGGCTGCGTCAGTGGCTCGGCATGCCCTATTGGTCGTTCTCTTCCTGGGCGAAGGTGAAGGTCAAGAAGGCGGTCAATTTCATTGGCTCGTTCCAGGACGTCTTGGCCGATGAGGCTCGACGTTCGGATGTCGATGGCGTGATCTGCGGGCATATTCACCACGCCGCGATCGAGGATTTCGGCGACGTGCGCTATGTCAACACCGGCGACTGGGTGGAGAGCTGCACTGCGGTGGTCGAGCATTTCGACGGGTCGATGGAGATCGTCCACTGGCCGCAGGCGATCGCCCGGCCAGTACGCCGCAAGCCGCTCCGCGTGCCGGCCGAGATGGAAGAGGCCATCGGCAAGGCAGCCTGACGCCGCTCCCACCGCGCCGCCCGGCCCGAAATCGGCGGCGCTGTTTGCCCGGTGGTGTCCCCATGCTATGGGGCAGCAGCGTGACCGATCCCATTTCGCATGAGTCGCGCTTTCTGGATCGCCCCCTCCATGTCGTCGTCGCAAACGCTCACTGCGGCCCAGTTCGTGAAGCCGCGCTATTTCGAACTGCGGATATCGCTCATCTACCTGATGGTCTTCGTACCGGTGGGCGTGCACCTTCCGTATTTTCCGCTGTGGCTGGAAACCAAGGGATTCGATGCCGGCCACATCGCAATCATACTGTCGGCACCGATGTTCCTGCGTGTCTTGACCACGCCATTCATCACGAGCCTGGCAGACAAGGCGAACGACCGCGCCAATGTCCTGATTCTGACGGTAGCTGCCGCGCTGATGCTGTCTTCGGGCTACTTTCTGGAGCCCGACTATCTGACCGTGCTGCTGGTGTCCCTGGTTCTGGCCGTGTTCTGGACCCCGCACACGCCATTGGCCGATTCGCTCGCGCTCTCGGGCGTTCGGCGCTTCGGTGCGAACTATGCCGGGATGCGGATCTGGGGCTCCATCGCCTTCCTGGCCGCCAACCTCGCTGGCGGTGCCGTGCTATCAGTCTATGGAGCGGACGCCGTTCCCGCGATGATCACCGGCGGTCTTGCCGCGATACTGGTTGTCGTGTGCTTTGCTCCGCGACTCGGGCGCCCGCGGCGTGCTTCGCCGTTGTCGGCGGCTGAACTCCAGGAGGTCGCGCCGAAGCTCCTCAATGCCTATTTCCTGTTCTTCGTCATAGGAGCGGGCATCATCGTATCCAGCCACGGCTTTCTCTATGGCTTCGTGTCCATCTACTGGAAGTCGATCGGCATCAGCGAAACGCTGGTCGGCCTGCTATGGGCCTGGGGCGTGGTGGCCGAGGTTGCCATGTTCATGGTTTTCACGAGGGTCTTCGGCCATATGCGCCCCGTCGTCTTGCTGGTGATGGCCGGTGTGGCGGCAATGCTGCGCTGGGCCTCATTTCCGCTGATCTGGCCGCTGGGCGCGGGTGTCGCCGGCTTCTTCGCGTCGCAGACGCTGCATTCCATCTCCACCGGCCTGATCTTGATCGGGGTGCAAAAGATGATCGCCGAGACGGTGGTTGAAGAACGCATGGGCGCGGCGCAAGGCATTGCTTTCTTCGCCAGCGGCTTCTCCATGGCAACGGTCACGCTGTTTTCCGGCCTGCTCTACGAACAGCTCGGTGTCGGCGGCTTTTATGTGATGGTGGCGGTGGCGGCGCTGGGCATCGCTTTCATCTGCCTGGCGGCGCGCTCAGCCCCAAAGGGCCGCCTGGGGCGGTGACACCAGAGAGCCTTCGTAGACCAGACCCGGCTCGCGGTCGCGCGCGAGCAGCAGCGGCCCGTCCAGGTCGACGAAATCGGCACCCTGCGCCAGCAGCACGGCTGGCGCCATTGCCAGCGACGTGCCGACCATGCAGCCGACCATGACCGAGAAGCCGAGTTCGCGTGCGCGGTCGCGCAATTGCAAGGCCTCTGTCAGCCCACCGGTCTTATCCAGCTTGATGTTGATGGCGTCGTAGAGACCGACCAGCGATGCCAGATCTTCGATGCCGTGGCCGCTCTCGTCGGCGCAGATCGGCACGGGGTGCGGAATGTCGCGCAGGATCCCGTCCTTGCCCGCCGGAAGCGGCTGCTCGATCAACGCGATGCCGAGATCGGCCGCCAGCGCCAGGTTCTGCCGGATGTTTTCGTCGTTCCAGCCTTCATTGGCGTCGAGGATGATGCGGCTGTCGGGTGCAGCCTTCCGCACCGCCTCGATGCGCGCGATATCATTGTCGCTGCCGATCTTGACCTTCAGCAGCGGGCGCCAGGCATTTTCAGCGGCTTGGGCGGCCATGGCTTCAGGGCTTGAGAGCGACAGGGTGTAAGCCGTTTCCAGCGGCTGCGGCTTCGCGCGGGAAATGGTCTGCCAGACGGGTACTCCAGAGAGCTTCGCTTCCAGATCCCACAGCGCGCAATCAATGGCGTTGCGGGCTGCGCCCGCTGCCATCGACTTCATGAGGGCGTTGCGGTCCATGCCCGCCGCAATCCGGGGCGCCATCGCTTCGATCGCCTCGCGCACACTTTCCATCGTCTCGCCATAGCGCTTGTAGGGCACGCATTCGCCACGGCCGACGGCCGGCCCGTCGGCAATCTCGCAGACGATCACCTCGGCCTCGGTCTTCGAGCCGCGCGAGATGGTAAAGGTGCCGGCGATCGGAAAGCACTCGGCATTGACCGAAAGGACACGCGGCATGTTTTTTCTCCAAATTCTTGGACCGGCAAAGCTGAAAAAGTGACAGAGCCTCGATGACGGGATATGACAGGCTGTCATGACTATCAATGCTGCCGACGAAGCGAAAACCGCAAAAGAGCAGCCGCCCTTCATCGGCGAGGCGGAGCATGACGGCGTGCGCGCCTATGTCTTGTCGGGCACCTGGACGACGCGAACGGTCGCGCTGGTCGATGCTGAGATGCGCCGCCTCGAAACACGTAGGGACAGCGAGCCCGTGGTACTCGACCTTGCAGGGGTCGAAAAGATCGACACTGCCGGCGCCTGGCTGCTTGAAAGGCTGATCGCTGCGCGGGAGGCGCGCAATGCCGAGGTCAGGCTTACCGGCGAGAGCGAAGAGGCCACCATCCTTCTCGGCGCCGTGCGCGATGCCTCGCGGCGGGGCGGGGAGGTGGAACGGCCCAAGCCGCCCGGCCTCGTCATAGCGTCGCTGGAAGCGATCGGGCGCACGGTCTACACGATCCGCGACGACTTCCTCGCCTCCATGAACATTTTGGGCTCCACCATTCGCGGGGCGCAGTTGAAGCTTGGCCGCGGCCATGCCGTCAATCTGGCTGCGATCTTTCACCAGATCGACCGCATGGGCGTGGGCGCAGTGCCCGTCGTGGTGCTGATGTCGGCGATCGTGGGCGGCATCGTGGCCCAGCAGGGCGCCTACCAGCTTCGCTATTTCGGCGCCGACATCTTCGTCGTCGACCTGGTCGGCATCCTGATCCTGCGCGAACTCGGCGTCTTGATGACGGCGATCATGCTGGCGGGCCGTTCCGGCAGCGCCATCACCGCCGAGATCGGCTCGATGAAAATGCGCGAGGAGGTAGACGCGCTCAAGGTCATCGGGCTCAATCCTGTCGGGGTGCTGGTCTTTCCGCGCCTTGTTGCGCTGGTTATCGCGCTGCCATGCCTGACCGTGATTGCCAATTTCGCCGCACTCGGCGGCGCGATCGTGATCTCGTGGTTCTATTCGAACATCACGCCGACCGCGTTTCTCGACCGGTTGCGTGTCGGCATAAGCCTCAGCACGATTTTTTCCGGGCTGATCAAAGCGCCTTTCATGGCCATGGTCATCGGCATTCTTGCCTCCGTAGAGGGGCTGAAGGTCGGCGGCAGTGCCGAGTCGCTCGGGCGCCACGTGACTGCCTCGGTGGTAAAGGCGATCTTCGTTGTCATCATCATGGATGGCGCATTTGCCATCTTCTTCGCTTCGATCAACTTCTGAGGCGAGCGGCGATGGTCATGGAAACGATTACGGACCAGGTGAATGGATACGGCCGCCCGGACGGCGAGATCGTTCTGGAGGCACACGGCGTCACCGTCGGTTTCGGCGACAACATCGTACTCGAGAACCTTTCGCTGGACATACGTCGCGGCGAGATCCTCGGTTTTGTCGGCGCGTCCGGCAGTGGCAAATCGGTTCTGCTGCGCACCGTTCTCGGCCTTACCAAGAAGCGCGCCGGCACGATCAGGCTCTTCGGGGTGGATGTCGACGAGGCCACCGACATGGAGCGAATGCGGCTGGACATGCGCCTTGGCGTTCTTTTCCAGCACGGCGCGTTGTTTTCCTCGCTGACCGTGCGGGAAAATGTCCAGGTTCCGATGCGCGAATATCTGGACCTGCCGAAGAAGCTGATGGACGAGCTGGCGCTCCTGAAGGTGGAACTGGTGGGGCTTCCACGCGATGCAGCAGAAAAGTTCCCGTCGGAACTGTCGGGCGGCATGATCAAGCGTGCGGCGCTGGCTCGCGCCCTGGCGCTTGACCCTGACCTTGTATTTCTCGACGAGCCGACCTCGGGCCTGGACCCCATCGGCGCGGCCGACTTCGACGAACTCGTGTCCAAGCTGAGGGACACGCTGGGTCTTACCGTCTACATGGTGACACACGATCTCGATAGTCTGTTCACTGTGTGTGACCGAATTGCCGTTCTCGGCAAGAAAAGAGTGCTCATCGAAGGCACGATCGAAAACATGCTTGCCAGCGAGGAGCCGTGGGTGAAGTCTTACTTCCGCGGCAAGCGCGCGCGGCACATCGATCTGTCGGCCAGGAGATAGAATAAAAGTCGCGAATGGAAACCAGAGCCAACTACGTAATCGTCGGAATTTTCACGCTCCTTGCGATCCTCTCCGCCTTTGCCTTCGTCTATTGGACCGCGGCGATCGGCGAGAGGGGCGAGACCGCGATGTTGCGCGTGCGTATTCCGGGGTCGGCATCAGGCCTGGGGCGCGGCAGCGCCGTGCTTTTCAACGGCGTGAAGGTTGGCGATGTACGGCGCGTCTTCATCGATGTCGAGAACCCGAGCGTGGCGATCGCCGACACCGAAATCGATCGCCTGACCCCGATCACCAAGTCCACTCAGGCCGATATCGGTCTCACCGGCCTTACGGGCCAGGCGAACATCGAGCTCAAGGGCGGCAATCCGCACGAGGTAAATCTGTTCGAGGAGGCCGAGTCGCAGGGCAAGGTCGCGGAGATTACTGCCAGCCCCTCCGCCGTGACCAATTTGCTGCAGACGGCGCAGGACATATTCAAGCGCGCCGATACCCTGCTCAGCCAGCTGGAAGGCTTTGTGAGCGACGTTCGCGTGCCGCTCACCCACACGGTTTCCAATGTCGAAAAGTTCTCCAACGCCCTTGGCCGCAATGCCGAGGGCGTGGACAGGTTCCTTTCGAGCGTCAGCAAGCTCTCCGAGGAACTGGTGGGCGTCTCGGGGAGGCTGGATAGCACCCTGAAGGCGGCGGAGGATCTGCTCAAGGCGGTGGACAAGGACAAGGTTTCGCAGATCGTCACCAATGTTCAGAAGGTCACCCGCGATCTGAGCGAGAACACAAAGGAATTCGACCGGATCATCGCAGGGGCCCAGAAGGCCGTCGGCTCGATCAACACCTTTGCCGAACGGGGCAGCAATACCCTGGACAAGGTCGATGGCATTCTCGAAAGCGTCAATCCGGAGACGGTGCGCACCACGCTCGGCAACATCGAGGCTGCGAGCCGCGACGCCAAGAGCGCGGCAAGCGACGTGGCGAAAGTCACCGAGAAGTTCAGGGGCCGCTCCGGCGATATCGATCGCATGATCGGCGACGCGACGGAGCTGGCGCACCGCCTCAACGCCGCTTCCGTGCGGGTCGATGGCATATTGGCCAAGGTGGACAAGCTGCTGGGTTCTGGCCAGACGGAGGGTATGATGGCCGAGGCCCGCGACACGCTGAAGGCCTTCCGGCAGGTTGCCGACACGCTCAATGCGCGCCTGGGCACGATTTTGAGCGGCCTTCAGCAGTTTACGGGACCGGGCTTGCGTGACGTGGAGTCTTTCGTGCGCGACGGCCGCCGGTCGATTAACCGGATAGAGCAGGCGATTACGGATCTGGAACGCAACCCGCAGCGCATCCTTACGGGTGGAGAGGGAACCGTCCGCGAATACGACGGACGCGCGCGGCGTTGACATTGACGAACGCCCATTCGAAGAAGGCGTTCTAGGGTGAGGGAATGACCGCCAGCTTCGTGCAAGCTGGGATCTTGGGGACGGGTTTGCGGTGAAAACGCTTCAATTGATGTCGGGCATTGCCTTTGTCGCATTGTCGCTCTCGGGTTGCGCCCTGCTGGGCGCCAAGCCCGAGCCACTCGACACCTACGAGCTTTCGGCCCCGACGGCCGAGGCGAAGCATGCACGCCGGCGCATGCAGATTCTCATCGCCGAGCCGCCCGCACTCAAGATGCTGGACGGCCAGAACATCGTCATCAAGCGCAAGTCGGGCGTCATCGAATATCTGAAGGGTGCGCAGTGGGCCGACCGGCTGCCGCGCGTGGTGCAGGCGCGGCTGGCCGAGACCTTCCAGCGTTCGGGCGCCTTTGCCGGCGTAGGGTTGCCGGGCGAGGGGCTGGCGATCGACTATCAGGTCATTGCCGAGTTGCGCGCGTTCGAAGTGTATGTCGACGGCAGCCGCAGTGCGGATGTCGAGTTGTTCGTGCGGCTACTCAACGACCGCAACGGCGAGGTGCGCGCGTCGCGCAGCTTCAGTGCCACCTCGCCGGTTTCCGGCAGCGGCAACGATTCCTACATACGCGGACTGGACCGTGCTTTTGGCGAGGTCGCGCTCGAAATCGTCAAGTGGACCGAGTCGACAATCTGACCACGGTCCGGCTCTAACCACGTCGAACCTGCCAGGCGGCAGTGGAGCCCCGGAGCAAGTTTCACAAACAATCAGCAGGCAAAGAAAAAGGCGGGAATTTCCCGCCTTTTCCTTTTTCCGGTGGGCCGCCGCTTACCGCAGGCGCCCGCTGGCGTGAGCCAGCATGGTGTAGACCTTGCCGGTGTCAGACGACAGATAGGTCTGCGACATGACGTTGTCCTGGTCGTTCCGTGACACGTCCTTAAGCAGCTTATCGAAATCGTCGCAGTAGCGATCCACGGCGGCACGGAACTCGCCGTCGGCCTGATACTTGCGGCGGATCTCGTCGAAAGTCTGCTGGCCCTTCAGCGTGTAGAGGCGTCGCGTGAACACGTCGCGTTCGCCACGGCGATAGCGGTTCCACAGCTCGATCGAGGCGTCATGATCGATGGCGCGCGCAATGTCGACCGAGAGCGAATTCAGCGATTCGACGACATGGGCCGGTGACCGCGTGGGCGCGGCAGGGCGGGGTGCGTCGGCGACCGCCGCCTTGCGCATGCTGTCCTCGCGCGACGCGCCGGTCAGCAGGTCGCGAACCCATCCACCAGGCTGGCTGCGTGCGCCTTCACGCGGACGCGCAGTCCTCTCGGCATCGGCATCCAGTGTGCCGCGCAGGGCGAGGTCGCCCGCCTGAGTGGGCTGGGGCGCAGCCGGACGGCGTGCCGGCTCGGCCGGCCGCGGCTGAGGTGCACGTTCGCCAACGTCCATCGTGCGGCCGGACTTTGCGACGATGTCGGACAGCTCCTTCAGCGCCTTGATCTGCTCGCTCACGGCGCGGCGCATCGCGGTCGTCGACTGCTTGGCCTCCTCCGGCATTTCGAGCACGCCCTGCTTCAGCTCGGCGCGGGTCGCGTCGAGGTCGGTCTTGATGGAGCTGGCCGTGCGCCGCATCTCCTCGGTGGCGTCGGCGAAGCGCTTGGTGGCCGACTCGACCACTTCGGTGATCGCGTTGCGGATCTTGTCGGTGGAGGCGATGGTGCGTCCTTCCGCCTTCTCCAGCGCCTTGCCGACGAGGTCTTCAAACGAGCGCATGACGCGTTCGAGATCCTCCGACTTCTTGACCAGGCCGACAGCCAGGTCGTCCAGCGAGGATTGCCGCCCCAGCGTGTGCTCCAGGTTGTTCTGGGCCGCGCTGAGCAGTTCGGACGCGCTCGACAGGAGACGGCCGTGCTCGTCGAAGCGCGTTGCAATCGACGCCACTTCCTTCAGCGTGTTCGACGACAGGTCGGCGAGGCGGCCGGTGTTGGAGTCAATCAGCCGAGCCGAGCTTGCGAAGGTCTGCGCCGCCTTTTCGGTGGTCGCGGCGAAGCTCTGCGTGCTGCCGGCGAGACGTTCGTCGACATTGGCGAGGTTGGTGGCCGCGCGTTCGATGAGCTCGTTGAGCTGCGCGCTGGAATCCGAAAGCCTGCCGATCAGGTCGCCGACGCCGTCGGCCAGTGAGCTGCGGGCGCCTTCCACTGCCGACAGCGTCTCCGCTGTGCGGGTGGCGAGCGCGTTGACGAGTGCGGCGTTCTCGGCGCGCAGGCGTTCGGTGGCGCGCTGCGTGGCGTGCTCCAGGCCGCGCTGCAGCTCGTTGCCGCTTTCGGCCAGACGGTCCACCAGCGGGCGTGCGTTCTCGTCCAGGATCTTGCCGATCTCGGCCGAGCGCTCTGCAAGCATCGCGTTCAGTTCGCGGGTGTTGGCGCCGATGGTGCGGGCGGCCTCATTGGTGCTCTGGCCGATGTGCTGTCCCACGGCGGTGAAGGTGTCGGCGATGGTGTTGGCACGTGCGACGAGCTGTGCCTCTGCCTGCGAAACCTGCTCGTTGAGCTTCTGTCCAACCGTTTCGGCGCTTGCGGCGAGGCGGTCTTCCGCTCGCGCCACATGTTCGTCCACGCGCGCGGCCGCCTGGTTGATGCCCGAAGCGAAGCGCTGGTCTGCGCCCGAAAGCGTCTCTTCGATCGCCTTGGTGCGTGCGTCCAGTTCGGCAGCCGTCTGCTGCGCGCGGGCAACCACTCGCTGCTCGGTTTCGGCAAGGGCGTCTGCAACGCCGGAGACCTGCGAGCCGATGACCGTGGCACCCTCGGCGATGCGAGCGGCGATGCGCTGATCGGCATTCTCGAAGATCTGCCCGATTTCCGAAGCGCGTCCGGCAAGCGATTCGGCGCTTTCGTTGATGCGGGCAGCGATTTTCTGGTCTGCGCTTTCGAAGACCTGGCCGATCTCCGCGGCACGTCCCGAGAGGGTAGCGGCCGTCTGGTCGACGCGAGCCGCAATTTGCTGGTCCGCGCTTTCGAAGACGCGCCCGATTTCGACTGCGCGGCCCACCAGCGCGTCGGCGCTGGTGTTGATGCGGGCGGCAATGCGCTGATCGGCGTTCTCGAAAACCTGTCCGATCTCCGCCGCGCGGCCGGCAAGGCTGTCGGCCGTTTCATTGACGCGGGCCGCCAGCCGCTCGTCGGCTGCTTCGAAGTTCCTGACGATTTCCACTGCCCGTGCGCCCAGCGTGGTGGCACCATCGGCAATGCGCGACACGAACTGCTGGTCGGCTGCGTCGAAGATGCGGCCGAGTTCAGCGGCGCGTGCGGCAAGTGCTTCGGCCGATTCGCCAATGCGCTGGCCGAGGCGGTGATCGGCGTCCTCGAAGTTGCGCAGAATGTCGCCGGCGCGTGTCGCAAGCGAGTTCGCGGTTTCGATGGCGCGGGCCACCAGCTTCTGGTCGGCATCGTCGAAAGTGCGGACGAGATCGCCGGCGCGGGCCGCGATGGCATCGGCCGTCTCTTCGGCGCGCGCAATAAGCGTTCCGGAGGTTTCCTGGGCGCGGGCGGCGAGGCGATTGTCAGCCTCCTCGAAGGCGCGGGTGATGTCGTTGGCGCGCGCGAGCAGGGCGGCTGCGGTCTGTTCGGCGCGCGCCGCGATCTGGCGGTCGGCATCGGTGAAGGCGCGGCCGGCCTCCTCGTTGAGAGCCGCGGTAACCTCCATGACCTTCTCGCGAAGCGAGCCGGCAACAACCACGGCGCTGTTTTCGAGCACTGTGCGGACATTGTCCACGCCCATGGTCAGGGCGCGTTCCATGGTGCTGGTGCGCTCTTCGATGACGCCGGTCTGGCGGCGGAAGGCTTCCTCAATCTTCTCCACGTCGGAGGCGAGGGCCTCGGAAATGTCGATGCGCTTGTCGGCGATGATCTGGATGTGCGTGGAGACGGCGTCGTCGATCTCGCGGCGCGTTTCGGCCAGACGCGTCAGGTCGTCGTCGAGGGCGCGGGTCAGCATGTCGCGGCCTTCGGCGAGCTTGCCGATTTGGCCAGCGATGATCTCGTCGATGCCAGACCGGCTGTCCGCAACCTTCTGCAGGTCGGCTTCAAGCGCCTGGGTGAGGACGTTTCGGCCCTCTGTGATTTTTTCGACCTGGGCAGCGACCAGCCCGTCGATCTGCGAGCGCGAATCCGCCAGCTTCTGCAGGTCGGCCTCCAGAGCGCGCCTGAGAATGTCGCGACCCTCAGCCAGCTTCTCGACCTGGCCGGCCACGAGGCCGTCGATGCCTGAGCGGCTCTCGGCAAGCTTCTGGAGGTCTTCTTCCAGAGTGCGGGCCAGCATGGCGCGGCCTTCTTCCAGGCGGCGGGTCTGGCTGGCGATCAGGCCCTCGATATTTGCGATGTCGGCCTCCAGCGCGCGGGTCAGCACGCCGCGGCTCTCGCTCACCTTCTCGGCCTGGTTCGCGACGACGCCGTCGAGGCTAGCGACATCCGCTTCCAGCGCCCGCGAGAGCATCTTGCGGCCTTCGACCAGCTTTTCGGCCTGGGCGGCAACAAGCCCCTCGATGCTTGCAATGTCGGCTTCCAGCGCACGGGTAAGCACGTCGCGGCCATGGGCGAGGCGTTCCAGCTGGCTGCTGACGACGCCATCGAGCGAGCCGTGGCCATCGGCCAGCTTCTGAAGGTCTTCTTCCAGCGAGGCCGTCAGCATGCGGCGGCTCTCGTTGAACTTCTCGGCGTGGCGGCCGATCATGGCGTCGATGCTGGCGACGTCCTGCTCCAGCGCGCGGCGCAGGATATCGCGCCCCTCGGCAAGCTTCTCCACCTGCCCGGCGACGAGGCCGTCTATGCTGGCCCGGCTCTCGGCGAGCTTGCCCAGATCGTCTTCGAGTGCGCGCGTCAGAAGTTCGCGGCCCTCCGCCAGCTTTTCCACCTGGCCGGTGACGAGCCCATCAATGCTGGCGCGGGTGTCGGCCAGCTTGTTGAGGTCCTGCTCCAGGGCGCGCTTGAGGATGTCGCGGCCCTCGGCGAGCTTTTCAACCTGACCAGCCACGAGGCCATCGATGCTGGAGCGGGCTTCGGCCAGCTTTTCGAGGTCCTGCTCCAGGGCGCGCTTGAGGATGTTGCGACCTTCGGCGAGCTTTTCGACCTGACCCGCAACGAGTCCATCGATGCTCGAGCGGCTTTCCGCGAGTTTGCTCAGGTCGTCCTCGAGTGCACGTGTCAAACGCTCGCGGCCTTGATCCAGCTTCTCGATCTGGCCATCGACCAGATGGTCGATCGTGGAGCGGCTTTCGGCGATCTTGCCGAGATCGGCTTCCAGGGCGCGCGTGAGCACTTCGCGTCCCTCGGCGATCTTTTGGACCTGCCCGACGACGAGATTGTCGATTTCGCTGCGGCTCTCGGCGAGCTTGTTGAGATCGGCTTCCAGGGCGCGAGAGAGAATGTTGCGGCCTTCACCGAGCTTGCCGACGTGGCTGGCGACCATTTCGTCGATGTTGGCGCGGGTTTGGGTGAGCTTGTCCGAATCCTCGGTGAGGGCGCGGGCGAGGCTTGCGCGGCTTTCGGCCAGCCGTTCCAGATGTTCGCCGAGCGAGGCGTCGATGGTGGCGCGCGATTCGTTGATCTTGCGCAGGTCCTCTTCCAGCGCCTGCGAGATCTGGGCGCGGCCTTCGGCCAGCTTCAGAACCTGCAGGTCGACTGCCTCGTCGATGCTGGCGCGGCTTTCCTCGAACCTGGCCAGATCGGCCTGCAGCGTCGAGGCGATGCGCTCGCTGCTTTCCGCGAACTTGCTGGCGTGTGCGTCCACGGCTTGGTCGATGCCCTGGCGAGCATCCGCAAGTTTCTGGAGGTCTGCCTCGAAGGCATCGGACACGGTATGCCGCGCCGCTTCCAGGCGGTCGGCGAATTCGTTGGCGCGCGCCTCCAGCATGGTGGAGGTCGACATGACCATATCGCCCATCTGGGATCCAATTCTCGCGCGGCCTTCCTCGATCATCGCCGAGAGATTCTGGTTGCCGTCCGAGAAGGTGGTGGCGATCTCGCGAGTGCGCTCGACAAGGGTCTCGTTGATCTGGCGTGCGCGCGCCTCAAGTGCGGCGTTGAGCTTCTGCGTGCCGGTGTCGAGTGCCTCGGCCCGGGTCTGGAACTCGCTGATCAGCGCCTGGCCGCGCTCGGCCAGGGTGCGTTCGATGCCCTTGAGATTGCTGTCGAAGTCGGCGTTGAGCGTGCGCGTGGCGTCCCCAAGCAGCGAAACCATGCCGGCAGTGCGGTCGTCCAGCAGCTGCGACAGCGAGCGCGTCATGTCGTCGGCGCTCTGGTTCAGCTTGGCGATGCGGGTATCGAGCAGGCTGGCAAAGGCTTCGCCCGAGGTGCTGATGCGATCGCCTATGGTGTCAAGGCGCTGGTCGATCGAGTCGAACAGCGACGAGCCGCTTTCATTGATGCGATCGATCAGGGAATCACCGGAGTTGGTGATCGTCATCGACAGTTTGGTCGATGCGCCGAGAATGTTCTGACGGATGATGTCGCCGGCCGAATCGAGTTCGTCGCGGAGCGTTTCATGCGCACCGGCGATGGACGCGCGCACGCGCTCGGCATGGGTGACGACAGCCTCGCGCTCGCTGCCCAGGCCGTCGACTAGCGTGCGGATGCGCGCTTCGTTCTCGGCATAGGAGCGCTCGATCTGGCTCACCTCGGTGTGCACCAGCGTCTCCAGTTCGACTGCGCGAGCGAGCGTGCGCTCGATGCCTTCGCCCATGGCCGCCACTTCGCGGCGCACGGCCTGGCCGACGGCCATGACGCGGTCCTGGGCCAGGTTTTCCGGCTCGGCGAGGCGGAACGCCACCTCGGTCATGGATTGCGCGGCAAGCCGCATTTCCTGGGCGCGGCGAATCATCAGGGCAAACGCCCAGAACAGGATGATCGGCGTGATCGTGGCCACGCCAAGCAGGATCATGTAGGGCTGCGCCAACACCTGGTCGATCGACCTGATCTCCAGGAGGCCCGGTGAAAACAGCTTGTTCGCCAGCAGGGCTCCGCCGCCCACCCAAATTGCGGAAAGCAGTGCGACAGCCCAATAGACACCGCTCGACGAACGGCGGTTTATGCTGCCGAGCAGCGTGCGGTAGTCTTTTTGCTGGTCGTCGTTCGCGGGCGAAAGGCCGTTCGGCCGCGGGCTCGAGGTTTCGACAGGGCGGAGGCTGCTCGGCAACGCCGGTGCCGTATGAACCGAGGGCTTGGGCTCCTGCTTGACGGGTGCACTGGCGGCGGCCGCAGCCTTTTCGGCGCGGCTCTCGCGGGCCAGTTCGTCAGCCGCCTGGGATATCTGCGCCTCCAGGTCTTCCATGGAGGCGGCGATGTCCAGCTCGTCAGCGCCGGCTGCCAGATCAAAATCGAGGGCTTCCTCAAGCTCCTTGGCAACGTCCAAATCGAGATTCTTCGTTGTCGAGCTTTTTTTCGCCATGTCGCCGTTACCCTGTACTCATTGCCGCGAGGCCGCCAAAAAAGTGGCTCATAAAAACTCGCGTCGAGGCTTTTTATGGACTTTACGTATCGTACTGGCACAGTCCGGTAAAGGAAACTTGAATCCCCGCCGATGCGTAAAAGTTTAAATATACGGTTAACGATGCCGGGATTTTGGCGGATTTGCGGACGGTTCCGCCACTTTGGCCATTAACCCGTTATCCACATGATTGAGTGAGTCTGGCGCCGCGTCAGGCATAGTCCAAAGAAGGCAGAAATGACACCCCTGGAACCCAACGCCGTCGCCTTTTCCATGCCGGGGGGCGAGGGTAGCTGCTCGACGCCGGCGCGCCCTGTGGATCTCGTCCATCTCGGGCGGCAGACCATGGGCGACCGCGCGCTTGAGCAGGAAGTACTCGATATGTTCATGCACCACGCGCTGCAGGTGCGCGATCAGATCGCCGAGGCCACTGTAAACGAGCGCTTGAGCCTCGCGCATGGGCTGAAGGGTTCAGCGCGCGGTATCGGTGCGTTTGCCATAGCCGATTGGGCATCGGCGATCGAGAGGCAACCGCAGGACCAGCACCTGCTGCAGCGCCTCGCCGACCTCATAGACGAGGTGCGGGACTTTATCGCCACAATCAACCGCTAGCAATTTCGCGGCAGCCACTGATTGCGTCGTGGGGCGCCGCTTTTGCGCCGCAGTTGACTTGCGCGCCGGAGTGATTATCTCGGCTGCATACTCGTTTCAGGGGCTATAATGACCAAGCTTTCCTTCGTTGCCTTCGACGGCACCCGTTTCGATGTGGAGGCCGAGAACGGCTCGACCGTCATGGAGAACGCCATTCGCAATGCCGTGCCCGGCATCGAGGCGGAATGTGGCGGCGCATGTGCCTGCGCAACCTGTCATGTCTATGTCGACGAGGCGTGGACCGACGTGGTTGGCGAGCCGGAGCCGATGGAAGAGGATATGCTGGACTTTGCCTATGACGTGCGGCCCAATTCGCGGCTGTCCTGCCAGATCAAGGTCCGCGACGAACTGGACGGCCTCGTGGTGCAGGTTCCTGAAAGGCAAGGCTGACTGTCCGCCTCCCGGCGGGCAGGTTGCGGCGATGTTCCTGTGAAAGTGGGCCGCCGATCGGCAAGCGGGGGGAAGGCAGATGGACACCTTCAAGACTGATGTTCTGATCGTCGGGGCGGGGCCGGTAGCGCTTTTTGCGGTTTTCGAGCTCGGCCTCTTCGACATGAAGTGCCTGCTTGTCGACATCCTCGACCGGCCAGGCGGGCAGTGCACCGAGCTCTATCCGGAAAAGCCGATCTACGACATTCCGGCCTGGCCTTCGATCTCCGCGCAAGGTCTCGTCGACCAGTTGATGCAGCAGATCGAACCGTTCAAGCCGCAGTTCCTGTTCAACCGCATGGTCAGCGGGCTCGAGCGGCTTGAGCAGGGCGGCTTTCGGGCGACCACGGACGCCGGCGAGACGGTCGAGGCCAAGGTGGTGGTGATTGCTGCCGGCGCCGGCGCATTCCAGCCCAAGCGGCCGCCGATTCCGGGCATCGAGGACTACGAGGGAACGAGTGTCTTTTATTCAGTGCGCCGGATGGAAGAGTTTCGCGGGCAGGACCTCCTCGTCGTCGGCGGCGGCGACTCCGCGCTGGACTGGACGCTCAACCTGCAGCCCGTTGCCAAGAGTGTCACGCTGGTGCACCGCCGGCCGGAGTTCCGCGCCGCGCCCGACAGCGTCAACAAGATGCTTGCCATGCGGGACGAGGGGCTGATCGACTTCCAGGTCGGCCAGGTGACGAAGTTGAGCGGCGAGGGCGGCCAACTGAGCGCAGCGACCGTAAAGGGACCGGACGGCGAGATCGAGGTTCCCTGCACGCGCATGCTGCCCTTCTTCGGCCTCACCATGAAGCTCGGGCCGATCTCCGACTGGGGCCTCAACCTTCACGAGAACCAGATCCCTGTCGATACCGAGAAGTTCGAGACTTCGGTGCCCGGCGTCTTCGCCATCGGCGACATCAACTGGTATTCGGGCAAGCTGAGGCTCATCCTGTGCGGCTTTCACGAGGCGGCACTCATGGCGCAGGCCGCCAAGAAGATCGTCAGCCCTGCCGAACGCATCGTGTTCCAGTACACGACCTCTTCGTCCAGCCTCCACAGGAAGCTCGGAGTCCCAGACTAGCCCAGTGGCATGGGCTCCCGGCGAGGCCGCCTTGGACCCTTACATATGCGTCAGCCGGGCAGGCGGCCCAACTTGATTTGCTGAATGCGGTATTTCAGCAGCTTCGTAATTCGGCTCTCGAAATTTTTCCCTTCGATCTTGTCGAAGTCAGCCTGCGCCTTGTCATGACGGGCGAGCACGCGGGCCGTGGTGGCCTTCGCCTTCTCGGACACGGTTTGGCAGTCCTTTTGCCGCCCTATCGCCTGCAACTTCTGCTCCAGTTCACGGGCATAGTTCTTGGCAATCACCAGATGGCTCTCCTCGTGCCGCTTGATGTCGGAAGCCAATGTGTCCCAGATCAGCTTGACATCTGGGTCCGGCTTCCGCGGCTTCCGCCATTTGGGAAGCATCACCTTTGCGGTGACGGTGGTCCTGGCATCCAGGACCTGGCAGGAATTCTTCCCCTGAGCCGTGATAAGCTTCGTCGTGAATTGCATCTGCGTGGCACCGGGATGGCGGGCATCCGATCCGGGGACGCGCGGCCCTTGCCGCGACAATTCGTCGACGATGTCGTCCAGGGTTTTTCCGCCGACAGAAAAATAATTGTAGGTCTTGGAAACGGAGGCGGAAGCCGCTGGCGTGGCCATGCAGGCGAGCGCCACGGCGGTCAGCAGGGTGGGTTTCATCATATTGCCTCTTAAATTGCCTTGCATTACGGGCATATGCCACGCAATGGAAATCGTGGCTTCCGCGTTCCATCTGAAGGAGCCGAATTTTTGTGACCCCGCTTCATCGGTAAACAACAGACTGCTATGACCATACGATGGCAATTGGCTCACGGGCGCTTTCTCGACATCGGCACTAGCGCGCTGGTGATGGGCATCTTGAACATCACCCCGGACAGTTTTTCCGATGGCGGACAGTTCGTGGACCTCGAGCGCGCCGTCGAACAGGCTCGCCGTATGATGTCCGAGGGCGCGGCCATCATCGACGTGGGTGGCGAATCCACTCGGCCGGGTGCCACGCCGGTTTCACCCGAGGAAGAGCAGGCGCGTATCCTCCCGGTCATCAGCGCTCTGGCGAAATCCAGCGATGTGCTGATTTCCGTCGATACCTATCGCGAGGAAACCGCCCGGCTTGCCGTTGCCGCAGGCGCGCACATCGTCAACGACGTCTGGGGGCTCCAGCGCGAGCCCGGCATTGCCCAGCTCGCAGCCGAGACAGGGGCGGGGCTCGTCGTCATGCACACCGGCCGCGATCGCGAAAAGAACCCGGACGTGATCGTCGACCAGTTCGAGTTCCTGAAAGAATCGCTGCGCATCGCAGGCGAGGCTGGGGTGGCCAGGGAGCAGATCGTGCTCGATCCCGGCTTCGGCTTCGCCAAGGACGCCGAAGAGAACCTGCAACTGATGGCCCGGTTCGGCGAGCTTCACGCGCTCGGCTTTCCCTTCCTCGTCGGCACTTCGCGCAAGCGTTTCGTGGGCCATGTCTCGGGAAAGGTTTCCGAAGCGCGGGATGCGGCAACGGCGGCAACCAGCGTCGTTCTGCGGCTCAAGGGCGCATCGCTGTTTCGCGTGCACAATGTCGCAATCAATGCGGATGCGCTGGTCGTGGCCGATGCTATCCTTGCACGCGAAACGCCGAAGTCAGGCTCCTGATCGTCTGATCCGTTCAATTCCGTTCTTCGATCAGTCGAGGTAAGGCTTGTCCAGTCACAGCAAAGAGCGCGTCTATCTCAGCCTCGGGGGCAACCTCGGCGATCCCGCCGCCACTATGGCGGCGGCACTTCGGCTGTTGGACGCGGACCCGCAGACCGAAGTCGTGGCGGTCTCCTCGCTCTATCGCACGCCACCGTGGGGCAAGCTTGACCAGCCGGATTTCCTCAATGTGGCGGCCGAGATCGCCACAAGCCGCTCGCCGCGCGAGCTGCTGGAGCTTTGCCTCGAGGCCGAGCACAAGCTGAAGCGCGTGCGCCAGGAAAGATGGGGGCCGAGGCTGGTCGACATAGACATCCTGGCCTTCGGAGATCGCACGATAGATGAAGCGGGCCTTGAGCTGCCGCATCCGCGCATGTTCGAGCGCGCATTCGTGCTCGTGCCTTTGCTGGAAATCGCGCCCACGTTTTCCGCGGGCGGCGTAGGCGCTGCCGACTGCCTGCCGCGCGTCGATCTTGCCGGCATCGAGAAGCTGCCGTCCGGCCAGGATTGGTGGCGCGACGCCTGACCGGCGTTCGCGCCCACGAAGGCGTCAGCCAGCAAAGCCGCCCGAATCCAGGAAAGCCTGTTCTTCCGGCGTGGTTTCGCGGCCGAGCATTGGATTGCGATGAGGGAAGCGCCCGAAGCGCTGGATGATGTCCCGGTGCTCGAGGGCGTATTTCATGTAGGACTCGTCGAGAAGCAGGGTGAGTTCTACCGAACGATACTGGTCTGCGATGTTTTCGGAGTGCTCGAAGGGCAGATACATGAACACCCGCAACTCCGGGTCCACCTGCTCGTCATGGCCCGCCTCGACTGCCTTCGTCGCGTAATAGCGGGCGAGAGGATCGGTGGCATACATATGCGCCGTGCCGCGGAAGCAGTTGCGGGGAAACTGATCGAGCAGGATGAGCAGGGCCAGCGAGCCGTCGGCGTGCTCGGCCCAGTGGTCGAGTTCGCGCCGGGCCGCCGCAAAATGCAGTTCGCGGAACTGGCCGTGAAACTCGGAATCGAAGACGTCGTCTTTGGAGAACCAGCGCTCGGGCCCTGCCTTGCGCCAGAAATGGATAACCTCCGCGGGGCTGCTATTGGCCTTCATCATGCATCAGGTCCTTCTTTGGTTTCTGTAGATTTTCCGAGAACGCTTGCCGTTTCCTGGTCCATGGCGCGACCCGGGCGGCGCGGCGGCGTCAGCGGGGCGGGCACCGGCAGGTTGCCCTTCATGAAGATGCGCCCAGCCTGCAGGCCGCCGACGAGTTGAGCGTCGAGCCGCGCGGCGTCGCGCTCGCGTACGTCCTGGACGATTTCGGCGGCTTCGTCCCTGTCGACGCCCAACTGTTCCAGCGTGGCCTGGCCGAATGCGAGAGCCGATTCGAAGGTTTCGCGGATCTGGTAGTCGACGCCTATCTGGATGAGGTCCATGGCGAAGCCACGGTCGAAGGCACGCGCCAGAACCGGCACGAGAGGGAATTCCGCCCGCATGTACTCGGCGATCTTCACCGCCGTGTCGCCCTTGTCGACGCAGATCAGCACGGCGCGGGCACGCCCAGCGCCGGCCGTGTGCAATATGTCCAGCCGCGTGCCATCGCCATAGTAGACCTTGAAGCCGAAGGTCGCGGCCGCCTGGATCATGTCGACATCGTTGTCGATGATCGTGACATCCACGCCCCGCAGCAGGAGCGGCTGGCTGACGATCTGGCCGAAGCGGCCGAAACCGATGATCAGGACGCTGCCATTGAGGTCCTCGGCAACATCGATCCCGTCCAGGCTCTGTTCGACCGCCGGCATCAGCCTGTGCAGGAGCAGGATCGCGAGCGGTGTCAGCAGCATGGAGATGATGACGATTGCCGTCAGGATGGCGTTTGCCTCGCCGTCGATGATGCCAACGGCCATGGCCGAGGAATAGAGCACAAAGGCAAACTCGCCGCCCTGGGCCATGGTGACCGCCCGTTCCAGCGCCATGCGGTTGCCGGTGCGGAGAAGACGGGCAACGATATAGATGCCCAGCGCCTTAACCAGCATGTAGGCGAGCACATAAAAGGCGATCATGCGCCAGTTTTCGGCCACCACCCGCAAGTCCAGCGACATGCCGACGGCAAGGAAGAAAAGACCGAGCAGCACGCCGCGAAATGGTTCGATGTCGGCTTCGAGCTGGTGGCGGAAGGTGGATTCGGAAAGTAGTACACCGGCCAGAAACGCGCCCATGGCCATTGACAGTCCGCTGAGCTGCATTGCCAGCGCAGAGCCGAGCACGACCAGAAGCGCTGCGGCGGTCATGACCTCGCGGGCATGCGAGTCGGCCAATATGCGAAAGAGCGGGTTGAGCAGGTAGCGCCCGGCGATGATCAGGCCCGCTATCGAGGCCACGCCCACGCTCACATTCGCCAGCCGATCCGCCCAGCCGGCATCGGGATGATAGGCGGGGGCGAGGAAGGCAACGAGTGCCAGTAGCGGCACGATCATCAGGTCTTCGAGCAGCAGAATGGAGACGATGCGCTGGCCGCCTTCGGAAGAGATTTCGCCGCGCTCCTCCAGAATCTGCATCACGATGGCGGTGGAAGTAAGCACGAAGCCGGCCCCCGCCACGAAGGCCTGGGAGGCGGGAAATCCGGTCAACAGGCCGACGCCGGTAAGCAGGGCCGCGCAGACGCCGACCTGAAGCAGCCCAAGCCCGAAGATCTGCCGCCGCATGCTCCAGAGGCGCGACGGCTGCATTTCCAGGCCGATGATGAAGAGAAACATCACCACGCCGAGTTCGGCCACCTTGAGTATGGCAGCGGGGTCATAGAAGATTCCGAGCCCGAACGGTCCGATCACAACGCCTGCAGCGAGATAACCGAGGATCGAGCCGAGCCCCATGCGCCTGAAGATCGGCACTGCCACCACGCCCGCGGCAAGCAGCGCCACAGCCTGGGTCAGATCGCTGCTGGAAGCCTCTACGGCCATACGTGGCTGCCCTGGTTCGTGCGCCGGACCACTGCGACGGGTTGGGTCGAGCAAGCAAGATAGGTGCTTGCGACGTGTGCGGAAAGCCCGCTCGACCAACAGCAGGCAGATAAGCACGCCGCTTCAAACGCGCTGATCAAACAAAAAACCGGGCGCGAGGCCCGGTCTTTTGTAATTGCCATGTGAAGCCCTACTTGCGGGCTATGGAGCCCACGGCCCCATTGTCCACGCGCTTCAGGCTCATGCCGATCACCGGAACAAGCTCCTCGTCCACGCGCACGGAAACCGTGACGTTCATTGTGTTGTCGTCGGGAATGCGCGCCTGCATCACGCCCTTGAGCTGGTTCCGATTGAGCGCGAACACCACCTTGCGAGAGTCGACCACATTGCCGGAAATGATGTCGAGGCCCTTGCCGGCAGCGCCATCCAGGAAGCTGCCCTTGTAACCCTTGCTGCCGCTGTGCTGCACGGTTGCGGACATCTTCTGGCTGAACACGCCGACCCGGCAGTCGCCGTCGAGCGTCATGCCCACGGTGCCGGAGGGCGTGGAGCCGGTGAAGCTGCAGCTGAATTTGGTGCCCTTGTACTTGCCGGCGACGATCTCGCCAGGGCCGACCCATTCGCCTTCCACGCTTTCGAAGAACTTCTTGTCCCTGTCGGCGCCGCGCAGAGTTTCGGCCTTGCTCGCGCCGGCGGTGGCTATGGCCATGACAGGCAGCAGGGTGAACAGGAATGCGCGTTTCATCAGGGGACCCGAACTACAAAGAAGCGTTTTTACGACGTCTCGGAACCATGAACAAGATTGGTTAATGCTTCGTCACTCCGCCTTTCGGTCGCCGGCAGGCCGTTCTCGTTCTTTTCTGCCTTCCTTCGTGGCGAATGAGGTCAGCGCCGAGAGAAAATCGCCCATTCCAGGCCGGCTTGCGGCGGTGAACGGCAGGGGGCGGGCGGTTTCCATGGCGGCGATGCCGATCCGTGCCGTCATCATGCCATTGACGACACCTTCTCCCAGCTTGGCCGAGAGGCGCGCGGCCAGCCCGTGTCCCACGATCTGCTGCACGAAACTGTCGCCCACCGCAATCGATCCGGTCACCGCCAGGTGAGCCAGGACGCTGTTGGCCAGCCGGAAGAAGCCGAGCGTGCCGGGACGGCCGCCATAGAGTTCGGCCAGGCGGCGGATCAGGCGGCTGGCTTCGAAAACGACATAGGCAATATCGACCAGCGCGCGCGGGCTGACCGCTGTAGCGAGCGAAACCCGCTTGGCCGCGTCCAGGATCAGGGTCTTGGCGCGCGCATCGAGCGGGGTCAGGATTTCGGTTTCGGCCAGCCTTATCAGGTCGCCGCCGTCAATTATGTCGTCGCGCAGTTCGGCAAGCATGCGACGGCCGGCCGCCGTTTCAGGCTTGGCTGCGACGAGGCCTGCCAGTTCGTCCACGACCACGCGCGCGGCGTGGGGATCGTTTCGGGCGATGGCGTCGGCCGCGCGGCGGCGCAGCTTCATCACGGAGGCGAGACGGATGAGCGCCAGGGCCTCGCGCAACAGGATCGCCACGAGCGCCACGGCAGCAATCGCCGCCACGCCGGCGGCAAGCCAGCCCAGCCATTCGGCACGCTCGAACAGGTCTCTGACGAGCCGATCGGTCCACAGGCCGATGGCGAGCGACGCCAGTACGCCGAGCGCCCCGAGGAAGACCGCGCCAAGCCTGGAGTGGCGTGGCGGGGCCGGCGCGGGCGGCGGCTCGCTGGTAACCAGGTCGGTCTCGTCGAATATGTCGACCTCGGCCGGGGTGACGATCGCAACCTCGGCCTTCACCGAGCGAGGCTTGCGTGGGTTGTTGCCCTCATGCGGCCGCTTCGCCGTGGCGGGAGCTTCGTCCTTGGCCGGTTCCGGTTGCTCGACGCGAAAGGCGGCCGGCTTGCGCGGAAAAGTCATGCCAGGTGATCTCCGATAAGGAACTGAAGTGCGCGGTCGAGCCGGATGTGCGGCAGAGACAGCGTGACGCCTTCCGCCGTCCGCTCTAGCCTTGGCGGACGAAAACGCACGAAGCGGATGGATGGATCCGCCTCGTCCTGGCGATGGTTGCCATTGGCGACTTCAAATACAGATTCCGCTTTTACCGGTAAGTCACCGGGAAATATGGCCGTTTCGGTTTCGCCGTCGAAGGTTTCTCCGCCGATCGTCTCGCCCTTGAGCGGCGTGCCGATGATGACGGGAAGAACCTCGCGGCCCTGTTTCACCGTGCCTTCACGAGTGGCGCGCACGGCCGCCATGGCCAGAACATCGACCTCGGCGCCCGAGAGATTGGCGCGCTGAGCGGCTCGTTCGGTCAGCCGCCGCACGATTGCCTGCAGCCGGCTGTGGCTTTCGTGATGAAGCTGGTCGGCCTTGGTGGCGGCTACGAGGATACGGTCGATGCGCCGCGAAAACAGGTCGGTAAGAAGGCTGCCGCTGCCGGGCCGGAAGCAGGCGAGGATTTCGGTCACGGCGCGCTCGAGATCGGCCATGGCGCCAGGCCCGGAATTAAGCGCCTGCATGGCGTCGATCAGCACGATCTGTCGGTCGAGCTTGGCGATGTGCTCGCGAAAGAACGGCTTGACCACATGTGTCTTGTAGGCCTCGTAGCGGCGTTCCATCATGGCGTGGAGCGAGCCGGGGCGAGGGCGGCTTTCGCCAAGTCCGGGCAGCGGCGCAAAGGTCAATGCCGGCGATCCCTCCAGGTCCCCGGGCATGAGGAAGCGTCCCGGGGGCAGCGTGGACAGCGCCCGCTCATCGAGCTTGCAGGCCTTGAGATAGGCGGCAAAACTCTCGAACAGGTTGCGGGCAGTCATCTCGTCGGCGTCGGCATCCGGGTCTGCCGCCTGCGAAAGATCGCGCCATTCCTGGGAGAGATCGGCGCGCACCGGCAGAACGGCCATCTCAAGCGCCTCGCGCGAAAACTGGTGGTACGATTTGCCTAGGAGAGGCAGATCGAGCAGCCATTCGCCGGGATAGTCGACAATGTCGACACAAAGCCTGCCGCGCGAGAACATTCTGCTCCAGCCCGATGCGGACTCGTATTCGATGGTCAGCCGCAGTTCCGAGATGGCGCGGGTCGACTCCGGCCAGGTCCTGGCATTTACCAGCGCGTCGATATGGTCTTCGTACTGAAAGCGCGGGACGGCGTCATCCGGCTGTTCTTCGAGAAAGGCCCTGGCAATGCGTCCCGACTTCTGCGCCTCGAAAAGCGGCAGCCTTCCGCCATGGATCAGATTATGGACGAAGGCAGAGATGAAGACGGTCTTGCCCGCGCGGGAGAGGCCGGTGACGCCTACACGCAGCGAAGGCGAGAAAAGGTCGGTCGCCCGGCTCGTTAGCGTATCCAGCGCAATCCGCGCCTCGTCGGTGAAAGTGGTCAGAGACGCCAAAGGCTGCACCCCGCTCCGTGGACGCCCCCGATATAGGCAATGAGCCCGCGATTTGAAATGGCTGCTCGCAGAGCGAGGCGTTTGCGCGAAGGCCTTCGCCTTCATGCGTCGGGCGGAGTAAGCACAGCCTCGAGAAACCCCTTGCCTGGCGCCGCCTCGGACAGGCTGCCATCGAACCGGATCACGGCCAGGCCGGAAGTGGGGAAGCCTGCATGCAGGGTTGCGCGTGCGTCATCGTCTCCGTCTTCGGCCAGCGCGAGGGCAAGGTCTTCCATCATCGGGTTGTGGCCGATCACGAGCAGCGATCCGACACTGCCAACCTTTCGGATGATGGTGAGGTAGCCGGCAGCATCCTCGCTGTACAGGTCGTCGAAAAACATCACCCGCCCTGTATCGGCGTTACCGGCAATGCCCTCCAGCGTCTGGCGGGCGCGCACGGCATTTGAGCAGACGGTGAGGTCGGGAATGTAGCCGCCGTCGCGCATGGCGATGCCGGTCGTCTCCGCGTCAGCCGCGCCCGTGGCGTCCAGGGGGCGATCGAAGTCGCGCATGCCCGGAGACGCCCAGGCGGCCTTGGCATGTCTGAGAAGAAAAAGCCTGCTCACGTCGCCCCCTCCGCCATTTTCGGCAATCGCTTCTAACCGCCGGACATCGACGAGGATTTAGTCATCGCAGCATTCTTGTGCAACAAATCGCAAGACATGGAGAGTGTCTTTCCACTTCTGCAAGCGGCTTTACAATGCAAGCGCACCCCGCCATCGCGCCCCGAAGACCGGACACTTGGAACTGCCACTGACATTAGCGTGAGTGTAATGCTGATTGCGCTTGTGTGGTCAACGAACGGTGAATATATAGGCGCAAAAAAACGGGTAATGGTAATGGGGTGAATCGAATGAACGATCTCGTTGATGCCGCTTACGTTCCCTCGGAAGACGAACCGTTCATGAATGAACGGCAGAAGGCATACTTCCGCCAGAAGCTCACAGCCTGGAAAGCCGACATTCTCCGCGAAGCACGCGAAACGCTCGAAATTCTCCAGCAGGAAAACGCCAACCATCCCGACCTGGCCGACCGGGCGTCCTCCGAAACCGACCGTGCCATCGAGCTTAGGGCGCGTGACAGACAGCGCAAGCTGATTTCCAAAATCGACTCCGCCCTTCACCGCATCGATGAAGGCACATATGGCTTCTGCGAGGAAACCGGCGAGCCGATTTCGCTGAAGCGCCTGGACGCGCGGCCGATAGCGACGCTGTCGATCGAGGCTCAGGAGCGCCATGAGCGCCGTGAGAAGGTCTACCGGGATGACTGAGCCTGTCGCTCGTCACAAGCGGCTAACGAATTAAGGCGGCTTCGGCCGCCTTTTTCACGCTCGCTGCTCAGGCTGGCGCCGGCAAGCCTATCGGAGCGGGTATGTGGCATTTTCGTTAAGGCGCAGGCGGCAGGCACCTGCCGCGCTGCACTGTCAAAACGATGAGGTGAGCAGGCCCACGCGTCTCAACGCTTCTGGTTCTGGTTCGAAAGCTCGCCCAGCAGCCTGGCCATCTCGTCGTCCAGCGAAACCTCCGGGGCGGCGTGGCCGCGCTTTTCCTCCTCCTGGAACGAAACTTCGAGTTCCTTCAGGAGAGACTCGTCGATGCCGTCATGCTCCGGAGAGGGCAACTGGGGCTCTGGCGCGGGTGAGTGAACCTGGGGCGCCGGTGCCGAAGGCGCCGGCTCCTGCCGGGCAACCGGCGGCACAGGAGGCGTGCTCAGCGGAATTCTCGGCTCCGGTCGCGGCATTGGCGCAGGCGCAGGTCTCGCCATCGGCTGTGGAGCAGCAGGCGGCACCGGCTGCGGAGGGAAGGGCGAGACTGGCTGCGGCGCGGCGGCCATTGGCTGTGGTGCGGCAGCCATCGGCTGCGGCGCAGTGTAGGGGGCGCTCGGCGCCGTGCCGGGCTGCCCCGGTGCCATGCCCGGCTGCGGCATCGGCCTTGCCACCGGCTCAGCGGCCCGAGGTGCCGGCGCGGGGCGAGGAGCAGGCTGCTGCTCCAGCGGACGCGGCCGCGCGGGTTGATCAGGATTGTTTTCGCCCGCAAGCGAGGGGCGCCGTTGCTGGTTCAGCCTGATGTCGCGCTCGACCAACAGGTCGGTGGGGCCGCCGATCAGAAGCAGATGTTCCACATCGTCGCGGCGCACCAAAACGAGCCGCCTGTTGCTATCGACGGCCGTCGCGTCCATGACAGCCAGCCTGGTCTTGCGGTTGCGTCCGCCGGCGACGAAAGTGCCGGAGGTCAAGCTCCTGACCAGCTTGATGATGACAAGGACGATCACAAGCAGAATGAGAGCGGCAAACGTCCAAAGGAGCGCGGAAGTGTATCCTGCGCCAGCTATGTTATCCAACCAATCCATTCTTTATACCCCCGCTCGGTTCTATCGCCGGGCGCGACACTAGACCGCCTGACGTGATATCCGCAAGTTGCACTTCTTGTTCATCGGCGCTGAAAAGTGCCCCGAAAGGCAAAGCCAGGTTTTTCGCGGGGCATTTTCAAGCTAGGCCTATGCGCGTTTGACAGAATGTGATTCAACCGCTTCCGTGCACTTACAACGCAGAGCCGGGCAAAATTAGGCAAGAGACGCATGGCCAAGGAAACGCGTGGCGATTTTTATCCGGTTCCGATCGTCGACCAGAATACGCGTCCTGGCGCGATAACGCGACTTGTCATCTTTATTGTGGTGCTTACCGCCGCCGCAATCGTGTTTGGCATCTTCCGCGAAAGGCTCGGCGATCCGTTCCTGCTCGGCATGCTGGGCGTGCTGGCGATGATCGGCGTTGGCTATCTTTTCGCCACCGCAATCGGTTTCGTGCAGATCGCGCCACGCTCCACCACGGACGAATTGTCCAAGGCCTTTGTGGATTCGATGTCCCAGGGGCTGGTCGTCACCGATACAAAGGGCCGTGTGGTCTATGCCAACCGCGCCTATGCCGAGATGACCGGTGCGTCGACGGATGCCGATGTGAAGACCGTCGAGGCGTTGCTGTCCGATATTCCCGAGGCGGCGCCCACCGTATATCGCGTCGCATCGGGGCTTCGCGACGGCCAGGCGGGCGATGGTGAATTTCGCCTGTCGCAGTCGGTGCGTCCAGGCGCCGAGCCTGGTGCGCGCTGGTACAGCGTCCGTGGCCGCGCCTTCAACGTGCCGGGGCAGAGGCAGCCGTTGCTGGCGTGGCAATTGGCGGACATATCGCGGGAGCGGGCTGAACAGGAGCGCTTCTTCCTGGATCTGCAGAAGGCCATCGATCATCTCGACCACGCGCCAGCCGGTTTCTTCTCTGCCGACCAGGATGGGCGTGTCACCTATATCAACGCGACGCTCGCCGAGTGGCTCGGGGTGGATCTGGCGAGCTTTACGCCGGGCGCGATAACCCTGCGGGACATCGTCGCCGGCGACGGCATGGCGCTGGTGCGCTCGGTCAAGGCCGATCCGGGCTCCACGCGCAACGCCGTCATCGATCTCGACCTGGCGACCGCGACCGGCGAAGCTTTGCCGGTGCGCTTCATGCATCGTGTTTCCGCAAGCCGTGAGGGCGTGAGCGGTCCGAGCCGCACGATCGTCCTCAACCGTACCCAGGGCGAGGATGCCTCGGCCGAGTTGCGGGCGTCTGAAGTGCGCTTCACCCGCTTCTTCAACTCGACGCCGATGGCGATTGCGGGCGTCGACAAGGACGGGCGGATCTTGCGCACCAATGCGCCGTTCCTTTCGCTGTTCTCTTCCGTCGTGGACCGGGATGCCGTCGATCGCCGCGTCAGGCTGGATACGGTCGTGCACGAGCGCGACCGGCCGGCACTTGCCGCGGCCCTCGAAAGGGCGCGGCAGCGCCAGGCCGACATCGCGCCTATCGAGACGGTATTGCCGAACAATGAGGACCGCCACCTCCGCTTTTATGTGAACGCGATCGCCGATGGCGCCGGAGAAGAGGGCGCGGAGGAAGCGGCGATCGTCTATGCCGTCGAGACTACCGAGCAGAAGGCGCTCGAGAGCCAGATGGCGCAGAGCCAGAAGATGCAGGCCGTGGGGCAGCTGGCAGGCGGCATCGCGCACGATTTCAACAACGTGCTGACGGCCATCATCATGTCGTCGGACCTGTTGCTGACCAACCACCGGCCGTCAGACCCGTCGTTCCCCGACATCATGAATATCAAGCAGAACGCCAACCGCGCCGCCTCGCTGGTGCGCCAGTTGCTGGCCTTCTCGCGCAAGCAGACGCTGCGGCCCGAGGTGCTCAACCTTACCGACGTGCTGGCCGACCTGCGCATGCTGCTGGCTCGCCTGGTGGGTAACGCCGTCAGCCTCAAGGTCGATCACGGCCGCGATCTGTGGCCGGTGAGGGCTGACGTCGGCCAGTTCGAGCAGGTGATCGTCAATCTCACCGTCAATGCGCGCGACGCCATGCCCGAGGGTGGCGAGCTGACGATCCGCACCAAGAACATGGACGCCGACGACTGCAAGTCCTTCGGCTATCGCGAACTCGTGCCGGCCGACTACGTGGTGGTCGAGGTCGAGGACAGCGGCACCGGCATCCCGCCGGAAGTGGTGAAGAAGATCTTCGAGCCCTTCTTCACCACGAAGGAAGTGGGCAAGGGCACGGGCCTCGGCCTGTCGATGGTCTATGGCATAGTCAAGCAGACCGGCGGCTTCATCTATTGCGATTCCGAGGTGGGCAAGGGAACGGTCTTCCGCATCTTCCTGCCGCGTCATGTTGCAGAGGTTCGGGCTCTGCCGGAGGGCACGCAGGCTGCGGCCGTCGAGGCAGGCGCCGCTACGGCTCCCGCTGCCAAGGTCGCCGATGCCGCGCGCGACCTCTCCGGCTCCGCGACGGTCCTGCTGGTCGAGGACGAGGACGCCGTGCGCATGGGAGGCATGCGTGCGCTGACCTCGCGTGGCTACACGGTCCACGAAGCCACATCGGGCGTCGAGGCGCTCGAGGTCTACCGCGAGCTGGAAGGCAAGATCGATATCGTCGTCTCTGACGTGGTCATGCCCGAAATGGACGGCCCGACGCTGCTTGGCGAACTGCGCAAGCTGCAGCCGGACATCAAGTTCATATTCGTGTCGGGCTACGCGGAAGATGCGTTCGCGCGCAACCTGCCTGCCGATGCGCAGTTCGGTTTCCTGCCAAAACCCTTCTCGCTTAAGCAGTTGGCGACGGTCGTGAAGGAAATGCTCGAGAAATAGAGCTGCCGGTGTCCCTGGCGGCCCGAGCCCTTCAGCTCGGCCTTGCACAACGGGGACGCGGCATCCTATTTATCGGAGAACATTCAATCGCTGATTCCGCCGGCTGGCGCCGGGATCCCATCCTCGTAAAGGGACGTTTCATGAAGAACCCCGTGGAAACCGCAATGAACCTCGTTCCGATGGTGGTCGAGCAGACCAATCGGGGCGAGCGCGCCTACGACATCTTCTCGCGGCTTCTGAAGGAGCGCATCATCTTCATCACCGGCCCGGTCGAGGACGGCATGGCGACGCTGGTCTGCGCCCAGCTTCTCTTCCTGGAGGCCGAGAACCCCAAGAAGGAAATCTCGCTCTACATCAATTCGCCCGGCGGTGTGGTGACTTCCGGCATGGCGATCTACGACACCATGCAGTTCATCAAGCCGGCAGTTTCCACGCTGTGCATCGGCCAGGCGGCTTCGATGGGCTCGCTGCTGCTGTGCGCCGGCCATAAGGACATGCGCTTTGCGACGCCCAACGCCCGCATCATGGTGCACCAGCCTTCGGGCGGCTTCCAGGGCCAGGCTTCCGACATTGAGCGCCACGCCCAGGACATCATCAAGCTGAAGCGCCGCCTGAACGAGGTCTATGTGAAGCATACCGGCAAGGACTATGACACGATCGAGCGCACGCTCGACCGCGACCATTTCATGTCCGCCGATGAGGCGCAGGCCTTCGGGTTGATCGACAAGGTGATAACCAGCCGCGAGGCAATCGAGGCGCCGGAGGCTGTCCCGTCGAAGTGATGGCATACCGCAAAAGCCTAGTATGACGCAGTTTTGACTCGGCTTGCGGCATTTCCGTCACAATTTACTGTTTCCTCGACGGGGGCTCCGGCCTACGTTAAAGCTATATTGAGTTTCGGCGGCTTAGTTTCGGGCTTGGCGCCGTGAGGAATCGCACCGCTTTCCCTCCGTGTGGCAGAGGGGTGGCGGGGCGGGCGTAGGTGTCAGGCGGGATCCGCTGCGAAATGCGTATAGTTCAGCCAGCATACCGGCCGGGCAGCACTGAAAGGACTTGGATAAGATGAGCAAGGTCAGCAACGGCGGCGATTCCAAGAATACGCTCTATTGCTCGTTCTGCGGCAAGAGCCAGCACGAGGTGCGCAAGCTGATCGCCGGCCCGACGGTGTTCATCTGCGACGAGTGCGTCGAGCTTTGCATGGACATCATCCGCGAGGAAAACAAAACCTCGATGGTGAAGTCCCGCGAAGGCGTGCCGACGCCGCAGGAAATCCTCAAGGTGCTGGACGACTATGTGATCGGCCAGCCCTACGCGAAGCGCGTGCTTTCGGTGGCTGTCCACAATCACTACAAGCGCCTGGCGCATGCCTCCAAGAGCAACGACGTCGAACTGGCGAAGTCGAACATTTTGCTGATCGGCCCCACCGGCTGCGGCAAGACGCTTCTGGCGCAGACGCTCGCCCGCATCATCGACGTGCCCTTCACCATGGCCGACGCAACGACGCTGACGGAAGCGGGCTATGTCGGCGAAGATGTCGAGAACATCATCCTCAAGCTGCTGCAGGCGGCCGACTACAATGTCGAGCGCGCCCAGCGCGGCATCGTCTACATCGACGAGATCGACAAGATTTCGCGCAAGTCCGACAATCCGTCGATAACCCGCGACGTTTCGGGCGAGGGCGTGCAGCAGGCGCTGCTGAAGATCATGGAAGGCACAGTCGCCTCCGTGCCGCCTCAGGGCGGCAGGAAGCACCCGCAGCAGGAATTCCTGCAGGTGGATACGGCCAACATCCTGTTCATCTGCGGCGGTGCCTTCGCAGGCCTCGACAAGATCATCTCCGACCGCGGCCGCAAGACCTCGATCGGCTTTGGCGCCACGGTGGCTTCGCCGGAGGATCGCCGCACGGGCGAACTGTTCCGCCAGGTGGAGCCGGAAGATCTGCTGAAGTTCGGCCTGATCCCCGAATTCGTCGGCCGTCTGCCGGTCCTGGCGACGCTGGAGGATCTCGACGAGCCGGCGCTGATCCAGATCCTGTCCGAGCCGAAGAACGCCCTGGTCAAGCAGTACCAGCGCCTGTTCGAAATGGAGAATGTCGAGCTGACCTTCCACGAGAACGCGCTTTCCGCGATCGCTAGGCGCGCGATCGAGCGCAAGACCGGCGCTCGCGGCCTGCGTTCCATCATGGAGGCTATCCTCCTCGACACGATGTTCGAGCTTCCGGCGCTGGAAGGCGTGCAGGAGGTGGTCATCTCCGAGGAAGTGGTGACCGGCAGCGCCCGGCCGCTCTACATCTATTCGGAGCAGAAGGAAAAGAAGGGCAATGTCAGCGCGTAATCGCGCCGTCTGCCGCGACACAGCAACGGCGCCGCAAGGCGCCGTTTCCTGTTCCAGCGAGATGGTCGATGAACGAGCACGGTTTTGTGCTTTGCCCTTGATCTTTGTTAGCCGCACATCCAACTAACACCGTGAAGGCCGTGGGCATTCCGTGCTACAGCCATTGTGCAAACAGTGGTAGGCGGAACGGTTCACGGCCGTTAATATGAGATTTGCGGTTGGCCAAGTTGCGACCGCGAAATGAAAGGTTAGACAATGGCCAATGTAACCAGGTCTTCCGGCGACGGTGCATATGCGGTTCTGCCGCTGCGCGATATTGTCGTGTTTCCGCACATGATCGTGCCGCTCTTCGTCGGGCGGGAAAAGTCGATCAAGGCGCTGGAAGAGGTAATGGGCGCGGAGAAGCAGATTTTGCTCGCGACCCAGATGAATGCAGCCGACGACGATCCCGAGCCGGGCGCTATCTACGAGGTGGGCACGCTCGCCAATGTCCTGCAGCTGCTCAAGCTTCCCGATGGCACCGTCAAGGTGCTGGTCGAGGGTGCCGCGCGTGCGCAGATCACCGGCTTCACCGATCGCACCGACTTCCACGAGGCCGAGGCCACCGTTCTCGCCGAACCTGAGGAAGACGAGATCGAGATCGAGGCTCTGTCGCGCTCGGTCGTCTCCGACTTCGAGAACTACGTCAAGCTGAACAAGAAGATCTCGCCGGAAGTGGTCGGCGCGGCCAGCCAGATCGACGACTATTCCAAGCTCGCCGATACGGTGGCGTCGCATCTGGCGATCAAGATTCCCGAGAAGCAGGAAATGCTCGCTACGCTCTCCGTGCGTGAGCGGCTGGAAAAGGCCATGGGCTTCATGGAAGCCGAGATTTCCGTCCTGCAGGTGGAAAAGCGCATCCGCTCGCGCGTCAAGCGCCAGATGGAGAAGACGCAGCGCGAGTACTACCTCAACGAGCAGATGAAGGCGATCCAGAAGGAGCTCGGCGAGGGCGAGGACGGCCGCGACGAGGCCGCCGAGCTCGAGGCGCGCATCAAGAAGACCAAGCTTTCCAAGGAGGCCCGCGAAAAGGCGGATGCCGAGCTGAAGAAGCTGCGTTCGATGTCGCCGATGTCGGCCGAATCCACGGTCGTGCGCAACTACCTCGATTGGCTGCTTTCGATCCCGTGGGGCAAGAGCTCCAAGGTCAAGCATGACCTGAAGCTGGCGCAGGAGGTGCTGGATCACGACCACTACGGCCTCGACAAGGTCAAGGACCGTATCGTCGAGTACCTGGCCGTCCAGAGCCGACAGAAGAAGATGAAGGGCCCGATCCTGTGCCTCGTTGGCCCTCCCGGCGTCGGCAAGACCTCGCTCGGCAAGTCGATCGCCAAGGCGACTGGACGCGAGTTCGTGCGCATGGCGCTGGGTGGCGTGCGCGACGAGGCCGAGATCCGCGGTCACCGGCGCACCTATATCGGCTCGATGCCTGGCAAGGTCATCCAGTCGATGAAGAAGGCCCAGAAGTCCAACCCGCTCTTCCTGCTCGACGAGATCGACAAGATGGGCCAGGACTTCCGGGGCGATCCCTCGTCGGCGCTGTTGGAGGTGCTGGATCCCGAGCAGAACTCGTCCTTCATGGATCACTACCTGGAGGTCGAATACGACCTGTCGAACGTCATGTTCGTGACGACGGCCAACACGCTGAACATCCCTGCGCCCTTGATGGACCGCATGGAGATCATCCGTATCGCCGGCTACACGGAGGACGAGAAGGTCGAGATTGCCAAGCGGCATCTGCTGCCCAAGGTGGTTCGCGATCACGCGCTGCAGCCGAAGGAGTTTTCGGTGAGCGAGGATGCCATCCGCGCGGTCATTCAGACCTACACGCGGGAAGCCGGCGTGCGCAGCCTGGAGCGCGAGCTCATGAAGCTTGGCCGCAAGGCGGTGACCGAGATCATCAAGACCAAGAAGAAGTCCGTGAAGATCACGTCCGACAATCTGGCGGACTATCTCGGCGTCCCGCGCTTCCGCTTCGGCCAGGTCGAGGCTGACGACCAGGTTGGCGTCGTGACCGGTCTTGCCTGGACGGAAGTGGGTGGCGAACTGCTGACCATCGAAGGTGTCATGATGCCCGGCAAGGGCAAGATGACCGTCACCGGCAACCTGCGCGACGTGATGAAGGAATCGATCTCGGCTGCGGCGTCCTATGTCCGCAGCAGGGCCATCGACTTCGGCATCGAGCCGCCGCTGTTCGACAAGCGTGACATCCACGTCCACGTTCCGGAGGGCGCCACGCCTAAGGACGGCCCGTCGGCCGGCACGGCCATGGCCACCGCCATCGTGTCGGTTCTGACCGGCATTCCGGTACGGGCCGATGTGGCGATGACCGGCGAGATCACGCTGCGGGGCAGGGTGCTGCCCATCGGCGGCCTGAAGGAGAAGCTGCTCGCGGCGCTTCGCGGCGGCATCAAGAAGGTGCTGATCCCGGAAGAAAACGCCAAGGACCTGGCTGAAATTCCGGACAACGTGAAGAGCGGAATGGAAATCGTTCCGGTCAGCCGCGTCGGCGAAGTGTTGCGCCATGCGCTGGTGCGCATGCCCGAACCGATCGAATGGGTGGAGCCGGTAGAGGCTGCTCCGGCGAAGGCCGAAGCGACCGACGAAACCGGAAAGACCCTCGCCCATTGAGGTGTCCTAGCGGCAATTGTGCCAAACAGGTGAGAAGCCGGGCCCCAGGGCCCGGCTTTTTCGTTGAAAAACCGCAGAAAACCAAGGAATCCCGGACTTTCCGGCTTGGTTGAAGCAGCGGTTCTTTCTAAAGTCCCTTCCTCGCCGGCTGAGTCTTTCGTCTCCGGTTTTCTCATGGAAGGAAATTTTATGAACAAGAACGAATTGGTTTCTGCTGTCGCCGAAGCTGCGAATCTCTCGAAGAGCGATGCGCAGTCCGCTGTCGAGGCGGTCTTTTCCGTCATTACCGGCGAGCTGAAGAAGGGTGGCGACGTTCGTCTCGTCGGCTTCGGAAATTTCGCCGTGTCAAAGCGCGCCGCTTCCACGGGCCGCAACCCGCAGACTGGCGCCGAAGTGCAGATTCCGGCGCGCAACGTGCCGAAGTTCACGGCTGGCAAGGGCCTCAAGGACGCCGTTAACTGAACCATTGTTCCACAGCACAATGGCGAAAAGCCGGGCTCTGAGTGGCCCGGCTTTTCTTTTGTCGCGGCTTTCGGCCGATTGTTTTCTGACAGTTTCCAATTACCAATAACCGCGCGGGCAGCGCGCAATGTAGCGAGCTCCGCGATAATCGCGATAAACACAACGGCCCCGCTCCGAGGCGCGGCCGATCAAAGCCCCGGCGGTTGCGCCAATGGCACCGCCAACGACTGCGCCCTCGACGTCTCCGGAAACCGCACCGCCGATCGCCGCGCCGGTGGCGCCACCGATGACGGCGCCGCGCTCCGTCTGGGTGCAACCGGCAAGCGCCGCCGCAGCAGCCAAAGCTATAAGAGTATTTCGCATTTTGCGCTCCCTCTGACGTGACTAATGGACCCTCAACAGCCAGACACGGGAAATTGTTCCGCCCGTTACCGTAAGTGATTGTTACACTTGTCGCTTTGAGTTGATCGAAAAGCGGGGCGTGATCCGTCAGCGACGATAATGCGCGGCAAGCAACCCTTCGAGCCGTTCGAGAAACGGCAGTTGCCCTTTCAGGATCTTTTCGCGGGCTTGCGGTATGGAGAACCAGGCTGCGCGGTCCACTTCCGGGAACGATCGGATATGACCGCTGCGCGGCGGCCACTCGAGTTGAAACTGGTTGCTTACGACGGCGCTTGGATCGATCTCGCCCCTTAGCGCGAAGGCAGTGACGAGCTTTCCGCCGGGCTGGCGATGCTCGCCGAGTAGATGCAGGTCGCCCGCCGGTTCTATGCCCGTTTCCTCGTGGAACTCGCGCCTGGCGGCCACATCGAGCGCTTCGCCGTCTAGCGGCTCCCCCTTTGGCATGGTCCAGGCACCAAGATCCTTGCGCTGCCAGAACGGACCGCCTGGATGGACCAGGAAGACCTCTATCGCTTCCGGCCTGCCTCGGAACATCATGATGCCGGCGCTCACTTTCGGCATTCTGCTTTCCGCCGAGTGTTTTCACATGTCGCTGTTGTGCCGCCGCTGCTCATATAGCCGGCAACGGGACTTTTGATCCTGGTCAACGCACATTGATGCTGCTTCCGCTAGACAAATCGTGGAGGAGTGACGAGCCGATGTACAATCATATTCTCATTCCAACCGATGGTTCGCCGCTCTCTACAGTTGCGGTTGAAAAAGGCCTCGCCTTTGCCCGCGATGCCGGCGCCAAGGTCACAGTGTTGACGGTGGTGATGCCGTTTCACGTCATTTCGGGGCGCAGCGATCAGCTGTCCAGCACCCCCGCCGAGTACGAGCAGCAGTCGCAGGAAGCGGCTTCGGCCTATCTCTCGGAGGCGGAAATGAAAGCCAGATCGCTCGGGGTGCCTTGCGAGGCGGTTCTGGCGCGCCACGACCAGCCCTACAGGGCCATCATCGACACGGCGAAGGACAAGGGCTGCGACCTTATCGCGATGGCTTCCCACGGTCGTCGTGGGGTTTCCGCGATCGTGCTGGGCAGCGAAACCGTAAAGGTCCTGACGCACTCCACCATCCCGGTCCTGGTCTATAGGTGATGCATGCCTGATGGATGACGGGGCTGCTGAATGACGGGGCTGGCCGAAAAGTTGCGGTTTCTGAGCGACCCGGCATCCTATGCAGGCACGACGACGCATGTGGAGACCCACGAGACCCACATGTCATGGGTGTTTCTGACGGACAGGCGCGTCTACAAGCTCAAGAAGCCCGTGAAATACCCGTTCCTCGATTTCAGCAGCCTGAGGCGGCGGTATTTCTATTGCAGGGAGGAATTGCGGCTCAACCGCCGATTGGCGGAAGCAACCTACATCTCGGTGGTTCCACTCAGGCGAGACACGAGCGGCCACCTGTCGCTCGGCGGGCAAGGCATAATCGTCGATTGGCTCGTGGAGATGCACCGGCTTCCTGCCGCGGAGATGCTGGACGTCCGCATTCGCGACGGCCGCGTCACCGAGCAGGAAATCCAGCGGGTGGGCGAGCTCCTTGTCGGCTTCTATTCGCGCTGCCCGCCGGAGATCGCGATGGGCGAGGCCTATCTGCATCATTTGGTCCGCGAACATGCAATCAACCGCTCCATCCTGGAGCGGCCGGAATTCGGACTGACTGCCGCATCCGCCCCTGCGCTGGAAAAGGTCGAGCACGCGCTGGACAGCCTCCGGCCGCGCATCGAAGAGCGGATCGCCAGCGGATGGATCGTGGAAGGACACGGTGACCTCCGCCCCGAGCACATTTGCCTGGCGGACCCGCCGCAGATTATCGACTGCCTCGAGTTCAACCGCGCCATGCGCATCATCGATCCCTATGACGAGGTGAACTATCTGGGGCTCGAATGCGACATGCTCGGCGCTGGGTGGATACGGCCCATGCTGGGCGGCATGCTGAGCAAGCATCTGGGGCATGCCCCGGACCCGCCGCTGCTGGCGCTCTATGGAGGGTTCCGCGCCCTTCTCAGGGCTCGCCTGTGCCTTGTCCATCTGCTTGAGAGCCACATGCGCCGCCCCGAGACCTGGCGCCCCCTGGCGATCCGTTACCTCGCAGAGGCTGACAGGGCGTGCGTCAATCTTCCATTCCCAGAAGGTCGCCGATCGACCCACGCGTATGGAGACGCCTGACGGCCTCCCCGATCAGGGGACCGCAGGGCAGAACATCCAGCTTCGCTGCAGGATGGCGCGCAACCGCCTGTTCCGCCGCGGGCAGACTGTCGGTTACGACGATGCGATCCAGGAGCGGACTGGCAAACAACTGTTCCACCCCCTTGCCGAACACGCCATGTGCGGCCAGGGCGTACACTTCCTTGGCGCCGCGCTCGCGGCACGCGGCTGCGGCGCGCAATATTGTGCCGCCGGTGTTGATCATGTCATCGACTATGAACACCGCGGCGCCGTCCACGTCTCCGGCAAACAGATCGCCGGAGACGATGCCACGGCTCCGCCGCTTTTCCATGAAGCCAAACCCGGCCTCTGCGCCGGTGTCGGCCTCAAAGGCCTGCTTGAGAAGCTGCGCCCGTTTCACGCCGCCTCCGTCGGGGGAGAAGATCGTAACCGGCAGGTCGGCGGCGAGCGTGTGGACGACCGGGCAAAACAGTTTTCGGGTGTCGAGGTGAACGGTTTCGCACCGGAACGCATTCTGGAACGCCGCGAAATTGTGCACGTCGACGACGATCACGCGGCCGGTCCCCATGGCTTCGAACAATTGCGCGACATAGCGCGTCGTGACGGGGTCGCGGGCCTTGGTCTGCCGGTCCTTGCGCGCATAGGCCATGTAGGGCGTGATGGCGGTGACCCGTTCCGCTCCGTTTTCGCGGCAAGTGGCGATGAAGAACAGAAGCTTGCACAGCTTGTCGTTGGCAGACGAGCCGGCGCTCCCTGCAAGACTGTGCAGCACGTAGACGTCCTCGCCGCGGACGCTCACCAGCGGGCGCGCCTTGTGCTCGCCGTCCTCGAAGTCGCGCTCTTCATGCGGGTCCAGTTCGGTCCACAGGGCATGAGCCACTGCGGCGCCCAAATCTTCCGAACCTTTCAGCGCAAACAATCTCATGGGCTTCTACTATCATATCGCGTGCAAATAGATTTGACGCGCGTCAAAGGCGCAATGTCGGGCCCCCATGCCTGATGATGGAACGGCATGCGGAATTTTTCGTTTCAGCAGGATGATGCCGGCGCTGCTTCTTGATTGGGATCAAGGCTGCGCCTTGCGAGACCATCGACACTTCGGGCGATGTCCGGGAGGTGAAACATGAAGCCGCTTCGAATCTGGGTTCTCGTGGCGGATGGCGCCCACGCCCGCATAGTCCGCAATGCGTTCCATCGCAGCGAGATGGGAGAACCGCTCGAGGAGCTTTTCTTCAGCGCTCCCCACAAGCGGCTGAAGGAGATCATGGCCGACAAGCCTGGCCGCGCCTTCGCGTCAGCGGATTCGCGCAGCAGGTCGGCCATGGAGTACCGTTCCGACCCGGTGCATGAAGAACAGCAGGCATTTGCCAGCATGCTTGTCTCCGTGCTCGACGAACACCGGCTGGCCGGCGACTTCGACCGGCTGGCGATCATTGCCGCTCCGCGCATGCTTGGCGATCTGAGGGACGCCATGTCCGAGGGCCTGAGCGAAATCACGGTTGCGGAAGTGCCGAAGGACCTCACCAAGTTGACGGATCTGGAGCTGCGCGAGGCCATCGCGCAACTGGAAGTGAAGCAGGTGAGAAGCCCGGAATAGGAGCGGAAGCCCGATGCCAGGACTGGTGCCGCGTCAAATGGACAAGAAGCACACATTCAATTTCGGCTACTTGATCGCGGCCTTCCTGTTGATCACCCTTTTCCAGTTCTGGCTGGCATATCGTTCGGTGGAGCAGATCAGCTACAGCGACGTCATGCGCCTTGTAAACGAGGGTAAGGTCGCTTCGGTTACGCTGACCGAAACCATGATCGAGGGGCACTTCAAGGAACCGCAAAACGGAAAGACGCTGTTCGTAGCCAACCGCGTCGACCCGGCGACCGCCGCCGTCTTCGAGAAGGCTGGCGTTCAGGTGTCGGGCGCAAGCGATAGCAACTGGCTGACGACGCTGCTTTCCTGGGTGGTGCCGGTGCTCATCTTCTTCGGCCTCTGGATGTATCTGTTCCGCGGCTTCGCAGAACGGCAAGGCATGGGCGGGCTGATCAATATTGGAAAGTCAAAGGCCAAGGTCTATCTCGAGCGCAAGACGGGCGTGACTTTCGACGATGTTGCCGGGGCCGATGAAGCCAAGGCCGAACTGAGGGAAATCGTTTCCTTTCTGAAGGACAAGGACAAGTACGGGCGCCTCGGGGCGCGCATCCCCAAGGGAATATTGCTGGTCGGTCCGCCAGGCACCGGCAAGACGCTGATGGCGAGGGCTGTGGCGGGCGAAGCCGGGGTTCCGTTTTTCTCCATCTCAGGCTCCGAGTTCGTCGAAATGTTCGTCGGCGTCGGTGCGGCGCGCGTGCGGGACCTGTTCGAACAGGCGCGCCAGGCCGCCCCGTGCATCATCTTCATCGACGAGCTCGACGCGCTGGGGCGCGCGCGGAGCCCCTATGCCGGCTATGGTGGCGGTGATGAGAAAGAGCAGACACTGAACCAGCTTCTCTCGGAGCTCGACGGCTTCGATCCCCGCGTGGGCATCGTCCTGCTCGCGGCGACGAACCGCCCTGAGATACTCGACCCCGCTCTGCTGCGTGCCGGGCGCTTTGACCGCCAGGTTGTGATGGACAGACCGGACCGCGAAGGACGGGTCGCGATCCTCAAGGTTCACATGAAGTCGATAGCCGTGGCGGAGGATGTCAGCGTCGACGAGATCGCGGGCATTACGCCCGGCTTCACCGGAGCAGACCTGGCCAATCTCGTCAACGAAGCGGCTATTTTCGCTACCCGGCGCGACGCGGACAAGGTGGGAATGGTTGACTTCACTAATGCCGTGGAGCGGCTTGTTGTCGGCCTGGAGAGGAAGAGCAGGCTTCTCGGACCGGAGGAACGCGAGCGCGTCGCCTACCACGAAATGGGCCACGCACTGGCTGCGACGGCGTTGAAGGGAGCCGACCCTGTCAGGAAGGTGTCGATCATTCCGCGCTCCATCGGCGCGCTCGGCTATACGCTTCAGCGTCCGACCGAAGACCGGTTCCTAATCACCGAGGCGGAATTGAAAGACAAGATGATCGCCCTGCTTGCGGGCCGTGCGGCGGAAGAGATCATTTATGGCGAAATCTCAACAGGTGCAGCGGACGATCTTGCCAAGGCCACGGACATAGCGAGGCAAAGCGTCACGCGTTTCGGCATGAGCGGCACGGTGGGGCAGGCGGTGCTTGAAGAGCAGAGATCGCAGTGGCTGGGTGAGCATCAGGTCGGCTTTCGACCCAGGGACTATTCCGAGGCCACCGCGCGCGAGGTGGATCTGGCGGTCCGCAAGATGATCGACGAAGCCTATCACGCCGCGCAGGAACTGCTGCGTGCCAAGTTGCCCGACCTGAAAGCCGGGGCCAAGCTGCTGCTGGAACGCGAGACCATAACGCCCGCCGATTTTCCGCCTTTGCAGCGTGCGGAGGAACCGATCGCTGCCGTCATTCAGGAGCCGTCTCCCGCGGATGCATCGCCATCACCCGCACCGGCGGCGAAGCGAACACGAGTCGCAGCGGGAAACAAGCGAGCTTGATCGGCACGGTCGACGCCGCGCCGGTCCGCGCCCTCGACTGCAGGATAACGCGCGCAAATGCTGCCACCCGCCGGGTGCCTCCTGCTATTGCCGGGAGCCGTCGTTTTCGGACCGTGAAAGCGGCTGAACGAGCCGTTCGGGCTTTGCAAACGACCATTCGGCACCTATGCATCCCTGGATGCAAGGTGAGGGCGGGTGCCGCGGACGGCCATGACGATCTCAAAGAATGCCGCAACCGCGGCCGAACCAGGTTCCCATTCGCCTTTCGAGGTCTTTCGCGTTTTCCTGAAGCTCGGCCTGACCTCGTTTGGCGGGCCGATCGCTCATCTTGGATATTTCCGCGACGAGCTTGTCGTCCGGCGGCGCTGGATCGACGAGGCGGGCTATGCGGATCTCGTCGCGCTCTGCCAGTTCCTCCCGGGCCCGGCCTCCAGCCAGGTCGGCTTTGCGCTCGGAGTGCTGCGCGGCAATGGGCTGCTCGGCGGACTTGCCGCCTGGCTGGCCTTCACCATGCCCTCGGCGCTCATCCTGTTTGCGTTCGCGCTGGGTGCTTCCGGTTTCAGCGGCCCCGTCGCGGCAGGCTTTCTGCACGGGCTGAAGCTCGTTGCTGTCGCCGTCGTCGCACAGGCAATCTGGGGAATGGCCCGAACGCTCACGCCCGACCCGCAACGCGGCGCGATTGCCCTGATGGCCATCTTCATCGTGACCTTCATCGGCGGGTCCTTCGCGCAGATCGGCGCCATAGCGCTGGGCGGTGCGGCAGGCCTTTGGCTGTGCCGGCAGGAAGGAGCTGTCCTTTCCGGTCATTTGCGCTTCCCGGTTTCGCGCCGGCGCGGGGCCGTTTCTCTTCTGCTCTTCGCAGTTCTGCTTGTGGCGCTTCCCGTCGTGGTCAGCGCTACAGGCATACAGGGGCTTGCGCTCTTCGATGCCTTCTATCGTTCCGGGGCGCTGGTCTTTGGCGGGGGGCATGTTGTGCTGCCGCTTCTGCAGGCAGAAGTCGTTGCGCCCGGTTGGGTCACGAACGAGGCATTTCTTGCCGGCTATGGCGCCGCACAGGCTGTCCCCGGGCCGCTCTTCACTTTCGCGGCCTATCTCGGCGCAGTGATGGAACCGGCGCCCAATGGCTGGGTCGGCGCATCGATCGCGCTCGTGGGCATACTTCTGCCGGGCGTGCTGCTGGTCTACGGAATGCTCCCGTTCTGGGATACGCTTCGCCTGCGTTCCTGGGCCCAGGCGGTGATGCGTGGCACGAATGCAGCCGTGGTGGGCATTCTGGGGGCAGCCCTTTACAATCCTGTGTGGACCAGCGCCGTGAACGCCCCCCGCGATTTTGCGCTCGCTCTCGGAGGCTTTCTGCTGCTCACAGTGTGGAAGGCACCGCCCTGGACTGTGGTTGTTGCCCTCACGGCGACCGCAATGGCGCTCCATCTGATCTGATCGGCTGATCCGCCGATAGCCTGCCCCCGTGCTTCCGCGCGCGGTGTCAAACCGTCTTGTCTTCGGCGGGCGGGGGCGGCGTCCCCTCCACGGGCGTCTGCTGCACGGGTCGGCGTGCCGCCAAGGCCTCCAGAAGCCAGATCACTATCCCGCCGAGGCCGAGAAAGAGGATGAGCAGATTGATCAGCCATCCGAAAAACGGAATGAAATTCAGGGCGGCCGCCACGATGAGGCCCACCGCGAGCACGACGAGCCGCGCAGCCATTGTCGGTTCGAGATTGCCCAGCCCGGTGGCCACACGCCAGGAGAGCGCATAGATGCCCAACAGGTATCCCGCGATCCAGCAGACGACTATGGCGAAGAGCACCACCGGGATCAGCGGAATTCCCACCAACGACATAGCGCTTAGCGGAACCAGGCCGATCAGGGTGCCGAGGCCGAGGACGCCAAGGCACATTGACAGGAACGGACGGGTTATCGTGCGCTCGCGCATTCTTTCAACGCCGGCCGGGGCCGCCGCAAGCAGTATCGCCGCCACTACGAACAGGAACGCCAAGGTTATCAGGAAACCGAAGAAGATGCCGAGGAAAGAGGGCCACAGGTGCGGCATGTTATCGTGCATGGCTCTGTGGAAAGGCCCCATCCGCCCCTCCATCTCCCACTTTTCGAAATGGACCTTATTCGGCGCTATCACGCTCGGCGCTATTTCGATGGGCTCGCGGGCGAAGTAGGTCAGGGTGCCGCCGATCTTGGCATCGGGGCCGAATTTGAGCTTGCCGGCGGCCAGCCTGGCGTCGCCGCCTATCTGGCCGTTGACGGTCAGCGTGCCCGCGGCCGCAAGCAGGCTGCCGGTTACCGGAGCGTCGACCACGAGGGTGCCGGCTGCAAGCCGCGCGTTGCCGCCTACAGTCGCGTCCTTTTGCACAAGCACGTTGTAGCCGCTGGCGGAGAGATCCTCGCCGATCGGCTGACGTATATTCACGGAAAAGCCGGAAGCATAAAGGTCTTGTCCGACGGGGGCGTCGACATCGACACTAAAGCCCATGGCATGGGCATCCTTCTCGACCTTTCCGGTGACGTCGACCGAAAACGCGGCTGCCATGAGGTCGCGCGGGCTAGGCTCTGAAAGCAGCACGCTCTGGCCCGAAGCATAGGTGTCGCCCCCGAGCACAATCCGGTCGTCGGCGCGTGCGGCCGTGGCGAAAAGAAATGCGCAGAAGACAGCCATGACATGCCGGTTTTGCAAGATCATGCCGAGCCTCCTCCAAGCCGCGTATGCGCAGAGCAACAACATAGCATGACAGTTCAAGGCTGCGGCGCATTGATCGCGCTCAACCCCACGTCGCACTGTGCCTGCATCGGGTTTGACGGAGCCCTGTGGTGCTCCATAATGTTTGTGCGGGTTCGGTGAGACGAAGGAAGACGGTTATGACCATCCGGAATCTCGAACATGTGATCAATCCCGGGAGCGTCGCCGTCATTGGCGCTTCCGATCGCGAAGGCTCGGTGGGCCGGGTGGTCATCAGGAACATCATCAACGGTGGCTTTGAAGGCGAAATCTGGCCGGTAAATCCGAAGCATCGGGAGATAGCGGGCCGTCGCAGCTATGCGAACATTGCTGATACTCCCGGTGTTCCCGATCTGGCGGTCATCGTGACGTCACCTGAGACGGTGCCGGGCATTATCCACGAGCTTGGAACGAAGGGCACGCGCGCGGCGGTCGTCATTACCGCGGGCCTGAACGAGCGGAACGGGTTGAAACAGGCGATGCTGGATGCCGCAAGGCCATTCCTCTTTCGCATCGTCGGGCCGAATTCGGTTGGGCTTCTGGTGCCCCGGGCCAAGCTGAATGCCAGCTTTGCGCATATGACGGCCAAGCCGGGCGGCGTTGCCTTGCTGTCGCAATCGGGCGCCGTTGTCACCTCCTTGATCGACTGGGCCGCAGACAAGCAGATCGGCTTCTCATGCATCGCTTCCATGGGCGATATGGCCGATGTCGACGTCGCGGATCTCATCGACCTGTTCGCCGGCGATGCCGATACCCATGCCATTCTGCTCTATCTTGAATCCATCCCGTATCCGAGAAAGTTCATGTCTGCCGCAAGGGCGGCCGCCCGGCTCAAGCCGGTCGTGGCGATCAAGGCCGGAATACATGCCGAAGCCGCAAAGGCCGCCGCCACCCACACAGGCGCGCTGTCGGGTGCCGATCGGGTGGCCGATGCGGCCTTGAACCGCGCGGGCATCTTGCGGGTTCGCGGTCTCGCCGATCTATTCGACGCCACCGAGACAATCGCGCGCTTTCCACCGCTCGAGCAGTCTAGGGTGGGCATCGTTACCAATGGGGGCGGGGCGGCGGTGCTCGCGATCGATCAATTGATCGAAAGCAAGGGCCGCCTGGCGGAGTTTTCCGCTGAAACGATCGCGCAACTCGACAAGGTTCTTCCGCCGACATGGTCGCGCGCAAACCCGGCCGACATCATCGGCGATGCCTCGCCGGAGCGATACAAGGTCGCGGTCGAGGCGGTGGCTTTGGACCCACAGGTCGACACGCTGCTTGTGATGAACTGCCCCACCGGTCTTGCGTCTTCGGCCGCGGCCGCAACCGCAGTCGCTTCGCTTGCCACACGTGGAATGATCCAGCGAAAGCCGGTGCTCACCTGCTGGCTTGGCGAACATACGGCGCGAGCCGGGCGGACCATCCTGGGTGACGCCGGCATCGCAACCTTTGAAACCCCGGCCGACGCGGCCACCGCCGTCTCTTATCTCAGCGACTGGTCCCGCGCACAGAACGCGCTGCTGCGCGTACCTTCCACCCGCAGCGAAGACATTTCCGGTGACCGGGACGCGGTGCAGGCCATTTTCCGCGCCGTTGCCGCAGACAACCGACGCATCCTGACCGAACCGGAAGCCAAGACTGTCATTGCGGCGTATGGCATTCCGGTCCCCGAAACGGTTGTCGCGTATTCGCCCGAAGAGGTCGAAGCCGCCGCACAGCGGATCCTCAGCAACACGGGGAAGGTGGCCGTGAAACTGCTGTCCCGAACCATCTCCCACAAATCCGATGTTGGCGGCGTGGTTCTCGGCATCGAGACGGCCGAGGCCGCTCGCCAGGCCGCGGACCATATCCGCGAACGTCTGGCCCAGATGGGTTCGGCTGATGCCATCGATGGCTATTCGGTGCAGCCCATGATCGAGCGCAAGAATGCACAGGAGCTGATACTCGGTGTCAGCCGGGACCCGGCCTTCGGTCCGGTGGTGCTTTTCGGCGCGGGCGGCACTGCCGTCGAGGTGGTGGACGATACCGCGATTGCCTTGCCGCCTCTCGACGATGTGCTTGCATCGGATCTGATCGATCGCACACGCATCGGCCGCCTGCTTGCGGGCTTCCGCGACCGCAAACCCGCCGACCGCCGCGCCATCAATCTGGCGATCAATGGCGTGTCGCAGTTGATCGTCGATTTTCCGTGCATCGTCTCCATGGATATCAATCCGCTGCTCGCCGACGAGCAGGGGGTGCTGGCGCTTGACGCGCGGATCGAGATCGATCCCGTCGATGTCGAGACGCCCGGCCCAAACCAGGCGCTGGCGATACGGCCGTATCCGGAAAGCTGGCAGGCGCACGTGCCGCTTGATGGGGTCGACTACCTGATCCGGCCGATCAAGCCTGTCGATGTCGCGCTCCATCAGAAGTTCCTGTCGAGAATTTCGCCCGAAGACATGCGGTTGCGGTTCCTCGCTCCGCGCAAGAATTTTTCCGGCAAGACACTGCTGCGTCTGACTCAGCTTGATTACGATCGCGAAATGGCGTTCGTGGCGCTGGAACCCAACGGTGACCTGGCCGGCATCGTCCGGCTATGTACCGATCCGGATCATGAGTCCGGCGAATACGGCATACTCGTCCGCAGCGATCTGCAAGGCCATGGGGTCGGCTGGGCGCTGTTGCAGCATATGATCCGCTACGCGACTGCCGATGGCCTGAAACAGGTTGAAGGGCTGATCCTCAGCGAGAACACCAAGATGCTGGAGATGTGCCGCGAGTTGGGATTTGTGCTGACCGCCCATCCGACCGAACGCGGGCTTGTGCTGGCAACCCTGAAGCTTGGGGCCGTGGGGCAGGGTGCGATTGATGCCTCCGGCGAGGAGTAGCCGGCTTTCTACAGCCATTCGCCTAAAAAGCCTGCTCGGCGCAGGCCGGTCAGTATTGGCGGGCAACGTCGCATCAGGTTCCAGATCAGCCCGGTTCGATAGTTCTCGATCATGAGAACCACCGGACCCTGGTCGATGCCGAAGTGGTAGGGACTCACCCACCAGCCGGTGGGACTGTCTTCCATCGAAAAAGTGGCGTTGAACGAAGGCCGGAACCCGTAAAGCCTGTCGGCACCGAGGTGCAGTGAAGAAAAATACCGCACCGTCGGAAAGACGATTTCCGGTGCGAAGGGCAGGGAGCCTATGACGACCCAGGGAGACACCGTGCCGTCGTCTGGGCCGAATGGTGCGCCGCGTGCGATGTAGTCGAAGAAGTTCCGCTCCACGCCGTCTATCACGCGAGTGCGCCAGCCGGGTCCATCGCTTGCGGTGAAACCCCAGCAGAAATGCCCGTAAAGCGCGAACCCCATCGGGTTCCGGATCGCATACTGCTGCTGCACCAGTGTGGCTTGCCGGCTGTTCTGGAAATAGTCGCTGCCGCGCTCTCGCATGAATTGGTCCTGGAGGCCTCTGAAGTCGATCCACATGTGCGAGAGCTGGTGGGTAAACAGCGGTCCCGAATAAAGAAGCTCGTGGCCGTAGATTTCCTTCCACTCGTAGGTGGCGGTGTATGCGGCGTAGCTTTCAGGCGGCAGCGGATGGGTTGGGGAGCCAAGGCCGAGAATATAGAGCAGAAGGCCTTCATCATAGCCGCGCCAGCGGTGGGGAATGAACCCGCTCTCCGGGTGCCAGCCATGCGTCAAGGTTGCGCCGCCATTGCGGGCCCAGTCCCAATCGGCGCGTTCGTAGAGCGCATGGGCAAGCAGGCGGATTTCCGCCTCGTCGGCGCTGTCGCCGTCGAAATAGGAGGCTACGGTGAGGGCGCCGGCAAACAGGAATGCCGAGTCGATGGTGGACAGCTCACATTGCCAGACGCGACGGCCGGTTTCGATATCCAGGAAATGATAGAAGAAGCCCTTGTATCCGGAAACGTCAGGCCCCGGGCCCTGCGGACATTCGAACAGGAACTGCAGACGCTTGCGTGTTATCTTCGCCGCGAATTCGCGGATGATCACCCCGCGCTCCACCACCACCGGAATCGTCGCAAGCGCCATCCCGAGCGCAGCTATGCTTGCGGGCGAAACCGGGTTCGTATTGTCGCGCACCAACCCGTTGTCCGGGTTGGTGACCTGCAGATAATACAAGAGGGTGGTAAATTGCAGCCACCCCAACTCTTCGTCGGTCGGCGGGACATCGCTAGCCAGGTCGGTCAAAAGCATTGGCATTGGCTTACGCCGTTTACCTGCGGGACGACACGAAGAAGGAGCCGGTGAGCAGCGCTGCCGCCAGGGCCGTCAGACCGAGCGGCTCAGATGTTGTCTCCTTCCGTGGAGGTCTTTTGAGACTTTCCTCGAGACCCGTCCGCGCCCCACTTCCAGTTTCTGATCTCCGGCATGTCATCCCCGTAGCGATCGATATATTCCCGGTGCTCGATCAGCTTTTCGTGGATCGCCTGCTTGAAGTATGCGGCCCGCGCTCCGAGCTGCGGCAGCCGGTCGATCACGTCTTCCACCAGATGGAAGCGATCGAGGTCGTTCAGCACCACCATGTCGAACGGCGTCGTTGTCGTGCCCTCTTCCTTGTAGCCGCGAACATGCAGATTATCGTGGTTGGTCCGGCGATAGGTGAGGCGGTGAATGAGCCAGGGGTAGCCGTGGAAGGCGAAGATGATCGGCTTGTTCTTCGTGAACAGGACATCGAAGTCGCGATCCGACAAGCCATGCGGATGCTCGCTCGATGGCTGCAGCTTCATCAGGTTCACCACATTGATCACGCGGACCTTCAGTTCCGGCAGGTGCTTGCGGATCAGCTGCACTGCGGCCAGCGTCTCAAGCGTCGGGACATCGCCGCAGCACGCCATGACCACGTCGGGCTCCGAACCCCTGTCATTGCTGGCCCATTCCCAGATGCTAAGGCCCTCGGCACAGTGCTTTATGGCCTGATCCATCGTTAGCCATTGTGGCGCCGGCTGCTTGCCCGCGACCACGACGTTCACATAGTCGCGGCTGCGCAGGCAGTGGTCCGTAACCGACAGCAGTGTATTGGCGTCTGGTGGCAGGTAGACGCGGATCACTTCCGCCTTCTTGTTGACGACGTGATCGATGAAGCCCGGATCCTGATGGCTGAAGCCGTTGTGATCCTGGCGCCAGACGTGGGAACTGAGGAAATAGTTGAGCGAGGCGATCGGCCGGCGCCACGGGATCTCCCGGCTGACCTTCAGCCATTTCGCATGCTGGTTGAACATCGAGTCGATGATATGGATGAAGGCCTCGTAGCACGAGAAGAAGCCATGCCTTCCCGTCAGCAGGTAGCCCTCCAGCCAGCCCTGGCATTGATGCTCGCTGAGAACCTCCATCACGCGGCCGTCAGGTGCCAGATGGTCGTCTTCGGGATAGATCTCTGCCATGAAGCAGCGGTTGGTGACTTCCAGCACGTCCTGCCAGCGGTTGGAGTTGTTTTCATCCGGGCTGAACAGGCGGAAGTTCTTGCTGTCCAGGTTGAGCTTCATCACATCGCGCAAGAACTTGCCCATGACGCGGGCCGATTCCGCTGTTGTTGCGCCGGGGCTGGGCACATCCACTGCATAATCCCTGAAGTCGGGGAGCTTGAGGTTGCGCAGCAAGAGCCCGCCATTGGCATGCGGGTTGTCGCTCATCCGACGATGGCCCCTTGGGGCCAGGGAAGCAAGTTCGGAAAGGAACCGTCCGTCCTGGTCGAACAACTCTTCAGGGCGGTAGCTCTTCATCCATTGCTCGAGGATGCGGACGTGTTCGGGCTTGTCCATGTCGGCCATGGGCACCTGGTGCGAGCGCCAGTAGTCCTCGCATTTCTTGCCGTCGATTTCCGCAGGGCATGTCCAACCCTTCGGCGTGCGAAAGACGATCATCGGCCAGGAAGGGCGCTTCAGGTTGCCGTTCTCGCGCGCGTCTGCCCAGATCCGCTTGATTTCAGCCACTACCGTGTCCAGAACGGCCGCCAGCCTTTGCTGCACGCGCGCAGGGTCACGCCCTTCCACAAAATACGGCGTGTAGCCCATGCCCTCGAAGAACTTTCTCAGCTCGTCCTCCGGGATGCGAGCCAGGAAGCAGGGATTGGCGATCTTGTATCCATTCAGATGAAGGATCGGCAGGACACAGCCATCACGCGCCGGATTCAGGAACTTGTTGCTTTGCCAGCCGGTGGCGAGGGGCCCGGTTTCGGCTTCGCCGTCGCCAACGATGCAAGCCACGATCAGGTCCGGATTGTCGAAGGCAGCGCCGTAGGCGTGGCTGAGTGCATAGCCCAGTTCACCGCCTTCGTGGATGCTGCCCGGGGTTTCCGGCGCCACGTGGCTCGGAATTCCGCCCGGGAAGCTGAATTGCTTGAAAAGCTTCCTTAAGCCTTCCTCGTCCTGGCTGATGTTCGGATACACCTCGCTATATGTCCCTTCCAGGTAGGCATGCGCCACCAGCGAGGGGCCGCCATGTCCCGGTCCGATGATATAGATCATGTTCAGGTCATCGCGCTTGATCACGCGATTGAGCTGGACATAGAGCATGTTCAGGCCCGGCGACGTACCCCAGTGGCCCAGCAACCTCGGCTTGATGTGCTCGCGCTTCAGCGGCTCCTTCAGCAGCGGATTGTCGAGAAGATATATCTGGCCAACCGACAGGTAGTTGGATGCTCTCCAATACGCATCCATGGCCTGCAGTTCCTGTTTCGAAAGCGGGCCCGTTTCGGCGACGGAAACGGTCCTCTCGTCTTCGGCAAGTTTGGCGGGGGTCATGGGGGGTCCTCTCACTATCGTTGGGGACCTTCAGAGGCGAGACGCCTACCGTCACCGCCCATTAGCGCCGAGGCTCGCTCTCACGCTACATGCACCGCAGATAGCTCCCACCCCGGCGAAGGGACGAGCGCCTGAACGGAGCGCCGCGATAACGTCGAAGTCATGGATCTGGTTCCGCGCGAGGCATCGCTTTGGCCGATGGGTCGACCGCGGTCGCAGTGCTGCTTGCATCCTGCAGAGGACGAAACAGCGTCAGGGGGCCTCGTCACGCCGTGCGCCGTCCGCCTCAATCTGGCCCGATGCCTCATTGGCGGTGAGGCTATCGGGCCAGATTATGGCGCCGGGCGGGAGCCACGGCGCATCCATAGGCGCGCATGGCTTGTGCCGGGCTGGCGCATCGCGAGTGTCCGGCCGGGCCAGTCTCACTTTGCTGAGCACGCCCGTAGGCGTTTCATTTCACCAGCGCCACGTGCCGGCCCGCCAACATTTCACGACCGCCAAGTTGTGCCTGACAATTTGACTCGATGGCCGAGTTGCCGGTCATCTCTATGGTGTCGCCGACCAGGCGAAGGCAGGCGCTGGCTGAAGCTGTCGAGTTGCCTGCAAAGAAGATGTGGGCCTTGGGAGCGTAGACGAAGCCGCTGACCTTCGAACCGGAGGTACCGTTGATGGTGAGCTCGTTTTGATTGTCCCGGGCCTGATAGATGGTGATACCGGCATAGGGCCCTGAGGTCGGCGGGGACAGGTCTACCAGCTGGTTCGCGGTGATGGAGAAGCTCGCATTCTCCAGCAGGAAGATGGTGACGCCGTGCCCGACCAGGCTTCCGTTGCCGTTGAGCTTCACCTCTCCGCCCCGCAGCACATAGACCCCCGGTTGGAGCGTAATGTTCCCGGAAAAGCTCTGCTTGCAATAGGTGCCGGGCGTCAGGGTCTTTGCGTTGTTGCCGTTCGGAACGGTCCTGTTGCATCCGTCATTCGGCGGCGTGATGTTGAGCAGCGGATCGAGCGAGGCGAACTGCTGCTCCAGCGGTGCGCCGCAGGCCAGCTTGGACGACGGGCCGGACAGTCCCGAGGTTTTGCCGACGGTCACGATGCATTCGGCGGCCACTTGCGCGGAGCCGCCTCGTGAAACCGAATCCGCGGCCCTGGAATTCGCCGCGATGACGCATCCGTTCAGCGCAACCTGCGTGGATCCCTGAAGCTTCACGGCAGCCGAAGCGCTCGGGTTCAACGCCATCACGCATGCGGGCGACCCCGGCAACACGCGGACGCTTGAAGACCGATGGGCGTTCCAGGTGAAGGGGCCGCGCATGAAGCCGGGGTTGAAGATCGTCGACGACACATCGATGGTGCCGTTTGGCCCCGATGGGACGTCGACCTTGAATTTGGAAACGGTGTCGGCCAACGGGTCGGTTTCGTCGATATCCTCGGAAAGACCGTAAAGATTTGCGGCGAACAGTTCCCGGCCCATCTGGTTCATTTCCTCGGCCGACATGCCCGGATAGTACTTGGTGCCGATCGCCAATGCGGATGCATCGAGAGCGTTCTGCAGCCTTGAAGCCTTGGTATAGGTAGTTACCACATCGATTGCGCCGGCTACGGCCGCCATCGTGGGTAGAGACGCGATAGCCAGTATTGCGGCGAAGTTCCCCTCTTGGGACTTCCAAAAACGCCTTAGCATGCGGTGTCCCTCCTGTGTGCCTGATTGTCATGGCTGATTGGGCCACAGATGCATTCAGGCTTTATTGAAAGAACTGCTAAATTTGGAAGTATCGGTGGAGATTAGCGGGTTTTGGCGCCGTCGTGCTGGGTCGACGCGCTCTTGTCGGCCCTTTGTGGTGGCTGTGCCGCAGGCGATACTGTCGGGGCAAGCTCGCCCCACTTACCCCGATGCGGACTTGGCGACCTGCTTGAGCGCGCCTTTCTGGATCCGGTAGAACGGCATGGTTCTCTCGCTGCCGCCGTCAGGCCTGAAGCGAAATACACCGGTGGACCCGCGGAAGCCGGCCGGATTTTCAAACACGCTCTTCTGCAATCCATCGGCCCCGAGCGCATTGGCGATGCCTGCCGTCAGCGCAACGGTGTCATAGGCATAGGCGACCGTGATATCCGCCGGATAGTTGAAGGTTGTCTTGAAGCGCTCGGCGATGGGGCCGGTCTCCGTTGAGTCCAGCGTGGCAACGTAGGCGCCTTGCAGGGCAGGATCGTCAACCGAATGCTCGAGCCACCGGTTGGTGCCGACCAGCACCATGTCCTTCTTCAGTAGCCCTTCCGAGCGCAGCGCTGCTGCGATGAACGCGGGGTTGCCGCCGCCGGTGGCAAGGACGATCGCTTCCGGCGCGTCGACCAGAGCTTTCATGTCAGCCACGGCCTTGGTGGCGCTTTCGTTGATGTCATAGGCTACCGTCACTGCCAGCTTGGCCCCGTAGACGCTGAGGCTATTGGCGACGCGCTTTTCAAGCATTGCCGCATCCGGGCCGCGGGGAACCAGCAGCACGAATTTTCGCGCGCCCTTTGCGGCGATCGCGCCTGCGCCGGCGGCCGCGCTGTCGCCTTCGTTCAAGGGCACGGAATAGATGCCCGGCGCGCCTTCGAAATTGTCGGCCAGGGTAAGCACCGGCGGCAGGTTTCCAGATACCCGGGCAAGGTGCCGCACGGCGGTAAGCTCCGTGGGGCCGATGACGACTCGCGACGAAAGCGCCTTCACGGCCAGTTCCTTGGCGCGTGTTTCGTCGCCACCGGTGTCTTCGATTGTCAGCGTCAGAACGTCATTGCCCAGGTCGCTCATGGCGAGCTGGGCCGCATCCTTCATCTTCCTGCCCAACTCGCCTTTGCGGCCGGAGGCGGAAAGCGGCAGCAGCATGGTCACCTTGGTCCGGCCTTTGCCCAACACCAGTGATGCCGCCTGGGGTGTCGTGGTGGCCTGTTCCGGCGATGTGCCCGCGCCGGTGGAATCGAGCGCCTCCGAAACGGTTCCGTTCGACTGACACGCCGCGAGAAGAATTGCCAAGACCAAAGCGCCTGCCAGAAGCGGAAATTTATGCATGTCGGCTTTCAGCAATTTCCAGGCCCAGAAGTGGGCTCGAGAACAAGGGCCCGAGCAAAAACACGGCACGCCCGGCAAACACCGGGCGCGCCTTCATCGCGTAAGACGAGCACACTGCACGCATCCCAGGCCGGTCAGTTCATGTACTCGACCATCCGGCTATGGAAGCATGCGCATTTGTTGAGATTGTCCTCGTCGAGATAGTTGGTCTTCAGGTAGCCGAAGGCTCTGCCGCAGGCCGCTTTCGCCTCCACGGCCCAGACGAATGCGGGCCGCCGGGAGTAGATCCACTGCGGATCCTCCGACACGGCCACCGACTCGTCCATCAACCGCACAACCGTGGCCGTCAGCTGGCCGACGTTCCCGGTGAGTAAAAGCGCAGTCGGGCCGGACGCCGGACAATATTCGATCTGCGGGCCTCCGACGAGATCTGCGGCATAGCCCGCAGATCCGGCCGGCGCCAGGAGCGCCGCGCAGCAAAGCAAGGACTTTGCAAGTTTTTTCATGCTGAGTTCCCTCCAGCAATTTCTTTATATCACGAGCTTGCGTTTGCACACCATAGATCAGCCCTCGCTTGGTGCGGTGGTATGCTTGTCGTCGTCGTAGAGAAGCGTGATCGTGCTCGCCAACGGCATGTTCTCCAGCGTCGCCACATGGACGAAATTGCTGCCATTGGCCGCGCCGTCTTGATCCACGCTCAGGACGCCCGTCGACTGGTCGTATTTGACGAAGTGGCTGATGTCCTCGCCATTGGTGCTGAACAGGGAGGTGAGGTCTATCACGTCGCCATCGCCGCCGATGCCGCTGTAGTCGGTGATCAGGTCGTTGATGTCCAGGCTGTCGAGCTTGAACGTATCGGCGCCTGCACCGCCCGTCAGCGTGTCTCGCCCCAACCCGCCGATCAGCAGGTCATTGCCATCACCGCCGATGAGGATGTCGTTGCCCGGACCGCCGTCCAGTATGTTGTTGACACCGTCGCCGCCGACCAGGAGATCGCTGCTGTCGGAGCCCATGATGTGCTCCGCGACAGTTGGGCTCGCAAGAGCCTCGATCCCGGCAGCAGTCGGCTGGCCGTCGCCTGTGTAGTCGAAGGCAACGATCGAGTGCGAAACATCCAACGCCTGGATGTCGTTGTGCATGGCCGAGGTTGCTTCAGCGTAAGGTGTCAGGCCATTGGCCACATGAACGTTGAAGTTCGCCGTCCCGGTATGATCCCCGTCCCCGTCCGTGAGTTGCAGCGTCACCGGGATCGTATGGTCGACCGTGGTGGACGTTACGCCGACGTTCGTGAGGTTGAGTTTGGTCTTGCCCGACGACTCGTACGCATCGATCCATGCAATTTGCGCACCGGAAGGCGATGTGATCGTCAGTGAAGTGATGCCATTTGTCGGGGTGTAGGCACGAAATGTTCCATCGGTGAAATGGGCGACGAACTCGATCTTGTTGTTCGAACTAACCGCATCGAACGTGAATGTGGCATATGATGCATTGGCCAAAGTGATGTTAGGCGGCGTGTAGGGACCTGCGCCATCATAGTCATTCGGCGTTCCGAAATCGAAACGCATGAACTCGCCTTTGTCGAAGTTATTGTTTCCGAGACCCCAACCTTGGCCAGAGCCGTTGACGTCGTTCGTTTGAGTGAGCGAGGGATTGCCGCCACCCAACCAAGCCGATTCGTGTTGTGAGGTGAAGACGCCATTAGCATCGGTGGGCTTCCAGCCGGTTACCATGACGATATTTTGGCCGCCTTGCGTCACGATGACTGAAGAGCTTGGACCGCTGCCGAAAGAACTGCCGCTACCGATCGAAACAGGAGTTGTCTTGCCATCCAGCGGCGCCAGCAGGTCAAAAACATACTGTCCCGATGATGGGTTCACGGTAATGGTGAATACCGCAGTATCACCTTGGTTATAGGTACCGTTGTTGTCATTGTCGGCATAGGCGGTCAACACGTTACCCGTCTGCACCGTTATAAGATTGTGGCCGCCAGAGGTAATGCCGGTGGTATTAGCTGTAATCGTCATGGCCGACCCGACGCCATCGGCTCCGGCCACAAAGTCGATATGTCCGACTGCAGGTGTTTGCGAAGGATCGTTGCTTGCCTGCTGACTCTGCACGCTGTTCAATATCGGAACATCGTCGACGATGTCGATGACCAGATTGCCGGCGGGAGCCGGATCGCCGTCGGCGTCCTTCACCACCACCGCAAAGCTGACCGAGGTGTCGTCGCCGGACGTGTTGGTCAGCAGCGTGTAGCTGTAGTGGATCGTACCCACGCCCGTCGTGGCATTGTATTCGTACCAGGCCGTCAGTTCGCCCGTCGCGTCCGCGAAGGTCTGCGCCGTCCCCGTCAGCACATGGCCGCCCAGCGACACCGCCGACACCCCGTCCGCCGAGGTGAAGCCGATCGTCCCCGACGTCGTCTCGCGCGGATCGGCGTTGGCGGAGCCGTCGCCCGTCTCGCCCGAACCCGCAGGCTTGCCGTCATGCGCCGGAAGACCTGCCTCGTAGACCTTCGTGCCGTCGGAACCGGCCCCTGGGATCGACACTGTCGGCGTCGAGTTGCCGATCTCGATCGTCAGCGTGGTGTGCGACAGGTCGCCGTCAGCGTCCTTGATCGTGTAGGTGAACACGTCCTGCCCGCCACCGGCCGTGCCCGGATCGCGCAGATAGCTGTACGAGCCGTCGGCATTCAGCGTCAGCTTGCCGTAGGTGCCCTGGATGGTCGCCCCGACCGTCGTGGCGTCGTCGAGGGCGCCGGTGCTGCCCTTGGCAACGCCGACGACCCCGCCCGAAACGTCCTTGCCGTCCGCGCCAAACACGTCGTTCGACAGCACGTCGCCCGTGATCGGCGCAAAACTCCCCGCTTCGACGTTGTCCGTGTCGGCATACGCCGTCGGCTCGTCGTCGACGATGCTGATGACCAGATTGCCGGCGGGAGCCGGATCGCCGTCGGCATCCTTCACCACCACCGCAAAGCTGACCGAGGTGTCGTCGCCGGACGTGTTGCTCAGCAGCGTGTAGCTGTAGTGGATCGTACCCACGCCCGTCGCGGCATTGTATTCGTACCAGGCCGTCAGTTCACCCGTCGTGTCCGCGAAGGTCTGCGCCGTCCCCGTCAGCACATGGCCGCCCAGCGACACCGCCGACACCCCGTCCGCCGAGGTGAAGCCGATCGTCCCCGACGTCGTCTCGCGCGGATCGGCG
>NZ_JBDZDR010000001.1:0-225314 GCF_040049255.1 Mesorhizobium sp. KR2-14 | reverse complement strand
CGAAACGTCCTTGCCGTCCGCGCCAAACACGTCGTTCGACAGCACGTCGCCCGTGATCGGCGCAAAACTCCCCGCTTCGACGTTGTCCGTGTCGGCAAACGCCGTCGGCTCGTCGTCGACGATCTCAATGCTGATGCTGACGGGGGCCGACGAGGCTCTGCCATCGGAGACGATCAGCGAGAATGTGTCGCGTTCCGCCACGTCGGGAACGTCCGTGGTCGCGCTGGTCAATTCATAGCTGTAGGTCACGACACCGGTTGCGGGGTTGTAGCCCGTTATGGTGAGTACGCCGTGAGCGCCGTCGAAGCTCTTGCCGACCATGTTGGCGATATTGACGGTAACGCCATTGATCGTGAGCGTCTTGAGGTCGCGCAGGCCATCCGGATCAGACAGGCGGAACTGGCCCTCATAGATGTGGCCCTCGGTTACGCTGCCGGGATTGGAGCCGACACCGGGCAGACCCGACTCATGGACGATGCCGGAATCGCCGAGCAGATCGATGCCGGGCGCCTGGTTGGCGACGCCCGGATAAAGGTCGCGCGCGTCGAGCTGCGAAAACTCCAGGGCGGTCGGCGGCAACAAGTCCGAAAGATTGAAGCCCTGGCCGATCCCGCCCAGCGGCAATGCGAAGTTGCCGCCGGAACTGTTGGTGCTTCCGCCGACCGAGATCGAGCCATTGGGCCCGAAGGCGACGTCCACACCGCTCGCTTCCAATGCGGCGAGAAGCGCGACGCGCGGGACTTCGACCTCGCCGAGAATGAAGGTCGGCACATTGGCGGCGGCGTTCTTGATGACGATGAGCGTGCCGTCGGCCTGTTCGAGAACCAGGTTCTGGCCATCGACCTTGATGTTGTCGATCGAGACATTCGCCGGCAGATGGACGACGTTGCCGGCCTCGAGCGCGTATTCCTGCGTCGCTGGGGCGGGGTTGGGAGCACCGGAAGTTTCGGTGGCGCCCTGCTGGATGGGGGCGCCGCTGCCGGCGTCGACCGGAACGGGATCGGCCTCGCTCTGGGCGGCTTCGGCTTGGGCGACGATCATGTGCGCCGTGCCTGCTTCGGACGGCTCGACCTCGAAAGCTCGCGTTCCCGCCAGGTTGTCAAGTTCAATGCTCATGTCATTTCCCCGCCAATTCGATAATCGCGGGGACAGAAACACCTATTGGACGAATCGGCAATACTCGGAATACTCGAAGCATATATGTGAATATGCAATCGCGGTGAAATTTCCGATTTGGTAAAATCAGAACATATATACCGTTATATATAATTTGCCGCGAGCCGACTCATTTGGCTGTGCCTTCGGCGAGAAATCGCGGTCGCTCGAACGATAAATACAATTTTATGCAAATTGTACCAAGTAAAGTCGGCAAGTATTAATCAAGTCTGTTTGCGCTATCTTTGCTTCTGCGAGCTAACGTCTTCCGCATAGGGGGCGTCATGAATAGCAGCAACAATAATGCGGCTCGTTCAAAGCAGAACGGGCGGATAATCTCTGCTCTACTTATATGTGCGGGGCAGGGTATTGCGGCCCAGGCGGTCGCGGATCCACTGATCGAACCGGCAGCGCCGAAGTCGATCGCGGCCTCCGCATTTCTTGGCGGCGTGGCCCTCCAAACAGCGCCGGCAGAGCAGCGAGTTCCCGCCTACGATTTCGCCGCAGGGTCGAAAATCTACGCTCCGGCGCCAAGCAAGGCGCGGGTTGTGGCGTCTGCGGCGGGTGTCGATACGATGAAGACTGCATCGATCGCCCCGGGCGTCTTTGGTTCCGTGGCGCTTCCGATGCGCAACTTCCCCGTTTCGGCCCGTTGGTCGCTGGTGAACCAGGCGATCAACTCCTGCGCGACAGACGCAGGTTGCAGCGATGACCCGCAGTTGCGCGAGCTCTTGGACGGTGTCCGGGGGAAGAGCTTCCGGGAAAAGCTTGCGGTAATCAACGGCGGCATAAATCGCATGATCACCTACAAGCCGGACAGCGAGGTCTATGGGCAGCTCGATTATTGGGCCAAGCCAAGCGAGATTCTCGGCAAGCGGGCCGGAGATTGCGAGGATTTTGCCATCCTCAAGATGGCCGCCCTGCTTGAAGTCGGCATTCCGGCGCAAAGCATGTCTGTCGTGGTGCTTCAGGACAGGCGGCTGCGTGTGTTTCATGCGGTCCTTTCAGTCAGCACCGCAAGCGGGAACTTCATTCTGGACAATGTGAGAAATACGGTTCTGGTCGACAGCCAGCTGCCGGATTACCAGCCGCTGTACTCGTTCAGTCAGGAGCGGGCCTGGATTCACGGGGCGAAGCCCGGCGCCATGCAGCTTGCAGACGTGGCAGGCGGGTTCGGCAAGATTGCTCCCGGAGAAGGGCCGCTTCCAGCCGGGCAGGGAACGCTAGCGATTAGGTAGTGTCCCGCTGTTGGAGACAAACGCGATCAGCAGCTCCAGTTCCTTCACGGGCGCACGCACGGCATTGATCTGGCCGCGATAGCGGCGGTCGCCGGCCCCCAGGACAAAGCCTGTCACAACGGGCTTTTCCAGATTGGCATCGAGATTCCTGAATATCTCGGGCAGGCTGAGGTCTAGCGAAAGCCGCAAGTCCTGCCTTCCGTCGGTGCCTTGCGGCAGGTGCTGCCGCACCAGCAACTGGAAGGGCGCGTTGAAGTTCAGGATCCGCTTGCCTGAAGAAAGGCTGAAGGCGGGCGAAGGGCACGCGGCCAGAATGGAATTGACCGTCTTCAGGGATGCGAGCCGGGCAAGCTCCGCATTTTCTTCGGTCAACCAGCGCATGCAACTGACGCGGATTGCCGAGGTTGCATTGCCCGCCCCCTCATGGGTTCTGGCAATCTCTTCGACTATAGCGCCAAGCGTGGATTTCCGGCTTTCGGCGAGCCGCTTCAGCGCCGTCCAGAAAAAGCGCTCCAGCCGAACCCCCCGCCGGGCTCCGGCATGGGAAACCACCCTGAACTCGGGCTCCAGTTCGGCCGACAGAGCCCCTGAAGTCGCTCCGTCAAATGCCTCCTGAGGCGCGGTTTCATCGTTCACGCATTGCCTCTTCGCGCGCTTTGTTGATCGGTTTGAGCAGGTAGCTCAGAATCGTCTTGCTCCCGGTCATGATGTCCACCGAGCAGATCATGCCGGGAATGATTGAATAGGATTTCCCGTCCTTCTCCAGCACCGCCTTATTGGTCGAGACCCGGACCTGATAGTAGGGCTCGCCCGTGTGCTGATCGAGGATGCTGTCGGCGGTGATGTTCTCGACCTTTCCTTCGAGGCCCCCAAAAATCGAAAAGTCGTAGGCGGTGATCTTGATGAGGGCTTCCTGGCCCGGGCGGATGAAGGCGACATCGCGCGGCGAAACGCGCGCTTCGACCAGCAGTGTATCGGAAGTCGGCACAATCCCGGCCACCACCGCGCCCGGCTGGACGAAGGCGCCCAGCGTATTGACTTCAAGCGTGTTCACTATGCCGTCGACGGGAGAGCGGATGTCGGTCCGTGCCACCCTGTCTCTGGCACCCCGGAGGGTCTCCTCCACCACCGACAGTTCGGCCAACGCTTGCGTAAGCTCATCCAGCGCCTGCTGCTGGAAATCCAGTCCGACCTCTTCTACCTGGAGCCGCGCCTCGGTAAGCGCACCCTGTATTCGCCCCATGGATTCCGTGGAGAGGTTTATCTGTCCCTTCAGCTCGGCCTGCTCGCGGTCGACGCGTATTTTTTCGGTTTGCGCCATGAGCCCCCGCTTGGTCAGCGATTCGACCAGCGCAGCTTCTCGATCACTGACGCTCAGGTTTTCGGTAAGGCGCTGCGAATTGGCGTTGGCTTCATTGAGTTCGCTTTCCCGCTGTTCGAGGCGCGCCTTCAGAACCGACAGCTTGTTCTCGAAGTTCTCCCGTTTCGCCACCAGCAGTTTCTGCTCATTGGCGCATATCTCCGGGGCAGAGGCGAGAATATCCGCCGGGCACTCGAAGGAACTGGAAATGTTGCCGCTCTGCTCGTGCTTCAAGCGCGCGATGCGCGCTGCGAGGGCGCGAGCTTTTGCCTGTTGCTCGCCAAGGCTGGAAACATTCATCGTATTGTCCAACCTGATTATGAGATCGTCCTTCTTCACTTTCTGGCCGATCTTGACGGCGATATCCTGAACCACGCCCGGCTCGCTGGACTGGATGATCTGCGTCTTGGAAGCGGGAATGACCTTGCCTTCGCCGCGTGCAATCTCATCCACCTGGGCAAACGCTGCCCAGCCGACGAACGCCACGAAAAGCGCACCGATAATGAAGACGGAAGCCGACGCAAACAATGGCGGGCGGTCTTCTCCGATCAGCATTCTTTAAACACCCAATATACTGGCCTCAGCCAATACACCCTTGATCAGGCACTCGGCCTTTGGAGCGCCTGTATAACTTTTTCCTTGGGGCCGTCAGCAACAATCCTGCCTTGCTCCACCACAATGAGGCGATCGACTATCTCCAGCATACTGTATCGGTGTGTGGAGATGATCAGTGTGGTGTCCTGGTCGAACGCCACTCTCAACTGGCGGATAAGCTGACGTTCCGAAGCAAGATCCATCGAGCCGGACGGCTCGTCCATGAACACGATCTTCGGCTTGGTCAGCAGCAGACGGGCAATGGCGACGGCCTGCCGTTGGCCGCCGGACAGGTTGGTGCCCCGTTCGCCGACATTCATGTCGTAGCCGCGGGGATGGCGAGACACGAACTCATCTACCCCGGCTGCCTTTGCCGCCGCGATGATTTCCTCGTCCGTTGCTTCGGGGCGGGCCATCAGCAAGTTTTCCTTGACCGTACCGGAAAACAGATCGCCTGCCTGTGCGACGATGCCGACCGCCGCCCGAACTTCCGAGGGGTGGTATTGGCGGATGTCGATGCCGTCGATCAACAGTTCGCCCGAGGTGGGCAGAAAGAGCCTGCCGATCAGTCGCCCGAGCGTGGTCTTGCCCGAACCTATGCGGCCTATGATCCCGATCCGTTCACCCGGCCTGATGGAAAGCGACAGGCCGGTCAGCACTTCGTTTTCCGAGCCCGGATAGACAAAGCCGACGTTCTTGAACGTCAGGGCGCCGGACTGAACCGGCCGGTTGACGAAGCCGATGGTTTCGGGCCGGTCTTCCGGCTGCGTCATGATCGTGTCCAGAACCCGCAGCGACAGCATGGCCTGGCGAAAGCGGGCAAGGGTCATGGCGATCTGGCTGAGCGGAGCGACCGCCCTGGACGCCAGCATGACCGCCGCGATGATCGCGCCCGAGGAAACATTGCCATCGGAAAATGAATAGGCCCCGGCTACCACGATGCCGACGGTGACCAGTTGCTGGATGAATTGGGTCGCGTTGGCGGCGGCCGCCGACAGTTCCTTGATCTTCTCCGACGTGTTGGCGGCGTTCTTGGTATGCTCGCGCCACTTCCTGAGAAGATAGGCTTCGGCGCGCAGCGACTTGATCGTCTCGGCCGTGGAGATCGATTCGACAAGCAAAGCCTGCCGCTGCGAAGCCTCGTTCATGGATGCGGCCACCCGTTTGCCGATCCGGTGCTGTGTGACCAGCCCGACAATGATCGCCGCCACAAAGGCCAGGGCCGGGATGATCACCAGGCTGCCAGCCACGGCATAGATGACCAAAAGGAACACGACGATGAAGACGGTGTCGATGAACACGCTGATGGTGTTCGACGTGAAGAATTCGCGCACGAATTCGTATTGGGTGACCCTGTTGGCGTATTCGCCGGTTGAGGAGGGGCGTGCCGAAAGCGAGCTGTTCAGCACCTTCTCGAACAGCATGTAGGAAATGCGGAGGTCGGCAGAGCGGCCCGCATGATCGATCAGCGAAGCGCGCGCAGTCTTCAGCAGCAGGTCGAACAGCATGGCCATGCCGACGCCCAGCGCGAGCACCCACAGCGTCGCGATCGCCTTGTTCGGCAGGATCCGGTCGTAGACGTTCATCGTGAAGATCGGCGACGCCAGCGCGATGATGTTGATGAAGACCGCGGCCAGGGCTACTCGCGTATATGAGCGCCAGAACAGGCTCATCGTGCCGAACAGCCAGTGGCGCCGCTCGATCTTGTGCGCGGTGCCAGCAACGGGGGCCTCGGCCGTGTTCCTGTATGTAATCGAAAAGGAAACGCCGCCGGTGACACCTTCGGCGATCAAGCTTTCCTTGCTGGTCGTCGTGCGGCCATTGTCCTGAGGTGTGGTGAGAAATCCGTCTTCGGCTTCAGCGAGCAGGCCTACGGGATAGCCGTTTCCCAGGAACACGATCGCGGGGAGGTCGAAGCGTCCCTTCGACAACTCCCGGCTGTCGAAAAAATGGACATCGAGGCCGATTCGCTCGGCAAGGTGCTCGATGTCGTTTGCTTCGATATGTGTCTTGCTGACCGGAACCCCGGCAAACAGAACGGTTTCAGCCGACGGCCTGCCCAGATAGGCTGCGACGCCCGCAAAACACGCTTTGAATGCGTCGCCGAAAGACTGGATATGAGTGTGTTGGTTCACGGGCCGCCGGCAACATTGGTAATCGGGCTTGCTCTTCCTGCCTCGCTCTAGTTCTTCCGCAGGGGTGCCAGGATATCGAGCGGCAGATTGTTATACTGCTGCGAAGGTTCCCTGGCCTGGGTGTCGGTTGCAGGTGTCGGCGGCACGTTGAACTCGCCGCGAGCATAGGCGGCGCCCTGCTTCGGCGCAGCAACGTTCATGGTCCTCAGCAACTGCCCCGTCGCCGCCAGCAGCCGGTATTCGGCGAACAGCGAAGCATATGCCGCCGTGTCTGCAAGCGCCGCGGTGTTGAAGCGGGTGTTCTGGGCATCGAGAACGTCGAGCAGCGAACGCTGGCCCACCTGGAACTGTGCCCGGTACGACTTCACGATCTGATCGCTGGTGGCCGCCTGCAGCCTCAGGGTGTTGGCAAGGTCCGCCTGCCTGAAGCGACGATCCCAGGAAACGCGGACGGCCTCTTCGATCTCGCGGAACACCTGATGCAGCACCAGGCGCTGCTCGCTCAGCCGGCGAACCTGCTCCTGCTCATTGGCCTTGTCGATGCCGCCGCGATACAGATTCCAGCGCAGCACCACGCGCGCCTGCAGGTCGTTCGATCGGCCGTCGTGGTGTTCCACGCTCTCCCACGTCCGCGCCCGGCCTTCGGCCAGGATCTCGGGGCCATACAGCGCGCGCGCAGCATCCACATTCGCCGACGCCGCGTCGATGTCGCTGTTTGCCATGTGGACGCGGGGGTTGTTGGTGCGTGCCAGGCCGATCGCCTCGTCGAGGGAGCGCGGCAGAGCCTTGGCGACGGAGCCGGGTCTGGCTGCATTGACCAGCGGCTTGCCGACGGTCTTGAAGAACCGGATCTTGGCGGTCTCCAGTTCCTCCGCCGCTTCCTTCAGGCGCGCCTCGGCTCCGTAAAGCCGTTCCTGCGCCTGCTGCACGTCCGCCTCGGTCAGCCCGCCGCCGTCGACGGTTGCGCGAATGTCGCCCAGGATCGACTGATGGAAGGCGAGATTCTTCTTCGCCTCGCCGACGATCTGCGCCTGCAGCATATATTCCAGATATTCCTGGACGACCGTGAGGCCGATGAATTCAGAACGCTCCAGAACCCGGAACGATGCGCCATCGACACGGGAAGCCTGCCGGTCCAGCTCGGCCCGCCGCGCGCCGTTGTCGAAAAGCGTCTGGGTCACCGAGACGCTGGCTTCGTTGGGGTAGAGGGTGCGGTTTTCCACGTCCAGGGCGCGCCGGGCAGGGGTGTCCAGCCTGCCTATGCCTGCCGAAGCCTGAAGGTCGACGCTGGGAAGGAACAGCCCCTTGGCCTGGCGCAGCTCGAATTCGATCGCCTCGCGGTTTTCGATCGCCTGGCCGATCTCCGGGTTGGAGCCAACGGCAACTGCTATGGCGTCCTGCAGAGTCAGCGCGTTTGAAATTCCTGGCGACAAAAACGTAGCCGCCAAAAGAACAGCCAAGCGCAAACGCTTGAATTGCATTGATGCCATGTCCCCCGACCTCACCTATAAGCTTGCGACATCCGATCTACAGATGTCACCCCCAGTCCCAATACCGCAAAAACCGCAAGAGTCGACAACCAATTGGCTGCTTGAGAGCTGTCAGCCTTGCGGTTCCATGTAAATACGCGCCGAATGTAGTAAAAAGAGCACAACTGATTGCACCGATTCTGGTCGATAACACAACCGCTCCGGCCGGATACGTCCGGAATGCCGGAATCTACGCGGATGACAATTTGAGCGCCGGGCCCGCAAAGGCGCCGCCGCACCGGCCGGAACAAAACCCTCCGCCGCCAATTGTTCGATTTAGCTTCAATCTGAATGTTTATCGAAACGAAGCCTGAACGTGTCGTGTCCTATTGACGTGGCGTTGCACGGAGGGAATGATCAGTGGCGGACAGGCGAAATGGCGGCATGTGGCCAATAATGCAATTGGTGGTTTTGGGCACGTTTGCCTGCGTCGGGCTGTCGCTTCTGTTCAATTATCTCCTGCTCTTCAGCGAGCTGACGTCGTTCGGACGCGGCATCGTCATGTCCATCGCGCTGCCCGTATTGATCGGCGTGCCGATGTTTGCGGCCATCGGCCTCAAGCTGCGGGAACTGCGGAGCCTCAGGAACGAACTGAACCGTTCGGCGAGCTACGACCGGATAACGGACTGCTACCATGGCGACGTTTTCTCCTCGCTGGTCGAGCGCCGCGTGAGCGCCAGGACCATGAAGCCCGGTGCGCAGGGCGCGCTGCTCATCGTCAATGCCGAGCATCTCGGCTCGATCATCCAGCAGCATGGTTTTTCATGGGGCAACGAGGCGCTGCGGCTGGTGGCGAACACCATCCGGTCCTCGCTGCGGCGTGACGACTTTGTCGGGCGCATCGGAATGACCGAGTTCGCCATTTTCCTGCACCACGCGTCGGAAGAGGACGCCGTCGAGGTCGGGCGTCGTATTCGAAACGAAGTCGCCAAGGTGTACTTCGCACCGGAAGGGGAAAAGGACATTCTCACGGTTCGGGTCGGGGGCGTTGCCTTCGACGGTGCCGTGGGCTTCACCGAGATGCTTCGTGCTGCCGGTTTTCAGATGTCACCCGCCGAGCGCAAACCCAACGAGGTGGAAGTGACGCGCCTTGGGTCGCCTTCCGTCGAGGCGAGCCGCCCGGTCTGATCGCCAGGCTCGAGGTCGCGCCTCCCACTCAACTCGATATATCTCCGGCAGGATAGCGCGGGCGCATTGGCGCTCGCGCTTTAGTCTGTTCAGGCGCATTCAAGCTTCGCTTGCCAGGCGAAGCGTTTTCGGTGTTCTATACGGATCTCATTTATTCTTGTCTTGAACACGCTTCGGCACGCCTCGGCGAGGCGGCGCCAGATGATGGCGGCAGTATTTTTCTGATTGGGCATGATGGGTTCTGCCTTGCATCAAGAACCCTGCTTAATAAAACGCGTTTTCAATTCGTGTTGCCAAATGGTTCCTGACTGAAGGGGCGCACTTCCCAGGTGTTGCTGTGCGGGAGGAGAGCATGCGACTCACCGACGAGATAAGGCATTTCATCGCCAGCCCGGTGATGATCATCGTCGGAACGCGCGACGAGGCCAACCGTCCGACGATCGGGCGGGGCGTGGGCGCCCGCATCCCGGGGCAGGATTGCGTCGAGGTGATCCTTTCCGCCTGGCAATGGCCCGAAACGATTTCCAACCTCTCCGCAAACGGCGACGCCGCAATCACCTTCTCGCGCCCTTCCGATTATGTGTCGTATCAGCTGAAGGGCTCGGCCCGCCTGCGCTCTGCCGACCATGACGATCTGGAGCTTTCAAGGCGCTACCAGGCCGAGATCTTTGCCATGTTCGACGGCCTGGGCGTGCCGGCCGACGTGGTAAGGCCGTGGCTTGTGGAGCGGGAGGCGATGGTGGCGTCCCTCGACATCACCGAGCTTTATGTCCAGACGCCCGGACCCAGGGCCGGCACCGCGGCAAGGGCGGGTGCGTAATGACAAGCCTTCGCGACCTCGAGGATTGTTTCGAAGGCGTGATCCCTTCGATCATCGCAACCGCGGCGGCCGACGGCACGCCCAACATTTCCTACCTTTCCCATGTGGTGATGGTGGACGACGAGCATGTCGGGATCTCCAACCAGTTCTTTGCAAAGACCGCCGCAAACATCCGCGCCAATCCCCAGGCCTCCCTGCTGCTGGTAAGCGCGCGTCACGGAGGGCAGTTCAGGCTCGACCTCAGCTGGGTATCGTCCAGGGACGAGGGCGCGCTTTTCGACCGCATGTCGGGCCAGTTGCGCGCCAGCAGCGCGCAGGTCGGCATGGCGGGGGTGATGCGGCTGCGGGCCATCGAGTTCTTCCGGGTCGATGCGATTTCCGCCGTCGCTTCTCCCTTCGACGAGGCCGACGCAGGCGCTGGCCCGCCGATGCCCGACCTGATGGCGCTCGGCCGGGCCATCAAGGCCATAGGCGCGCAGGGCGATACCGGGGCGGTCATTGGCGCGGTGCTGGATGGCTGCGCGGCACTGGGATTTGCCAACGCCATCCTGCTTCTGGCCGATGGCAGCCGCCGCCTGCTTACCACCGTGGCCAGCAGGGGGTATGACCGCTCCGGCGTCGGCTCGCAGGTTCCGTTCGGCGATGGCCTGATAGGCACCGCGGCGACGTCGAAGCAGACGGTCAAGGTCAGCGACATGAGCAGGGTCCGGCGGCTGGGCGCTGCCATCGAGGCAACCACTTCCGCCGATGAAAACCGCACCCGGACGATCGTGCTGCCCGGCCTGCCGGACGCATTGAGCCAGATGGCGATACCGCTGCTGGCGCAGGGGGCGGTGCGCGGCGTGCTGTTCGTGGAAAGCAGGCAGCGTCTTGCCTTCGGCCTTGCGCATGAAACGGCGCTGGAAGCGCTGGCGGGCCAGTGCGCGCTTGCGCTGGGCGAACTGCCTGCCCCGGAAATGCGCGCGACGGCGCAAGCCAGCGCGCCCGCGCAGCCCGCAGGCCGCGTCATTCAGGTCGTGCACCACCATTTCGATGACAGCGTCTTCATAGACAACGCCTATGTCATCAAGGGCGTGGCGGGGCGGCTACTTGCCTTCATGCTGGAAGTCTATGTCAGGGAAGGCAGGTGCGACTTCACCAACCGCGAGATACGCCTGGCGCCAGCGCTGCGCCTGCCGGAGATCAAGGACAATCTCGAGACGCGCCTTCTGCTGCTGCGCCGGCGGCTGGACGAAAAGAACCTGCCCGTCCGGCTGGTTCATCCCGGCCGGGGCCAGGTCAGGCTGGCCCTGGATGGGGTGCCGATGGTTTCGAAGGCGGGGTAGGGTTGCTCTGGGGCGGTGGATCGCGGCTCGGCGTAGCCCGCTTTCAGGCGGCATCATTTGCGATGGTTGGGGATGAGTTATGCAGCGTAGGGCGCAGCGGCGCTAAGCGCCATGTTGCGGTCAGGTCGACCGGCGCAGGCAAGATGATTGCGAAGGTGTTTTGGTTAGGGCGAAAGGGCGTGGCTGACTGAATGCCGCCGCCCCGGAAATGCGTTGGCGCGCTGCGGACTGGTGCTTGATTGCACTGGTCCGAGCGCGCCGGCATTCTCCCAAGTGCAGGAGACTTATAGCTTTATCAGGCCTTCGTGCAGCCCGCGCCAGTCCTGCCGATGTTGGTGCAAAGATCTTGCCACGCATCCTTGACGTAGCCTCCAACACCGATGATCAGGCCGATGGCCGCGGCAGTGATAATGCCAACCAGGATCGAGTATTCGACCATAGCGGCGCCGTCTTCTTCTTCACGGAACCGCCGTGCGATATTCATAATCTTGTTCATGTTGAGTCCCCAGGTTTACACAAAACACTGGACGGCGAAGACGTTGCTTCAGAAAAGGATCGTCCCCCGCGTCCCGACTTGATCCTGTGATGCGCGGGATTTCGAGTCAACGTCACCTTAACGATTCATTAAGGCTGAAGTGCTTGCAGACGGCAATTTTCTGCTACGAGATAACCTTTTATCTGTCTGAAAATAATTGGAAATTTATGTAATTAACTATTCCGTAACTTTCGTCCCGACCGGCATACGCCATTTGGATAATGGCGTCGTGAATACAGGTAGCCGGCCATACTTCGAGGTCGCAAAATGTTCTTTGTGCCGTCTTACGCCTGCCAGAAACCGACCTGAACAAGCGCGCATGATGGCGGAAAACAACTGCCGTGCGTCTCGTCCGAGACCGGCGGCGGGCCGCTTCGCCGCGCCAGGAGCACCCGCCCGATCGGCCGGCGCAGGGTCGTTCAGGCTTCGCGCATCCGCCGCAGGGCTTCATTAAGCATTGCGAAATCAGTTGCTGCCACCATCCAGAAAAAGTCTTGGCTGGGGTGCTGCTGCAATGCGCATGAGACAAGTATTTGTCGTCGCGTTTCCTGTCATCGCCATGCTTCTTCTTGCGGCAGAGCGCGCTGCCACGGTTCTGCTCGGCACCTTTCCGGACAGGCCGGAATTTTGGCGAATGTGGCTTGCGCTGCATCAGCTTGCCGGAAACTTCTGGGTGCTGGTCGAGCGCTTCGTTGCGATCCCGGTGTTTGCGGAAATTGCGGCAATTGGCGTGGCCACCCTTGCCGTGTGGCAAATCCTGGCGCGAACCAAGCCCGTGGCCGTCCGGTTTGTGGCAAACCACGCCGCCTTGCTGGGCCTCATTGTGATGGCGGTTGCCGGCAAGAACATGATGGTTGCGAGTATCTTCGCCCCGGTGCCGGTGATTGCGGGCTTCCATTTGCCCGTCGCGATAGAGGTGAACTGGCTGCAGGTGGCCGTGCTGGCCATGGGGCTTTGCGCCTGCGGCCACTGCCATTTCCTCTACCTGAACGCGAGCAGGCGGCGCGAGCGCGAAAAGGCGCTGGCCTTGCTGGCGCGCGGCCTGTGACCGGTTACCGGGCCGCTATTTCATCTTGCGATAATAGACCTTGCCGTCGGCGCCCTGGAGCCGCTGATAGGCCGAGCTTGGCGCGGGCGCCGGCTGTTGCCCCGCAGGAGGCGGTGCGGCCGCCGGCTCGGCCGCCACGTGAAATTCCTGCTGTGCCCCGTCGATCGGTTCGGCCTCCGGCAACGCATCCGTGCCGACCGGCAGCAGGCTTGTTGCGATGTTGGCCGGCAGCGCGCCCCGCTCGATCTTCTCGAGGCGATCGCCCATTTCGCCGAGCCGGCCGAGCACCCCGCGCTGCAGTTCCTCGAGGCGGGTCTGCATGCCGACATTCACCTTGTCGACCTTTGCGATGATCCGCGCCTCGAAGTCCGAAAGGGTCTGGAGCCGCTGCTCCGCCGCCCGCAGCTCCCCGATGCCCCGGATGAAATAGACCGCGGCGGCCAGGTTGATGCCGGTCATGACGGCAGCGGCCGCAAGCGTGCAGCCAACCAGCCGCGATGTGCTGAGCTTCCGGTTGAAGATCGAGTCGGCGCGGCCTTCGGAGGGCTCGTCGGGATTGATGATCCTGGTCATTCGACTATCACCTTCGTGCCGACGGGAACGCGCCTGAAGAGATCGACCACGTCGGTGTTGGTCAGCCTGAAGCAGCCCGAGGTGCCATCGAAGCCCACGCCCTTCGGGTCGTTCGTGCCATGGATGCGGTAGAGCGTGTCGCGGCCGCCGTCATGCAGATAGAGCGCACGCGCGCCCAAGGGGTTGTAGGGGCCGGCCGGCACGAATTCGGGAAGCCCGCGCTGGCGGCCGCGCATTTCGGCCGGCGGCCGCCATTCCGGCCACTCCTTCTTGGCGCCGACGCGTACCGTGCCCGTCCAGCCGAAGCCATCGCGCCCGACGCTGATCTGATAGCGCAATGCCTGCCCGGGGGAGACGACGAGGTAGAGCGCCTTCTCGTCCTTGCGGATGACGATCGTGCCGGCGGTCTCGGCCGTCTGGAACACCACCGCGCTGCGCAGGCTGGGGCCCATGGTGGGCAGCGGCGGCCGCCGTGCCTCGCCGCGTGCCTCGGCCGCCCCGACGGATGCGACCAGAAGCGCGCCCAGAACGGCGTTGAGCAGCGGCGCCGCGGTGGGGCGCCTAGCGCGCATCGAGCCGCTCGCGAAACAACGCCTTGAGCTCCTTGTTGAAGCGGGCGCGCGCGTCCACCTCCGTCGGAAGGATGGCGCGGTTGAGGGAATCGGTCAGCAGCGCCTGGTCGAGCCTGATCGACTTGATGTTGGAGGCCTTGAACACCTTCTCCAGATCCTTGCGGGAGAAGTGATTGCCGAACCATTTGCGCTTCTGCTTGTTGGCCACCAGCGTGATGCTGGCGCCATTGCCGCGCAACTCGCGGATCTTGCCATAGAGGCGCTTGGCCTGCCGCAACGCGGCCAGGTTGAGCTCGAAGACGATGAAGATCTCGTCGCTGGTGGACAGCACCGGCTTGTGCCAGCTGGTTTCGAGATTGGGCAGGTCGATGACGATGTCGCTGAACCGGTAGGCTGCAAGATCGAGCAGCTTGAACACGAATTCGTTGCCATTCGGCTCGAAGGGCAGCTGCGGCCGCTCGAAGGAATAGATCGTCAGGCCGTTGGGCCGCGAAAGCTTGATGACGTCCATCAGTTCGACGTCGAGCCTGTCCGGTTGCGTGACGATGCCGGCGAGGTCGAACTGGTTGAACAGGTTCAGATAGGCGCCGCAATTGGCATTCTGGAAATCGAGGTCGACGAGGCAGGTGGAGGCGGCGCTTTCCGGCGATTTGGCCGCCAGATACTCGGCCGCCGCAAGCGCCAGCGTGGTGGCGCCGGCGCCGCCGGTGGCGCCCACGAAGGTGATGATCCGGCTCTTGCTGGCCTGGCTGCCACTGTCGTGGAACGTCACCGCATTGAGCAGCTCCTTGCCGTCCAGCGGCTTGCGCAGCCAGTCCGATGCGTTGAGCCTGACGAGGTTGCGCATCTGCTCCGGCCGCAGCTCGGCGGAAATGGCAATCAGCGGCACGTGCGACCACGCGGCGCGCGCTTCCATCAGGCCGGGCTTCTCGAGGATTTCGCCCTGTCCGACATCGAGGATGATGAGGTTGGGGTGCCCGCCGCCGGCAAGCCCCTTCAGAAACGCCTCGGGCTCCGCGCCCTGGACATCGTAGATGGAGAGCGCCTCGAGGCGTGATGCGATTTCGCGCCGGAACTGCGGATCGGCCGTATACAGCGCAATCTGCTTCCTGCGGGTGGGCACGAGCTTTGGATCGATGGCGTTCATGGCGCTGTGCTCTTCATGTCTTCGCCGGTCACGGTGCTGAGCATGGGGGGCATGTCGATTTCGCGGAAACCCAGCAAGCCGTTCAGGAAGAAGAACCGGAATTTGACGTCGCGCAGGCTGACCGTGATGGTGGGGACGGGGCCGGCCTGACGCGTCTGGTAGCCGAGCCCGGTGGCGGCATAGCGCACCACGACATTCTCGCGCTTGAGGAACGGGTAGAAATGGCACATGCCGGGACGCTGGCTTCCGGTGGGGAGAGGGCAGGCGTCGTTGTTTGTTGCAAGCGTGTCGCCGCGGAAGATGCGGCTGAAGTTGGCCGTATCGCCTGCTCCGCTGTTGCACGAAAGCGCGCCTGCGAGATATCCGCATTCGAACGAGTAGGCCCCGGCTACGACGGGTGCACCTGGAGTGTCGGTTGGTGCAGCCGCCGCGAGCCCGTTTGCCACCGGATTGGAAATGGCGGCAAGCCGCGCGCCCACCTGCACCGCCTTGTTGGCTGAGTTCCACTGGTAGAGCGCGTTGCCCAAGTCGACGAAGCCGAGTGTCAGCAAGAGAAGCAGCGTCATGGCGATGGCCATTTCCACCATCGTTGCACCGTCCTGCAATCTGGCGAAGCGCTTGAGCATGGTCAGAACCGGATCAGCCGCTGTTCGTGGCTGCCGCCGAGCGTGATCTGGCCTATGCCGATCAGCGAAAGCATCCCGAGGTCGCGGTAGACTTTGTTGTTGGTGAGCTTGACGATGCAGACCTGCGCCGTGACCGAGCGATACTGCGTCACGCCCCCGACCACCGCATCATGGCATCTCGATGGCTCGGCGATCTCCACCGTCACGTCAGCCGCGTCCCAGCCGGCGACCCGCGGCTTGCTTGCATCGGTGGGGTTGGGGACGCCATAGACGGCGATGTTCCTCGACATGTTGGCGCAATTGATCGCCGGCAGGCCGAAGTCCGTATACATCTGGCTGTTGCAACGCGCGGCGAAGCGTGCGCCGTCGTTCAGGCCGGCCTGTATCAGCAGCTTCTGATGCAGCATGTTGCCGAACTCGAACACACCGGCTGAAAGGACGAGCATCAACGGCGCAACGAGCGCCATTTCGACCAGGGTCGCGCCCCGCTCTTCCCGGCCAAAGCGTCCTGCCAGATGTTTGAGCACGCTGAACATGGCCATCACCGATAAAGCTGCGCTTCGTCGCGCAGGAAGTTGTCCAGCGTGCCGCGCCCGCCCTTACCGGTGATGTCGACGAGTTCGACGTAGATCTCTTTGTCGTCCTTGATCGGCTCGGTGATGAAGAAGCTGCCAAACGCACGGACAGGCACATCTTTTTGGCGACCCGACAAACTATAGCCAGCAGCCGCCAGCGCTTTGCAGTCGAGGATCGCTCCGTAGAGTATTCTCCGGTCGACTGTGGTCACAGGAGTTTGGCCACAGGCCGGAGTACCTTTTTCCCCGCCTTTTGACGCGTCACCGACTATACTGTCATTTGTGAGGGGATTGCCGTCCGGATCGAGTTCGTAACGGTAGATCTCATACCGTGTTGGCATGTTGGGTCCTGAAGTTGGGAATGGATGCGGGCGCGGTTGGCCCGTTGTTGCCGGCACAGTGTGGTTGGCTCGCCAATAACGATCAAAGTTCCAGTCGCCCCGGCCCATTCGGCCGTCCATATAGGGGCAAGAGCCGACATACTGGCAGGGGTCACGTTCCAGCCCGACACCCATTTCCTTTTGTTGATCCGTTTGGATTGGGTGGAACTCAGGTTTTGGGTTGCCGTTGCAGCTTATGCTTTTAAGCCCCATGCGTACGTTGGCCGCTGGTCCGTCCGGTGTGTTCATGTACTTGTGGCTGATGCCAAAACGAGCATTCAAGCCGTCCTCGACAGGTCCCGTATTCTGTCCCGGCTCCGTGTCGACTCCATCTCGAGAGTAGCAGCCCAAGGGCTTTACCTTCGCCAGCATGTCTTTCAATTCATCGGCACCATTACCGAATGGGGATGCCAGAAACGCAAAATTCCCCGGCCCGTAAAACTTGTCATTTCGCAACAGAATTTGGCGGCGTCGGTATTCGCGTGTGTTCGCGGCCTGCTCCAGGGTCACGCCGCCGGTCACGCTGGTATCTTCATAGGGATTACAAATGAATACCGGCGTGTAGTCACACACCCCTGATTTGAAACCGGCCACCGCCGTTGCACCAACGTTGAAGCTGTTGCTCGCAGCGTTGCCGGTCAGGAACGAGGCCGGGAAAATGGTTTGAAACCCGACCGGTCTGACGGTTACTTCCACATAGCGGGCAAGCTTGGCGTCAGTTAGCTCGTTGGCGATTTGATAGCTGGCAGTAATAGGTCTTGCGTCACCATCAACTCCGTTGACCGTTGGCGGGAGCGACGAAAGAAATCGCCTGTCTATTCCGGCCCTGGCGAGGATCTGAGGCCCGCTGTCGCCGGAGAAATTGTATTGGTTCTGCACCAGCGTGATCAGCGCGCGCTCGGCCCGGACTATTGAATCCGATTGCCCATCCAGCTCTGCCGCCGCGGCCAGCGCAAATGCGTCCGCCGCCTTTTGCAGGTCGTTGTGCAGGGTATTCGCGCGGCTCATGTCTATGACCAGCAGCGAAAACCCGATGATGACGGGCAGCATGATTGCGACGAGGATCAGCGCTATCCCAGATTGATCTCGCCAGAATGCTTGAAGTGTTCGCAGCATGACGACAGCTCTTTCCTGCTCTGACGCCCGCGCGCCTCGCTCGCTCGAGCATCGCCTTTCGCCGCAAGTTCCCTTAAGATCCTCCACCCGGAGCGCCGACCGTGGCCGGCGCTCCGGGTGCTGCCGGCGTCGGCAGTGCGGGCGGGCCACCCAGGAGCACCGCCGCGACCTGGTTGCCGTTGGTCGGTATGTGGTTGTCCTGCGCGGCCGGGTTGAACGGGTCCGCGGTCTGCAGAAGCATGTTGTGCTTTTGCGTGTTGCCGGCAGCCAGCGTCACCGTATCGTAGCGGTTCAGATAGTCCGCACAGCCCGAAAGCAGGGTGGTCGTGGCAACCAGGATGAGTACGGCGCTATTTCTTCGCATAGAGCAGCTGATCCTTGGAGTTGAAATCGAGCATGTGCCCATAAGGGCCGACCACACCCGCACCGGTTTCGTAAGCCCGGATCATGTTCTTGCTGACTTCGAGCTCGCCCAGCAGGAAGAACTCGGGGTCATTGGCCGGGCGGGTCTTGTCGAGCGGGTTGGCAAGTTCCTGGCCCGGCTTTGTGGGTCGCACCAGCCGCGGCGTCACGATGATGACCAGATCGGTCTCGTTCTTGATGTAGCTGGACGAGCGAAACAGTGCCCCGATGACCGGCAGCTGGCCCAGCCACGGCAATTGGCTCTGGAGCTTGCGGTTGGTCGATTGCAGCAGTCCGGCAATGGCGAAGCTTTGCCCGTCGCGCAGCTCCACCACGGTCGACGCCTTGCGCGTGCTGAAGCCGGGAATGTCGATGCCATTGGCGCGAATTGAAGCCGTCGGGTCGACCTCGCTGACCTCGGGATTGAGGCGCAGATTGATCTTGCCGTTTTCCATGACGATCGGAATGAAGCGCAGTTTGACGCCGAATTCCTTGAATTCGATCGTGGTCTGATTGTTGTCCTGCGCGACCGGGATGGGCACCTCGCCGCCGGCGAGGAAACTGGCTTCTTCACCCGAAAGGGCGGTCAGATTTGGCTCGGCGAGCCGGCGGGCCAGGCGCTTGTCTTCGAGCGCACGGATCATCATGTCGACATTGATCCCGGCGTCGATAACGCGGGCGATCAGCGCCGCGAAGGGCACGTTGCCGGTGGCAAACTGGGCGGCGGCAAGCGCTGGCCCGGAGGCGAAGCCGTTTTCCGACTTCGGATTGTCATCGCTCTTGGCCCGAATGGATACGCCCAGCTCCCGCCCGGCATTGCGCGACACTTCCAGCACGCGCACTTCAAGATTGACCTGCTGGCTGTCCTCGACCTCGATCGAGTTGATGATCGCCTCCGGCCCGTATTGCTCGGCAATCTTAAGGATTTCGGCAAGCTGGCCGCCATCCTTGACGCGGCCGCCAAGCCGCACCCGGCCATTGACCGAGCCGACCGTCACGCGCGACCGCGGCGCCACCTGCCTGATGGCCGCGGCAAGGTCGTCCACGTCGACGCCAACTTCGACCTCGATGACGCCCAGGGACCTTCGTTTTTCGGAGAAGAGGTTGATCGAGGTGGTGCCGGTGGCTTTGCCGATGATGTAGAGCGTCCGGTCCGTCATCGGCTGGGCGTCGGCTATGTTGCTGTTTGCAACCACCAGGTCGCCGAGGTTTTCGTTCACCTGAATGGTCACGGACTGCGACGCCGGCAGGAAGATGCGGTGAACGCTTGGGCTTGAAACGTCTATGCGCCGGTCGGCCGCAACGGCGCTGGACGCGGGAAGGGCATGCGACGCAGCCCAAAGGGAGACCGCGGCCAAAATTCTAAGTCCAGACCTCAGCATGTGTCTTGTTCCCCCGGCCCATTGGGCCCCAGTCTCAATTCCGGCACCGCTCTGCCGCTGCCCTGTCTCTCACTTTATGCGCGGCACGTCGTAAGCAACCCGATCGACGCCCCTGAAGACCCCGACCGTTGCATGGGAGGGCGGCTCCGGCTGCAGATATCTGACCACTTCCTTGACCACTGCCTCGGGCGCAGGGGCGGGCTTTTCGTTGACTTTTTTCAATTCATCGAGGCGGCTGTCGACCCTTTCCACCGCCTGCTTCAAGCCGGCGATCTGCTCCTCGCTGTGCTTCCGGTCGGCGTCCAGCGCTGCCTGTCGGGCCGAAACATTGTCCGGCGTATCGCCTGTAAGATCGGAGAGCGTCACGCGCGCCGTGTTTTCGCCTTCGCCGGCCGCGACCTGGCGCAGCGCAAGTGAAAGCTGGCCGGCCCCGGCAGCCAATGTGAGCTTCTGTGCGTCCTTGGTGGAGACTTCCAGCGTCACGGCCTTCACCACCGTCGGGCTGTCCGTGCTTTCATCAGCCACCTGATCCACTGCCAGCACCTTGATGCTTTGCAGGAGCACGTCGACAAAACTCTGGTCCGCGCCCTCGGCGGAACGAACCGTGCGGGTAAGGAGAATGTCCACGCGATCGCCAGGGAAGACGAAGCCGGCGACGCCAAGCACGTCGTTGACGCGAATTGAGACGGCTTTCATGCCCTCCGCAAGCACGGCCGACAACGTGGCCCGCTGGCCCGGCCCCGTAATCTTGCTGGCCAGAATGGGCTCGTTGGTGCCGATCGCCTGCAGCGCCTGCCGGCCGCCTTCCTTGTCAAGAACTTCTTCCGTGGTCTGGAAGGCGCCCTGGGGGATGGCGCCCGCAGGCCAGGGGATCTGACGCAACTTGTCGGCTGTAATCTGGTCGCCGAATTTCAGCGGCACCGAGGCCACCACGATCGTTGCTTCGGGCTTCTCGCCGGCAATGGCCATCTGGTTGCGCTGACCGGCAAGCCACATATTGGCAAGCACCACGGCAAGCACGCCGAAAATGCTGGCCAGCACAATCATGACGATCGAATTCGCGCGCATTGCCCCGCCTCGCTCTCAAACAGCTGGTATGCACTTATCACTGCTGGGGGCGTGGGCAGATCTGGCTGCGCCGGGAATAAGAACAAGGTGAGTGTCCCGCCCCCAGGGAATCTCCTCGCGCGATGGTAGAACTGGCCTTTTTCCGGAGTCAAACAATTTTAGTGAAAAGCCGCCCAGTTGATGGGCCTGATTGAGGTGGGGTATGTTTGGGTAACTTGTGCCTATGGCCATGATTCGTAAAGATAAATTATTAAGTTAACCTATATTCTAGAAAATTGCTTACGCCTATCGCTGTCGCAGCTAACCAATAAGTTGGTGGCGATCATTATTGCAATATCTTCCGGAAAGAGGCGTCACGTCTACACCTATATTGGCGCCAAAGTTTCGACCGTTGCATTGGCATTCGCGCATCGCGAGGTAAAGCCACATCAACTCATCTTTACTATAATTGAAAATGAACCATAAAAACAGCATTTGCACGCTTGCGCACGCAATGGTTACCAAATAATTTGTGAGCGGTTGTGGGGCTGCTGCAGATTGAGGGCACCGAGGTGCCCGTCGCCGGACAGGGCAACCGGGTGTCGTCGCGAATGGAGGCATTCGCCGCGATGCAGGCAGGTGGGAGTGGGGCGCGACTATGCTTGGCCGCTTTACCAACTATCCGAGGCGGAAGGCCGAGGTTCTTCCGGAGCCTGCGGTGCCGCTGGCTGCCGTGCCCGCCGAGGAGCCGGGCGAAACCTCCCAGGCAGATGCGCTGCTGGCGCTAAAGGTCGACATTCACCGGCATCTGATCGAACGGTTCAATCTCGCGCTGCTGGAAACCGCGTCGAAGGAAGACATCCTGCGCGAGATACTTCCGCTGGTTCGCGAATTCGTCAGATCGCGCAACGTGCCTCTTAACGCGCGTGAGCTCGACCAGATCACCAGCGAAACCGCCGACGAGATGCTTGGCCTCGGGCCGATCGAGCCATTGCTCAAGGACGAATCCGTCGCCGACATTCTGATCAATACTCACAAGCGCGTGTTTATCGAAAGGCGAGGGGTCATCGAGGAAACCGCAATCCGCTTTCGCGACGAGGCGCATCTGATGCGGGTGATCAACAAGATCGTCTCGGCGATCGGCCGACGCGTCGACGAATCCTATCCCATGGTGGACGCTCGCCTCGAAGACGGATCACGCGTCAACGTTGCCGTACGGCCGATCACGGTGGATGGACCGCTCGTGTCGATCCGCAAATTCTCCCGGCGCCCATATTCGCTGGAGAGGCTCGTCGAATTCAACTCGATCCGACCGCCCATGATCGACCTGCTCAAGATTGCAGTGCAGTCGCGCAAGTCGATACTCGTGTCCGGCGGCACCGGCAGCGGCAAGACCACCATGCTCAACGCGCTGTCCAGTTACATTTCCCATCGCGAGCGCCTGATAACCATCGAGGACGCGGCGGAACTGCAGCTACAGCAGCCGCATGTCGGCCGGCTGGAGACGCGGCCTCCGAACGTCGAAGGGAAGGGCGAGGTTCGCCAGCGCGATCTGGTCAAGAATGCGCTGCGCATGCGCCCGGATCGCATCATTGTCGGCGAGGTGCGTGGCGAAGAGGCCTTCGACATGCTCCAGGCGATGAACACCGGCCACGAAGGCTCGATGACAACCATCCATGCCAACACGCCGAGAGACGCGCTTTCGAGGCTCGAGCAGATGATCGGCATGGCCGGCATGCCGATGAGCAGCGAATCGATCCGCGCCCAGATCGCCTCGGCCATCGACATCATCGTTCAGACGCAGCGCCTGTCCGACGGCGGCCGTCGGGTGATCTCCATTTCCGAGATAACCGGCATGGAAGGCAACGTCATTCAGCTGCAGGAGATTTATCACTTCATCCGCCGAGACGTGGCCGAGGACGGCAAGATCGTTGGCGAGTTCCGCGCTACCGGCGTCCGACCGCGATTCGCGCAGGAGGCTGCTACGCTCGGCCATCATTTCGCAAAAGACGCCTTCAATCCGCAGGTTCCGCTCTAGATGCTGACCGGCCAGACGCTCCTCTATTTCATTTACGTCCTGGCGGCGGCGTCGGTGATTCTGGTCGTCGAATCCCTCTATTTGTCCTATGCCGCACGGCGCCAGGCTGCAGGTGCGGTCAACCGGCGACTGAGGCGCCTGACCGAGGATGTCGCGGCCGAGCAGACTCTTCGGGGGCTGCTGCGCGAGCGCGGACTGAGCGACAGCGGCGATTTTCTTTTCGGTGCCGTGGCGCTTAACCGCCTCTACACGCAGTCGGGCATCACGGGGAACCCGCTGGCCTTTGCCGCAATGTTCATCCTGGCCGGGCTGGCCCTCGGGCTGGGCCTGCTGCTGACTTTTTCCGCACTTTGGGCTCTGCTCGCATTCCTCTTCGTCGGCTTCATCTTGCCGCTGCTGGTGCTGCGAAGGGCCCGCAACAAGCGCATCGCCAAATTCGCCAGGCAACTGCCGGACGCGCTCGACATGATCGTCCGGTCGCTGCGGGCCGGTCATCCGACCACTGTGGCAATCGGGCTTGTGGCACGTGAGATGCCGGATCCGATAGGCACCGAGTTCGGCATCGTTTCGGATGAGGTAACCTTCGGACTCAGCCTCGAGCAGGCAGTGAAGAAACTGTCGCAACGGGTGGGCTTCGAGGGGTTGAACCTGCTTTCGGTGTCGCTGTCCATCCAGGCGAGAACCGGCGGCAATCTGACCGAAATTCTATCGAACCTCTCGGGGGTGTTGCGCGAGCGCCAGAAGCTGCGCCTCAAGATACGGGCATTGTCTGCCGAGGGGCGTGTGTCGGCATGGATCATTTCGCTCTTTCCCCTCGTGATGTTCCTGATTCTTCAGCTGATCGCACCGAGCTACTACGGCGGCGTCTGGGGTGACCCGCTTATCACGCCGGTATTCGTCATCTTCGGCGCCTGGGCGCTGGTCGGCGATTACATCATGTATCGCATGGTAAATTTCGAAGTCTGAGGGGCTGGAGATGAGCTTTCTTTCCAGCTTTCAGAACCTGGGTCTGCTGATCTCGATAACGGTTTTTGCTGCCGCGGTTTCGCTTTTCCTGTTCGCGGCGTTTCTGTTCCGGCCGCTCCTTCAGACCAGGCGGATGGTCGCCCAGAGCCTGTTGAACGATCCGCCCGCCGATCGGCGATCGCTGGCCGTGCAGGAACAATTGACCAAGCTTGCCGCGCAGCGCCCGGTCGAGGCCTATTTCGAAGCGCTGGAAAGAGAGCGCGGAAGACCGGACGCCCTGGAAATAAAGCTGTTTCGCGCCGGCTTCTACCAGAAGAGCGCGCCGCTGCTCTACTTGCTGAGCCGTGTCGGGGCCGTCGTGGCGGGGTTTGCCGGGGCCTATCTGGTCTTGCTGCAGGTGCTGCCGCAGAAGATGCCGGAGTTCGTGGGTTTTGCCGGCGCCGGTCTGTTCGGGCTTGCCTGCATGGTCATTCCCAGCATCGCGCTTGACCGATTCGAGCGGGCACAGCAGCGTCAGTATCGCATCGGGTTTCCCGATTTCATGGACATGATGATCACCTGCGCGGACGCCGGCATGAGCCTTGAGGCGGCAGTGGAGCGGGTGAGCAGCGAACTCGCGGGCACACGCAAGTGGGTCGGCATTCAGTTGTCGATCATGAATTTGCAGTTGCGGGCGGGAAAGCCGTTGCGCGAGGCTCTGCGTGACCTATCGGACCGGATGGGGCTCGAAGAGGCCAAGTCGCTCGCTGTTCTGTTTCGCCAGTCTGAGGAACTGGGCACGAGCCTGACCGAAGCCTTGCGCGTCTACAGTGGAGAGATGCGTTCCCAGCGGATCCTGCGTGCCGAGGATCGAGCCAATTCGCTTCCGGTAAAGATGATGATCCCGCTGGGCCTCTGCATCTTCCCGGTTGTGCTGATGGTGATCATGCTGCCCGTCATCATCCGGATGAGAGGTGTGTTTTTCTGATCCGGCTGGCGGCCGATGCAAATTCAATAATGGCACCAAAGGTGCTGCGGGGGACAAGAATGGCAAGGTCAATTCATATCGTTGTCGCCACATGCTTGCTGGGCGGCGTGCTTGCCGGATGCAAGACAATAGACGATGGCATCGTCCGCACCAACGAGCCGACACCTTCGGAACTCACCTCGTTTGGCGATACCTTCAAAGGTCTGAAAACCGTTTCCGACGTCGAGTACTACGCCTCCGACGAAGCGGTGGCAGAGGCCAAGAACCAGTTTCGGCAAGGAAACTACGGCAATTCCGGCGCACTGTTCTACAAGGCCGTTCAGCTGGCGCCCAATGATGGGGTTGCATGGCTGGGCCTGGCCGCCTCCTGCGATCGCATCCGCCGCTTCGACCTTTCCGACAAGGCCTACAAGCGCGCATACGTGCAGCTCGGCGGAACCCCGGAATATTACAACAATTACGGCTACTCCAAGTTGCTGCGTGGCAATCTACAGGAGGCTAGAGCCAACTTTCTTCACGCCTATGAGCTCGCGCCGGGGGATCCGACTGTAAGAAACAACTTGCAGCTTCTCTCCTCCAGCGTGACCAACATCGAGCGGTGAAATGCTGCTGCTCGTCTCATTCGTGATGAAGCTTCTGGCAGTGCCGCTTTTGCTGCGGATCGGCTGGAACGATTTCACTACTCAAAAGATTCGCAACAACGATGTCGTGCTTTTGCTGAGCCTTGGCGCGGCATCGCTGTTCCTCGCCGCCCTGGCAGAGAATTCGTGGTGGAACTTTGGCATGAGCGCGATTGCGGGGGCACTGCTGTTCCTGCTGCTGTTTCCCTTTTGGCTGATGCGTAAGGTCGGCGCTGGCGACGTCAAGCTCATGGCCGTCGCGCCGCTTGTCTCGGGCGGGGGCGACTTGCTCGCCTTTTCCATCGCGCTTCTCGTTTTCACGCTGATCACCGCGGTTGTCGTGCGCAATCCGCTTTTGCTGCCATCGCCCGCTTTCCGGGCCTATATCCAGCACCTGGATCGCCAGCGCGTTGTGCCCTTCGGCGTGCCCATCTCGGCCGCGCTGCTGGCGATCATCGTCCTGCAAGTTTACCAGCAGGCTGCATATTTCATCACCACGCAGGCATTCCCGCATTGAGGACTGGCAACCCGTGACGTGATCACGGCACAGCTTGCCAAAAATCTCGAGAATGTCGGGACCGGACCATCTGACAGAGTCGAGCCCGTCGGATCGAAAGGTGCGGCGGGCTTTGTTTTTTAGCCTGCAATGGCGGCGTCGGGTTTATTGAACCTGTGGCGCACTTCGTAAATCGGATGGAAAGACCAGGAATTTCACTGGTGCAAGTGGTGGGCGATGACGGACTCGAACCGCCGACATCTTCGGTGTAAACGAAGCGCTCTACCAACTGAGCTAATCGCCCACTTCGGGCGGGACGTTTAAGCGGTTCGCTTCCCGTCCGCAACAAAAATCCGCCACTACAAACGGTTATGGCGGATTTGATGCTCTTTCGCCGGCTATCCCCAAAGCCTTTGGCGGAAAAGTGAGATTGATGCACAGTGCCGCTTGACACTCACACCCGAACACCGTAATTCCCCCTCCATCGACGCGGGGCCGAACTGGCCCACGTCCAAAGCGCGGGTGTAGCTCAGTCGGTTAGAGTGCCGGCCTGTCACGCCGGAGGTCGCGGGTTCGAGCCCCGTCACTCGCGCCATTTTTTTTCAAGAGCTTATAACAAGCTGTTCTCCTGAAAAATCAAGTCCTCCAAAGGTCACGAGGCCTTGTCCACGGGATCGTCTTCGCGGCGAGTTTTGGCGTGTTGACAGTGGCCTGCGAACACCGTAATGGCTGCTTCCAGCGACGCGGGCCGAACGGCTCACGTCCGAAGCGCGGGTGTAGCTCAGTCGGTTAGAGTGCCGGCCTGTCACGCCGGAGGTCGCGGGTTCGAGCCCCGTCACTCGCGCCATTTTTTCAGCCTGAAAATGGCTGCTTTCCTGAACGTATGCCTACTGCGGAGCGGCCGGGTGAGGAATCCCTCACGGGCTGGTTTTCCGATCTGTTGCCGCAAACCAAAGCGCTCTCAAGGTCTCCGAGAATCGAGGGCAGAATAGCAGGGTGCCAAGGTGCTTGCTGAGTTCTTGAGCGCCCGCATGGGTTGAGCCCCCCTCGGGATCTTTGGGCGAATCGCCTTCAGGTGATCGGCTGGCGCGCAAACGCAGAATGTGAATGGCGGGCGGGGCGGTTACGAATCGCCGAGTTCTTCGAAGACTTTTGCTGCCGCAGCATGGTGGCGTGGGAATGCCCATTCGCCGGCCGGGCCCGCTTCCGATACGAACAGCACCTCCATTGCCTCGCCATCGCCTTGCCCGCCTCCTGCGACCGGCTGTGTGGCGCGGGCAATGACGAGATTGTTGCCGTATTCGTCGGTCTCCATCGACACGAGGCGGAGTGCAGCGGGCTCGATTCTGTGCCCCGTTTCCTCGAACACTTCGCGGGCGCCGGCCTGTTGCCAGGTTTCGCCACGCATGTGATAGCCGCCGGGCAGCGCAAGCAATCCATGTCCGGGCTGGTTGGCACGCCTGATCACCAGCAGTTGGCCTTCGTCGTTCGTGGCAAGAACCGCGACGACGGTGGGCGTGTTGTCATAGATCGGGCGGCCATCCTCGGTATGGGCGATGGGTTTGTCGGCCATAGCGCTACTGGTCCTGAGTGTGCTGGCCGCGGCGATGCGCGCGATCTGCCGCCGCCGGCCTTGGCGACGCTTTCCGGCAACTTGCACGGTACTTGATCTGTGATCGGTTTTGGAGTTGAAAAGGGCGAACCGCTTGCCGCCGTTCGCCTTTTGCAAATGGAGCGATATCCCGGTTCTCCGAGACGTGAGCGAAAAAGCCGCTGCTACAAGCCTGATTCCGTGCCGTCTTGGAGCCAAATGGTGCGGATGAAGGGACTCGAACCCCCACGCCTTTCGGCACCGGAACCTAAATCCGGGGCGTCTACCAATTCCGCCACATCCGCATCCCGCTCGCATTCTCATGTAGTCGTCACTCTGTCAATGTCGCGCCGGTGCGTTAAATGGTTGAATCGCACGGAAATGTGCCGGTTGGCGCGCGTGAAGAGTGTTGAAAAATCGGTCCGTGTGTGACAAAAGGCGTGTCAAATGTGACGGGTTATAAATTCACGCTTCGGACGTATGTGGTAAGAAGCAGGTAAAACAACGACTTACCCATATTCTCGGAGCGCTCTGAGGGCAATTGATACCCGATGGATGGAACCGTCCCGGAACAGTTGATTCACCCGCACCGAAGGAATGCCCGCCACGAGAACACCCGCAGGTCGAGCGGCATGGAGCCGTTGGTCAGGCGGCATTCGTGAAAACAAAGGTTTGATGATGCAGGTTACCGAAACACTCAATTCCGGTCTTAAGCGCGAAATCAAGGTGATCGTGCCGGCTGGCGAAATGGAGTCCAAGCTCGTCGAACGACTTGCGGATGCCAAGGACAAGGTGCGCCTCAACGGCTTCCGCCCGGGCAAGGTGCCGATGCAGCACCTGCGCAAGGTCTACGGCAAGTCGTTCATGGCCGAGGTGGTCAACGAGATCCTGTCGAACTCGACCCGCTCGATTCTCGCCGAGCGCGGTGAAAAGGCTGCCATGCAGCCCGAAGTCACCATGACCGAGGACGAGAAGGAAGCCGAGAAGATCTTGGCCGGGGGCGCCGACTTCGAGTTCCAGCTCGCCTATGAGGTCATTCCGACCATCGAAATCCAGGATTTCTCCAAGATCGCCGTGACCCGTCAGGTGTTCGGCGTGCCGGAGGAGGAAGTCGAGGAGCAGGTCAAGCGCATTGCCGAATCCTCGCGCTCCTATGAGCCCAAGGAAGGCAAGGCCGAAGAGGGCGATCGCGTCACCATCGACTATGTCGGCAAGATCGACGGCACGCCGTTCAACGGCGGCACGGGCAGCGACCAGCCGCTGGTGCTCGGCTCCAAGGAATTCATCTCCGGCTTCGAGGACCAGCTGATCGGCACCAAGGCCGGCGACGAGAAGCTCGTCACCGTGACCTTCCCGGAAAACTACGGCGCTGCAGAGCTCGCCGGCAAGGAAGCCACCTTCGACGTGACCGTCAAGGAAGTGGCCAAGCCGGGTGAACTCGAGATCAACGACGAGACCGCCAAGAATCTCGGCCTCGAATCGCTCGAGCGCCTGCGCGAGATCGTGCGCGGCCAGATCGAAAGCCAGTTCGGCGCGATGACCCGCCAGAAGGTGAAGCGTCAGCTGCTCGACCAGCTCGACGAGGGCTACAAGTTCGAAGCGCCGTCGAATCTCGTCGACACCGAGTTCAACAACATCTGGAACCAGGTTCAGCGCGATCTGGAGGCTGCCGGCCGCACCTTTGCCGATGAAGAGACGACGGAAGAGGAAGCCCGCGCCGAATACCAACGCCTCGCTGAGCGCCGCGTGCGTCTGGGTCTGGTGCTTGCCGAGATCGGCGAAAAGGCCGGCGTGCAGGTGAGCGACGAGGAAATGCAGCGTGCGCTGTTCGACGTCGTGCGTCGCTATCCCGGCAACCAGCAGCAGGAAGTCTTCGAGTTCTACCGCAACAACGCCAATGCGCTGGCCTCGCTGCGCGCGCCGCTGTTCGAAGAGAAGGTCATCGACCATCTGCTGACCCAGATCTCCGTCACCGACCAGAAGGTCAGCAAGGAAGAGCTGATGGCCGAGGACGAGGAAGAGGCCGCCGGCGAAGCCAAGACCGAGAAGAAGACGAAGAAGGCCTCGGCCAAGAAGGCTGACGAAGCCGGCGCCGAAGAGCCGAAGAAGAAGGCTGCGCCGAAGAAGAAGGCCGCCAAGGAAGGCGACGCCGAATAAGGCGCTGCCGCTTGGAAACAGGAAAAGGCCGCTCGATCGAGCGGCCTTTTTTCTTGCCCTCCATTTCGAGGGCAGGGCTGGTCGAGCCTTCGAGGCTCAGATCAAAAGCAGTCCCTTCATGCTGGAATAGCCCTTCTTGCCGATGATGATGTGGTCGTGCACGGCGATGCCGAGCGGGCGTGCGGCCTCGATGATCGTCTTGGTCATGTCGATATCGGCGCGAGACGGGGTCGGATCGCCCGACGGGTGGTTGTGCACGAGGATGATGGCCGTCGCCGAAAGCTCCAGCGCGCGCCGCACCACCTCGCGCGGATAAACCGGGGTGTGGTCGACGGTGCCGGTCTGCTGCACTTCGTCGGCAATCAGGGTGTTCTTCTTGTCGAGGAACAGGATGCGGAACTGCTCTCGCGCCTCGAAGGCCATCGCCGCGCGACAATAGTCGAGCACATGGTTCCATGAAGAAAGAATCTCGCGTCCCTCGATCTGGCCGCGCGCCATGCGCTGTGCGGCGGCCGCCACGATCTTGATGTCCATGGCGGCGCCTTCGCCGATGTCCTCGACCTCGCGCAACAGGTGCTCGGGCGCCCCGAGCACTTCGGCAAGCGAGCCGAACCGCTTCAGAAGCGCCTTGGCGCGCTCCTTGGTGTCCGCGCGCGGGATTGAGCGGAACAGAAGCAGTTCAAGCAATTCATAGTCGGAAATCGCATCGGGGCCGGCTTGCTGGAACCGTTCGCGCAGCCGCTGTCTATGGCCGAGATAGTGCGGCTTTGCCACCCGCATCGCGGCGGGTTTGATGGGCGGCAATGGCTGCTCGGCAAACAGCCCTCGCTCGTCCTCGTGGTCATCGGTCATGCCACGTTCCCCCAAAAAGTGTCGCCGCTTCAGCGGCGACCTGGGGGATATTAGGAAGACAGGCCGGGCCGGTCGAGTCCCTTGGGCGACAAGGTGAAAATCTCGCAGCCTGTCGAGGTCACACCCACCGTGTGCTCGTATTGTGCGGAGAGCGAGCGGTCGCGGGTAACGGCCGTCCAGCCATCGGAAAGCACTTTTACGTGCGGGCGACCGAGATTGATCATCGGTTCGATGGTGAAGATCATGCCCTCGCGCATCTCGACGCCCTCGTTCGGGCTGCCGTAGTGCAGGATGTTGGGCGCGTCGTGGAAAAGCTGCCCCACGCCGTGGCCGCAGAAATCGCGCACCACCGAGCAGCGCTCGCCTTCGGCATAGGTCTGGATTGCGGCGCCGATCGCTCCGGTGCGGGCGCCGGGTCGAACGGCTGCGATGCCGCGCACAAGGCACTCATACGTCACCTCGAGCAGGCGCTCGGCGGCGCGCTTGATGGTGCCAACCGGATACATGCGGCTGGAATCGCCATGCCAGCCGTCGAGAATGTAGGTCACGTCGATATTGACGATATCGCCCTCGCGCAGGGGCTTGTCGTCGGGGATGCCATGGCACACGACATGATTGATCGATGTGCAGGTGGATTTCGTATAGCCGCGATAGTTCAGCGTGGCGGGCAGGGCGCCGTTATCCATGCCGAACTCGAACACGAAGCGATCGATCTCATTGGTGGTCACGCCGGGCTTCACCACGTCGACAAGCTCGTCGAGACAACGCGCGGTCAGGTTGCAGGCCTTGCGCATGCCGGCAAAGGCTTCCTCGCCATAGAGGCGGATCTGACCTGTATTGCGTAGCGGGGCCGAAGCGGCGTCCAGATAGGTAACCATGGAAATGACCTGCATGTCGAAAGAGCGATGGGCGAATACGCCCGCGACCGCCCTGATGTGACACCTGATCGCGCTGGCTTCAAGTCCAAACAGGCCAGGAGCGACCAAAAGGCCGCATATCGGAGCGAATCGGCGTCGCTCTAGGCGCCAATGTCATCGGGGACGAGCCGCTCCAGTGGGAGCGCGCCTTCGTCCTTCACCGTCTTGATGACGATGTAGGTGAAATGGCGGTCTATGCCGAGCTGGCGTGCGAGCAGATCGTCGACGAGCCGCTGGTAGCCTTCGATATCGCGGGCAACGATCTTCAGCATGTAGTCGACACCGCCGCCAACCGACCAGCACGCGACAATCTCGGGAACTTCCTTGATGGCCTGTTCGAAGCGCTCGAAATCCACCTGGCGATGAGCGCTCAGCGTCACTTCCATCAGCACCGTCGCTACTGGCGCCACCTGACGCATCGCCACCGTGGCGTGGTAGCCCTTCACCACGCCGGCCTCTTCAAGCCTCTTTAGCCGTGCCCAGCAGAGAGCCTGAGACTGCTCGACCTGCTCGGCAAGTTCTTCCCTGGTAATGCGCCCGTTTCCCTGCACGGCATTGAGAATGCGCAGGTCGATCGGATCGAGTTTTATGGTGCTCATGGCCTGCCCGAATGAATCGATGGCCGGACAAATGGCGGATCGGTTTCTCTCTTGTCAATTGTGAGCCCCCGCTTTGAGGAGTTGACCCGTCGTGGGCGGCAGGGCAACTTGCCCACCGGTGCTGGAGCTTTCCGCTGCGGCGCCTTGGGGCCGGGAACCGTCGGAAGCATATCCGATGATGCGCCGGTCTCCCGACGGTGGTGCCGGTTTCGGGCGGGGGGCTTGAAGCCGGCATCATCTCTGCCAGCCGCTCCGGATTCGCAATTGCCTAAAAAGTGTATCCCGAGCCGCTTTTCATCGAGCGGCGGACGTGATACGAGCCCTTGCCATTCCTGAAGGAAACAGAAGAGTCAGCGCTGCTCCTCCGAGCGTTAGCGCGCGTTTCCTGTATTGAGGGCTTGTCATGGCAAAGATCATCGAAACCGCAACCGGCGTGATGGCGCTGACTTTTGACGACGTGCTGCTTCAGCCCGGTCACTCGGAGATCATGCCCGGGCAGACCGACGTGAGCACGGTGATTGCCGGCGACATAGAGCTGAACATCCCCATCCTCTCTGCGGCCATGGACACCGTGACCGAAGCGCGCCTTGCCATCGCAATGGCGCAGGCCGGCGGCATCGGCGTCATTCATCGCAATTTCTCGCCTGAAGAGCAGGCGGAGCAGGTGCGGCAGGTCAAGAAATTCGAATCGGGCATGGTGGTAAATCCCGTCACCATCGGCCCTGATGCCACGCTTGCCGATGCGCAGGCCTTGATGCGCGCACATGGCATTTCCGGTATTCCGGTGGTGGAAAAGGGTGGCACGGGCGGCCACCGCACCGGGCGGCTCGTTGGCATCCTGACCAACCGCGACGTGCGTTTCGCCAACGATCCCAATCAGACGGTGTCGGAGCTGATGACGCGCGAAAACCTGGTCACGGTCCGCGAAAGCGTCGACCAGACCGAGGCCAAGCGGCTGCTGCACCAGCATCGGATCGAAAAGCTGCTGGTTGTCGACATGCATGGCAACTGCGTCGGCCTGATAACCGTCAAGGACATCGAGAAGAGCCAGCTCAATCCCAACGCCAGCAAGGACGCGCAAGGGCGGCTGCGGGCGGCTGCCGCCACCAGCGTCGGCGACGATGGCTTCGAGCGAGCAGAACGCCTGATCGACGCCGGCGTGGACCTGCTGGTCATCGACACCGCGCATGGCCATTCGCAGCGCGTGCTCGACGCCGTCAGCCGCGTGAAGAAGCTTTCCAATGCCGTGCGCATCATGGCGGGCAATGTTGCAACGGCCGACGGCACCAAGGCGCTGATCGATGCCGGTGCGGATGCGGTGAAGGTCGGCATCGGGCCCGGTTCCATCTGCACCACGCGCATTGTCGCCGGCGTCGGCGTTCCGCAGCTTTCGGCAATCATGGCGGCGGTGGAAACCGCCCAGAAGGCAGGCGTCTCCGTCATTGCCGATGGCGGCGTCAAATTCTCCGGTGACCTGGCAAAGGCGCTGGCCGCCGGCGCCACCGCGGCCATGATCGGTTCTCTTCTGGCCGGCACGGATGAAAGCCCGGGCGAGGTCTATCTCCATCAGGGCCGTTCGTTCAAAGCCTATCGCGGCATGGGCTCAGTCGGTGCCATGGCGCGCGGTTCGGCCGACCGCTACTTCCAGGCGGAGGTTCGCGACACGCTGAAGCTGGTTCCGGAAGGCATTGAAGGGCAGGTGCCCTACAAGGGGCCGGTGGCCGGCGTCCTGCATCAGCTTACGGGCGGGTTGAGAGCGGCGATGGGCTATGTCGGCGGGGGCAACCTGGCGGAATTCCGCGAGCGCGCCACCTTCGTGCGCATTTCGAACGCCGGCCTGCGCGAAAGCCATGCGCATGGCGTGGCGATCACGCGGGAAAGCCCGAACTACCCGGGCAGCTTCTGAGGTTTGAACGAATGCCTTCGAGCGGGGCGGACCCGCTCGAAGGCTGGAGACCTATTTGGTTTCGAAGACCACCACCTTGCGGTGGTCGAATTTCAGCGCGATCTCTCCGCGCACCAGTTGCGCGGCGACGTTTCCGAACACTTCCCGCCGCCAGCCATGCATGGCAGGCACATCGGCCTCCTCGCCCAGTGCTGCAATGCGGTCGATGTCATCGCCAGACGCCAGAACCTTTGCGGCCACGCCCTCCTTCTCGGAGATTTGGCGCAGCAGAACCTTGAGAAGCTCCGAGGCCGCGCTGCTTCCCTCAGGCGCCGGCTGCGCCTTCGGCAGCTTCGGAAGCTGTTCCTTCGGCAGTTGCAGCGCACGGTTGACCGCTTCCAGCAATGCAGTTGCGGTGGACGAGCGCTCCCAGCCCTTCGGCACCGTCCTCAGGCGCGACAGCGCCGCGGCATCGCGGGGCTGCTGCTGCGCGATTTCGAAGATGGCGTCGTCTTTCAGCACGCGGCCGCGGGGCACGTTGCGTTCGCGGGCCTCTCGTTCGCGCCATGCCGCGACAGACTGCGCCACCGCCAGTTCCATCGGCTTGCGCAGACGCATCTTGAGGCGCTTCCAGGCGTCGTCCGGATGCGGGTCGTAGGTTTCCCGCGCGGTCAGGATCTCCATCTCCTCGTTGAGCCAGTGAGCGCGGTTGGCGCGCTCGAGCTGTGCCTTGAGATGCTGGTAGACTTCGATGAGATGCGTGACGTCGGCCAGCGCGTAGGCCAGCTGCTTGTCCGAAAGCGGCCTGTGGCGCCAGTCGGTGAAACGCGACGACTTGTCGAGATGCGCGCCGGTCACTTTCTGGACCAACTGGTCGTAGGAAACGCTGTCGCCAAAGCCGCAGACCATTGCGGCCACCTGGGTGTCGAAAACCGGGTGCGGAATCAGCTCGCCCAGGTGGAAGATGATCTCGATGTCCTGTCGGGCGGCGTGAAACACCTTGGTCACCGCCTCGTTCGCCATCAGGGCGAAAAACGGCTTCAGGTCGATCTCCGGCGACAGCGGATCAATCAGCGCCTCGACGCCAGGGGCTGCCATCTGGATCAGGCAGAGCTCTGGCCAGAAGGTCGTCTCGCGAATGAACTCGGTGTCGACGGTCACGAAGCTCGACTTTTCGAGCGCGGCAATCGCCGTTTCGAGCTCTTTCTGGGTCGTTATGATGTGCATGAAAGTTCTTTGGCTGGAAATGGAAGTCATTTCCTTTCAGTCTGAGAGGCATTCGTCAAGCGCTGCGAGGCAAGTGCGGGTTCCGCAGTCTCGTCTGCCTTGCGCCGGGCCAGGCGGGCAAAAACCGTCGACGTGCGCAGAAGCGCTATGAAGCGGCCACGCTCGCTTTCCGGCACGCCTTCACGAACGCCCATACGGTAAAGCGTGATGACGACGAAAATGGCGTAGACGCAGCCCATGAACGCAAAAAGAGAATGCGGGCCCATGTGTTCCATGACCGCCGAGGCCGCAAAGGGCCCAACTATCGCGCCGATGGAATAGAACAGCATCAGAGCGGCGTTGACCAGCACGAACTCGTCCTTGCCCGCGCGGTCGTTTGCATGCGCGGCGGACAGCGAAAACAGCGGCATCGCAAAGGAGCCGAAGACGAAGACCAGAGCAAAATTTGCAAGGGGAGCGTTGCCGGCCAGGAAGGCCAGCGCCAGGGTGGAAAGCATCGCCAGGGTGGTCGTCATCAACAACACCTTGCGTCTGTCCCAGCGGTCGGAAAGGTGGCCCAGCGGATACTGGATCAGCGCGCCGCCGATGATTCCCACGCTGATGAAGGTCACGACGTCGGTGACCGACATGCCGATCTCTTCAGCATAGACGGGGCTCAGGGTGCGAAAGGCGCTGTTGGTCACGCCGACGGCGATGCAGCCGATGGAGCCCAGTGGCGAGATGCGCCAGACCCTGGCAAGATCAAGCTTGACATCTTCCGGTGGCTTGGGGTTCGACCTGTCGCCTAGCGAGATGGGCACCAGCGACAGGGTGATCATGATCGACATGATCGCGAAGATGGCGAAGCCATCGGCACCGAAAACGGGAATCATGAACTGCGCGCCGGTCACCGAGCCGATATCCACGATGCGGTAGATTGCCAGCACCCGCGCCCTGTCGTGGTTCTGGGCACCTGAATTCAGCCAGCTCTCCATGACGGTGAACAGCCCGGCGAAGCAGAAGCCGGTGACGAAACGAATGACCGACCACATCACCGGGTCGATGACCAGGATGAGCAGCAGTGTACCCGACGAGGCCATCGCGGCCAGTGCCGAGAACGCGCGAACGTGGCCGACCGACTTCATGATCCGCGAGATGGCGATGCAGCCCAGCAGGAACCCGGCGAAATAGGCCGTTCCCATGAAGCCGATGATCGAGGCGGAGAAGCCTTCCTGCGCACCTCGCAAGGCGATAAGGGTGCCTTGCAGACCATTGCCCCCTAGAAGAATGCCGGCGGCGATAAGAAGCGGGATCAACGGGCGAATGGAAGACATAATCAACATTCGGTTGGCAAAATAAGAGTAGTGGACCAACCACCTTGGGATTGCCAGCGGCAATATCGCCCAGGATTGGGCCAAAGGACGCCATTGCCTTGACAAAACACAGTGCACATGCGCTTTTCGCCCCAAATTTTCGAGCCGAACGCGAATGCGTCGGCGCGGCCAATCCAACACCCCTGACCGGATTTTGACCATGCACCCTTATCGCAGCCATACCTGCGCACAGTTGAGAAAATCAGACGTCGGATCCACCGTCCGCCTGTCGGGATGGGTCCATCGCGTTCGCGACCATGGCGGTCTGCTCTTCATCGACCTGCGCGACCACTACGGCCTCACACAGATCGTCGCCGATCCGGATTCGCCCTGCTTCAAGATTGCCGAGACCGTGCGCGGCGAGTGGGTCATCCGCGTCGACGGCGAAGTGAAGGCGCGCACGCCCGACACGATCAATGCCAATCTTGCAACCGGCGAGATCGAAATCTTCGCCAAGGACATGGAAGTGCTGTCGGCGGCGAAGGAGCTGCCGCTGCCGGTCTTCGGCGAGCCGGATTATCCCGAAGACATCCGCCTGAAGTATCGCTTCCTCGACCTGCGCCGCGAGACGCTGCACAAGAACATCGTGGCGCGCACGAAGATCATCGCCGACATGCGCCGGCGCATGAACGAGATCGGGTTCACGGAATATTCGACGCCGATCCTGACCGCGTCGTCGCCGGAAGGCGCGCGCGACTTCCTGGTGCCGAGCCGCATTCATCCCGGCAAGTTCTTCGCGCTGCCGCAGGCCCCGCAGCAGTACAAGCAGCTTCTGATGGTGGCGGGCTTCGACCGCTACTTCCAGATCGCGCCCTGCTTCCGCGACGAGGACCCGCGCGCAGACCGCCTGCCGGGCGAGTTCTACCAGCTCGACCTGGAAATGAGCTTCGTGACCCAGGAAGACGTCTGGAACACGATGGAGCCGGTCATGCGCGGCGTGTTCGAGCAGTTTGCCGAAGGCAAGCCCGTCACGCAGCAGTTCCGCCGCATTCCCTACGACACGGCGCTGCGCACCTATGGCACCGACAAGCCGGACCTGCGCAACCCGATCGAGATCCAGGAAGTCACCGAGCATTTTGCCGGTTCCGGCTTCAAGGTGTTCGCCGGCATGATCGCCGCCAACCCGAAGGTCGAGGTCTGGGCCATTCCCGCCAAGACCGGCGGTTCGCGCGCATTCTGTGACCGCATGAATTCGTGGGCGCAGAGCCAGGGTCAGCCCGGCCTGGGCTATATCTTCTGGCGCAAGGAGGGCGACAAGCTCGAAGGCGCCGGCCCGATCGCCAAGAACATCGGCGAGGAGCGCACCGAGGCGATCCGCACCCAGCTCGGCCTCGAAGATGGCGATGCCTGCTTCTTCGTCGCCGGCGAGCCGTCCAAGTTCTACAAGTTCGCAGGCGAGGCCCGCACCCGCGCCGGTGAGGAACTCAACCTCGTTGACCGCGATCGCTTCGAGCTGTGCTGGATCGTCGACTTCCCGTTCTATGAGTGGCTGGAAGAAGAAGAAAAGATCGACTTCGCCCACAACCCGTTCTCCATGCCGCAGGGCGGCCTGGAGGCGCTGAACGGCCAGGACCCGCTGTCCATCAAGGCCTATCAGTACGACCTCGTCTGCAACGGCTTCGAGATCGCGTCCGGCTCAATCCGCAACCAGTTGCCGGAGGTCATGGTCAAGGCGTTCGAGCTGACCGGAAAGTCGCGCGAAGAGGTTGAGGAGCATTTCGGCGGTCTTTACCGCGCGTTCCAGTATGGCGCGCCGCCGCATGGTGGCATGGCCGCCGGTATCGACCGCGTGATCATGCTGCTCGTCGGCGCCAAGAACCTGCGCGAGGTGACGCTGTTCCCGATGAACCAGCAGGCGCAGGACCTGCTGATGAACGCGCCCTCCGAGGCCACGCCGGCCCAGCTTCGCGAGTTGTCGCTGCGCGTCGTTCTTCCGAAGAAGGAAGAAGCCTGAGGCGCCGCCTGCGCGCGCAGGCGTGGCTCACAAAAAAGCGAATGCGAACAGGCCGCCCTCGAGGCGGCCTTTTCTTTGACGGCGCGTTGCTCTAATCGGTGCGGAATCGAAGCCCATCAAGGTGCCACGCCCCATGAACATCATGCCGGAACCGATCGTCGACGAGGACGGGGATGCCTGCCACCCGATGTTCCGCGACACGCCAACGAGCGTAGAGTTCAACAAGCTGCGCAAGCGCCTGCTGCGGCAGACGCGCCAGGCGCTGGACGATTTCGCCATGGTCAAGCCGGGGGAACGGTGGCTGGTGGCGCTGTCCGGGGGAAAGGACTCCTACGGGCTGCTGGCATTGCTGCTGGATCTCAAATGGCGCGGCTTGCTGCCGGTCGAATTGCTCGCCTGCAACCTCGACCAGGGCCAGCCAAACTTTCCCAAGCACATCCTGCCGGACTTCCTGGACAGGCACGGCGTCGCGCACCGGATCGAATATCAGGACACCTATTCGGTGGTCACCGACAAGATCGACGAGGGCAAGACCTACTGCTCGCTTTGCTCGCGCCTGCGGCGCGGTCATCTCTATCGGATCGCGCGTGAGGAGGGCTGCTCTGCGCTCGTGCTCGGCCACCATCGCGAGGACATCCTCGAAACCTTCTTCATGAACCTGTTTCATGGCGGCCGGCTTGCCGCCATGCCGCCCAAGCTGTTGAACGACGAGGGCGACACGCTGGTGCTGCGGCCGCTGAGCTATTGCGCCGAGGCCGACCTGGCGAAATTCGCCGAAGCGATGCAGTTTCCCATCATTCCCTGCGACCTGTGCGGGAGCCAGGAAGGCCTGCAGCGCAATGCGATGAAGGCGATGCTGGACGACATCGAGCGGCGCATGCCCGGCCGCAAGGACACGATGATCCGCGCGTTGACCAATGTGCGGCCGAGCCATCTGCTCGACCGCAAGCTGTTCGACTTTGCGGGCCTCATGATGCCGGAAGGGGCGTAAGGCCCCTTAGGACGGCTTGTGCTGGGCCTGGAACAGCCGGCCCTTTTCCGCGATCAGCACGAAGATCAGCCCGATGATGGAGACGGCGAAGAAGCCGGCGGCGAGCGGGGTCGTGGTGCCGTCGAACGCCTGTCCGATCAGCGCGCCGATGACGCCGCCGCCGGCCGTGCCCATGAAGCCCAGCACGGAGGAAGCCGTGCCAGCCACATGGCCCAGCGGTTCCATGGCCAACGCGTTGAAATTCGAGCCGATGAGGCCGAATTGGAACATGGCCAGCGCGAAAAGCACCAGGAACAGCGGGAAGGGGATGACCCCGAACAGCGACAGGCCGAACCAGATGGCGCTGATGGTCGTGAAGCCGAGCAGCGCGCCGTGCGACAGCCTGCGCATGCCCAGATGCACCACGAGCCGCGAGTTGAGGAACGACGACAGCGCCATGAACATGGCGACGGCTGCGAAGGCCACCGGAAACAGCGCACCCAGCTGATAGATGCCGACATAGACCTGTTGCGCCGAATTGATGAAGCCGAAAAGCGCGCCGAACACGAAGGCGCTGGCCAGCGTGTAGCAAAGCGCCACTCGGTTGCCGAGCACGATGCCGAAGCCGCGCAGCACCGACGTCAACGTGAACGGCCTGACATCAGCAGGGTCGAGCGTCTCCGGAAGGCGCAGATAGACCCATATCGTCACGGCAATGCCCATTGCGGCCATAAAGCCGAAGATCAGGTGCCACTCGCCGAAGATCATGATGACCTGGCCCGTTCCCGGCGCGACGACCGGCACGATCATGAACACCATCATCACCAGCGACATCACCTCGGCCATCTTTCGGCCGCCGAACACGTCGCGGATGATCGACACGCTGATGACGCGTGTGGCCGCCGAACCTATGCCGTGGGCAACACGCAGCAGCAGCAGCGCGGCAAAGGTGGGCGCGAAAGCGCCGGCCAGGGCCGCGGCGACATAGATGCCAAGCCCGAACAGCAGCGGCAGGCGCCGGCCGAAACGGTCGGCAAGCGGGCCGTAGACAAGCTGCGCGAAGGCGAAGCCGAGCAGATAGGCCGAAATCACGTATTGCCGGTGATTTTCGCTTTCGACGCCAAGACTTGCACCGATCTGTTGCAGGCCGGGCAGCATGATGTCGATGGCGAGCGCATTGAGCGCCATCAGCATCGCCATCATGCCGATGAATTCTACCTTGCCCACGCCTTGCAGACGCGGCTCTTTGATTGTCGTCGAAGCGTCCATTCTGTCATTCCGTCAAAGGGCCAACTGCAGCCTCCGACACACATCGTGGGTGCGATCCGGCTTTTCCGGCAAGGCATTGGCAAAACAAAGGCGGCACGATGCGGAAAAACGGGAGAGGCACGCAGCGCATCGTGGCCGGCGGGGCCGCGCCGAAGGCGAGGCCATATAAATCATTTCAAACACTGTAAGGCGCCGGGGTTCCGGCGCCTTGAAACGGAAGCTTCGAAGCCGACCTGCGGAAAGGCTTCCGCAATGCAGCCACTCAGGCGGCTCTGGTTGCCACGCCCTTGCCTTCGAAAAGGCTCTGCAGCTCGCCGGCCTGGAACATTTCGCGCACGATATCGCATCCGCCGACGAACTCGCCCTTCACGTAAAGCTGGGGAATCGTCGGCCAGTTGGAATAATCCTTGATGCCTTGGCGCAGTTCCATGGAGGTCAGAACGTCGATGCCCTTATAGTCGACCCCGACATAGTCGAGAATCTGCACGACCTGCCCGGAAAATCCGCACTGCGGGAACCCCGGCGTGCCCTTCATGAAGAGGACAACGTCGTTGGTCTTGACCTCGTTGTCGATGTAATCCTTGATGCTCATCTGATTTCGCCTTTCGTCGCCCACTGCGCAGGGCCATACCCTAACCCCTCAAATAACCCCGATGGACGGGTGAGACAAGTCAGGCTCCTGACACCGGACAAGTTGGCCACCAGCGCCCCAGCCATGCATGAAATGTCAAATCGAGACGGTTCCGGATGGTCAGTTCGCTCAATGGGGCGCTCCAAGCCTGTGGCGACCGCGCTTCTAGCAATCGGATTGGCCGCGATTGCACTTGCCTGGCTGGTGCGTCAACCCTCGCGTGTCGTGACGGGGGGTCCGTCAATTCCCAATCTGTGCCGAGAACTGCTGTTTGAGGGCGTCGAGCATCTTGTTTGCGAGATCGACCTGCGGGCCCATGAGATCGCGCTTTTCCATGCCGGAAAGGACGGCAAGCCCTTCCGATCGCTGAAGGCGTTTGACGCGGCAATGGCCGGGCAGGGCAGGCGACCGCTGCTTTCGATGAACGCGGGCATGTATCATGAGGATATGTCCCCCGTCGGGCTGCTGGTCGAAGAGGGCAGGCAGACGAGCCCCATTGAGTTGGCCGATGGCCAAGGCAACTTCTTCATGAAGCCCAACGGTGTGTTCAGTATCGCTGCGGATGGGACGGCCGCGATCGCCGAATCATCAGCCTACGCCGCCGCTTCGCCGAAAGACGTTGCATTTGCCACCCAGTCCGGGCCGCTTCTGGTCATCCATGGAAAGCTGCATCCTCGCTTCGAGGAAAACGGTTCGTCGCGCTTCATCCGCAACGGCGTGGGCGTACGCGATGCGCATACGGTTGTGCTGGCAATTTCGCGCAAGCCTGTGAGCTTCGGCAGCTTCGGGCGCCTGTTTCGCGATGCGCTCGAATGTCCAAATGCGCTTTATTTCGATGGCGCGATTTCGGCCCTTTCAAATGGCCGGGAGACGCTGATCGGTGGCGTCTACCCGGTGGGGCCGATCCTTGCGGTTTTTCCCAAAGGCTAGTGCTTACTCCGGAGCGCTGGTCTGAAGGGCGAGCGCGTGGAGCGTTCCACCCATGTTGCCCTTCAGGGCCTCGTAGACCATCTGGTGCTGCTGGACACGGCTCTTGCCGCGGAAGCTTTCAGCCACGACCTCGGCAGCATAGTGGTCGCCATCTCCGGCAAGGTCGCGGATGGTCACCTTTGCATCGGGGATGCCGTCCTTGATCAGCTTTTCGATGTCGTGTGCGTCCATTGCCATGAAGAAGTCTCCAAGTTCACTCTGCCTCAGATATGGCCGTTGCGCGGAACAAGGTCAATCATGGCGTGGCTCAGCGGCCGCTATGCCGGGAAGCCCGGATATGCCCCGGCCACAGGGGCAACCCGATAGAGGTGGCGACTTCGGGATCGGCGGTAAAAAGCCCGACGCCGCGGGCATGAAGCTCGAGCAGGATCGAGAGGTCCATGTCGCCGTGAAGTCTTTGCAAGCCGAGGTCGTTATAGGCATGGCCGCTGGACTTGGGATTGATCCCCGAGATGACGACCGCCTGCGCCTCGCTGTGGAGCGCATAGAGCACTGCGGTTATGCCGTTCGAGAACTTCCGCGCATTGTCCAGTTCGCTGTGGCGTTTGCCCATGACTGCTTCGCGCAGCGCCATGCGTTGATACTGGTCGACCAGCCGCAATTCGTCATAGCGATAGTTGAAGGCGGCCAGACCGTCGCGCAATCGTTGTTCCTCGAAGGGCCAGCGTATCACATGGAGAAGACCGGTCTCTTCGCCGTCGAGAACTCGACGCACGGCAATGGCGTTGTCGTTCGTGCCCTCTATTTGGTTGAACTGCAGAAAGGTCGCGTGGGGTTTGCGGATGCCCCATTGCTTCGCGATTGCCTGCGAGCCGTTGACGGTGAGAACCGAAAAACGCTCATCGAAGCCTTCGGGCAGGTTTGACGCAGGGGCCGAGCCGATGACCAGCACCGGCCCGCTGAACGGTGTAGGATGGCGGGGCGGGCGAGGGCGAGAGAACCGATAGACTAGCGCTTCCTTGATCGTTCTTCTGACCTTGGAATAGCCCACCGACGCCCTCCGCGTCTGCAATCAGCTGTCCATGAAACGCGGGAACCAGGTTTCATGTGCCTCGCGCAGTTCAGATATGAGTATTGCACGGGCTTGCGCCAGCTTCAATTCGGTGCCGCCCGTCGTTCCGATCGAGGGAGCGGACACACCCGTGCCCTTGAGGCGCTCCTGCACGAACCAGTCCACGCGATCACGCGGGATGGTCACCAGATATCTGCCCTGGTCCTCGCCGAAGAAGGCAGGAATCGGCGGCAAGTCATTCAATTGGTTGACGGTTGCGCCGATTCCGGAAGCCATGGCCATCTCGGCAAGTGCGACTGCCAGTCCACCGTCCGAGAGATCGTGCACGGCAGTGGCGACGCCCTCGTTGATCAGCGCGCGGACGAAATCGCCCACCTTCTTTTCGTGTTCCAGATCCACCGCCGGTGGCGGGCCGTCGGTGCGGCCATGGATGTCGCGCATATAGACCGACTGCGCCAGGTGCGTGCCCCAGGAAGCTGGCGCGCCCACGAGCAGGATGGCTTCACCTTCGGCCGCAAAACCGATGCGCGCCATCTTCGACCAGTCCCGGATGATGCCGACGCCGGCGATTGTGGGCGTGGGCAGAATGCCCTGGCCGTTGGTCTCGTTGTAAAGCGACACGTTGCCCGAAACGATCGGGAAGCCGAGCGCGCGGCAGGCATCGCCGATGCCGGTTACAGCCTTGACGAACTGCCCCATGATTTCGGGGCGCTCCGGATTGCCGAAATTCAGGTTGTCGGTGGCGGCCAGCGGCTCGGCGCCGGTGGCGGTGAGATTGCGCCAGCACTCGGCCACCGCTTGCTTGCCGCCCTCGTAGGGGTCGGCCTCGCAGTAGCGCGGCGTGACGTCGGACGAGAAGGCGAGCGCCTTGGTGGCATGGCCCTCCACGCGCACGACGCCGGCATCGCCGCCGGGAAGCTGCAGCGAATTGCCCTGGATCAGCGTGTCATACTGTTCCCAGACCCAGCGGCGGCTGGAAAGATCGGCGCTGCCGAGCAGCTTCAACAGCGCGTCGGCCACGTCGGCTTGCGGGATGTCGTCCTTCGCCAGCGGCTCGCGCTTCTTCGGCTCGATCCAGGGGCGGTCATATTCGGGCGCCTCGTCGCCGAGTTCCTTGATCGGCAGGTTGGCGACTTCTTCGCCCTGGTGCAGCACGCGGAAGCGCAGGTCGTCTGTGGTCTTGCCGACGATGGCGAAGTCGAGACCCCATTTGCGGAAGATCGCCTCGGCCTCTTCCTCTTTTTCGGGGCGCAGCACCATCAGCATGCGCTCCTGGCTTTCCGAGAGCATCATCTCATAGGCGGTCATGCGCTCCTCGCGCACCGGCACCATGTCGAGGTCGAGCTCGATGCCGAGGTCGCCCTTGGCGCCCATTTCGACTGCCGAGCAGGTCAGGCCGGCCGCACCCATGTCCTGGATGGCGATGACCGCGCCCGAGGCCATCAGCTCCAGGCAGGCCTCCAGCAGGCACTTTTCGGTGAACGGGTCGCCCACCTGCACGGTCGGACGCTTTTCCTCGATGTCGTCGCCGAATTCGGCAGACGCCATGGTGGCGCCGCCGACGCCGTCACGGCCGGTCTTGGCGCCGAGATAGACCACCGGCAGGCCGACGCCCTCGGCCTTGGACAGGAAGATGCCATCGGTCTTGGCGAGACCGGCGGCGAAAGCGTTGACCAGGATGTTGCCGTTGTAGCGCGCGTCGAAATTGACCTCGCCGCCCACGGTCGGCACGCCGAAGGAATTGCCGTAGCCGCCCACGCCCGCCACGACACCGGCAACCAGGTGCCTGGTCTTGGGGTGGTCCGGCTCGCCGAAGCGCAGCGCATTCATGGCTGCGATCGGCCGCGCGCCCATGGTGAAGACGTCGCGCAGGATGCCGCCGACGCCCGTCGCCGCACCCTGATAGGGCTCGATATAGGAGGGGTGGTTGTGGCTCTCCATCTTGAAGACCACGCAGTCGCCATCGCCGATGTCGACAACGCCGGCGTTCTCGCCCGGCCCCTGGATGACCTGCGGGCCCGTGGTGGGCAGGGTGCGCAGCCATTTCTTGGAGGATTTGTACGAGCAGTGCTCGTTCCACATCGCCGAGAAGATGCCAAGCTCGGTAAAGGTCGGCTCGCGCCCGACGAGGTCGAGGATGCGCTGGTATTCGTCCGGCTTCAGCCCGTGCGAGGCGATCAGCTCGTCCGTGATCTTCACGGTGTTGGAAATGGTCATGGTCGGGGGCCTTTTCCGTCAGTTCGGCTTCGGAAGCTTCCTAAAGCGTGAATTGCCACAGTCTGCAAGAATTGCGATGACGCATGGCACAAGATAGCGGGTGAAAGCAGGCGGGCAGGGGACCTCTCCGCTCCGTCGGTCCCTCGCTCATCCGTCATGCCGCGCTGCCGCAATCGCTGTTGCCGCTGGACCAGCGAGCCAGATCGGCATTGATGCGCGCGCCGAGCGGCTCTGCCGTCAGCGGGCCGAAATGCTCGACCTGGCTGGAATTGCCGCGCGCCTGTACGACTAGGAGCGGCAGGCCACCGTAATTCTTGGCCGGGACCAGCAGGAAGCGCGGCGTGCCGCCGAATGCGTTCAGTTCGTTGGCCATGCGATAGGGCCTGAAGGCAGGGTCCTTGCTGGCAAACCAGCATCTGTGCGCGGCGATGGCCACCTGCTCCATGGCTCGCAGCGAGGCACTCTTGCCCGAGACGACATTCGATGCCGCAGGCTTTGAGCCCGACTGGCAAGCACCAAGCGCAAGCAGCGCCGAAAACACTGCGGGCACCATGCAAAGCTTCTTCATGCCGCGACATTCGCCTCTAAAACGGGTTGGCACAGGAGGGCTGGAAAGGGGGACCCCGTCGGGTTGTCAGGCGTCCACAAGTTCGCGCCGGGCGCCGCCGAGCACGCTTTCAAACAGCCCGCGACCATCCGTTCCGCCATGGGCCGGTTCGATCAGGTTTTCCGGGTGCGGCATAAGCCCGAGCACATTGCCCTTGGCATTGACGATGCCGGCAATGTCGTTGATCGACCCGTTGGGGTTGGTGCCGTCGGCGTAGCGGAACACGACCTGGCCTTCGCCTTCGATCCGCGCCAGCGTTTCGGCGTCTGCGAAATAGTTGCCGTCGTGATGCGCCACCGGGCAGCGTATGATCTGGCCCGGCTGGTAGCGATGGGTGAAGGCGGTATTGGCGTTTGCAACCTGCAGCTTCACTTCGCGGCAGACGAACTTCAGCGAGGTGTTGCGCATCAGGGCGCCGGGCAGCATTCCGGCCTCGACCAGGATCTGGAAGCCGTTGCACACGCCTATCACTTGAACGCCCTTGGCCGCCTTTTCGGCAACGGCGCGCATGACAGGCATGCGGGCGGCAATCGCGCCGCAGCGCAGATAGTCTCCGTAGGAGAAGCCGCCGGGAATGACGATCAGGTCGACATCGGGAATGTCGGTGTCGGTCTGCCAGATGGTGACAGGTGCGGTGCCCGAAATCTTGGTCAGCGCCGCGATCATGTCACGGTCGCGATTGAGGCCGGGGAGGACGACGACGGCGGATTTCATTTCGGTTCGTAAGGCCTTTGCGTTTCGGCGAGTTCGCGCAGTTCGAGACGGCGCTCTATGCGGTCGAGGCTCTCATCATGCCTGTCGAGCTTCGTGTAGATGTTGTGAACGTCGCTCTGCATCGAAAGCATGTGGCCGCGAATGGCTGTCAGCTCTTGCTTGACCTCGCGGACACCGTGCTCAAGCCCGTCGAGGCGAGACTGAATTTTCTTCAGTACCTCGTAGAGCAGATCGCTTGAGATTTCAGCCACTACACCCTCCGGTTTCCAACCTCAGGCTATGGACACACTATAGTTCTCGATAACCGTGTTCGCCAGCAGCTTGTCGCACATGGCCTTCAGGTCGGCCTCGGCCTTGGCGGCGTCGGTGCCTGCGATCTCGATGTCGAACACCTTGCCCTGGCGCACCTGTCCCACGCCTTCAAAACCGAGGCTGCCGAGAGCATGTTCGATGGCCTTGCCTTGCGGGTCGAGCACGCCGTTCTTGAGGGTGACGGTGACGCGGGCCTTGATCACGGGCATTTCACTCCGGGAAGTCGTCTAAAGTTGTTCGGGCGCGTTTTTGGACGCGCCCGAGGATTTGGTTTAGTGCTTTACGAGGACCGGGCCGTTGGGGCGCGGCGCCTCGTTTTCGTTCATAATGCCGAGGCGGCGGGCCACTTCCTGGTAGGCCTCCACCAGCCCGCCCATGTCGCGGCGGAAGCGGTCCTTGTCGAGCTTGTCCTGGGTGTTGACGTCCCACAGGCGGCAGCTGTCGGGCGAAATCTCGTCGGCCACGACGATGCGCATCATGTCGCCCTCGAACAGGCGGCCGCACTCGATCTTGAAGTCCACCAGCTGGATGCCGACGCCGAGGAACAGGCCGGAGAGGAAGTCGTTGACGCGGATGGCAAGCGCCATGATGTCATCGATTTCCTGCGGGCTTGCCCAGCCGAAGGCTGTGATGTGCTCTTCCGAGACCATCGGATCGTCCAGCGCGTCGGCCTTGTAGTAGAACTCGATGATCGAGCGAGGCAGGACGGTACCTTCCTCGATGCCAAGGCGCTTGGCGAGCGAGCCGGCGGCGATGTTGCGCACCACGATCTCAAGCGGAATGATCTCGACTTCCTTGATCAGCTGCTCGCGCATATTCAGGCGGCGGATGAAGTGGGTCGGGATGCCCATCCGGTTGAGATGGGTGAAAATGTGCTCGGAGATGCGGTTGTTCAGCACGCCTTTGCCGTCGACAATGTCGTGCTTCTTCTTGTTGAAGGCGGTGGCGTCGTCCTTGAAGAACTGGATCAGCGTGCCCGGCTCCGGTCCTTCATAAAGGATCTTGGCCTTGCCTTCGTAGATGCGGCGGCGATGTTTCATCTCATTGTTCTCTGGATTCAAGGGCGTACGGCACAAGCCGCTCCCTGCATCTCGCCGGCCAGGGCGCGGCGGTTCGGGTCTCAAGGCGGTCTCTATCCCAAACGCGCCGTTTGCTCAATCAACAAATCTTCGCGATCAACGGGTTTCGCAAGCGAAATGCCGCACCGGTACCTTTCAATATGGATATTGACCGTGCCGTCGGCTTTTGATTTTTGCTGAACCAACCCATATTCGCTTTACGAATCGGCATGTGATCCGGAGGATTAGCCTATGAGCAGCATGAAGGACCGCGAGGAACACTTCGAAAAGAAGTTTGTCCTGGATGAGGAATTGCGGTTCAAGGCGGTGGCCCGCCGCAACAAACTGCTGGGCCTCTGGGCCGCCGAGAAGCTTGGCAAGACTGGCGCCGATGCAGAGGCCTATGCCACCGAAGTGGTGGTGGCCGATATCGAGGAAGCCGGCGACCACGACGTTTTCCGCAAGATCCGCCGCGACTTCGACGCCGCTGGCGTCGATCAGTCCGATCATCAGATCCGGCGTACCATGGATGAACTCCTGGCAACCGCGGCCGCCCAGGTCAAGAAGGCCTGAGGCAATTCAGAGTTGAGTTGACAAACCGCCCGCTTGCCGGGCGGTTTTTCTTTGCCTTGCCGGTGGTTTCAGGTTCAGATGGTGGCGAATCCAAGGAGTTGCACATGAGCCTCGCATCCCGTCTGAACGCTGGTGAAACCCTGATCACTGCCTGGTCCGGCATACCGGACGCGCTTACGGTTGAAGTTGTCGCCGCGCAGGGGTTCGACGCCGTAACCCTGGACATGCAGCATGGCGGTCATCACGAAGACAGCGTGCTGCGCAGCATCGTGCCGGTGACGTCGGCGGGCCGCCATGCGGTGGTGCGCGTGCCGGTCGGGCGTTTTGACATGGCCAGCCGCGCGCTGGATTTCGGGGCCGAGGCGGTCATTGCGCCGATGGTGAACTCGGTGGACGACGCGCGGCGTTTCGCGGCGGCGATGAAATATCCGCCTGTCGGCGAGCGTTCCTGGGGCCCGACCTTTGCGGCACCTCGCGCTTGCAGCAAGGACCCTGTTGCCTGGCTGCAGGAAAGCAATGCAGCCACCGTCTCCTTCGCAATGATCGAGACGCGTGCGGCGCTTGATGCGCTGGACGGCATTTTGGCAACGCCCGGCATCGATGGAATCTTCGTCGGCCCGGCCGATTTCTCCATCGCCTGGACCGAAGGCGAAACGGTGGACGGCAAGCTCGAAGACATGATGGGCACGGTCGAACGCATCGCCGCGAGAGCCAGGGCAGGGGGCAAGCATGCCGGCATCTATGTGGTGGATGCCAGCATGAGCGGGCGTTTCGTGGAGATGGGCTATCGCTTCCTGGCGCTCGGCACAGAGCAGCGCTACATCGCGCTGGGGGCCGAAAGCCTGCTCACGGCGGCGCGAAATAGCCTTGGCCGGCTGAAAGCAGGGGAAGCCGGCGGTTCGTCAGGCTACTGATCTCCGGGGCGGCGGTCTGAGCGCCCAACCTGGACGTTTACCCGGGCAGGCGGGTCAGGAAGTTCGCGAAGGCCATGGAGCCTTCCGGCCAGGGGCCATAACCGGCGTCCGTGTTTATGTGGCCGGCATCGCCTGCATGTATCAGGTGCGAGCCCCATGCCGCGGCGATGTCTGCCGCGACCTCTTGCGAGCAGAACGGATCGTTGCTGCTGCACACCACCACGGAAGGAAACGGCAACGGATCGCGCGGGTAGGGACCGAAGGTCATCAGGTGCTTGGGGCGGATGCCGGGGTTGGAGACATCCGGCGGCGCCACGAAGAAGGCGCCTGCAATCGGCTTCCGGAACAGCGGAATGGCCTGGACGACCGTGGGCACGCCGAGCGAATGGGCGACGAACACCACCGGCTTCTCCGCTTCGTTCACGGCGCGGGCCACTTGGGCTGTCCAATCGTCACGCACCGGTTTCGACCATTCGGCCTGCTGCACGCGCCGCGCGGTGGAGAGCTTTGCCTCCCACCGGCTCTGCCAGTGGTCGGGCCCGGAATTGGTGTAGCCGGGAACGATGAGGATGTCTGCGTCTTTGACCTTCATGGCCGTCATGTAACGATGGTGCATTGCTAGCGCAACTGCCCGCAGGCGTATCACGCCTCCGGTGGGCTGGCTCGAAATAGTGAACGCGCTGTTCGCTGCTTGCTGGCTTGTGTGAACGATCGATGTCGCCGATTTATGAGGTGACGAAACAGCCGTGTTGGACGAACAATGGATTTTGAACTGACACGACGCGAACTGGTCGGTGGCACCGTGTTGCTTGCCCTTGGGGCCACGGTGGGAACTGGCCAAACGGAGCCCACCATGAGTGCACTGCCATTTGCCGCCACCACACCGATCAGCGTTTCCCGCGTTGGTTTGCGGGCTAAGGATGCCGAAAATCTTGCCGCTTATTATCGTGCGGTGGTCGGCCTCGAAGAACTTTCGCGGGATGGGACCGTAATCACGCTAGGGGCGGGCGACCGCCCCCTGCTGGATATTGAAAAGGACGCGGCCGCAAAGCCGGATGATCCGCGCAGCGCCGGCCTGTTCCACACCGCCTTCCTCCTGCCCTCGCGGGCCGACCTCGGCCGCTGGATCAAGCATGCTGTCGAAAAGCGCATTCCAGTCGATGGCGCTTCCGACCACTTGGTCAGCGAGGCGCTTTACCTGACCGATCCGGAGGGCAATGGCATCGAAATCTATGTCGACCGGCCGGCTGAAAGCTGGACGTGGAAAGGCCCGCATGTGGAGATGGCGACCATCGGCCTGAACATTCCTGACATCGTTGCGTCCGTACCGGCCGACAATGTCGAGTGGAAGGGCGCGCCGCAAAACAGCGTTGTCGGCCATGTGCACCTGCGCGTCGGTGACCCCAAGGAAGCCGAGGCCTGGTGGCACAAGGAGTTCGGCTTCGACACCGTGGCGCTGTATGGCGGGCAGGCGGTGTTCCTGTCTTCCGGCGGCTATCACCATCACATCGGCGCCAATTCGTGGCAGAGCCCGCATGCGGGCAAGCGCGACGCCGGCCGCACCGGCCTCAGCTGGGTTGAGATGCGTTCGGCGACCGCGAAGACGAACGAGACTCGGGAAGACCCTTGGGGCACGGTCATCAAGACGGTGCCCGACGATGCCTGACGGCGATCGATAGCAAAGAAGAAAAGGGCCTGCGCTGGAGTGCGCAGGCCCTTTTTTTGTCTTTTGGGAGGTTTAGCGGCACGTCGCCATAAACCTTATGGTCACGCGAGATCAGCTCTTCCCAAACACCCGCTTGAAGATAGTATCGACATGCTTGGTATGATAGCCGAGGTCGAATTTCTCGCGGATTTCTTCCTCGGAAAGCGCGGCCCGGACTTCCTGGTCGCCCAAAAGTTCCTCAAGGAAATCCTTGCCTTCTTCCCAGACCTTCATGGCGTTTCTCTGGACGAGGCGATAGGCGTCCTCGCGGCTTGCGCCGGCCTGCGTCAGTGCCAGAAGCACCCGCTGCGAATGCACCAGACCCCGGAACTTGTTCAGGTTCTTCAACATGTTCTCGGGGTAGATCACCAGCTTCTCGACGACGCCGGCGAGCCGGTTCAGCGCAAAATCGAGGGTGATCGTGGTGTCGGGGCCGATGGCGCGCTCGACGCTCGAATGGCTGATGTCGCGCTCGTGCCAGAGCGCTACGTTTTCCATCGCCGGGGTCACCGACATGCGCACGAGCCGGGCGAGGCCGGTGAGGTTTTCCGTCAGCACCGGGTTGCGCTTGTGCGGCATGGCCGAAGAGCCCTTCTGGCCGGGCGAGAAGAACTCTTCCGCCTCCAGCACCTCGGTGCGCTGCATGTGGCGGATTTCGACGGCGATGTTCTCCATGGAGGAGGCGATGACGCCGAGCGTGGCGAAGAACATGGCGTGGCGGTCGCGCGGGATGACCTGCGTGGAAACGGGCTCAGGCGAGAGGCCGAGCTTCTGGCAGACATATTCCTCAACAAAGGGATCGATATTGGCGAAGGTGCCGACCGCGCCGGAAATGGCGCCAGTGGCGATTTCTGCGCGCGCCGCGACTAGGCGCGCCCGGTTGCGTGACATCTCGGCATAGAAGCGGGCGAAGGTGAGGCCCATCGTGGTCGGCTCGGCATGGATGCCGTGGCTGCGGCCGATGCGGATCGTGTCCTTGTGTTCGAAGGCGCGCGTCTTCAGCGCGGCTAGAACGCGGTCCATGTCTGCCAGGAGCAGGTCGGCCGCGCGCACGAGCTGGATGTTGAGGGTGGTGTCGAGCACGTCCGACGAGGTCATGCCCTGGTGGACGAAGCGGGCGTCGGGGCCGATGAATTCCGCCAGATGCGTCAGGAAGGCGATGACGTCGTGCTTGGTGACGGCTTCGATCTCATCGATGCGCGCCACGTCGAACTTGGCTGCGCCGCCCTTTTCCCAGATCGTCTTTGCAGCCTCCTTCGGGATGACGCCGATCTCGGCCAGCGCGTCGCAAGCATAGGCCTCGATCTCGAACCAGATGCGGAACTTGGTTTCCGGCGACCAGATGGCCACCATTTCGGGGCGCGAATAGCGGGGGATCATGTCGAGCTGTCCGTTAAGCGTTGATTGGCCGCGTCCTAACAGACGACGCCCCTTTGCTCAATGCGCCGGGCGGAATAGCGCACAGGGGGAGCCGTATATGCATCCAAATCGGCCTCTTGGCGTTATCTGGCAAGCCTGCCAGAGGAGAAATCGACGTGACCGCCGCCAATCAGCTACGCGAGGAAGCCATCAACCAGATACGCGAGCATATGGAAGTCATCGGGGCCGACGGGGTGCATGTCGGAACCGTCGACAACGTGGAGGGCGAGCGCATCAAGCTCACCAAGCAAGACAGCGGCCAGGGCTCTCACCGCCATCACCATCATTATATCCCGCTGGCGCTTGTGGCCGAGGTCGAGGGCGGCAAGGTGCGCCTCTCGGCCAACTCCAGTGTTGCCGTTACCTTCGAGGAAGAGGAAGACGGCCGCCAGCCGCTCAATTCGTCAGAGACGACCAAACCGGCATGACATCACCCGGCGCAGGCGTAGCCGCATAGATAGCCCTGGCGATGGCGCGCGCCATGGTGGCGCCGGCAGCGGCGTAAAGATCGGTCGTGTCGTCGGGATCTGGGGCGAGGCCACTCTTTCCGGTAGCGAGACCAAAGACAAGGTCGCCATCCATCGGCGTATGGGCTGGCCAGATGGCGCGGGCAAAGCCGTCATGCGCGGCAATCGCCAGCCGTTTGGCTGCAGCCTTGGTAAGCACCGCGTCGGTGGCTATGACCGCAATCGTGGTGTTGGCGCCGGCAGTCGGCTTGTGGCGGAACTTCAGCTCAATGTTGGTGGTTTCCTTGGGCAGGGGCGAGGGCAGGCCGAGTCCCCCGAATTCGTCGCCGATCTCGAAGGGTGCAGCCCAGAAATGCCGGCTTCGGCCGACCGTCACTGCGCCGACCGCGTTCACCGCCACGAGCGCGCCCACAGTGATGCCGCTTTCCAACACGGTCGAGGCTGAGCCGAGACCGCCCTTCAGACCTGCCACCAATGCCCCCGTACCGGCGCCGGCGGTGCCGATCTCGAAATCGATGGTCGCATTTTGCACCGCCTCGTAGCCAAGCTCGCGATAGGGCGGATAGCGGCCCCAATTCTTGTCGCCGCCGTTGATCAGGTCGAAAAGGATCGCGCCCGGCACGATCGGGATGCGCTGGTCGCCGACGGCAAAGCCGACGCCCTTTTCGCGCAGCGCCGCCTGCACGCCGGAGGCGGCGTCGAGCCCGAAGGCCGAGCCGCCCGACAGCATCACGGCGTTGATAGCCTCCACCGAATTGTGCGGCTCCAGAAGGTCCGTCTCGCGGGTTCCGGGTGCGCCGCCCAGAACCTGCACGCTGGCGACCGCCGGATCGTCGCAGAGAACGACGGAGACGCCGGATTTCAGGCGCTCGTCCGACGCGTTGCCGATTCTGAGGCCGGCGACATCGGTGATAAGGTTGCGCGGTCCGGCTTTGAAGCTCATTGCATCTCCACTTGCACGAAGCGTTTCCCGTCATAGCGGAAGACGCGGTAGGGGTTTTGGCTGAGGTCGCCCTTGCTGTCGAACCTGATTGGTCCGATTGAGGTCCGGAAATCGTGCTCGGTCAGCGCTTTCATGAGGTCGCCGTTCGAGCCCGCCTCCTCGAGGGCGGCGAGAGCGACCTGAACGGCGGAATAGGCGGGCAGGACATAGCCTTCCGGCACGACGCCACGGTCGGTGAACTTTGCGACCACGGCCTTGTCTGCAACCTCCTGCCATTCCGGCAGGCCGATCATGAGCGTGCCGGGGGCCAGGGGCACCGGTCCGGCTGCCGCTCGCAGCGTCTCGCCGCCGGCGAAAACGATCTCCGCACCGATCTTCTGGGCATCGCGGGCCATGATTGCGATGTCTTCGCGGTCGCCCCCGGCAAAGACGCGGCTGGCTTCGGCCTTACGCAGGCGGCCGACGAGGCCGATCTGGTTGTCCAGTTGCTGACGGAACGTGTCGATGAAAACCGGTTTCAGCCCTTCCCTCTCGGCGGCGGCGCGGAAGCTCTCGGCCAACTCCCGGCCATATATCGTGCCGTCGTCGATGACGGCGAAGAGTTCATTGCGCCAGAGCTTGGTCAGCAGCCGGCCGGCAGCCTCCCTCTCGCCGTCGGCGCGGGGCGCAAGGCGGAATACGGGCCAGCCGGACTTGTCGCGGCGGTCGGTAAGGCTGTCGGTGCGCACACCCACCGTGATGACCGGGATGTTCGCCTCCTTCAGGATCGGCAGCGCCGCCTCGATTGCCTCCCCGCAGAGGAAGCCCACCACGGCCTGCACCTTCGCCTCGGAAAATTGTTTTGCAGCCTTGGCGCCGCCTTCGGCGGTGCAGCCATCGTCGGCAATGTGCAGCTTCACTGTGCCCCGGTCTGCCGCGGCTTCCTCCGCGCCGTCGCGGATCTGTACGCCAAGGACACTTGAAGGGCCGCTGAGCGGGGCTGCCACGCCGATGCGCAGAGCTTCGGCATGCGCAAAGCCGGCCAGCAGAAGGCCGCCCAATGCGCCTATGACGAAACCTGCGATCCGCATGTTTGTGTTTTGCCCCGCTGCCGGCCGGCCGTGGCCGGCGTCATTTCGGGCAAGAGGTAAAGGCTGGCCGGGTTTTCCGCAACACGCTTGTTCGCCCGCCAGCGGGCGCTGGCCCAAGTTGCCTTGCTTGTGGGCCGTGTATCGGGCTCATATATAACGGACATCTGGAAATTTCGGGATTCTCTCTGGTGCTGAAGAAATACGATGTCGAGCCGCAGGCCTACCGCGACGCGATGGCCCATTTCGCGGGTGCCGTCCATGTCGTGACGACTGATGGCGCCGCTGGCCGGCGCGGGGCGACGGTGATAGCCGCCTGCTCGGTGTCAGACACGCCGCCCATGATCCTGGTTTGCCTCAACCGCGAGAATCCCAACAACGAACTGTTCGTGAAGAACGGCAATTTCGCGCTGAACACGCTTGCCGCGCACCATCAGGAGCTTGCGGCCGCGTTTTCGGGCATTACCCGCCTGCCCACCGAAGAACGCTTTGCGCTGGGCGAGTGGAAGACCATCGCCAGCGGGGCGCCGACCCTTAGCGACGCACTGGCCGTGTTCGATTGCGAACTGATCGACACCAAGGACCTGGCCACCCATCGTGTGCTTTTTGGCAAGGTGACAGGGCTGCGCGTCAGCAATAATTTCAAACCGCTGATCTACCACGATCGCGGCTATCACGTGCTGGGTCGATGAGGCCACTGGAGATGCAATGACCGAGGCAGCGCGACCGGTACCCAGCACAATCGACGAAACGCTCAAGATGCTGACGGGCGCCGACTATGTGGCAGACCGCGCGCTGGCCACCGTGCTGTTCCTCAGCCTGCGCATGAAGCGGCCGCTGTTCCTCGAAGGCGAGGCGGGCGTGGGCAAGACCGAGATCGCCAAGGTGCTTGCCGAAGGGCTTGGCCGCCGTCTCATCCGCCTGCAATGCTATGAAGGGCTCGACGTTTCCTCCGCCGTCTACGAGTGGAACTACGCTGCCCAGATGATCGAGATCCGCATGGAGGAGGCGGCCGGCTCGGTCAATCGCAGCGACATGGAGCGCAACGTCTTCTCCGAAAAGTACCTGATCCGCCGCCCGGTGCTCGATGCGCTGACTGGCACGGCAGGTGCTGCGCCGATTTTCCTCATCGACGAGCTCGACCGCACCGACGAGGCTTTTGAGGCCTTCCTGCTCGAGATACTCTCCGATTTCCAGGTGACGGTGCCCGAGCTTGGCACGATCAAGGCGGAGGAGCCGCCGATCGTCGTCATCACTTCCAATCGCACGCGCGAAATCCACGACGCGCTCAAGCGACGCTGTCTCTACCATTGGGTCGACTACCCCGATGCCGCGCGCGAGTTGGAGATCGTGCGCCGCAAGGTGCCGGAGGCCAACAGCCGCCTTTCGGCCGAGGTGGTGGGCTTCATCCAGAAGCTGCGTCAGATCGAACTGTTCAAGGCGCCCGGCGTGGCCGAGACAATCGACTGGGCGAGCGCGCTGACGGAACTCGACAAGGTGGCGCTAGACCCGGAAACCGTATCCGACACGCTTGGCGTGCTCCTGAAATACCAGGACGACATCGCGCGTATCGCAGAAGGCGAAGGCCGGCGCATCCTGCAGGAAGTGAAGGCCGAGCTCTCGGCGGCGGAGTAGGGCCATGGAAAAGTTCCAGTCCGCTCCCAATGTCGCCGGGCCGGACGGGCGCATAGCCGACAACATCGTCTTTTTCGCCCGCACGCTTCGCAAGGCTGGCATGCGCCTCGGCCCGGCTTCGGTGAAGGATGCCATTGAGGCGGTCCTGGCCGCCGGCATCGGTTCGCGCGAGGATTTTTACTGGACCCTGCATGCGGTGCTGGTTACGCGCCACGAAGATCATGCGACGTTCGACGAAGCCTTTCGCCTGTTCTGGAAATCGCGCGAACTGATCGAGAAGATGATCGCCATGTTCTCGCCGGTTGCCCCCGACAATCGCGAGAAACAGAAGCTCCGCGCCGCTGAAAGCCGCGTGTCCAAGGCAATGTTCGAGGGACACGAAAAGAACCAGCCGCCGCGCGAGATGCCGGAATTCGAGATCGACGCGCGCTTCACCACTTCCGGCAACGAGGTGCTGCGCGGCAAGGATTTCGCGCAGATGACGGCGGCCGAGATCGGCGACGCCAAGCGCGCCATCGCCGATCTCCAGCTTCCTTTCGACACGGTGCGCACGCGCCGTTTCCGCCCCGACAACCGCGGCCGCTCCGATCCCCGTGCGATGTTGCGCTCGGCCGCCCGGACCGGCGGCCAACTCATTCTGCCGAAATTCCGCTCGGCCCGGGAGATCAACCCGCCCATCGTGGTTCTGGCCGATATTTCGGGCTCGATGAGCCAATACACGCGAATTTTCCTGCATTTCCTGCACGCGCTGACGGAAAAGCGGCGGCATGTGCACACCTTCGTGTTCGGCACGCGGCTGACCAATCTCACCCGCCAGATGCGCCATCGCGACCCTGATGCCGCTCTGGCCGACTGTTCCACGGCAGTTCAGGACTGGTCCGGCGGCACCCGCATCGGCGAGGCGCTGCATGAGTTCAACCGGCTCTGGTCGCGCCGGGTGCTGGGGCAGGGAGCGGTCGTTCTCCTGATCACCGACGGGCTCGAGCGGGAAGACGTGACCGGACTTTCGCAGGAGATGGCGCGGCTGCAGCGCTCCTGCCGGCGGCTGATCTGGCTGAACCCGCTGCTGCGCTTCGACGGCTTCGAGGCCCGTGCGCGCGGGGTGAAGGCCATGCTGCCTTTTGTCGATGAGTTCCGGCCAGTGCACAACCTTGACGCGCTTGCCGATCTCTGCGCTTCCTTGGACAGGAGAACGGGTGCGGATGTCGATCCGCGCCGATGGCTGGGAAATGGCAGGCCGCAAGCGGCATGACCATATTCTGTGCCATGGAGGAGCAGTCATGGAAAACATCGCGCATCTGGATGAGAGCCGCGACCCGCTGATCATTGCCGAAAACTGGATAAAGGACGGCAGGGACGTTGCCGTTGCGACGGTGGTGGAAACCTGGGGCTCGGCCCCGCGTCCGGTAGGCAGCCATCTCGTCATCGACGCGGAGGGCAATTTCCACGGTTCCGTTTCGGGTGGCTGCGTGGAAGGCGCTGTCATTGCCGAAGCCGCGGACGTGATCGAAACCGGCAAGCCGAGGATGCTGGAGTTCGGCGTGGCCGACGAGACCGCCTGGCGCGTTGGGCTTTCCTGCGGCGGCCGCATCCGCGTTTATGTCGAGCGGCTGGGCTGACGCCATGGACCCCCTGCATCTCAAGAAGCTGAATGCCGAGCGCCGCGGCCGCCGGGCCGCGATCCTGGTGACTGACCTTGGAGACGGCCGCGACCGTATCGTGTGCGAGGGCGAGGCCGTGGCGGGCGAACTCGGTACTGCGATCGCGGATGCTTTTGGCTCGGGCAAATCAGCCGTTGTCGAAGCAGATGGCAGGAACTTCTTTCTCAACGTGCACCTGCCGCAACCTCGCCTCGTGGTCATCGGCGCGGTGCATATCAGCCAGGCGCTGGCGCCGATGGCTCAGGTTGCCGGCTATCCGCTGGAGATCATCGATCCGCGCACGGCCTTTGCCACAGCGGACCGCTTTCCCGACGTGACCCTGTTTGCCGAATGGCCGGAAGACGTCCTGAAGACACGGCCGCTCGACAGCTACACGGCCCTTGCGGCCGTGACCCATGATCCGAAGATAGACGATTCCGCGCTCAAGGCTGCACTGGGAGCGGGTTGCTTCTATGTCGGCGCGCTCGGAAGCCGCAAGACGCACGCCAGGCGTGTCGAGCGCCTGCTGGCGGCCGGCGTTTCCGAGGAAGAAATCGCAAGGATCCATTCCCCCATCGGTCTCGACATCGGCGCAGCCAGCCCGGCCGAGATTGCCGTGGCCGTTCTCGCGCAGGTCATTCGCACCTTCCGGTCGCGTGATGCGGCCAGGCAACCGAAAGGGCAAGCGGCGTGAAGTTCGGCACGGTCTCCATCGATCAGGCAGAAGGCGCGATCTTGGCGCATTCGCTGACCGCGGGCGAACGGCGCTTCCGCAAGGCCCACAGTTTGAGCGCAGACGATATCGCGTTCCTCAAGAACGCCGGCGTCGACGAACTGGTCGTCGCAAGGCTCGATCCGGGCGACCTGTGTGAAGACGGCGCCGCCGAGCGGATCGCGCAGGCGCTTTCAACGCGCAATGTTGAGGTCAAGCCGGCAGCCACCGGCCGCGTCAATCTCTATGCCCAAGCCGCGGGCGTGTTCACCGTCGACAAGGCGCTGATCGATGCAATCAACGCCGTTGGTCCCGCGATCACGCTGGCCACCGTTGCCGAGTATGCCGAAGTGCAGAAGGGGCAGATGGTCGCCACCGTCAAGATCATCCCCTTTGCCGTGGCCGGCGAACTGGTGGACAAGGTGGTGGCGCTGTGCGCCGGGCGTGAGGCTTTTGCGGTGCACCCGTTCCGCGCTCTGCGCGTGGGCGTGGTGCAGTCTGTTCTGCCGGGAATCAAGCAGAGCGTGCTGGACAAGACGACCGCGATCACGGTCGAGCGCTTCGCGCGCTCTCAAAGCCGGATCACCGAGGAGCGCCGCACGCCGCACAGCGCGGAGCCGGTGTCCGAGGCGGTCGAAGCCCTGGTGCGCGACAACGACATGGTGGTGGTGTTCGGCGCTTCCGCCATGTGTGACTTCGAGGATGTCATCCCGGCGGCAATTGCCAAGGCGGGCGGGCGGGTCATCCGCGCCGGCATGCCGGTCGACCCGGGCAATCTGCTGGTGATCGGCGAGATCGGCGGCAAGCCTGTGATCGGTGCGCCGGGCTGCGCCCGCAGCCCGAAGGAAAACGGCTTCGACTGGGTGCTGGACCGCGTGATTGCCGGCCTGCCGGTTTCCGCCATGGACATTGCCGGCATGGGTGTCGGCGGCCTGCTGATGGAAATCCCCACCCGGCCGCAGCCGCGCGAGGCGCGCGAAAAGCCCCTGCCGGTGCGCGTGGGGATCGTGCTGCTCGCCGCCGGCCGTTCCAGCCGTATGGGTGGCCCCAACAAGCTGATGGCGATGTTCGGCGACCAGCCGCTGATTCGCCGCATCGCCGAACGTGCGGCAGCAAGCCATGCGGCCGGCACGGTCGTCGTGACCGGCCACCAGGCAGAACGGATCGAAACCGTGCTGGACGGGATGGACGTGAAGTTTGTCCGCAACCCGGACTTTGTCACTGGGCTTGCCTCCTCGCTCAAGGCTGGAATTGCGGCGCTGCCGGCCGATGTTGCCGGCGCGCTGATCGTGCTGGGCGACATGCCCGGGGTCACCACGGCCGACCTCGATCGCATGATCGAGGCTTTCAAGTCTGCCGGTGGACGCCCCATCGTGCGCGCGACCCACGAGGGAAGGCGCGGCAACCCGGTGCTGCTGCCGCGCTCGCTGTTTCCTGCGGTCGCGGCCTTGCAAGGCGATACCGGCGCGCGGCATATCGTAGAGGCTGAAGGGGCGGATGCCGTGGACGTGGAGATCGGGGCAGGGGCTGCGCTGGACGTCGACACACGTGACGCAATGGAAGATGCGGGCGGAGTGTTGCAGGGCAACTAATCGGGGGCACGCATGACGTTTTCGACAGGACTGCGCTGCGCTGCGGCAGCGTCCCTCATGAGTATCGTTCTGCCCTGTTCTGCGCGGTCAGAGACTCTGACGCTCGCTCCCTTCAAGGACGATCTATTCGCCTATCCGGGTGTCCTGTCCACGGGCGAGGGCGGTGCCCACACGGTGGTGGATTATCGCGAGATGCGCGACATCAACAGGCGCGATGAAGTTCCTCAAAGGCGCGCGCACCGCAAATATGTGTCGACCGGGGTGCGCAGCGTGCAGAACGACTTGGTGCTGAAGACTGCTGCCGGAGACATCCGCCACTTCGCGGTGGGCACCCAGCGCGGCGCGAAGCTCATCGTTCTCTATCTGCACGGGCAGGGCGGCAGCCGCAAGCAAGGGGTGGACGATTTCACCTTCGGCGGAAATTTCAACCGGGTGAAGAACCTGATGGCCGAAAATGGCGGCCTTTATCTCTCGCCCGACTTCTCCGATTTCGGCGACAAGGGAGCCGCGGAAATTGCCGCTCTCATCACTCACTATTCCGAACGCTCGCCCGGCGCGCCGATCTTCGTCGCTTGCGGCTCGATGGGCGGGGTCTTGTGCTGGAAGCTTGCCGGAGACAAGACCATTGCGCCGCGCCTGTCGGGTCTGATGCTGCTCGGCTCGCTGTGGTACGAGGGGTTTCTTTCCAGTCCGGCGTACAAGCGCAAGGTCCCGGTGTTTTTCGGACAGGGCAGTCGCGACAAGGTGTTCCCTATCGCAAACCAGGAAGCCTTTTTCCGTTCCATATTGGCCAAATCACCGGGTTATCCCGCCCGCTTCGTCCGCTTTGAAACAGGCACTCATGGCACGCCCATCCGAATGATCGACTGGCGCGCGGCGCTGAACTGGATGCTCTCGCTGAGAAGCTGAGCCCGCGACCGCCTACGGTGCCGAATTGTAGTCCAGTATGGTCTCGGGATTGATCACGCCATCATAGGAAGCGTCGACGTCATACTGCACCAGGCTGAAGTCGCCTTTGCGAAACAGCCAGATGCCGCTTGACGATACATCGCCCTTGGCGCGCCACTTGCCGTGGGAGGTAATGGTGTGAGCCTGCTCGTCATAAGACGAGTTGCTCAGTGCATTCTCGTCGCGAAAGCCAATGATGTTGATCGCCTCAACCTTGCCCTCCGCGTCATTGTTTTCGCGGTGAATTTCGTATTCGGGAGTTGCGAAGTGCAACTCGCGAAGGCCCCGTGCATCGTCGGCCAGATAGTAGACATGCACCTCGTTGTAGGCGCCGGTGCTGCATAGGAAGCGGATCAGGCGAGCCTTTCGCTCCGGTCCGGCCTTGCCATCCTGCCCGTCATGAAAGGTAATCGTGTAGTCTTCGGGCTTTGTGGCGTCGCCCGGTTGGCCCGGCGCCAGCGTGGTGCACTGGCTTGCATGGGTGGCCGAAAAGGCTGCCTTGGCCTGTTCGAGCACTGCATCCCTGGGCGCGGGGGCAGGGCCTTCGCTGCAGCTTTCAGGAAGCGAGTTCTCGAACGGCTTGTCGCTCGGTTTCAGGTCACCCTTTTCGATGTGCAGCCCCATGAAGGGCGGCTCGGCCTGGATCTGAGGGTCGGCGAGGCGAGCGGTGTAGCATCCGGCAAAGACCGTCTCGCCGCCCTTCTTGTCGCGGGCGAGGACGGCAACGGGGATATAGTAGTAGGTGCTGCCCGCCGCCCCTTCGGAGCCCGGTTCGCCAATTGCAACTTGCACTTCCTCGGTGTCGCTGAAGCCATCGACGAACTGCTGAAAGTCCTCGGTGGGCTTTGCATTTCCGAAATAGCTCCAGGCGCGAGTATATTCGTGCCGGTTCAAGGCATTGTAGAACGAGCGCACGAGGGCGCCCGGGTCGGACCGGTCATCCAGATACGCTGGCTCGGCGGCCAGCGCGGCGGTGCAGATCGCGATAGAGGCGGTGGCTGCAAGCAGCAGTCGAATCATTGCGCGCGGATCCTCTTTCCTAAGTATCTTCAGCCGATTGCGGCAGTGTCGTGACGTGTCGGTGTCTCGGCAAAATCGCACCCCCGGATCATTCAGCCGCGAAATTTCCTGGTGCATCACCAAGTGATTTTTAACGAGCGGCGACTAGTGTCCCGGCAGTTGTCCGCCGCGAGCCGGACGGCGCAGGAGGCTGTCTTGGGGACCAACACCGATCGCGATTTCGCTTCGCTGCTCGACGATCTCTTCGTTGCGCAGCCGCTGATTGAAGAATCGGCGTCCAAGCCCTCAATTCCCTTCGATTATCTCGCTGTCGCCGACGAACTTCATTCTGGCCGAATCAAGGTAACGAACGACGTCGCTGCCGCGGAATACCGCGAGGCCAGCGAGAACTTCGAGGCCGGCTTCGCGGCTTTGCTCGCCAGCCTCGACGCCCTGGCAGCAGAGCGCGCCGAGCCGGAGGAAGAGTTGCCCTCCGTCGATCCTGAGGCCATCGCACGTGAACTGGATCTCGCCACCGCAAAGGTGAGTGCGGACTTCAGCCGGTTGCGGCGAACTTTTGCCTTCCACAACCATCCCGACCGGGTTGCGCCGCACCTGCGCCAACGCGCCATGGTGCGCATGCAGGTGGCGAACATGCTGATCGACGACGCCAAGCGCCGCGCCGCCAAGCCGCCCAAGCGCTGATCCCGCTCCGCATCTGGAGCACCGGGCGATCATGGGCTATGCAGCAATTCGTTCTCGGCGCGTCTGCGCCACGTTCCAGTCGGAGATTTTTCATGAAGAAGCGCCGCATCGGCCGCACCGACCTTTACGTCTCGCAAATCTGCCTCGGCACGATGACATGGGGGCAGCAGAACACCGAGGCCGAAGGCCATGCCCAGATGGACCTGGCCTTCTCGCGCGGCGTCAATTTCCTCGACACGGCGGAGATGTATCCCATACCGCCTAAGGCGGAGACGCAAGGCCGCACCGAAACCTGTATCGGCAATTGGATGAAGGCCCGCGGCAACCGCGACCGCGTGGTGCTTGCCTCCAAGGTCATCGGTCGCACGAACAGCGACTGGTATCGCGGCGGGCGTCCGTCGAAGCTGGTGCGCGCGGATATTTTCGACGCCATTGACAAGTCGCTGCGCCGGCTTCAGACCGATTATATCGATATCTACCAGATCCACTTCCCCGAGCGGCCCATCACCTGGGGCGCCAACCCGACGCGTGTAGGTGCGGCGCCGGCCGAGCGGCTGGCCGACGAGACGCCGATCGCCGAGACGCTCGCCGTCTTCGACGAGTTGGTGAAGGCGGGCAAGATCCGGCATTTCGGCCTCTCCAACGAAAGCTCCTGGGGGGTGATGCGCTTCATTGCCGAGAGCGATCGGGGTGTCGGACCGCGGGTGGCCTCGCTCCAGAACGCCTACAACCTCGTCAACCGCACCTTCGAGGTGAACCTCGCCGAGGTGTGCGAGCGCGAGGACGTGAGCCTGCTTGCCTATTCGCCGCTGGCGCAGGGCTACCTGACCGGAAAGTATGACCACGGTGCCCGGCCGGAGGGCGCTCGCAGCACCCTGTTCAACCGCGGCCAGCGCTACGAGACGCCTCACGCGGCCGAAGCGCTGCTTGCCTACAACGAGCTTGCGCGCAGCTTTGGCACGGAGCCCGCGCTCTTTGCCAACGCCTATGTCAGCAGCCGCTGGTTCGTCACTTCAAACATCATCGGCGCGACATCGCTGGCCCAGCTGGAGATGGCGCTTGATTCGGCCGGGGTAACCTGGACCGAGGAAATGCAGAAGGCCGTCGACGATATTCACCAGCGTGTCGGCAATCCCTGCCCGTAACCGGCACAGCAGGTCGTTTTGACAGCTGGACCATGCACACCGGCCCCGTTAAGTTCCGGCCGGAAGTGAGGAAAGGATAAAGCATGACTGATATCTGGTTTCGCACAGGCGAGGCAACGGTTCTGGCCGCGGAAGGGCAGGCCACCGATGCCATGCCTGAGGTTCTGATCGGCTCGGTCCGGGGTCCCGTGGGGCAGGCATTCGCGTCGATGATGGGGCAGGTGAAGGGTCACACGCGCATGTTCGTGGTGCGCGACCTGAACCAGCTCGTGCGCCCGGCCGCGATGATGACCACGAAGGTCACGATCAAGAACATGGCTTATGCCGAGCTGCTCGGCGGCGTCGTGCAGGCGGCGACCGGCGACGCAATCGTCGACTGCCTTGCCGAGGGCATCCTGCCCAAGGACCAGGCCGACGAGCTGTGCATGATCATCATGATCTGGCTCGACCCGCGCTGCGCCGAAGACGAGAACCTCGACAAGAAGGATCTCTATCGCACCAACTACGAGGCGACCAAGCTGGCGATTTCGCGCGCCATGACCGGCAGCCCGACGGTGGACGAGCTGATCGCCAACCGCAAGACGGTCAAGCACTACGCGCTGGAAGACGTGATCGACTACTGAGCCGTCGATCTTCGCCCTCGCTCTGCGAGGAGAGAGGCCTTTTTTTGAAGACGTCGCAAAAGCGGCGTCTTCTTCGTTTGATAGGAGGCCGGGACTGGCCCCCCGCTTTGCCCGCTTCTGGCCGTGACGCCTCGGCCAGGCGGCATTATGAAAGGCCCGCCCACCATCGGGCCCTGAGAGTTGTTATGAAAAGTACCGCGAGTATGGGCAGCGCGACGACCACGTCGCAGAGCTTCGCGCTGACTGCCCTTATCGTCGGCGGCATCACCATCGGTTGCTCGCCCATCTTCGTGCGCCTGTCCGAGCTTGGCCCTTTGTCGACCGCCTTCTGGCGCGTCGCGCTTGCCATGCTGCCGCTGATGGCCTGGTCGGCGGCCACATCGGGCCGCTCCGAAGGTGAGGCGAAGCCGAGCAGCCTTGCTGAAGTTCTCGCCTTGATGGTGCCGGGCGTGATGCTGGCCGGCGACCTGGCGGCCTGGCACATTTCGCTGCACATGACCTCCGTGGCCAACGCAACGCTGCTGGCCAATATGGCGCCCATCTTTGTCACCCTGGCCAGTTGGCTGTTTTTTCGAACCCGGATCACGCGGGTCTTCCTCGCAGGGCTTACCCTGTCGCTGATCGGGGTCACGATCCTGCAGGGCGGGCTGGGCGCCGTGGGCGGCGGCAAGCTTGCCGGCGACGCGATGGCAGTAGTGGCGTCGGTGTTTTATGCAGGCTACCTGATTTCCTTGGGGCGCCTGCGCAGCAAGTTTTCCACGCTGACCACGATGCTATGGACCACCTTTTCGGCGGGCCTGTGCATGCTGCCGGCAGCGCTCATCTTCGAGACAGGCTTCTTCCCCGTCACCCTGTTCGGCTTTGCGATGCTGCTCGGTCTGGCCTGGATCACCCATGCCAGCGGGCAGGGGCTGATCATCTATGCGCTGGCGTGGTTGCCGCCCGCCTTTTCGTCGCTGACATTGCTGGTGCAGCCGGTCGTGGCGGCCATCCTTGCCTGGGCACTCCTGGCAGAGCCGTTGGGTGCGGCCCAGGCGCTTGGAGGTGTCATCGTGCTCGCCGGGATATTTGTGGCCCGGCGAGGCTAGCGACTTCGGCTCCTGAGGCCGAAGCCATGACGGTTTCGGCCCGTTCGCCGGTTAGATCCTATGCGCCTTCGACGACGGTAAAGCCCTCGAACTGAGGGTTGCCGACGTAGAGCGCCTTGTTCGAGCCGGCATTTTTGTGTGCGGAACGAAAATTCTCCGACTTGGTCCAGGCAATGAAGTCTTCCTGGCTATCCCAGACCGCGTGCGAGGCGAACAGCGTGTAGCCTTCCGCCTCGTTGACGGGGCCGCGCAGGAGCTGGAATTCGCGAAAGCCTTTCATTTCCGAAAGCTTCGAGTCGCGGTTCCTCCAGAGGTCTTCAAAGGTCTCCTCCGAGCCCTTCTGCACCTTGAAGCGGTTCATGGCGATGTACATGCATCTATCCTTTCAAACTGGCCTGAGTTCAGGTCGTGGAAGTTGGCTCACCTGGTGCGGTTGAAGGCGAGCGGTACGGTGAAGTTCCAGCTCGATCGCTCGGCCGCGTCAGGAATGGGCGGGAAGGGGGCAGCGCGCCGCACTGCATCCAGCGCGGCTTCGTCGAGCGCGGCCGAACCGGAACTGCCAACCATGCGAATCGAACTGACACTGCCGTCGGCGGCCACGACGAAGCTGACCCTGGTTTCGCCGTGCACGCCCTGTAGCCGTGCTTGGGCGGGATAGCGAAGCGCTCGGCGCAACTTGGCAACGATCTTGCCGGGATAATTCGAGACGGCCGCGTTGCCCACGCCGCTGGTGCCGCCCTTGCTGGCAATTCCGTCGCTGCCGTTCTTCTGGCCGTCCACCTTGCCTCGCCGCGCATCAAGGGCGGCGTTGCCACCGGAGCCCGAACTCCGTTGCGACTTCGCAGGCGCGGGTTTTTCCGCGGGCTTCTCGGCGCGCTTTTGGGGACCAGCCGCGGCCGCCTTTTGCGGCTCAGCCTTCTTCGCCTCGGCCGGTCTTGCCCGCGGCTCAGGCTTGGGCTCCGGCAAGGGGTTAACCTCTTCTGGCTTTTCGGCGGGTTCGAGCGGGGTGACAGCCGATAGCTGTAGCACCTCCGCCTGTTCCACCGGCTTGGCCTCCGCAGCGAGGATCGGCGGCGCAGGCTCTGCAGGCAGTGTTTCTTCTGCCGCAGCTCTGGAAATGTCGGGCTCGGCCGTTTGTGGTTTCGGCTGCTCCGTCGCCTTTTCGATTGGCGCCGGCATCTCGTTGACCGCCGTCTCCACTGCCGTCGCGTCCGCCGGCCGGGGTGGAGGGGCCTCGGCCACAGCCTGCGTTTCCGCCTTTCGCTCTGGGCTGGGGTCGGACACCGTCACCAGCGTGACATTCGTCACGGGCATGCCATCGTCGGCGCTGTCGCCCGCTGCCTGCAGGTTTTCGGCCGCGTTGCCGAACATGGCAATTCCGGCATCGTCAGCGCCGGCGATCAGAACGCCATTTTCTTTGATGGCCACGAAACACAGCGCCACTGCTGCGTGGAAGGCGACCGACGCTACGATCGTTGCGCCGGACCATCTGCTTCGCCGCGCTTTTGGTCCTGTGCGGGCAATGTCGAGCGGCTCCGTGGGACTGCTGTCGAGCGCAGAGTCCCCGATCAATTCGTATCGCTTTTCCGGAATTTCGCGGCTGCCCGGCCTCACCGCACCCCAGGGGAGAATGAAGCCGGGCTCGCCCGAGCCGTGAGGCAGCGCCTGAAACCCGGCCGGAGGCCAGGTCGTCATGTCTTGCGCGAATGCAGGCTCCAGTCCCAATTCCAACCTCATGCCCCTACATGCCGAAAACAATGCCGGTTCTTGTAGTGGTCTTAACGTCGCGCAGGCATGCCGCCGCGGACGGCAACATCAGCACGCTGCCGAGCAATGTTGCCGCCCTGAGCATCGTTCAGCCTCCGAATCGCATGGTCGCAGCCAGCTTGAGCGTCACACCGGGCTCATAGAGCACGGTGGTGGTGCTGGTGTTGAGCGGGTTGACATATTTCACGTCGAAAATGTTGTCGACGCGGAAGTTCACGTTGAGGTTGTCCGTCGCCTTGTAGGTGGCGAAAGCGTTGACCAGCGTGTAGTCGTCGGCGACCTTGTTGCCCTTCGGCGCGCCGCTGTACTGCACCTCGCCGCCGATCAGGAGCCTGTCTTCCAGAAAGCGGAAGCCGAGCTGCCCGGTGACCTGCGAGGAGGGGATGGTGGACAGGTCCTCGCGAATGCCGGCGTAGGACACGGTGTAGCCATTGAGGGTGGATGCCGACAGCCCGACGAAACCCCACGCCGCGTCGTAGACCCCTTCCAACTCGAAACCCCTGATCTTCGCATTGGCGTAGTTCTGGTACTGCGAGCAGATCGGTGCGTAGGTCACATTCGGGTTCATCAGCAGGTCCCACCGAACGGGGCAGAGCCCGGTCGTATCGGCAAAGGCCGAGATCGTGGTGCTGCCGATGTAGTCGGCGATATCGTTGTTGAAATAGGCCGCCTTGATGCGGAGCGCATCGTCAGGCTGGATCACGCCGTCCGCGCGATAGTTGGCGCCGACTTCCCAGGTCTTGCCCGTTTCCGGCGTGAGGTCGGGATTGGGCAGGAACGGGAATGTCGCCCCGGTGGGGTGCATGCCGTTCATCAGCGTTTCCGTGATGGACGGCGAGCGGTAGCCTTCGGCGTAGGTGCCGTAGAGCTGCAGCCCTTCCAGCGCCGCCGTCTGGAATGGCGAAACGCCCACGGTGATGCGTGGCGAAAGGCGATTGCCGGAATTGTTCGCAGCATCGCTGTCGAGGCCATAGCTGTCATACCGTAGCCCGGCGAGCACCTCGAGCCATTCCCAGCTTATCTTGTCCTGGACATAGGCGCCGCTGACCCGCCGCTTGCCCGAGGGCGTGTAGCTGTCCATGCTGCCGCTGGGGTCCCGTGTGACCACGCCGTCGCTGACCCAGTCGCCTCCATAGGTCATCTCATGCTGAAGCGCGCCCGTTTCGAAGCGGGACGTGTTCCAGATGTCGAAGCTCCAGGTGCCGAGATCGTAGTTCGTCTGCGAGCCCGCCGGAATGATGGTCGGCAGGCCTGTCCCGGGGTCGAACTGGCCGTTGCTGAGGGGCTTGACGTAGGTCCTGTCCAGCCTGGTCTTGTTGTAGGAGGCGTTGATGTGGAGGTCGAGCCAGCTCTGGTCCTCGTCCGTGATGTTGTAACGGCCGGTGAACGTGTTCTGCTTCAGGTCGAGATCGGAGACCGGGGAGCCGCCGCTGACCTCGTTCCAGCTGTCGTTGGCGCCGACCCAGCCAAGCTTGAGTTCGCTGTTTTCCGTCGGACGGATGCTGCTCTTGAGCATGCCGCTCAACACGTCGAAGCTGGTGCCGGGAACGGTATCGCCGCCGCCATCCTTGTAGTCGCCGTAGTCGCGATAGACGATGTTGCCGAGCACGTCGAACGCGTCATTGAAGCGATAAGCGCCGGTGGCGCTGGTGGTCCAGCCGTGACCGTTGGTCTCGTACATGCCGGTGGCCGAAGCAGCCCAGCTTTCGCCGGGACGGAGGAAATCCTCGGCATCCTTGGTCTCATAGAAGACCACGCCGCCGATTGCGCCAGAGCCGTAGGTGTTGGCCACCGGGCCGCGGATGACGTCGACCTGCTTGACCAGTTCGGGATCGAGCCAGAACTTCGACTGCGTGCCATGGCCTGAGCGCTGAAAATCCTGTCGCGCGCCGTCGATGATCACCTGAACGCGACCAAAGTCCTGCAGGCCTCGAATGTTGACGCTGGAAGCCGTACGGCTGGCGTCCGTCTGGACGGCCACGTTGGGCAGGCCGAACAGGACGCCCTGCTGAGACGTCGCCATGCGGCGCTCAAGCTGCTCCTGACCGACATGGCTGACGGATGCCATGGTGTCGATCGCGCTTTCGTCGGTGCGGCTGACGACCGTGATCTTGTCGAGCAGCGTGGCGCCGTCGCCGCTCTTTTTCTGTTCGACCTTCTCAGCCGTCTCCTGTGCTGCCGCCGTGCTATCTGCCTCCTGTGCGGATGCCGAAACCACGCCCAGTGCGATCGCCGCCACGCCCGCCATCAGGGCCGCCGAGCGCGCGATGCCCGGCCTCAATCTCACTTCTCCGTCGAGCCCCGACAGAACCAAAATATCCCGAGCCACAAGCCCCATACCCACAATTCTCCAGTGTCTGCTGATGCGGGCTGGCCTGGAGGCTGGCTGGCATTTTTCGTTTGCGCCGGAGTGATTTAAAACTTGACTCGTTTACTCCGGTAATGCAGTTGACTAGATAACATGATTAATTGAGTCAAGATTGATTTCGCGATCCACTCACAGTTCGTTGGACAACGAAATCGGCGCAGACATACGGCAGACGAGAGGGCCGACGCCATGAGCAGCCACGACCAGGATGCTTCCCACCATCGTCCGGAAAAAACCGCCGCGGAAACGGCGCGGCGGACGGCATCGTCGCTCATGTCCATGCGCACGGTGTCGAGCGCCGCGCTGTTTGCCGGCGAGCACGAGATCGGCATCGATCATCGCGGTTCGCTCTACCGCTTGAAAATCACCCGTCAGGGCAAGCTCATTCTCAACAAGTAATTCCGCATAGGGGGTCTGAATCATGGATGCTCGCGTAAAGCCCGCGCCGCACGAAATCCGTCTGGCGAGAGCCGAAAATCCGAAGATGCGCGAGCGCGATCTCGCCAGCCAGCTCGGCGTCTCCGAGGCCGAACTGGTGGCGGCCTATATCGGCGAGGGCGTCGTGCGCCTCGAGCCGTGCGTCAACGATCTGCTGACCGGCCTGGAGGCCGTGGGCGAAGTGATGGCGCTCACTCGCAACGAAAGCGCCGTGCACGAGAAGATCGGCGTCTACGACAAGGTCGTCACCGGCGACCAGACGACGATGGCGCTGGGCGAGAACATCGACCTGCGCATCTTTCCCAAGCGCTGGGCCTTCGGCTTTGCGGTCGAAAAGCGCGACGGCGACGGTGTGCGCCGCAGCTTCCAGTTCTTCGACAAGACGGGGGCTGCCGTGCACAAGGTGCATCTGCGCCCGTCCTCAAATGTCGAGGCGTATGAGCAGCTGTTGGAAAAACTCCGCTCGGAGGACCAGAGTGCCACCCTCGAAATCGAGGCCACCGATGTTGCCGAGGCTCCCGTCGTTGAAACGACCACGACCGTGGAAGAGCTGCGCGACCGCTGGAGCAAGCTCACCGACACGCACCAGTTCTTTGGCATGCTGCGTACCCTGAAGCTCGGCCGCCAACAGGCGCTGCACATGGTCGGCGACGACTATGCCTGGCGGGTCGAAAACGATGCGCTGACGACCATGCTGCACAAGTCGGTCGAAACGCAGGTGCCAATCATGTGCTTCGTCGGCAATGACGGCTGCATCCAGATCCATTCGGGACCGATCCAGAACGTCAAGCCGATGGGGCCTTGGATCAACATCTTCGACGAGACCTTCCACCTGCATTTCCGGACCGACCACGTCCAGGAACTCTGGGTGGTGCGCAAACCGACAACGGACGGCCATGTCACCTCGCTGGAGGCCTATGACGCCAAGGGCGAGCTGGTCATCCAGTTCTTCGGCAAGCGCAAGGAAGGTCATGACGAGCGTGTCGAATGGCGCGAAATCGCCGAGAGCCTGCCACGTGCGACGGCGGCAGCGGCCGCATAAGGATGAAGAGCATGTCGACATTCAGCCGTTCCGTGCGGGCCGCCGCAATTGGCGTGGCGCTGGCACTCGGTTCACTTGGCGTGGCGCAGGCCGAGGAGGGCGCGGCCGCGTTTCCGGATGCCTCCCGCCTCGCGGCCGTAGGCGGCTCGATCACCGAGATCGTCTATGCGCTGGGCGAGGAGGGCAAGCTGGTTGCCCGCGACTCGACCAGCACCTACCCGGAAAGCGCGCTAAAACTGCCCGATGTCGGCTATATGCGTGCGCTGTCGCCCGAGGGCGTGCTGTCGGTCAATCCGTCCGGCATCCTGGCGCTCGCGGGCAGCGGGCCGAAGGAGGCCATCGACGTGCTCAAGAAGGCGAGCGTGACCTACATCGAAGTGCCCGAGACCTTCGATCATCAGGGCATTCTCGACAAGGTCCGGATCGTCGGCCACGCGCTCGGCGTGGACGAGAAGGCCGCCGCGCTGGCCAGGTCGATCGACGCCGATCTGAAGGCAGCCGAGGAGCTGACCGCCAAGATCGCCGAGCGCAAGCGCGTGCTGTTCATCCTCAGCATGGAGGGCGGCAAGATCCTCGCTGCCGGCGATCACACGGCCGCCAATGGCATCATCAAGCTGGCCGGAGGCGTCAATGCGATGGACGGGGTGAATGGCTACAAGCAACTGACCGACGAGGCGGCACTGACCGCCAGGCCGGACGTGATCCTGATGATGGACACCCCGGGCGCGCCCGCAACGGCGGATGCCGATGTCTTCTCCAACCCGGCTCTTGCCGCTACGCCGGCGGGCAAGACGAAGAAACTCATCCGCATGGATGGCAGCTACCTGCTGGGTTTTGGTCCGCGCACGGCAAGCGCCATCCGCGATCTCGCGACCGCGCTCTATGGCGACCAGATCAAGGGCTGAGCGTACCGTGGTTGACAGCGTGGCCGGCAGCGTCGGCAACATGGAAAGGCGCGCGTCGGCGGGCGACCGCTCGGCGCGCGCGAAATTTGCGATTGTGCTCTTGGCGGTTCTGCTCGGCGTGACCGTGCTGATGAGCCTGGCTTCCGGAGCGTCCGGCGCCTCGGCGCTGGCGGTGGTGCGCGACTGGCTGTTTCCGTCGATGTCGGACGGCTCGGCACTGTCCGAGCGCGACCGCATCATCATCTATGACATCCGCCTGCCGCGCGTGGTGCTCGGCGTGCTCATCGGCTCGGCGCTCGCCGTTTCGGGCGCGGTCATGCAGGGGCTGTTCCGCAATCCGCTGGCCGATCCCGGCCTGGTCGGCGTGTCCGCGGGCGCCGGGCTCGGCGCTATCGTGGTGATCGTGCTGGGCGGCACCGTGCTCGGCCCGCTGCTGGCGATCTTGGGCATCTACACACTTCCGCTCGCCGCTTTCGCCGGTGGTCTTGCCACCACGCTGACCCTCTATCGTGTCGCCACGCGGCGCGGACAGACCTCCATCGCCACCATGCTTCTGGCCGGCATTGCACTCGGCGCCATGGCTGGTGCTTTCTCCGGCATCCTCGTCTATCTCGCCGATGACCGGCAGCTGCGCGACCTGACGTTCTGGGGGCTCGGCTCGCTCGCCGGCGCCACCTGGACCAAGATCGCGGCGGCCGGGCCGATCATCGCGCTGGCGCTGATCGCGTCTCCCTTCATGGCGCGGGGCCTGAACGCGCTGGCGCTGGGGGAGGCGGCGGCGCATCACCTCGGCATCCCCGTGCAGCGGTTCAAGAATGTCGCCATCTTCTCGGTCGCGGCGGCCACCGGCGCGTCCGTCGCTGTCAGTGGCGGAATCGGCTTTGTCGGCATCGTCGTGCCGCATCTGCTGCGCCTGCTGATCGGCCCGGACAATCGGTACCTGCTGCCGGCTTCGGCGCTGCTCGGCGCCTCCATGCTGCTGCTTGCGGATGCGATCAGCCGCACCGTCGTGGCGCCGGCCGAACTGCCCATAGGCATCATCACGGCAGCCGTCGGCGGACCGTTCTTCCTGTGGATCCTGCTCCGCAAGCGCGGGCTTCTGGACCTCTGAGTGCAGCCATGATCGAAGCCCGAAATATTTCCGTCTCCATCGGCTCCAGGCGCATCATCTCCGATGTCGATTTCGAAGTGCGCGCGGGCGAGCTCGCGGCGATCGTCGGGCCCAACGGGTCCGGAAAAACGACCTTCCTGAAGGCGCTTTCCGGCGATCTCCCATATTCGGGCAAGATCGAGATCAACAACCGCGACATGGCGGGCCTAAAACCATGGGAGACAGCGTCGATGCGCGCCGTGCTGCCGCAGGCGACGGCGCTGTCCTTTCCTTTCACGGTGCATGAAGTCGTCAGTCTCGGCCTGATGAGCGGCCGTTCCGGCGCGCTGGCCGGCGAGGAACGCAATCTGCCGGAGCGTGCCTTGGCGCGGGTGGATCTCGACGGTTTTGCCGGCCGCTTCTATCAGGAACTCTCAGGCGGCGAACAGCAGCGCGTGCAGCTTGCGCGCGTGCTGTGCCAGGTCTGGGCGCCCGTGCTGGACGGCAAGCCGCGTTACCTGTTCCTCGACGAGCCGGTCTCCAGCCTCGACATCAAGCACCAGCTGATCATCATGGACATTGCCCGCGACTTTGCCCGGCGCGGCGGGGGCGTGGTGGCGATCCTGCACGACCTTAACCTGACTGCGATGTATGCCGACCGCATCTTCGTCATGCATCGGGGGCGGTTGGCGGCGGCGGGCACGCCGAGTGAGGTGCTCAGCGACGATCTGATTTCGGAAGTGTTCGAGTGCTGCCTGAAGGTCGGTGCGCTGCCCGCGGGTGATACGCCCTTTGTCCTCCCCCAATCGGTGTCGGTTTAGGCCGCCAGCGTTGCCAAACAAAAAAGGCCGCGCTCGAAGGAGCTGCGGCCTTGCGCTTCTGGAGGCGGTATCCGTTACGCCGCCGGCGCCCGGCGGTCCTCGAGCTGGTCGATGCCCAGCAGCGAGCGCACATTCGGCCGCGCCTTGACCAGGTCGTCGATAGTGTGGCGGGAAAGAACGTCGAAGAAGGCGTTCAGAGCTTCGCGCAGCGCCGAGTTCAGGCCGCAGCTGTCGATGAGCGGGCATTCTGCGGCGTCGCTCTCGAAGCACTCTGCCATGGCGAAACTTTCTTCCGTCACCCGCACGACATCGAACAGGGTGATCTTATCGGCGTCGCGGCCAAGTCGCACACCGCCATGGCGTCCGCGCACGGTTTCGACCAGGCCATGCTGGACCAGCGGCTGGAGGATCTTGAACAGGAACAGTTCCGAGACCGAATATGCCTGGGCGATTTCGGGAATCCTGCTGAGCCGGTCCTTATTGGCCGCGCAATACATCAGGATCCGTATTGCATAATTGGTCTGGCGCGTAAGCCGCATGATCGTTCCTTCGCTGATGCTGGCCGGGCATGGGGGCAAAATGCGGCCGCAATTGGCCCGGGCAGAACAGGCAATATGTTCACGGGCCGCTTCGCCAAACCGAATATGGCGTGGGCCCTGGAATAATTCCAGATCGGTAACGACGATACTTTCTGCACGTTGTCAAGTTATCGGGGGCTATCGGCAGGGGGCCTGTCCAGTAGCTGGGACGGGCCATTTTTGGGCGGCCGCACGCGCGGCACTTTGACCTTTACGTAATAGCGGGGTTGCAATTCGTGCTGCAGTGCACAATATTCGCGGCGTCAAGAGTCGTAGACTCGCGGGAGGAGCCCTCGAGGAGTACGACATGCAGAAGTCTGCATCCAACGCCGCCCCGCTCACGGGCATCATTCGGCAGCTAAGGCCTTCGGACCTCCGGCGCTTTCGTGATCATCTGCTGAGGCTCGACGCCGAAAGCCGGCGCGACCGCTTCAACGGCTTTGCCGACGACAATTTCGTTCGCGCCTATGCCGACCGCTGCTTTGCCAAAGGCACGACGGTCATCGGCTATGTCGAGGGCGACCGTGTGCTCGGCGCTGCCGAACTGCACGAACGGCCCGAGATTGCCGAGCCTACCGGCGAGATCGCCTTCAGCGTCGAGCAGCAGCTCCAGCACCGGGGTATCGGTGGCAGCCTGTTCGAGCGGCTGATCGCCAATGCGCGCTGGCTGGGCTACACGCGGCTGCTGGTGACCACCCACCCGCAGAACGAGGCGATGAAGGCGCTGGCGCGCAAGTTCAATGCGTCCCTGTCGTTCGATGCGGGCGAAACCGTCGGTGTCATCGAACTCGATCCGCCGGCGCCCGTTTTCCCGGAGACTCCCGACCCTTTCGGAAAAGCTAAGGGCGGGCGCGGCGGCGCCATGCCGCCCGCAGTGGTGTCAATGCGTGCTGCGCAACCGGCGCAAGCGAGGCGATAGGCGCTCTTTCTCGCTGGGCGGGTGGCGCCGCTCGACGCTGATCGGTAGTCTCGCATCGTTCGCCACCGGAATTGCCATGCCACCGAACGAGACGACGACCGCTACCGGTTTCCGCGACGACGCTGCAAAGCTTGCAGCCCTTCGGCGCACCAGGGCAATTGCCACTGGCGCGCTTTGCCTCTGCGTCGTGGTGTTCGCTACCGCCAAGATTTTCCAGCCACGCTATCCATGGCTCGGTTTCGTGGCCGCCTTCGCGGAAGCTGCGACTATCGGCGGCCTGGCCGACTGGTATGCCGTGGTGGCCCTCTTCAAGCGCCCGCTCGGGCTGCCCATTCCCCACACCGCCATCATTCCCGCCAATCAGAACCGCATCGCCGAGAATCTCGGCCGCTTCATCGAGGTCAATTTCCTGGCGCCCGGGCCGGTACGGGAGAAATTGAACGAGGTCGATTTTGCCGCGCTCGTCGCCGACTGGCTGTCCGATGCGCAACGCGCCGAGGCATTGTCGCGCTTCGTTGCGCGGCTGGTGCCGCAAACACTTGCGGCGATCGACCGCTCAGGGCTGCGCAGCTTCGTCGCCGACCGGATGGTCGAGCAGCTCGACAGGGTGAAGGTGGCGCCGCTGGCCTCTGAACTGCTCTCGGCCTTCAGCGAGGACCGCCGCCACCAGAAGCTTTTGGACCAGTTCACCACGATCATCGGCCGCTTCCTGTCGGATGAGGAAGCGTTAGCGGCCATGCGCGAGAAGATCCGCAAGGAACTGCCGTCGCTGTTCAACCTGTTCCGTGCCGACGCGTACCTGCTCAAGAAAATCGTCGCTTCCGCGGGTTCGCTGCTGGAGGAGGTGCGCAACGACCCGGACCACCCGATGCGGCACGAGTTCGACCGCTTCGTTCACAAATTCATCTATGATCTGCGCACCTCCAAGGCATATGCCCGCCGCGCCGAGGCCATGAAGCGCGATTTTCTCGCGCGACCGGAGCTGAGGGCAATTGCGGGCGACGTCTGGGAAAGCCTGCGCAGCCTGATCGAGCAGGACGCAGCCGCGCCCGATTCGAAGATCCGCGCGCATCTTGCCGGCATGTTTGTGGAGGTCGGCCGCAATCTCGCGCGCGACGAGGCGATCCGCGCCGACATGAACGAGGGTTTCGTGGTGGCTCTCGCCGCTTTCGTCGAAAGCCAGAAGAGCAGCGTCTCCGGCTTCATCGCCGACCAGGTCAAGCGCTGGGACCTCGCCCAGCTGACCCGCCTGATGGAAATGAATATCGGCCGCGACCTGCAATATATCCGGTTCAACGGCATGCTGATCGGCGGTATGGCGGGGCTGGCGCTCCATGTTGCGGAACTGCTCTTTTTTGCAGGCTGACTTGTGCTGGTCACACCATTGCATTGGGCAAGTAAGTATAAGTCGATCCATGTCATGTCCCAGCCCTGATCCAAATTGACAAAGCTGCTTTGTTCGTGACAGTCGGAATGAACACCGCCCGGGGAACAGAATTCGCGGTGTGCATTTGCGGAGAGGTTCATGTCAAAGCCCGCCCCGACGTTTGCGGAGCTCAAGCAGATGGCAGGCCAGGAACTGGGCGTGTCGGGATGGGTTACGGTCGATCAGACGCGTATAAACCAGTTTGCCGAATGCACCGGCGATCATCAGTGGATCCACGTCGACCCCGAGCGCGCCAGACGGCGCAGCCCCTTTCGCTGCACAATCGCGCACGGATATCTGACCCTATCGATAATAGCGGCGCTCGGGCAGGAGATTGGGGCGGTTCCCGAAAACACCCAGGCTGCGTTCAATTATGGTCTGGACAGCGTGCGTTTCATCGCACCGGTTCGGGTCGGCGCGCGCATCCGCTTGCGCTCGACGCTGGTGTCCATCGAGGATCGCGGACCCGGCCAATATCTCATGAAGGCCAGCAATGTGGTCGAGATCGAGGGCGAGGAGCGGCCGGCGCTGACCGCGGAAACCCTGGTCATGCTGTATGAGCGCCGCAGCAAGGCGGCTGCATCCACAACTGGCGGCTAGGCAGTGGCGGCCGCCGGTGTACTAATTGGCAATAATCGTTCCATGAACCCTCGGATACTAATAGGCTGTGAATCGAGGAACTGAGAACAGCCTCCGGCAGGCGAAACTGGCACGCGCGCCTTGATTCCCGCAATCGCATCAAGGAGTGTTGGCCATGAGCGCTGCCAACGAGAAGGCCCGGTTCCTTATCATCGACGACCATCCGCTGTTTCGCGAAGCGCTGCACAGTGCCGTGCGAATGGCCTATCCCGATGTCGATACGGTGGAGGCGCGTTCTCTCTCCGAAGCGCTCGAAATACTGGCGGGGCCGAAACCCTTCGACCTGGCTTTGCTCGATCTCGGCATGCCCGATGTCCATGGTTTCGAGGGGCTTCTCCAGCTACGCATCCACCATCCGCGTCTGCCGGTTGTGGTCGTATCAGGCCACGATGAGCAGAAGATCATTTCCGAAGCCCTGTCCTATGGCGCGGCGGGTTTCATTCCCAAGTCGGTTCGCAAGAGCGATCTCGCCAACGCAATACGCTCGGTGATGGACGGTGCGGTCCACGTTCCGGAAAACTACAAGCCAGAGGCGCTAGACCCCGAGAGTGCCGATCGTGCGGAAATGGTGCGCCGCCTCGCCAAGCTCACGCCGCAGCAGCTGCGCGTGCTGCAGATGCTACGCCAGGGGCTGCTCAACAAGCAGATCGCCTTCGAGCTGCAGGTCGGCGAAACGACGGTGAAGGCGCATGTCTCGGAAATCCTGCGCAAGCTCAACGTCTATTCCCGCACGCAAGCGGTCATTGAGGTTTCGAAGCTCGAGAATGTCGATCTCTTCCGCGAGCAGTCGGGTTTCCAGGCGGCTACCCCTCGGCAAAACGACACGTGAAGACCTGAACGGGCGACCGGCACCGGCCGTTCCGCGCTAAGCCAACAGATGCGCCAGCAGTGCCCTGAGCTGCGCCGGCTTCAGCGGCTTGCGCATCAGCTCCACGCCGGCCGCGCGCGCCGTTTGCGTGACGGATTCCGACGTGTCGCCGGTGATGATCAGGGCAGGGACCTCGCTAGACAGATGGTGCCGCACGGCTGCGATGGTGACGCTGCCCAGATCGCCGCCGTCCAGGTGCTGGTCGGCGATGACGACGTCAGGAACCCAGGCCGTATCCCCGAGCGCCCGAAGCGCCTCGGCTGTGGAGGTGGCGGCGCGAACCGTGCATTGCCAGCGTTCGAGCAAGGTGGTCATCGCATTCAGAACGTCCGGTTCGTCCTCCACCAGCAGCACCTTGGTGCCGAAAAGGCCGTAGCCGCGCGGCCGCTCCGTGTCGGTCGCGACGATATTCGTCGCCTGGAATACGGTCGCGGCAACCGGCAGCTCCAGGTGGAATACAGTGCCGCGCCCTACGACGGAGGAAAGCGTGATCGGGTGATCCAGCGCAGTCGTCATGCGCCGCACGATGGAGAGCCCAAGCCCCAGGCCGCCGCTTGAAACGTCGGAGCCGGAGGCTGCGGAGCAACGATGGAACTCCTCGAAAATGGCTTCGCGCTGGTCTTCCGCGATGCCGCAACCGGTATCCGCCACGTCGATCCGGATCGCGTCGCCCCTGTGTCGCGCGCCGACCAGCACACCGCCCTTGCGGGTGTAGCGGATGGCATTTGAGACGATGTTTTGCAGGATGCGCCGCAGCAAGGTGCGATCCGAACGCACCACTGCATTGGTCGACCGGAACTTGACCTTCAGTCCCTTCTGCGCGGCCAGCGGCTGAAAGTCGGACTTGAGCGAGGAAAACAGCGGTCCGAGCGGGACGTCGGTGATGTTGGTCTCCACCACGCCGGCGTCCAGCTTGGAAATGTCGAGCAGCGTATGGAGCAGGTCCTCCATCGTCTCCAGGGAACGCTCGACCTGCCTCACCAGCTTGCGGCCCTCCTCGGTGGTCTGGATCTCGGCGAGCGCCGAAACGGTGAGGTGGGCGGCATTGAGCGGCTGGAGAATGTCATGGCTGGCCGCGGCCAGGAAACGTGTCTTGGACACGTTGGCGCGCTCGGCGCTTTCCTTGGCTGCAACCAGGTCGATATTGGACACTTCGAGCCGGCGCAGCGTGGCGCGCAGTTCCTCGGTGCGGCGGCGCACCCGGCTCTCCAGATTGATCGCTGTCTGGAACAGTGAAAAAGCATTGCCCTGCTGATCCATCGATCGTTCCACGCGCGAAATCAGCGCCTGGTTGATCTTCTTCAGCTTCTCGATGTCATGGACATCCCGCATGGGCATTTTCACCTGCCTCTATTCGGCCGCCTCTCGCTGGCCGAAGGCGATACCGGTGAAGGTCTGGTTGAGATGCATGGAACGATATTGCTCGCCATAGGTTCCAAAACCGATCACCCGATTGGCGCGATATAGTTCCGAAATATCGCGGAAGACCTGTCGGTTGCGCGCGTCGAGGCGTCGCAAAACGCAATCAAAGCCCAAAATCATGTCTATCCCGCCTAATCTTTCCCGCACATTCATGAGCGCGTCGCGGGTGGATTCGACCATGCCGGTGGGCTTGGCGATGGAAAGCACGACGCCATCGTCGATGGCGCAGTAGAACGACAGCGAACCGTCGCCGTTCATCTTCTGGATCGAGCGGCAATAATATTCGCCGCCCACCTTCACCACCACTGGATGCGAGGCAAAGCTCTGCGGCGTCATCGCGTGGTGTTCGATGCCCACTGCTGCCGCGAATTCTTCGGCCGCCACGCATGCGTTGAACTCATGGACGATCCGCCGCTCCGGGTCGGAAGCGGTCACCACCAGTTTGTCGCCGGTAGGCACGAAGTTCTCCGTCTTGAAAACATGGAACGGGACGTCGGTGGCCACGAGGATGACGATGGCGCAGTCGCTGTCGACCTGGCCGTCGTGGATCAGTGTCGTGGTCTCGAACTTCAGATCGTCACCGGCCGAGCCGCCGATCAGCGGGATGTCGTCCAGGCCCCAATGCAGGGCCGAAGTCACCGCCTCCTCGGCGTAGGAAAGCCCGTCGATCAGGCAGAGCGCGAACACGTTGCCCGAGCGGGCACCCGTCAGTCCGTACAGCGTGCGGCGCAGCTGTTCCACCTCGGCCGCCACATAGTCTATCCCCGAGGAGGAGAGTTCACGCACGACTGCGCTGGCGACTGTAAACGACCGCTGCGGAAACAAGATTGCCAAGGCTCGGCTGGTCGTCAGCCCGTCGGGCGTGATTTCGCCCGCGGTCGAGCAGCCGGCATGGGCGAGACTTGGCGCATGCAGCCTCAGGGCTGCTGCGAGCAAATGGGCGTCCAGCAGGGATTGGGAGAAGAAGACCAGCGCAAAACCGGCGTCAATTGCTGCTGCCTCATCGGCAATGGCGCGGGCGAATTCGTCCGCGTCGGGATCATCAGAGGTCAGGGTCGACACCCCGCAGGCATAGCTTGTCCGTGAACAGACCAGCGCAACTCCTCCCCCAGCCAGCCTGGATGTGCCCCCAACACATCGTCGGCGTACTTGGCGGGCATTGTTGCCACAAGAAACCGCTTTGGCAATGGGTGTCGGCGACGGTCGTATCCGAAAGTACAATATGCCCTCTCTTGTGCGGGCTGCATTCTCGATTTGTGGGCAATACGAAATGTACTTATGCTGCGTCTTGCGGCGTTTGAACATTGCCGCCGCGGCCCGGGTCGGACTGGGCGGTTAGGGCACCAAGGGAGGATACATGTCGGAAGTATCGTTGGTTGTGAACGGCCGGCGCGTAAGCGGCGTGGTCGAAGACCGAACCTTGCTGGTTCAGTTTCTGCGCGAGCATCTCGGGCTCACCGGAACCCATGTCGGCTGCGACACATCGCAATGCGGCGCCTGCGTCGTGCATGTCGACGGAATGGCCGTCAAGTCGTGCACCATGCTCGCCGTGCAGGCATCGGGCTCCACGGTGGTCACTATTGAAGGCCTGGCCGACGGCGCGGACCTGCACCCCGTACAGGCGGCTTTCCGCGAGCATCACGGCTTGCAATGCGGCTTCTGCACGCCGGGCATGATCATGGCGGCGGTGGACATCATCAACCGTCACCCGGACGATCTGGACGAGGCGACCGTGCGGACCGAGCTGGAAGGCAATATCTGCCGTTGCACCGGCTACCATAACATCGTCAAGGCCGTGCTGGCGGCTTCGAAGGCCATGGCGCAGAACAGGGGCAACACTGCAAAGGCGAATGAGGCGGCGTAAGCCAGGCGGTGAGCGAGCGGAGCGCGCTGACGGTTCGTTGTTCACTTTTCGCGTTTCGCTTCTTTAAGGTTCCGGAGGAGAACTTTGATGGGCATTGAAGGAATTGGCGCGCGCGTGACGCGCAAGGAAGACAAGAGATTCATCACCGGCGCCGGGCGCTATGTCGACGACATGGTGGTTCCCGGCATGAAGCACGCGGTCTTCGTGCGCAGTCCGCACGCGCATGCGCAAATACAGGGCATCGACGTCGAGGCGGCCCGGGCCATGCCGGGCGTGATCGGCGTCCTGACGGGCAGGGAACTCAAGGCGGACGGCATCGGCAACCTCATCTGCGGCTGGATGATCCATTCCAAGGACGGCTCGCCGATGAAGATGGGCGCGTGGTCGCCGCTGGCGGTGGACAGGGTGCGCTATGTCGGTGACGCCGTGGCGGTCGTGGTGGCCGAAACCAAGGCCCAGGCCCGCGACGCCGCCGAGGCCGTCGAAGTTGCCTACGAGGAACTCGAGGCCGTCACCACGGCGGAGGAGGCGCTGAAGAAGGGCGCCCCGCAGCTGCATCCGGAAGCCGAGGGTAATCTGATCTTCGACTGGGAGATCGGCGACGCCAAGGCAACCGACGCGGCGATAGCCAATGCAGCCCATGTCACCCGCATGAGGATCATCAACAACCGCCTCGTGCCCAATGCCATGGAGCCACGGGCCGCACTGGGCCATTACAACAAGGCCGAAGACCACTACACCTGCTGGACGACCTCGCAGAACCCGCATGTCGCCCGCCTGGTCATGAGCGCCTTCTACAACGTCGCTCCCGAAAACAAGCTGCGGGTAATCGCGCCGGATGTCGGCGGCGGCTTCGGGTCCAAGATCTACATCTATCCCGAAGAAATCGTCTGCCTTTGGGCCTCCAGGAAGACCGGCGTGCCGGTGAAATGGGTGGCCGACCGCACTGAAAGCTTCCTCACCGACGCGCATGGCCGCGACCACGTCTCAATGGTGGAGATGGCTTTCGACAAGGACAACCGCATCACCGGCCTCAAGGTCGACACCATCGCCAATCTTGGCGCCTACATGTCGCTCTTCTCTTCGTCGGTTCCGACCTATCTCTACGCGACCCTTTTGTCGGGCCAGTACGACATACCGGCGATCCACGCCAATGTGCGTACGGTCTACACTAACACCGCACCCGTCGACGCCTATCGCGGGGCAGGGCGGCCGGAAGCCACCTACGTGCTTGAGCGAGTGATGGAGACGGCCGCGCGCGAGCTTGGCCTCTCGCCGGCAGAGTTGCGCCGCAAGAACTTCATCACCTCCTTCCCGCACCAGACGCCTGTGATCATGAACTATGACGCCGGCGACTACGGCGCCTCGCTCGACGCGGCGATGAAGGCGGCGGACTATGCCGGCTTTGCCGATCGCAAGGCCGAGGCCGCCAGGCGCGGCAAGCTGCGCGGCATAGGCATGAGCTGCTATATCGAGGCCTGCGGCATCGCCCCCTCGGCGGCCGTCGGCTCGCTCGGTGCGGGCGTGGGCCTGTGGGAATCGGCCGAGGTTCGCGTCAATGCGGTGGGCACCATCGAGGTTCTGACCGGCTCGCACAGCCACGGGCAGGGTCATGAGACGACCTTCGCGCAGCTCGTTTCAGGCCGCCTCGGCATACCGCTCGACCAGGTTTCCATTGTCCATGGCGACACCGACAAGGTGCAGATGGGCATGGGCACCTATGGATCGCGTTCCGGCGCGGTCGGCATGAGCGCGATCGTCAAGGCGCTCGACAAGGTCGAGGCCAAGGCCAAGAAGATCGCAGCGCATATGATGGAGGCCGATGAGGGCGACATCGTTATCGAGAACGGCGCCTGCAAGGTGGCCGGCACAGACAAGAGCGTGCCGTGGTTCCAGGTGGCGCTTGCCGCCTACACCGCGCACAACCTGCCGGGCGGCATGGAGCCAGGGCTGAAGGAGACCGCCTTCTACGATCCGACGAACTTCACCTTCCCGGCCGGCTGCTACATCTGCGAGGTCGAGATCGATCCGGAGACGGGCACGACCGAGATCGTGCAGTTCGTTGCTTCCGACGATTTCGGCAAGATCATCAATCCGATGATTGTCGAAGGCCAGGTTCATGGCGGCATCGCCCAAGGCGTCGGCCAGGCGCTGCTGGAGGGCGCTCACTACGATCCCGACAGCGGGCAGCTGCTGACGGCGAGCTACATGGACTACACCATGCCGCGCGCCGGCGACCTGCCGTCCTTCCAGGTTTCGACCACGGAAACGCCGTGCCCCGGCAACCCGCTCGGCATCAAGGGCTGCGGCGAGGCGGGCGCCATCGGGTCTCCGCCGGCGGTCATGAACGCCATCACCGACGCCATTGGCACCAACGAGCTGACCATGCCGGCAACGCCGCAAAAGGTGTGGGCGGCGATCCGTTCGGCAACGAGACACTGAGGAGGAGCGATCATGTATTCGGTTAACTATCATCGGGCTTCCTCCGTCGCCGACGCCGCGAAGCTGATAAAGAACGGCGATGCCAAGTTCATGTCTGGCGGCATGACCCTGATTCCGGCCATGAAGACACGGCTGGCTGCCCCGTCGGACCTGGTCGACCTCGGTCATGTTGCCGAGCTGAAAGGCATCACGATCTCGGGCGAAACCGTCACGATCGGGGCAGGGACGACGCACTATCAGGTTGCCAATGACGAGCAGTTGAAGAAGGTGTGCCCGGCGCTGGCCGAGCTTGCCGGCATGATCGGCGACCCCGCCGTGCGCTACAAGGGCACCATCGGCGGCTCCATCGCCAACAACGACCCGGCGGCCGACTATCCGGCGGCGATGCTTGGGCTTGGTGCAACGATGGTCACCAACCAGCGGGAAATTCCTGCCGACGAGTTCTTCGAGGGGCTGTTCGAGACGGCCCTGAACGAGGACGAGATCATCACCGCGGTGACATTCACCGCGCCCGCGAAGGCCGCGTATCAGAAGTTCCGCAACCCGGCCTCGCGCTACGCCATCGTCGGCGTGTTCGTCGCCAAGGATGCGGACGGCGTGCGGGTGGCGGTGACCGGGGCGGGGGATGATGGCGTGTTCCGCGCCACGCAAATCGAGGAGGCGTTGGCGAATAGATTCGATGCGTCCGCGCTCGAGGGCGTGACTGTGCCATCGGACAGCCTGATGAGCGACATTCACGCGTCCGCCGAGTACCGCGCCAGCCTTGTCGTTGTCATGGCCAAACGCGCGGTGGCTGCTGCCAGCGCCTGAGGGCCGGCGCATCGATCCTGAAGGGGGCCGTTCGCGGCCCTTTTCTCGTCGGGAGTTTGGTGAAGTCGCACCGGGCAATCCGCCATCAGAGTGCTGGCTCATCTTTTGACTCGGTTGCGGGGGAAGGCTAGACCGTAGGCTAACATCGCACGGCAACACAGGCAGGTTCGTTTGAAGAATTTCGTGAGGACCGCCGTCGGCTTTCTGGCCCTGCTCCTGCTGGCTGCAATCCTTCTTTGGTATCGCACCACGTCCATCGGCCACGAAGCGCTTGGCGACATCGCCACCCAGGCCGACCTGTGCAAGACCGTCGGCTGCTCCGAGGGCATCGACGAGGCGGCGTCCTATCTCGCCGAAGAATTCGGCCTGTCACCGCGTCTGGTCGAATGGTGCGTCGGCGTCGACACGATTTCCGAGCGCATGGGCAGCAAGGGCCTGGTCAATCGCTCCTGGTGGATCAACTTGCTCTACATACCCTGTGGCGAGCCAGTCGTGGAGTAGGCCGCCAACTGGTGTCACTTTGCGAGTAGCAGAGTTGCCACCCCGTGTGATCTTGCCGTCGCATCCGCCGGCAGCTTGCGCTAGATAGCCAGAGGAACCATTTCTGCTCTTGCGTAGAGCGATGATGCCACGCATGCAGGGCAGCATACAAACGGCCAAAACGCGGCACGGAGAAGCGCCCTGAACGCGCGTGAAAAGACCATAGGAAAATGAGCGGAAACGCAAACATGCACGACAACTACAGCGTCTTCAGGCTCTCCATCGCACCGATGATGGACTGGACTGATAGGCACTGCCGCTTTTTCCATCGCCAGCTCACGCAGCGATCGCTGCTCTACACCGAGATGGTGGTGGCTGATGCCGTCATTCAGGGGGCGCGGGAGCGGCTGCTCGCGTTCTCGGCGGAAGAGCATCCGGTTGCGCTGCAGCTTGGCGGGTCGGATCCGCGCAAGCTTGCCGAGGCCGCGCGCATTGGCGAGGCGTTCGGCTATGACGAGATCAACCTCAATGTCGGCTGCCCGTCCGACCGGGTGCAGTCTGGCACGTTCGGCGCCTGCCTGATGAAGACGCCCGAACTGGTGGCCGAATGCGTGGCCGCCATGAAGCGGGCGGTCAAAATTCCGGTCACCGTCAAATGCCGCATAGGCGTCGACGAGCAGGACCCCGAAGTGGCGCTCGACGCACTTTCTGATCGCGTCTTTGCCGCCGGCGTCGACGCACTCTGGGTGCATGCGCGCAAAGCCTGGCTGGAGGGGCTGAGCCCGAAGGAAAACCGGGATATTCCGCCGCTCGACTATGGCCGCGTCTATCGCCTGAAGGCGAAAAATAGCAGCCAGTTCATTGGCATCAATGGCGGTGTTCAGTCATTGGATGAAGCGCGCGAGCACCTCGATTACGTCGATGGGGTCATGCTCGGCCGCGCCGCCTATCACACGCCCGGCATACTTGCGCAGGTCGATGCGGCCCTGTTTGGCCAGCCTGTGCGGGAGTTTGATTTCGCGGGGCTGATCGACGCAATGGCAGCCTATGCCGCACGCCATATCGAGCGCGGGGGGCGGCTTGCCCATGTCACCCGCCACATGGTGGGGCTGTTCCACGGCCAGCCCGGCGCGCGGCGGTTTCGTCAAATCCTCTCCACCGACGCCACGCGCCCGGGAGCGGGGCCGGAGGTTTTGCACCGGGCCTTTGCGGCTGTCGAACTGGAGCGCGCCGGTCAGGCAGCCTGACTGCTCAGTCGCGCATGATCATGCGGTCGCCGCGAATGTCGAAGCGCGACAGCGAACCTATGAAGTCCATGCCAAGCAGGCTTTGGCCCAGCATTCCCGGTGCCGCCACCAGCACTGGCATGTTGCGCCGGGTGATCGCACCCAGCGTTATGTTGCCGGCCACCACGCGGGCGGCGTTGGCGTTGCCATTGGCGGTCGAGACGGGGATGGTGTAGTTCAGCGCGGAGGGATCGAAGCCGGCGCGCTCGGCATCTGCTGCCGTCAGCACGATGCTGGTTGCGCCCGTGTCGATCAGCACGCGGATCGGCGCGCCATCGATTGTCATCCGTGCCTCGAAATGGCCGTTCGGCAGTTTGTCCAGCGTCACGGTGGATCGTCCGTCAGCATCGGTGAACGACATCGGGCTACCTGGAACCAGGCCGGCGGTGACGCGGCTGGCAATGTCCTGCAGTTCGTAGCGGTATTGGTAGCCGGCCACCAAAACCAGCGCCAGCAGCAGCCAAAGGCCAAGCGTCCGCGCCACGTCGCCGAAGCGGTGCCTGGCATTGAGAATGCCGGCGCCGATCACAGCACCGAATATGCCGAGATAAAGAACGCGCCCGAACGTGTCGCTGGAGATGCCCGAAGCGCCGCCGCTCATGTCGTTGAGCACGAGGAAGAGCAGTCCCGCAGCCATTACCGCCAGAAAGATCCAGATCCAACGGCCCGCCATGTCGTCAGCCCGCCACGTCGCGTTCGCGCGCCATGCGGGCGCGGCGGGTTTCTCGGCGAGGGCGCCGCTCCACCGTATCCAGCCTTGCCGGAAGCTCCGCCATCACCTCGCGCCGACGCTGCGGCGTCATGCCGATCCAGCCGGAAATCTCTTCGCGGGTGCGCCCGCAGCCAAAGCAGTAGCCGGTCTTCATGTCGACCGAGCAGACGAGTATGCAGGGCGATTCGATTGCCGTCATGGAGCGTTCCGGTTGGTATTCACCACATGGGACAGGCGTGCGACCAATGCAAGCCCCACGCCCTTTCGGCATTGTGCCACGAAGCCAAGGCGGCTATGCCGCAGGCAACGACGATTTGCCCAGGCTAATACGACATGACCAGCGCGCTTCCCTTTGATGACATCCGCACCCTGATGGCCCAGTTGCCTGCCGGCGATGAGGCAGCCGGCGCGCTCGTGCGCGGCCAGTTCGCCAGGGCCGAGAAGGCGGCGGGCTCGCTTGGCCGGCTGGAAGAGCTGGCCGCATGGCTCGCCACATGGAGCGGTCGCCCGCCGGCGGTCAATCGTCCGCTGGTGGCCATCTTTGCGGGCAATCATGGCGTGGCGCGGCACGGCGTCTCGCCACGGCCGATGGAAGCAACGGCGCGCGCGGTGGAACTCACCGCTGCAGGCGGGGCGGCAATCAACCAGGTCTGCCTGGCGCATGATATCGGGCTGAAGGTGTTCGACCTCGCGCTGCACCTGCCGACCGAGGACATCACCCAGGAGGCCGCGCTCGACGAACGGGGCTGCGCGGCAACCATGGCTTTCGGCATGGAAGCGATCGCGGGAACCGACCTTCTGTGCATAGGCGATCTGGGCGTCGGCAACTCCACGGTTGCCGCCGCCATGCTGGCGGCGCTTCACGGCGGCTCGGGCGCGGACTGGGTGGGGCAGGGCTCCGGCGCTGATGCAGCCATGGTCGCGCGTAAGGCCCAGGTGGTCGACGCCGCGCTTGCCTTCCACGGCAGTCATCTCAAAGACCCTTTGGAGGTGCTGCGCCGCGTTGGCGGGCGTGAATTTGCCGCCATCGCGGGTGCAATCATTGCCGCACGCATGGAGAAGATACCCGTCATCCTGGATGGCCTGCCTGCGGTCGCTTCGGCCTCTGTCCTGCAGGCGCTGAACCCGCGCGCGCTGGAGCACTGCGTGGTGGCACAGCTTTCGTCCGAGCCCGCTTTTGGCAAGGCGGTGGAAAAGCTCGGCATGCGGCCCGTGCTTGATCTCGGCCTCGCCCACGCCGAGGGCGTGGGGGCGGCTCTTGCCGCGGGCATCGTCAAGGCCGCGGCGCTGTGCAGCACGGGCATGGCTGCCGCGCTACGCTGACGGCGCCCGCGGGCGGCCACGAACGGCCGAGCATGAAAGGGCGCCTACCGCCGGCGCCCGCCCATTGCCACGCTCTTGGTCGGCAGGGCAGGCAGCACTTCCATCACCCGCGAGAGCGGGAAGATGGCGATAGCTTCCGTGCCCTCGCGCAGCTTGGAATGCAGCTGGAATTCGCCTCCGTGCATTTCGATCAGCCCTTGCACTATGGGCAGCCCAAGTCCGGTACCCTGTTCTGCGCTTTTGATGGCGATGGAGCCCTGGCCGAAAGCCGAAAGAACCACCGGGATTTCTTCGGGCGGTATGCCTGGTCCATTGTCCTTGACCGACACATATTGTCCGCCGCCGGCCGTCCAGCCCACACGCACCAGGATGTCGCTTCCAGGCGGGGCGAATTTCACCGCATTCGACAGCAGGTTCAGCGTGATCTGGCGCACGGCACGCTCGTCGGCATGGAGACGCGGCAGATCCGGCTCGAACTGCTGCACAATACGAAGGTCCTTGTTGTGCGCCTTCAATTCCATCAGGTGGCAGCACTCCTCCACCACGTGCAGAAGCTGCACCGGCTCCTCGTGGAGCTGATAGCGGCCGGCTTCTATGCGCGACAGGTCGAGGATCTCGTTGATCAGGTCGAGCAAATGCTGGCCGGAATCGTGCACATCGCGCGCGTAGTCGCGGTAAGTGGGGTTTTCCATCGGCCCCAGAACCTCGCTCGACATCACCTCCGAAAAGCCGAGGATGGCGTTGAGAGGCGTGCGCAGCTCGTGGCTCATCGAGGCCAGGAAGCGCGACTTGGCCAAATTGGCCTCTTCTGCGCGCCGGCGGGCTTCGTCCGACATCGACTTGGCGGTTTCAAGCTCGGCGATCAGCCCATCCTTTTCGGACCGGAAGGAAAGCAGCATCACCGAAGAACGGTTGAGGTGGGTCGCCACATAGTCAAAGAAAGGCAGCGACAGCGCCAGAAGACCGATCATGATGAGCTCGACCGGCGTCCAGCCCTGCATGCTGGCCATGGCATAGGCGGCCACCGGCAAGGTGAAGGTGACCAGCAAAGCGCCGCGCAGCGAAGAGGCGATCAGCGCCGTGGCGGCCATCGCCAGCAGCAGAACCACCGCCTTGATGATCGGGAACTGGTCAACCCGGCATTCACCGCAGCCCATGGAGGCGAAATAGACCCAGCCCAGCCCGCTGACAAAATGCCAGAAAAGCAGCCTTTGCTTGGTGCTGTTGGCGTCGAGCTTTGAAATATCGGCCGTGCCGACGCGGTGCGCTATGTAGGCGAGGCCGGCATAGCTGGTCACGGTCAGCAGCGCCCAGACCAGAATGTCGCCGCGCATGCCGGCAAAAAGCCCGGCAACCGCTATCACCAGAACAAGCAGGGGAATTGCCGTGGCGCTGCTGGTCATGGCATGGGCATGCAGCTTCAGCATTTCGCGATCGAAGGCGAGCGCGCCCGGACGTTGCGCCAGGCGGTCTCTCGTCCTGCGCACTGCCCGCGCGACGTCGCTGTTGCGGCGCCGCTTGGTGCGGTCCACAATGAACTTGTCGGCGATGTCGGAGCGCAGCAACGCCATTGAGAGTGTTCAACTTATGCGAGCAACCGGTTCAGGAGCCAAGCTACGCCGGAATGATTAAGAGACTGTTTGCCATATGATTGGATTGTCGCGGTATCGGCCGCGTTCCAGAGGTTTTTCTTCGCCGCGCCGTCGCCCCTTGCGGTTTGTATTCGACATCGGCTTGACGTTCGCCATTCTCGGTATGCTTGCATTGGTGGTGGCTCGCGTCGAACAGCTGACGGTGCATCAGGCCGAGGGCGAAGTCGTCGTTCATGACGGCGATACCGTCACGCTGGCCGGCGAGCAAATTCGGCTGGCCGGCATCGATGCTCCGGAATATGCACAGCTGTGCCAGCTCGACGGCGATGACTATGCCTGTGGCCACCGGGCGCGGGATGTACTTGTCGAACTCGTCGACAAACAGCGAGTGATCTGCGAGGGAAGCGAGCACGACCGCTACGGCCGGCTCCTGGCGGTTTGCAGGGCGGGTGGCGTCGAACTCAACCACGCGCTTGTCGAGGCAGGCTGGGCCGTTGCCTACGGCCGCTATGACGACGCCGAACGGGCGGCGCGGGAAGCCCGTCGCGGCATGTGGTCCGGCACGTTCGAACGCCCGCGGGATTGGCGCGACAAGCACAGCGGAGTATCCGAAGACCACCACGGCGGCGAAATCGCCGGTTTCCGCTGGCTGCGAGAATTTCTGCGAACTCCGTGACGCGGTGTTACAGTGCGGTCCATCCGTTTCACAGGGAGAGCGATGTGAGGCTGTTCGATGGCGGGCGCGCGCCCAATCCGCGCCGGGTTCGCGTATTTCTGGCTGAAAAGGGCATCGAGGTGCCGCTTGTGCCGGTCGACATGGCCGGCTTGGAGCACAAGGGCGCGCCAATCACGTCGCGCAATCCTTTGCAGCGCCTGCCGGTTCTTGAGCTGGACGACGGCACGATCCTGACCGAGTCTGTCGCGATCTGCCGCTATTTCGAAGAGCTTCATCCGGAGCCGGCGCTGTTCGGGCGCGGCGCGCTCGGCAAGGCTCTGGTGGAGATGTGGCAGCGGCGCATGGAGTTCAACCTGTTTGCCGCGGTGGCGGCTGCGTTCCGCCATCTGCATCCGGCGATGAAGGAGTGGGAGGTGCCGCAGGTTCCAGCATGGGGCGAGGCCAACAAGGTGAAGGCCGTCGAGTTTTTGGCCATCCTCGATGACGAGCTTTCCAGCCGTGAATTCGCCGCCGGGGACGAGTTTTCCATCGCGGACATCACCGGCCTGATCGCGATCGACTTCATGAAGCCTGCGCGCATTCAGGTGCCCGAGGAAATGGGCAATGTCATTCGCTGGCACAGGGGCCTTTCCAGCCGCTCGAGTGCTGCCGCATAAGCCCATGCCCGAGTTCGAACTGGATCGATTGACAGCGCAAATTCGCGCCTGCCGCATCTGTGTGGAAGCGCCGCGCGGCCGCCCACTGCCGCATGAACCTCGTCCGGTGGTGGTGGCGTCCACGACAGCGCGAATTCTCATCGCCGGGCAGGCGCCGGGCACCCGGGTGCATGCCAGCGGCATACCATTCGACGACCCCTCGGGTGATCGCCTGCGCGACTGGCTCGGCGTCGATCGAGCCGAATTCTACGAGCCCGCAAATTTCGCCATCGTACCCATGGGTTTCTGCTTTCCCGGCAATGATGCCAAGGGTGGCGACCTGCCGCCGCGCCGCGAATGCGCGCCGCAGTGGCGCAAACCGCTGATCGAACAGATGCCGCAGATAGAACTTGTGCTCGCTGTAGGTCTTCACGCGCAAGCCTGGCACATCGGCACCGCGCGCGCCGCTAGCCTTGGCCAGACCGTCATGAACTGGCGCGCGGTCTATGATGCCTCTGCGGCGCCGCGCGTCATACCTTTGCCGCATCCCTCCTGGCGTAATTCGGCTTGGCTGAAGAGGAATCCCTGGTTTGAAACCGATTTGCTGCCTTTCCTGAAATCGGAAATCCGCCATCGCCTGCGTGGTAAAGCGGGCAAAGGCGTTGCCTAGAATTGCCCAGGCCGGAGAATTCCTTTCTTGCGAAAAGGGGGTTCTATCGCGATGATGCGAGAATATTTTTTCGTTTGGAGCCATCATGGATCGCCTTGACCGCAAAATTCTTCGTCTTCTTCAGGAAGACGCGACCCTGGCCGTGGCCGACATCGCTAAGAAGGTGGGGCTATCGACGACCCCGTGCTGGCGGCGCATTCAGAAGCTGGAGGAAGAGGGCGTCATCAAGCGCCGTGTGGCCATTCTTGACCCCGAAAAGGTCAACACGCGGGTCAATGTCTTTGTGTCGATCCGCACCAATTCGCACAGCCATGAGTGGCTGCGCCGCTTCTCGGAAGTCATCCAGGAGTTTCCGGAAGTCATCGAATTCTATCGCATGAGCGGCGATGTGGACTATCTCTTGCGGGTCGTGGTGCCCGACATTGCCGCCTACGACGCCTTTTACAAAAGACTCATCGCCAGGATCGAGATCCGTGACGTGTCGTCGGCATTTGCCATGGAGCAGATCAAGTATACCACGCAACTGCCGCTGGATTATCTTGTTCTGGACAAGGAGGCGGGCTCCAATGCCGCCTGAAACCGTACAGCTTTCAGGGCCGCTTCGCCTTTGATGCGAGGCGGCCCTTCGCATTCAGATTGCCCAGGCACGGAAAATGAAGTGCTCCCGTGCCTTCGCTCCGTCTGCTATGCGCCGCTGCGCCCTGCCAGAGCATGATAAAGCCAAAGCACGACGATAGCGCCGATGACCGCGACTATGAGGCTGTAAATGTTCAGCCCTGTAACACCGGTCGCGCCGAAGAAGTTGAAGATAAGGCCGCCGACCACTGCGCCGATGACGCCGAGGACGATGTCCATCAGCATGCCCTGACCAGTATTGTTGACGATTTTGCTAGCCAGGAAGCCGGCGATCAGGCCGAGGATGATCCAACCGATAATCGACATGTTGAAGTCTCCTGTTTGCACGCCAGCAAAGATTTTCACAAGAGACTATGAAACACAACTCCTTCCGATATTTGCAGCCGAAGTCAGTCCGCGCTGCTGTCCCGGCGGGGAAAGGGGCAACCCGAAGTCGTCGAACCGGGGCTCCCCTATCACGCTGGCGGCGGTGGCCCAAACCGCAGTGTAGTCGTCACCTTGGGTCTATGATGATGCGTTATCCGCATGAGACTCATTGCTGATGTTGAGTAGGAACATTACGGTTTTTCCTGACCTGACAAGAATATCGAAAGGTTCTAGCCTGTCCGGGTGGTAGTAAGTCTCATTCCTATCTTCACCAAGGGGAAATTGCCCGCGTCGGTTCGCCGATGCGGGCCTTTTATTTGCAGCATGCGGTTGTCCGCGGGTGGATTGTCGGAATCTCGCAGGGCATTTTACAGGCCTCCGCACCGCCAATTCGCGAGCGAGTGATTCAACTTGCCCGAGGGATTGGAGATTCGAGCGGCGCATGGGCTTTCGCTTGGATTCGGACGCGGATCGGGCTTGTCCACAGCTCGCCCCATCAAAACAGAAGGTCTTTTCGCGGCGCAGTTTGTCGGGATTTGCGGCATTTTACCGGAAATGATCGGCTTCTGCTCGCCAGTCTCGAAATAGCGCTTGCGCCCCCACCTTCGAGTATATATGGCTTCCCCCGGTTCGGAGTGTAGCGCAGCCCGGTAGCGCACTTGACTGGGGGTCAAGGGGTCGTGGGTTCGAATCCCGCCACTCCGACCATTTTCCTTCTGCTAAGGTTCGAGATCCGGCAGCCGCCCCAGCGGTTGCTCTCGCCATCCTCGGCTAGCCGAGTGCGGGCACATTGCCTTCCCGCTGGTGGCGGTATTCCAGCCCGATCGCGCCCCAGATCAGCCCCAGCAACAGGTAGAAATGTCGCCAGTGGTCGGTGTCGATGACCGTGCCGAGCGCGATGTGCCCGATGAGCACGACATAGGCGCACAAGAGGTATGGCTGCCACGGCCGGTCGCGAAACAGGATGCGGAAGCCGGCTGCCAGGGTCCAGCAGATCATGGTGAGATAGGCGACGAAGCCGAGCCAGCCGTAATCCATCAGAGATTTCAGCCAGATGTTGTGCGTGTCCTCGCCATAGATCTGGCCGAACACCAGCGGCCCGATGCCGAAAGGCCTTTCCAGCGCAAGCAGAAAACCGATGCCATAGCGCGCGAAGCGGCCGAGGCGGGCGCCGTCATAGTCCTGCACCAGTTGCGCGCGCGTGGTGAACAGGTCCGAAATGCTCGGTATCTGCAGGGCGATCAGCAGCGCGAAGGCGAGCAGCAGGAAGGCGGCAATGCTCATGGCAACAATGCGCAGCCGGAAGGCGCCGCTCGAACTTTGCAGGAAAAGCGCGGCAATCAGCAGGATGGACGAGGCAGCGAACAGGCCCCAGGCTCCGCGCGAAAACGAAAGAAAGATGCCGCCGACAACGACCAGCAGCGGCACGGCATAGACCACCATCATCAGCGGTCGACCGGTCATGAGACGGTGGAGCAGGTAAATGCCGGGCAGGGCAAGGAAGGGGCCGAATACGTTCGGGTCCTGAAAGGCGCCTGCCGCGCGGCCATATTTGGTGAACATGGCCGCGCCGGGAAAGGCGTTGAAATAGCCCAATATCCCAAGCGTGGATGTGCACAGGGCTGCCGTTACCCAGGCCGCGAAGACGACCCGATAAAGCCCCGGCCGCATTTCCGTGACGGCGGCGAAGAACACGGCGGTGAAGGCAAGAAACAGCGAGACTGCCAGATACAGCGGCGTGCTCATCAGGTTCGACATCTGGCTCATGGAGATCATGCCGCCGATGTTGAAGATCACCAGCAGCACCAGGAGCGGCGCTACGGCGCGCGAGATTCGCAGGCCGAAGAGCGACCAGATGGCGATCAGCCCGGCCATGTAGAGTTCGTAGGGCGCCGGCTCGTTGATGACGAACCCGGACAAGAGAACGCCGAGTCCGATCGCGCCCGAAGAGATCAGCGCCACGAGCTTGGCGTTGACGGCTGCCCGAGTCAGCTCATGGACGATCGCGCTCAATAGGCGTTTTCCGTGTCGAGCAGCCGCACCGGCGTCAGCAGAAGTATCTTCAGGTCGAACCAAAGCGACCAGTTCTCGATGTAGTCGAGATCATATTCCGTGCGCATGCGGATCTTTTCGTCCGAATCCATCTCGCCGCGCCAGCCATTGATCTGCGCCCAGCCGGTAACGCCCGGCTTCACGCGATGGCGGGCGAAATAGCTGTCCACCACTTCATTGTACAAGAGGTTGTGCGATTGTGCGGCCACGGCATGCGGGCGTGGCCCGACGAGCGACAGGCTGCCGAACAGCACATTGAAGAATTGCGGCAGTTCATCAATCGAAGTCCTGCGGATGAAGCGGCCCACGTGCGTGACCCGGGGATCGTTCTTGGTCACCGCCTTGCGCGCCGTCGGGTCCGACTGGTCGGCATACATGGAGCGGAACTTGAAGACCTCGATGATCTCGTTGTTGAAGCCATGCCGCTTCTGCTTGAATAGCACGGGCCCCTTGCTGTCGAGCTTGATGGCGATCGCCGTCGCGAGCATCACCGGAGAGAACACGATGATGCCCAGCAGGCTGAACGCGATGTCAAAGGCGCGCTTCGCCACCGAATCCCAGTCGTTGATGGGCTTGTCGAAGATGTCGAGCATCGGCACCGACCCGATGAAGGAATAGGCGCGTGGCCTGAACTGGAGTTGGCTGGAATGCGCCGAAAGGCGAATGTCCACCGGCAGCACCCAAAGCTGCTTCAACAACGAGAGGACCCGAGTTTCCGCAGTGATTGGTAAGGAAACGATCAGCATGTCGATGCGGGCAATGCGTGCAAACTCGATGAGCTCGCTGACATCGCCGAGCTTGGGATAGCCGGCGACGACGGGCGGAGAACGGCGTTCATCGCGATCGTCGAAAATGCCGCAGACGCGAATATCGTTGTAAGGCTGCTGTTCGATGGCGCGGATCAGCGTTTCCGCAGCCTTGCCGCCGCCCACGATCACGGCGCGGCGTTCCATGGTACCGTTGCGGGCCCAGCGGCGAATGAGATGCGCCATCACCAGGCGAAATCCGAATACCAGGAAAAATCCGGTCACGAACCAGGTGCCGAACATCAGCCGCGAGAACTCGCTCGAGATCTTCAGGAAGAAGCCCGTGATCGCGACCAGCGCAAAGCCGCACGCCCACAGGAGAGCCAAGCGCCCGGCGCGGCGGAACGGCCTGAGCAGTTCGGGTATCTGGTAAAGGTCGCAAATCTCGAAGAGCAGGACCGTCAGCAGCGAGACCCCGCCGATGACCCCCGCATACTGCCACAACAGGTGGGTGCTCAGGCCGACATGGAAGGCAAACAGTGCGGCGCCGGAGACGAAGAACAGAGCGAATTCGACGAGCCGCATCACGCCGCTCACCATCACCGGCGAAGTGGTGTCGCGGCGGTATTGCGAGGCGACCTGCAGCGCAACCTTGTTGAGCTTGCCGGCCGGCTTGCCGATGCCAGTGGCTGAGCCGTCAAATCGACGGACCGCTTCCGTCGAATAGAGGCGCGAAGGGTCTAGCTCTTTCATGATGATGATCCGTAGCTTGCGCGGGATCATTATCGGGCAGGCGCTAAGAAACCCTTGAAGCAATCGCGTCGTTTGAGATGCCCCTGTCAGGAGCGGCGTGGCCGAGCGCGCCGAAATAGATGCGTTCGATCTCGGCCGCCATCACGTCGGCGCCGAAGCGCGCCTTCAGTTCGGCGCTTGTGGGCATCGCAGCGCGGTAGGCTGCGGGCGAGGCCAATGCGCTGCTCATCTTTTCGGCAATTTGCGAGGCCAGCGGCAATACCAGGGCAGGCGAATCGTGGCCGAATATTTCCGGTATGCCCCCAACCGCCGTTGCTATCATGGGCATGCCGGCGCCAAGCGCCTCCAGCACGATGTAGGGCATAGCCTCGGCACGTGAGGGGACGACGATAAACCTCGCAAGTTCAAAGGCTTTCCGGGCTGGCATCGGCGGCAGGAATCGCACCCGCTCGGCAAGGCTCAGTTCCCGCACCTGATCCCTATAGCGTGGCAGGTCATCTCCATCGCCCACCATCACGGCGGTGACCCGGCGCGAAAGGCGGACTTCAGTTTCGGCCAGTGCCGCGATGAAGAGGTCCGGACCCTTCAGGTCGCGCATCATCCCGATATAGAGAAAGTCGGCGGCGCTTTCTGTCGGCCTGACGGGCTCGAACTCGCCCGCACGCAGCCCGTTGTAGACGAGGCTATTGGGTGCCAGCGGCTCACCGATCTTGCGTTTGAATGTGCGTCGCTCGTAGTCGGAAACGAAAAGCAGGTGGTCGGTCAGGCGCCCCATCAGGCGCTCGAGGCCGAAAATCACACGCCCGCTAGCGGTCGTTTCGTCATAGTGCAGGCTGCCGCCGTGCGGCGAATAGAGGCGGGCTACGCGAGACCTTGAAACCCGCAACAGTGAGCCGAACAAGCGCGCATAGACGCCACCTTTGGCGCCGTGTCCGTGCAAGATGTCCGGCCGCAATTCCTTGATGATTCTGTAGGCGCGGACGGCTGCGGCGATGTCGCCCGGCCCGACGTGGCGTTGCATCGGCGTGCGCCAGATGCCGAGTTCCAGGGTGCTTTCGATCTCCTGGAAGATGCGGTCCTCAAACTCGCCGCCCGTGGTCGAATCGCAGACGATGCCGACTGAATGGCCAGCGGCTACCTGCGCGGCGATCAGGTCGCGCACGTGGCGAAAGATGCCGCCGACGGGCGAACGAAAGCAGTGGACTATGCGCAGCTTGGTGGTCACGGCCGGGGCAATCGCTTCCGCGGCCTCATGCTCCCGGCTCTGCCTCAAAAGAATCGCTCGCGCACATAGATGGTGTCGCCCGGCAGCAGCGGATCGGTCGTCTTGACCCGGCCGGTCATGACCTTGCCATTGATGTCGCGGGTGATATCGACATCGGCCTGGTTTGCGCGAGGCGTAAATCCGCCCGCGATTGCGATCGCCTTTTGCACGGTCAACCCGGGAACGTAGGAATATTGGCCGGCCGCGCCCACTTCGCCCATGACGAAGATGGGCCGGTAACGATCGATCTCGACGGAGACGTCGGGCGAGCGCAGATAGCCGTTGCGCAGCCTGCCTGCGATCGTGGCTTCGACCTGCTGGGCGGTGGACCCGCGAACAGGAACCAGGCCGATCAGGGGGAAGGCGATGTGGCCGGACTGGTCGACGCTGTAGGTGTTGGTCAGTCCTTCCTGCTCGAAAACAGTGACGCGGATGCGGTCGCCTGCGCCCAGCCGATAGGGCTGGTCGAGCACTTCATGGAAGGCGGTAGGGGCCGGGCGATAGCTCGTGCAGCCGGCAAGCAGTGCCGTAGCCAGCATTGCGCAAACAAACGGGCGAAAGCGTTGCATGAGTTTGCCGATACCTTTGGCGTTGCGCCGGAGAGCCCCGAGCGGATTCGATGGCGTTTTATCGGCCTGTTAGGGTTAATGGCGGGTAAAGGTGCGATTGCGCGCGCTCTCACGCTGGTGTTGCGGTAGGTGTTGCCGCCGAAGGCTGCAGAAGCCGTGGCAATCTTAACTGCCGGGTTACCATGGATGTTTACCATGCTGCTGTCAGATACTGGGAGCAGGATGCATGTCAGGCGTTCACTCGACTGCCGGCGATATCGACGTCGACCTTGGAAGGCTGTTTGCTTCGCTTTTGAGAAGCTGGCGGCGGATTCTGGCTGTCGCGCTGGGCGCTGCGGTTTTGGCTTTCCTGTTTGCCTCGCTGGCCACGCCGCACTACCGCGCCGAAACGCGCCTGCTCATCGAAACGCGCGAATCCGTGTTCACCCGCCCCAGCGGAGAGGCAGATCGGCCGATCCTCGACGAGGAAGGGGTGGCCAGCCAGGTCGAGGTCATCGGCTCCACCGACATCCTCAAGCAGGTAGCCCAGAAGCTTGAGCTGTCGAAGCTGCCGGAATTCGATCCCGCGGCCAACATGTCCGTTGTGTCGCGGCTGCTCGTTCTCGCCGGTCTGAAGAGCGACCCGCACGAAATTCCCTCCGACGAGCGCGTGCTTAAGGCGTTCCGCGAAAAGTTGACCGTCTACCGCGTGGAGCGGTCCCGCGTCATTGTCATCGAGTTTTCTTCCAAGGACCCCAAGCTGGCGGCCGAGGTGCCGAACGCGCTGGCCAATGCCTATCTGGCGGTCAGCCGCGATGCCAAGCTCGCCTCGAACTCCGATGCCACTGGCTGGCTGGCGCCCGAGATCGCCGATCTCGACAAGCGCGTGAAGGAGGCCGAGGCTCGCGTGGCCGATTTCCGCGCCAAATCGGACCTGTTGATCGGCCAGAACAATTCTATCCTCGCCACCCAGCAGCTGGCGGAGCTTTCCTCCGAGTTGTCGCGCGTGCGGGCCAGCCGGGCTGCAGCCGAAGCGACTGCTGAAAGCGTGCGAAAGGCGCTGGAGAAGGGCGGCTCGCTCGATGCGCTGCCGCAGGTGCTTTCCTCGTCGCTGGTGCAGCGACTGCGCGAACGGCAGGCGCAACTCAAGGCGGACATTGCGGACCTGTCCACAACGCTGCTGGAAAACCATCCGCGCATCCGTGCCCTCCGATCGCAGCTCGTTGATCTCGATGCGCAGATACGTGCCGAAGCGCAGAACGTTCTCAAAAGCGTCGCTACCGAAGTGCAGGCCGCGCAGTTGCGTGAAACCCAGATCACCGCCGATCTCAACAGGCTCAAGGCCGAGTCGGCACGCGCGGGCGAGGAAGAGGTCGAGTTGCGCGCGCTGGAACGCGAAGCCGCCGCACAGCGTCAACTGCTCGAATCCTACATGACCCGTTACCGCGAGGCCGCCTCGCGGCAGGATCGCAACTATCTGCCGGCGGATGCGCGGATCTTCTCCCGCGCAGTCGTGCCGTCGGAGCCCTATTTCCCAAAAATCGTGCCCATCGTGGGGGCTGCTTTCGTGGCTTCCCTTCTCATAATGGCGGTGGCGACCCTGCTGCAGGAGCTCTTTTCCGGACGAGCCATGCGGCCTGCGCCTGGTGCGCGCCTGGACCCGGTGGAGCAGGTTGCCATGCCGGCGCTGCACGAGCCGGAACAGACGCCAGCGCTCGAGGCAGATGCAGTTGCCGCTGCAATGCCGGAGCCTGTCGCGGCAATGGTGCCAGAGGCGCCTCCCGTCGTCAGGCGTGCTGCTCCGCGTCTCAGCAAGCTGGGCGAAATCGGCATCGAGCGCGCCGCCGAGAAACTGATTTCAAGCGGCACCACAAGGGCCATCGTCGTCTCGCCCGAAGGCGACGAGGCTGCGGCCACGGCCATTCTGGTGGCTCGGGAAATTTCAGATGCCGGCCTGCGCGTGCTGCTGCTCGACCTGACCGCCTCCGGCGCCGCATCGCGGCCGATGCTGGATGGTGTCCGCCGCCCGGGCATCACCAATCTTCTTACCGCGAAGGCGCAGTTCACCGACGTGATCCATGCCGATCATTATTCGGGCTGCCATGTGATCCCGGTGGGGACGGCCGACCCCGTTCGTGCCATGCGCGCTGCCGACCGGCTGCCGATCATCCTGGAATCGCTTTCCACGGCTTATGACCTTGTCATCGTCGAATGCGGTCCGATCGACGCCGATGGCATCCGTCGGCTCGTGGGCGAGGACACCGAAATCCTGCTGAGCGTCATCGAGCCTGAGGACGAGGTGGTGGCCGCCGCCGCGAATCTGAAGGCCGGTGGCTATCTCGACCTGATTCTGGTCACGCCTGCCGGTTCCGAACTGCCGATCACGCCGGTGCCAGGACGCAGCGCCGCTTGAGGATGCAGGAGGCGTGGTCAGTCGTCCGATGAGGCGGCGGACCGGCTTGCCGCGCGCCTGCGCAGCGCCTTTGCGAGCCTCCACATCACAGGGCTGTTCTTGATGTGGGTCTTGAGACGGACCGAAACGCGCATGGCAAGTGCAAAACCGTGCCCCTTTGCGGTCAATGGCACAAGCACATCGGCTTGCCTGGTTTCGACATCACACCACAACCGCTTGTAGGGCTCGTCTCCCACGCTGAAGTCATAGACCTCGAAACCCTGTTCGCAGGCTTTCTCGATGTTTTCGTAGAACAGGAACTCGCCGGGGCTGGCGGGCGCCAGCTCATTGTCGCGGATAGCGCCGAATTCGCAGATAAGGCGTTTGCCGCAGTGGCTGGTGCCTGTTACGGCGCGCAGCTTGCCGGCCACTTCCAGCCCCTCGAGCGTGAAGCGCCGCGTGCCGTGGCGCAGTGCGTCGGCGAAAAGCGCCTGAAAAAACGCCTGGATTTCAGCTTCGGCGAACACATTGGCCACGCCGGCCTTGCGGAACCGCTGCTCCTTCATCTCCAGGAATGCGTCGAAGAGCCGGCGGATTTCCTCCGGCGTGGCGGCGACGATGCGCCTGTAGCCGCCGGCAGCCTCGAACTTGCGCATCTGCGCTCGGTGCTTCTTGCGTTTGCGCTTGGCGCTGGTGTGCTCCAGCACGGCGTCAAACCCGGATCGCAGGTCGACCGCGAGCGCGATATTCGGGCTCGGCACGTGCGGCAAGGCAAGCAGCGGGTTCTTGTGGCCGTCTAGGTCGACGGCAAGGCGCTGCAGGAGCAAGGCGTCTATGTCGGGCCTCGCTGCGCGAATGGCCTTTACCATCTGCGCCATCTCGGCCCGCGTTGCGACGCCTGACCAGGCGGGCAGGGCGGGTGCGAAATTGCCATTTGCATGTGTGCCGCCCATGAAACGGGCGATGCGAAACGGCCCGGCGCGCACGACCTCCAGCGCAAGCGCGAATGCGGCGCGGCCATCCGCCTTCAGCGAGACGATCAGTCCTTCCGGGTGCATATGGGTGACCCAGTTCTGCACCCAGAGCGGGGCTTGCGCCGGTCCGTGGGGGCTTGTCGCGCAAAGCTGGCCATAAGCCGCGAGTGCCGCGGGCGTGACCTGCGAAACCTGGACGTCGATCAGCACGCCGCTGGCGGCGTCTGCGTTGCCAAGCGATGCGGCCGCGTCAACCATACCTCAATCCTTCGCGGCTACTGCTGGCCATCTGGGTTCATCAGGGCCGCCAGGGCCCGGCTGTCATGGACAGTAGTGGCTAAAGGTGAATCAATGTTCGATGGGGTCGATGCTCTGCGCCGGCTGGTACTGAACGGTCTTGGCGCTTCCGGTCTGTCCCGGCTGGCGCGCCCGCTTGTGGGCGGCGTCGGCGCCATCCTCATGTTGCATCGCGTCACCGCCCATCCGCAAAAACCGGATGGCTTCAACCGGCATCTCAACATCGAACCAGCCTTTCTCGATGCGCTGATCGCCGACATGAGGGTTGGCGGCTACGAGTTCGTTACGCTCGATGAGGCGCTGGTGCGCCTTGCGCAGGGCAGGGGCGCCCGGCGTTTCGCGACCATAACCGCCGACGATGCCTATCGCGACAACCTCACCGAGGCTCTTCCAATACTGGAAAAGCACGGTGCGCCCATCACCATCTACGTCGCGCCGGGGCTGATTGATGGCGCGGTCGATCTCTGGTGGGAGGTGGTCGAAGACGTTGTGAACAAGCGCGGCATGCTGGTGCTCGAAACGGCGGAAGGCCCGCTCAAGCTCGATTGCTCGACATTGGAGGGGCGCATTCGCGCTAATGCCCGCCTGCACCGCTATCTGACCGTCGAGACGCGCGAGGAAGATCAGTGCGCGGTGCTGGCCGCGCTGGCGCAAGCGAACGGCGTCGATCCACGCACGCCGAGCCGCGAAACGCTGATGAACTGGGACGAGATTGCCCAGGCGGCGGCGCATCCTCTGGTTACGATCGGTGCGCACACCATCCATCACTACAGCCTGAAGCGGCTGAATGCGGAAACGGCGCGCCGCGAGATCGTCGATGCCGCAACAGCTCTGGAAGAGCGCCTCGGCGCGCGGCCGCGCCATATGGCCTATCCCTATGGTTATGCCAGCGCGGTCGGTGCGCGCGAGGTGGAACTGGCCAGGGAGGCGGGCTACACATCTGCCGTCACGACGCGCCACGGCATTTTGCAGGCCGGGCACGCGCGCCATTTACACGCTCTGCCGCGCATCTCGGTCAACGGCCGCTATCAGGAGCTTGCCTATCTGCGCACGATGCTGTCGGGCATCACCACGCCGCTCGCAAATCGCGGCAGGGCGCTGGTGACGGTATAGATCGAAAGGGGCTATCAGCCCTTCTTCGGCTTGCGCTCGACGAGCAGCCACTTGATGATGCCCATGGCGGGCAGGATCCAGAGAAGGCCGGTAAGCAGGAAGAACAGGAAGTGCACCAGCGCGCTGGATTCGCCAAGTCGCGCCACTGCAATCGTCGTCGCCACGAGCGAATAGACGATCACCAGTACGATCAGCAGTATGGTTCCGATCAGCTTCTTGAGGCGAATAGGCATGGCTTTTCCTTCGTGGTCGTCCTAGGACTTCCTGGTGCCGTGCGCAAGCCGAACAACGGCGCGACGGCGTGTCGCGCGCATCACAGCCTTGTAACCGCGGCCCCGATGGTCCACCAATCGCCGCGGTTCGAACCGCCGGAATATTGCCATGTCAGCGACGATAAATTCCACTGCGCCCCTTGCCATTCGCGAACAGGAACTGCGCGACCGCAGGCTGGTCCGCGACTGGCTCTATATTGTGCTGGTCGTGCTCTTTGCTCTGGTCATGGTGGGCGGCGCCACCCGAATGACTGGCTCCGGCCTGTCGATCACCGAGTGGAAGCCGATCCACGGGGTCATTCCGCCGCTCAACCAGGCCGAATGGCAGGAAGAGTTCGAGAAGTATCAGCAGATCCCGCAATACGAGCAGATCAACAAGGGCATGACCCTTGAGGAGTTCAAGGAAATCTTCTGGTGGGAGTGGGCGCACCGTTTGCTGGCGCGCGGCGTCGGCTTCCTGGTCGCCATTCCGCTTGTGCTGTTCTGGGCGTCGGGCCGGCTCGAGCGCGGGCTGAAGCCGCGGCTGGTCGGTTTGCTTGCTCTCGGTGGGCTGCAGGGCGCTGTCGGCTGGTGGATGGTCGCTTCGGGGCTTTCGGAGCGTGCTTTCGTCAGCCAATACAGGCTCGCGATCCACCTCACCTTCGCCTGCGTCATCGTCATGGCCGTGACCTATATTGCGCGCGGGCTGGCAATCTATTCGCAAGCGCCGGCCGGGCGAGGCGTGCAGCGCTTTGCCGGCATCATGGTGCTACTCGTTCTGGTGCAGATCTATCTCGGCGCGCTCGTGGCGGGCCTGCATGCCGGCCTGACCTACAACACCTGGCCGCTGATGGACGGCGCCATCATTCCGGGCGATCTGTTCGTCATCGATCCGGCCTGGCGCAACCTGTTCGAAAACCCCAAGACTGTGCAGTTCATCCACCGTATGTTCGCCTATACGGTGCTGGTGGTAGCGATCTGGCATGCCGTGGCGACGGGCCTGGCAGAACCGGGAACGACACATGCGCGCCGCGCCTGGGTGCTGGTCGGCCTTGTTTTGGTGCAGGCCGCAGTCGGCGTCGGCACGCTGTTGGCTCAGGCGCATATGCATTGGGCACTGCTGCATCAGGGAGTCGCACTTGTGGTGCTTATCTTCGCGACGGCCCACTGGCGCGGCACAAAGGGTGCCTATCCGCTTCCGACCGAGGTGGTTGTCGGAAGGTAACCAGCCGGAACTTTCTCTTGGCGAAGGCCGCGACCGCAGGTGCGCGGCCTTTTTGTTATTTCAGATTGTCGTGCTGCGGCGCCAGCGCGCCACCAGGCAGCACTAGGCGCAAGCGTCGAGCGAAGACTGGCCCAACCGTCCGGATGTGGCGAGAAAACCCAGAGAGAGTAGCAGGGCCGGCCTTCAATCAGACGGGAAGGCCGGCACTATATTCTATGGCTACAGGCCGAGCATCAGGTTCAGGTTCTGCACGGCTGCGCCGGAGGCGCCCTTGCCGAGATTGTCGTAGACGGCGATCAGCAGAGCCTGCGCGCGGGCGTCGTTGGCGCTGACATACAGCTTCATCTTGTTGGTGCCGTTATAGATCTCAGGCTGGATATCCGCGCTGCGCTCGAAGTCGACCAGCGGCGCAACCTCGACCACGCCGCCCTTCACGCCGGCATAATGGTCTGCGATTGCCGCATGCAGTTCCGCGCCGGTGGGCACCTGCGGCAGGCGGCCGAGCTGCAACGGCACCACGGTGATCATGCCTTGCGCGAAATTGCCGACGGCCGGCTGCATGATCGGGTCATGCGAGAGCTTCGCATAGGCGCGCAGCTCGGGGATATGCTTGTGCTTGAGCATCAGGCCATAGGGAAGGAATTCGGGCGAATCCTCCCCCTGCGCTTCATAGTCCTCGATCATCTGCCGGCCGCCGCCCGAATAGCCGGAGATGCCGTTGATGGTGACGGGGAAGTCGGCCGGCAGCAGGCCGGCGGTGACCAGCGGGCGCAGGCCCGCGATCGGACCCTGCGGCCAGCAGCCGGGATTGGCCACTCGCTTGGATGCGGCAATCGCCTGCATCTGCGCCTTGTCCATCTCCGGAAAACCGTAGGTCCAGCCTTCGGCTACGCGGTACGCAGTCGAGGCGTCGATCACCCGTGTGGTGTCGTTCTCGATCAGCGAGACGCTTTCGCGCGCCGCGTCGTCGGGCAGGCACAGAATGGCCACGTCCGCCTTGTTCAGGAACTCGGCGCGCGCTTCCGTTTCCTTGCGTCGTTCGGCAGGAACCGAAATGATCTCCAGGTCGCCGCGGTCAGCCAGCAGTGCCCTGATCTGCAGGCCTGTCGTGCCATGCTCGCCGTCGATGAAGATTTTCGGTTTCATTTCCTGTCGTCCGTAAGAAGGTTCACATTGTTTGGCCGACCGCGCCCGAAGCCGGGCTGGTCTGGTTGCTCGGCTCAGGCGCTCTCGCGCGCCTTTCGCTCTGCCAGCAAGCCGACATACTGCATCGCCACGGTGGCACCCGCGATTGCCGTTATATCGGCGTGGTCGTAGGCCGGCGCAACCTCTACGACATCGGCGCCGACAATGTCGATCTGCGTCATCTGGCGCAGCACCGACAGCATCTTGGCCGAGGAGGGGCCGCCAGCAACCGGCGTCCCGGTTCCGGGCGCATATGCGGGGTCGAGGCAGTCTATGTCGAAGGTCACATAGGTCTTCCGACCGCCGGTGCGTTCCGCAATCGCATAGGCGATGTCGGACGCGCGCATTTCTTCCACGTCGTAGCCATAGAGGATCTTGATGCCGAACGTGTCGGGCGCATGGGTGCGGATGCCGATCTGGATCGAGCGATCCGGATCGATGATGCCTTCGCGTACCGCGCGCGCCACGAAGGAGCCGTGGTCGATGCGCTTGCCGTCGTCGTCCCAGGTGTCCTGATGCGCGTCGAATTGCACCAGCGCCATCGGCCCGTGGATGGCCGCATGCGCCTTCAGCACCGGCCAGGTGACGAAATGGTCGCCCCCAAGCGTCAGCAGGAAGGCGCCGGATTTCAGGATCTTGGCCGCTTCGCGCTCGATGATGCCCGGCGTCTTCTGGTGGTTGCCGCTGTCGAGCAGGCAGTCGCCATAATCGATCACGCCCAGTTCTTCGAACAGATCGAGATGGAACGGATATTGCGGGTCGCAGTCGAAAATGGCCGAGGCGCGGCGGATGGCCTGCGGGCCGAAGCGTGCGCCCGGCCGGTTTGTCACGGCAGCGTCGAAGGGGATGCCCCAGACGACCACGTCGGCACCCTTCACGTTCTTGGTATAGCGCCGGCGCATGAAGGACAGCGCTCCAGCATAGGTCGGGTCGCCCGAGCGGCCGGTGTTCCTGGTGGCCGTGAAAGCATGGTCAATGGAATTTGCAGGCATCACGATTTCCTAAACGGGTCTGGTGGGACGAAGCCATCGCGCGGAAACTGCTCGGCTTCGGTCGAGAGGGTTTCGTCCCGGCTCTACACCATTCCGGACGAAAAGTGGACCCGCGCAGACTGCATGTTCTGCCGCAGCCGGCAGGGGCCCGTCCAACTGCTCGTGGCCTTCGCAGAGCCACAAAAAAAAGCCGCCCGAAGGCGGCTTTTCCGACAGGCACCTGCCGCGAGGCAGCGCCCGAATGTTTCGAGCCGCTTAGCGCTTCGAGAACTGGAAGCTGCGGCGAGCCTTGGCCCGGCCGTACTTCTTGCGCTCGACGGTACGGCTGTCGCGGGTCAGGAAACCGCCCTTCTTGAGCACGCCGCGCAGCGCCGGCTCGTAGTAGGTCAGCGCCTTGGAGATGCCGTGACGGACCGCGCCGGCCTGGCCGGAGAGGCCGCCGCCGACAACGGTGGCGATGATGTCGAACTGGCCTTCGCGGTTGGTCGCCACGATCGGCTGCTTCAGGATCATCTGCAACACCGGACGGGCGAAATAGGCGCCGTATTCCTTGTCGTTGATGATGATCTTGCCGGTGCCGGGCTTGACCCAGACGCGAGCGATGGCGTCCTTGCGCTTGCCGGTGGCGTAGGCGCGGCCCTGGGCATCCAGCTTCTGGACGTGGACCGGAGCGGCCGGCTGTGCGGCGGCAACGGTGCCGAGATCTGCGAGCGAGTTGAGCTCAGCCATGATTACGAAGCCTTCTTGTTCTTGGCGTTCAGCGCGCCGACGTCGAGCGTCTCGGGCTGCTGGGCGACATGCGGGTGTTCAGAGCCGGCGTAAACGCGCAGGTTCTTCATCTGGCGACGGCCGAGCGGGCCGCGCGGGATCATGCGTTCCACGGCCTTCTCAAGCAGACGCTCGGGGAAACGGCCTTCGATCAGCTGGCGAGCGGTGCGCTCCTTGATGCCGCCGGGGTGGCCGGTGTGCCAGTAGTACATCTTGTCGGTGTACTTCTTGCCGGTCAGCACGACCTTCTCGGCGTTGATGATGATGACGTTGTCACCGTCGTCGACGTGAGGCGTGAAGGTGGGCTTATGCTTGCCGCGCAGGCGGTTGGCGACGATGGATGCGAGACGGCCGACGACGAGACCTTCGGCGTCGATCAGCACCCACTTCTTCACCACGTCCGCAGGCTTCTGCGAAAAGGTTTTCATGGATCTTGCTTTCGTTCTGGACCTTCCGGAGAAGGCGTTTCTTGTTGCTTGGTTTGCCGGATGGCCGAGGCCGCCCGCCAAATACAAGGACTGCGGCCTGGAAGGCTGCTGGTCCAGACGGGCTTATAGGCAAAGCTCAATATTCGCGTCAAGTGGGCGTGGCCGGAGAATCCTATAATAAGCGACTTGAAAACAAAGGCTTACGATTGTGGTATTATTTTACCGTACCTAGCCGTGCCGTTTCGGTGGAATCGAATAGGTTCCGGTGGCGTGTGCCACCGTGTGGCTATCCGGCCCGGCGACGATGTCGATGTCGAAGACCATCAGGCTTTTCCCCATCTTCAGGATGCGGCAGTGACCCAGAATCGGCCCGGCCTCGGCCTTGCGCATGAAGTTTATGTTGAGATTGGTTGTGACGGACAGCGCGTCCGCACCGGCATGGGTGAGTACGCAGACATAGCCGCCAATGTCGGCGAGCGTGAACAGCGAAGGCCCGGAAACCGTGCCGCCGGGGCGCAGGTGCCGCTCGTCGGCGTTCAGCCGCACCGTGCAGCCGCCCGGAAACACGTCGATCGCCTCGTACGCGGCGAATTCGCCATTGAGCTGCGGATAGACCGAGCGTAGCAGGGTGTTGGCCTCGGCGGCTGTCATGTGCGGGGTAAGATTGTTCTGGGTCGGCATAGCGAGTTTCGTCGGCCTCATTCATGAATGCCGCCGCTTCGGCGGCGTTGCGCGCACGGAAACTTGCGCAAGTTCGCGGCCATAAGACCCGTTTGGCCCCTGTTCTTCAACCCGGGCCGTGGTAGTTCTTCGGCAAGCTTGAATGCGTGGCTGTCTCATACAACATTCGAAGACCACGCGTTGATCGAAGGTGTCACGGCCGCCGTCATGGGCAGTGCCGTGGTGCGCAACAGAGCCGGAGAATAACATTGGCAGAAATCGTAGCCATGAAAGGCGCCGCCGAAGGGCCGGTCACCGCAATTTCCAGGGGAGGCGTGCTGCGCCTGACATTGTCCAATCCGCCGGCCAATGCACTGTCGATGGCGACGATGGCCGCGCTCCAGGCCGAATTCGACCGCGCCCGTGACGACGAAGCGGTGCGGGTGATCGTGCTGGCGGCAGAAGGCAAGGTGTTCTGCGCCGGCCACGACCTCAAGGAGATGACCGCGCATCGCGCCGATGCCGACGGGGGCAGGGCCTTCTTCGAGCGCACCATGGCCGCCTGCGCGCAGCTGATGCAGACCATCGTGCGCCATCCAAAGCCTGTCCTCGCTGAGGTGGCCGGGCTGGCGACTGCGGCCGGTTGCCAGCTTGTGGCAAGCTGCGATCTTGCAATCGCCTCCAGCGAGGCCACCTTCTGCACGCCGGGCGTCAATATCGGCCTGTTCTGCTCGACGCCGATGGTCGCGCTATCGCGCAACGTGTCGCGCAAGCAGGCGATGGAAATGCTGCTCACCGGCGAGACGATCGACGCCACGACCGCGCGGGAATTCGGTCTGGTCAATCGCGTCGTGCCGCCCGAATACCTGAACCAGATCGTGAGCAAATATGCTCAAACCATTGCATCCAAATCGCCGCTGACGTTGAAGATCGGCAAGGAAGCCTTTTATGCGCAGGCCGAGATGGGGCTTTCGGGGGCCTACGACTATGCCTCGCGGGTGATGGTGGAAAACATGCTGGCGCGCGATGCGGAGGAGGGTATCGGTGCCTTCATCGAAAAACGCAAGCCGGAGTGGAAGGGGGAATAAGCTCCCGCGATTGCCCTCGTCCGTCCTGAAAGCGCATGAAGACATGAACCACGACGCCTACGAAAACTCCTACATCGCCGGCATCCTGAACTCGGTGAAGACCATCGCGGTGGTCGGCGCCTCGGCGAACGAGGTGCGGCCGAGCTATTTCGTGATGAAATACCTGCTCGCCAAGGGCTACTCCGTCATCCCGGTCAATCCGGGGCATGCGGGCAAGGAGATCCTCGGGCAGATGACCTATGCCAGGTTGGCCGACATTCCGGTGCCGATCGACATGGTGGACATCTTCCGCGCCTCCGAGGCGGTGCCGGCAATCGTCGACGAGGTTCTGGCGCTCGAGTCGCTACCCAAGGTTATCTGGACGCAGTTGACCGTGCGCCACGACGAAGCGGCCGCGCGGGCGGAAGCCGCCGGCATCAAGGTCGTGATGAACCGCTGCCCGAAAATCGAATATGCGCGGCTGGCCGGCGAAATCGGCTGGAACGGCGTCAATTCAGGCGTCGTTTCGGCGAGGAAACCGGTCATGCGCGCGGGCTTCCAGAGTTTCGGTGTCAGGGAGCGCTAGTTTTGTAAAATTATTCCCGCCGCGGCTGCATTTTGCGGCGCAACGGCTCAATTGCCGGTCTGACGAGGCATTTTGTTCTTTGCATTCACGGCGGCGGTCCGTCAAGAATAGCAACGAATTTCAGCATCCCTTTTCGGAGAAAACGATGTCCCAACGCACCCCTGGCTTCAACACGCTCGCCGTGCATGCCGGCGCCAAGCCCGATCCGGCCACGGGCGCGCGCGCCACGCCGATCTACCAGACGACGGCCTATGTGTTCGATGATGTCGACCACGCCGCCTCGCTGTTCGGCCTCAAGGCTTTCGGCAACATCTACACGCGCATCATGAACCCGACCCAGGCGGTGCTTGAGGAGCGCGTGGCCGCGCTCGAGGGCGGCACGGCGGCGGTGGCGACGGCTTCCGGCCATGCTGCGCAGCTGCTGGTGTTCCACACCATCATGCAGCCGGGCGAAAATTTTGTTGCCGCCCGCAAGCTCTATGGCGGCTCGATCAACCAGTTCGGCCATGCCTTCAAGAATTTCGGCTGGGAAGTGCGCTGGGCCGATGTCGATGACGTCTCGACCTTCGAGAGCCAGATCGACGACAAGACCCGCGCCATCTTCATCGAGAGCCTGGCCAACCCCGGTGGCGTGTTCGTCGACATCGAGGCGATCGGCAACATCGCCCGCAAGCACGGCCTGCCGCTTATCGTCGACAACACCATGGCCACCCCGTATCTGCTGCGTCCGATCGAGCACGGCGCCGACGTCGTCGTGCACTCGCTGACCAAGTTCATCGGCGGCCACGGCAACTCCATGGGCGGCATCATCGTCGATGGCGGCACCTTTGACTGGTCGAAGTCGGGCAACTATCCGATGCTGTCGCAGCCGCGTCCGGAATATGGCGGCCTCGTCCTGCACGAGACGTTTGGCAACTTCGCCTTCGCGATCGCCAACCGCGTTCTGGGCCTGCGCGACTTCGGCCCGGCGATCTCGCCGTTCAACGCCTTCCTTATCCAGACCGGCCTGGAAACCCTGCCGCTGCGCATGCAGCGCCACTGCGATAATGCGCTGAAGGTAGCCGAGTGGCTGTCCAGGCATGACAAGGTCGCCTGGGTGTCCTATCCGGGCCTGCCGGGGGACAAGAACCATGCGCTTCAGCAGAAGTACTCGCCCAAGGGCGCGGGCGCCGTCTTCACCTTCGGCCTCAAGGGCGGCTACGAATCGGGCGTCAAGCTGGTTGAATCGCTTGAACTGTTCTCGCACCTTGCCAACATCGGCGACACCAAGTCGCTGGTCATCCACCCGGCCTCGACCACCCATCGCCAGCTCTCCGACGAGCAGAAGATTGCCGCTGGCGCCGGCCCGGACGTGGTGCGACTGTCGATCGGCATCGAGGATGTCGCCGACATCATCGCAGACCTGGAACAGGCGCTGGCCAAGGCTTGAGGCTGCAAGCCCGAATTTGAACCTGGGCCCCGGAAGGCATTCGCCGTCCGGGGCCGGTTCCGTTTCCTGGAGGGAGAACAGCGTGACCGAAAAATTCCTGACCGTGGACATTGCCGGTATCGAGCCGGAGGAGAACGCCCCGGCCGAGGGGCGGCTTGTTTCTGGCAACCCGAAGTTCCGAAGCTGGAACATCGAGGATGTCGATGGCGGTCTTTTCGCCGGCATCTGGGAATCGACGCCCGGCAAATGGCGCATCGAATATGACGAGTGGGAGTTCTGCCACATCCTCTCGGGCGTTTCGGTCATCACCGAGGATGGCGGGGAGCCGCGCACGGTGAAGACAGGCGACCGCTTTGTCATTCGCCCCGGCTTCAAGGGTAGCTGGGAAGTGATCGAAACCACGCGCAAGGATTATGTGATCCGGCTCTAGTTTTTGTTGCCCGGTATTTGACAGAAATGCATTGATCTAAAGAGTTTTGCCGCCACCGGAATAGAGTGGGCAAATGACGAAAGTTTATCTCGTCAACCTTGATAGATCTGTTGCCCGCTTGGAGCATATGCGGCGCCAGTTTGCTGCACTCGGCTTGGAGGTCGAGCGCGTGTCAGCCACGGACGGCTCGTCGATTGACCTCACCCCTTATGCGGGCAGCGGGCTGCTGCCCGGTGAGATCGGCTGTTTTCTCAGCCATCGCGAAATCTGGGAGAAGCTGGTGCGATCCGAGGAGGAATATGCCCTGGTGCTCGAAGACGATGTGCGCCTGAGCCGCGATCTTCCCGGGCTGCTCTCGGCTCTCGACTGGGTTCCGGGTTCGGCCGGGCTGGTGAAGCTCGACACTTCGGGCGGTCTTATCGGCGTGGCCAAATCAGGGTCGAGGGCGCCCTGCCGGCGCTCGCTGCATTTGCTGCGCACCCACCACGGCGGCACGGCGGGCTACATCGTCAGCCGCGCTTACGCGGCAAGGTTGCTTGCAGGTTCCACGACCTTGAGGGAGGCGGTGGATCACTTCATGTTCGGCCACGATGCGGTGGCGAATGACGATGGCCAGATCTGGCAACTGATCCCCGCGCTGGTCGCCCAGGAAAAGCGGTTTAGCCCTACGCCGGATCAGGAGTTCGAAAGCCTCATACAGCCCAACCGGCGCAGGCGCCGCTCGTTCCCACGGCGGCTCCTACGCAGTCTGGGCAAGCCGTTCAGCTGGCTGGCCGGTGCGACCGAAAGACTATATCGGTCGGCCACCGGAGACATTCGTTTCGTCAAAATGACTTTCAGATAGCCGGCCTGAGCGTTCCTACCACCTGCACGTCAGCCTTTCCAAACCGTGGAAATGGTAGCTGTCGCGGTAGAGGGGTTCTTCGGCCAGCGAAATCTGCGGCAGCCTGTCGAACAGCACCTTCAGCGAGGTCTGCATCTCCAGTCGCGCCAGCGGCGCGCCGATGCAGAAATGGATGCCGGCGCCGAAAGACACGTTCTTCTGGTCGCTGCGGCCGGGCTGGAATTCATGCGGTGCGGCATAGGCTTCGGGATCCCGGTTGGCGCAGCCAAGCAGCAGGCCCACCTGCTGGCCCTGCTTCAGCGTCAGGCCCTCCGCGGCCTCGATCTCGCCATAGGCATAGCGCGTGAACATGTGCAGCGGCGCATCGAAACGCAGGCATTCCTCTACCGTCGCGGCCGTTTCTTCCGGCGTCGTGAAGAAGCGGCGCGGATCGCCGCCCTGCTTCAGTATGGTGCGCACGGCATTGCCGGTCTGGTGCACGGTCGCCTCATGGCCGGCATTGAGCAGCAGTATGGCCGACGATACGAGTTCGTCTTCGGTCAGTTTCTGGCCGTCTTCCTGCGCCGAGATCAGCAAGCTGAGCAGGTCGTCGCCGGGGTTCTTGCGCCGCTCGGCCACATAGGCGCGCAGAAAGTCGGAAAACGCCTGCGAAGCGGCATTGGCCCGGTCTTCGGTCTCGCGGGTGCGCCCGTGCATATACATGGCCACCATGTCGTGGGACCAGGCCAGAAGCTGTGGGCCCATTTCCACCGGCACGCCCAGCATCTCGGCGATGATGGTGATCGGCAGCGGCGCGGCAAAGGCCGGCAAGAGGTCGACCTGGCCGCCTGCCTCGAAGCCATCGATCAGTTCGTTGGCCAGCGCTTCCACGCGCGGACGCAGGCGCTCGACCTGGCGCGAGACGAAGGCGCGGTTGACCAGCGTGCGCAAGCGCGTGTGCACCGGCGGCTCCAGCTCCAGCATCGAGTTGGCCTCGATCGCATCGAAGGCCTTGAGGTGCGAGCGGTCGCCGGCAAGACCCTGGTCGTCCGCGCCCGCAGGCTTTTCGCGGCCGAAGCGGCGATCGCGCAGCAGGCGATTCACGTCGTCGTAGCCGGCAAGGCACCAGAAGCCGAAATCTTCCCAGAAGAAGCTGCGCGCATTGGCATGCAGCCACGCATAGGCCTCATAAGGGTCTTGCACGAAACGCTGCTCATGCGGGTCGAGCCGCAGGCGGCGCGTGGCGGGGTCGTAATTCAGGTAGGATGGAGGTGCGGAGATGTTCGTCATGGCGGCCTGTTTAGCCCGCCTTGCCAAGCCTGATCCAGTGCATATCTGTCGCGCGCCCGGTTTTGGTTTGATCCAGAAGCCCTTGGGCTTTCCGACCGGCTCCCGAGAAACTGCCAGAAACAAGGTGGGCATCGGGCGCGCTCGACCACCAGGGTCGGCGAGGCCGATCTGGCCGCGAGGATACGCATGCGCACAGTTACCAACGCGCGCGGCCCACGATCTCTGAAACGTCGCGTTCTAAGCGTGGCTTGTCGAGAGAGAAACCTAGGCGCGGCCCGCTACGCCACAGCGTTCCAGTGCAGAGGCGAGGGTCGTGGTTTCGGTAAGCCCAAGCACCTTGCGGATGGCGTCGGTGCTTTCGCTCACCACGATCTGCCCCATGACATGGGTGACCATGGTGCCTCGGCCATGTTCTCTCATCGCGACGATATGGTTGGTGTTGAGATAAACGAGTTTGCCGTCAAAATCCGTTAGTGCAATCCACATGCCGGTCCCCTTGCAGTCGCCAAACGCTGCCCCCTCAGGCCGGATGAACTGCCTCCCTCGTCAAGGCCCACGTACATCTGAGAGAAATATAGTCCCGCAAAATCGAATCGATTGCAACGGTCTGCTCCGATTCGCGAAAGCCGCCTTTGATCTGCTGCGGCTTCCGAAGTCGATCTCAGCGCGGCGACTCAATTGCTCTTCCAAAGGGCAGGTGGGGCTGGTGGGCGGATCACCTCGCCGCCAGTTCGCCGCAGGCTAAGTATCTCGTGAAAGGGCGGAGCCGAACCGAGCGATTCGCGCAGAGCGTGTGCGGGCAGCCCAGGCCGCCGAGGAAGATCGCATTTTCTTGAAGGTGAGTGGCACGCCCAACGGGACTCGAACCCGTGTTTCCGCCGTGAAAGGGCGGCGTCCTAGACCGCTAGACGATGGGCGCGCGGCAGGGATGGGCGCCTTATAGACATGCAATCGGCGGTGGGCAACCCATCAAATCACGCGGCAGGTTCTTGATGGCCAATGATCGCGGGAAAAGTCGCCGCGAGGCGAAGCATGCCGCTCACGCGCTGCGCCAGCCTGCGCCGGTAAGCTGCTTGTTAGCCAGGTTTTTATGGAAAAAACCACTGGCACGCCCAACGGGACTCGAACCCGTGTTTCCGCCGTGAAAGGGCGGCGTCCTAGACCGCTAGACGATGGGCGCGCGGTGGAGATGGCGCCTTATAGACAGGCAATTGGTGGCGGGCAACCCATCAAAGCGAGCTTCAGCAGATTTTTTTCGCGTCACTGGCGGCGACGGCAGCGCCAGTTCCAGTCGCGCTCAGGGCCGACGTCCACATGCACGGAATCCGTGTGGCAATAGGTGCCCACGCCGCCGCGGCCGGGCATCGAGCGTACGTAGTTTGCAAGCTCCCACTTGCTCACGCCTTCGATCTGGATATCGGCGGCCGCGCAATACATATGCAGCGAGTTCTTGGCCCCGCGCGCGCGACGGTTGTGAGAGGGGCTGCGGTAGCCCGAAGTCACGATGATCTTGCCGCCGTAACGCTGCTCGATGGCCTTCAGCATGCGCACCAGGGACGGCTTGAGGCAGGCAATGTCGACGTTTTCGGTTTGGCGCAACAGTCCGTTGGGAGCAAGGCGCGCCAATCCGGCCGCTGACGCCAGCTGGTATGTGCCGGCTTCGTCCTCGTGCAGGTCGACGTCGCTGTCGTCGTCTATGCCGGACTTTCGGGTGATTTCAAAAAGGCCGCTCTGGCGCACGCCTGGCAGGGCTGATTCGCCGGTGATGGAAGCCAGAGCCGCAGGCTTTGCGGAGGGATCAGCGGCAGCAATCTGGATGATCGGCTTTGCCTGCGGCTGCTCGGCCGTCTCTATCAGCGGTTTGCTGGCAGGGGCGGCGGTTGCGATCAGGGGTTTTGCGGAAACACCAGGCGCTCCGCGACCGGAAGCCGTCGGAGTGACGGGCGATGCCGAAGAGGGGGAGCCGAAGAGCGAGGTGAAGAAGCCCTTCTTCTTCGGCGCTTCCGGCTGGGCAGCCTTGGGAGTGCTGGCCGCCGAAGATTCGGCCTGCACCGCCACGCCTGTGTCGGGGCTGGGGGCAATAGTGGCTTCCGCTGCTGCGACCACCTGGGAAGGGGCTGCCTCGGGCAGGCTGCCGGTGGGCGTCGCGTCCGCCTGGGTCTCGGCAGCTGCGGCCGGCTTGGCCGGCTCTGCTGCCTGCGCGGCAGCAATCGCCAGCCGCTCGGCCTGTGCTTCTGCCGCAACGGCCTCCTGCAGCGAAATGGTGGCGCCGTTGGCTGGCTTGGCTGTAGGCAGGTAGGCAACCGCCAAGGGCAGTTCCTTGTCGTTGGCGTCCATCACCGTCGTCATCGCTGGCGCGGTGTTCGCGTCTGCAGCTGCAGGCGTGGCTTCTGCGAGTTGCGCGCCTTCGGCCGGCGCTGCTTCATTGCCGTCGACGGCGACCTCCACCGCCTCGGCCGGCGTGACCCCGACATTGAAACCCGGCGCGTTGAAATCGAGGTTGGGATCGTTGGTCGAGGTGCAGGATGCGAGCAGCGCGCAGCAAAGCGCAGCCAGCACCGCACGGCTTTCTCGTTTGGCGACGCGAGTGCCTACTGCGGTCAAACCTATCCCCTTCTTGTCTTTATTTTCGCGTGGTGGATGGGCACGGCGTTCAAAAATGCAGTCGAACTATGTCGTCTCAGCAATCGGGCTCAGAGCCCGCCGATTCTGCAGCACCCCGGCCGGAGTCGAGCTAGGGTTGAAATAAGGCAAGAACGTGTTTGCCACGCCATCATTTCGCCTGCTTTTCTGGAAAGGTCAATTCACCACGCATTACAATGTGTTACACGCGCACCCTTACATAGGTGCCCGGCGCATCGCCAAGGGTGGGTGTGTGCGCGCCCGGGTGGCGCGCCGCAACCTTGCGGTTGTCTCGTTCCGCGATCCAGCTTTGCCAGTGCGGCCACCAGGAACCCGTGTTTTCCTGCGCGTTGGCAACCCATTCATCGAAGTCGCCCGCCGGTTTCCCGTTGGTCCAGTATTGATACTTGTTTTGCGCCGGCGGGTTCACGACGCCGGCGATGTGGCCTGACCCTGCCATCACATATTCCACCGGCCCGCCGAAATATCGGCAGCCCAGAAACACCGATCGGGCCGGTGCAATGTGGTCTTCGCGGGCGGCGAGATTGTAGACGGGGATGGTCACGTCCCCCAGCGAGACGGTGCGGCCAGCCAGTTCCATGCGGCCGTGGGAGAGGTTGTTCTCAAGATAGCAGTTGCGCAGGTAGAACGAGTGGTTGGCCGCGCTCATGCGCGTCGAGTCCGCGTTCCAGTAGAGCAGGTCGAAGGGCAGGGGCTCCTTGCCGCGCATGTAGTTGTTGACCACGTAAGGCCAGATCAGGTCGCTCGAGCGCAGCATGTTGAAGGCGGTGGCCATCTTGTTGCCTTCCAGGTAGCCCTTGCCGCGCATCGAGCGTTCGAGCGCCGCGATCTGATCCTCGTCGACAAAGACCTTGAGGTCGCCGGCATGGGTGAAGTCCACCTGCGTGGTGAAGAAGGTGGCCGTCTTGATCCGCTCGTCGCCTTCCTGTGCCAGCAGCGCCAGCGCCGCGGCCAGCAGCGTGCCGCCGACGCAGTAGCCGATCGCGTTGACCTCGCGCTCGCCCGTGGCAGCCTCGACCGTATCGAGGCCATATTGCAGCCCCTCGCGGATATAGGCTTCCCAGCCCTTCATGCCGTGCCGCTCGTCCGGATTGATCCAGGAGATCACGAACACCGTGTGGCCCTGTTCGACAGCCCAGCGGATGAAGGATTTCTGCGGGTTGAGGTCGAGGATGTAGAACTTGTTGATCCAGGGCGGGCAGATCAGCAGCGGGCGCTTCAGCACCGTTTCGGTCGAAGGATCATATTGGATGATCTCGGCCACGTCGCTGCGCCCGACCACCTTGCCCGGCGTCATCGCCAGGTTGCGGCCGATCTCGAACTGCGAATGGTCGGACTGCCGCAGCTTCAGGTCGCCGCCGCCGGCCTGGATGTCCTCGGCCAGCATCTTCATGCCGCGCACCAGGTTCTCGCCATTGCTGGCCACGGTTTCGCGGAACAGCTCGGGGTTGGTGAGGATGAAGTTGGACGGAGACAGCGCGTTGGAGATCTGCCTGACGTAGAAGCTGGCCTTGTGGCGCGTATGCTCGTCTAGCCCCTCTGCGTGCTCGACCAGATCGTTCGCCCAGCGAGCGGTCACCAGATAGGCCTGCTTCAGAAAGTCGAAGAAGGCGTTGCGGCCCCATTCGGGGTCCTGGAAGCGTTTGTCGCCCTTCTCGGGAGCGATGCTCTCGCCGCCGCTTGGCTGTTCGCCGCCGCTCATGCGCAGGATCGCGCTCGACCAGACGTTCATGTATCCGGAAAACAACCTGGTCTGCGCTTCCAGCGCCCGCGACGGGTCGGAAAGCCAGTACTCGGTGAGCTTGGAGAACGTCTTGACCATGTCGGCCATGGGCTCGGAGACGCCGTCGCGCAGTTCGCCGCGCTCGCGCGGCTCGATCCATGCCGAGGCAGCCTTGCCGGCCTGTTCGACCATGCGCGCGAGGTTAAGTGCGAAGCGTTCCGGGTCCTTGACCAGATACTGCTCGACCGAAGAGGCCTGCTCGCTATCGGTCTTGCCCGAATCGGCGGTCTTCGACATGGTTCCCGCTTGTCCTCCCGTGTCTTTTTACTACCATATTAAGATGTGATGCCCAAACGGGTCGAACAACACCGATGCCGACGTGTAATAGAGCTGCGGGGGAATTGATATGACAGGGCAAGCTCGGCTGGGCATTTTTTCCGCTTTGCGTCCGGGGTTTTTCGGCGCGGCCGTGGGATTGGCGCTGATCGCGCTTTCCGGCTGCACTACCCCGGAGGAAGTGGCGTTCACCGCTCCGCCATCGGGCCTGTCTTCGGGGCAGGCAAGGCAGACCGGCACCTTTCCGAACCTGAACATCCCGCCGCAGGTGGCGGCCAGCCAGATCAGCGAGGGCGAGAAGGCGGAAAAGCTGTCGGAATTGCAGGCGGCGCAAGCCTCTCAGGCCGCGGCCGGGCAGGGCAACGTGCCCAAGGACGAGGCCTTGTTGAAGAAGCTCGCCACCACTCACGGCAAGAAAACGCTGCAGGAAATCGAGGGCAAATGATGGCCTCGACCAGCCTTCGCATAGGGTATATACCGCGGCACACAAACTGATCGCTGGGCTGGCACTTCAATGGAAGAATTTCATAAGGTTCGTAGACTTCCACCCTACGTCTTCGAGCAGGTCAACCGGTTGAAGGCCAGTGCCCGAGCCAGGGGCGCCGATATCGTCGATCTGGGCATGGGCAATCCCGACCTGCCCACGCCCAAGGCCATCGTCGACAAGCTTTGCGAAGTCGTGCGCGATCCGCGCACGCATCGCTATTCTTCCTCGCGCGGCATTCCCGGCCTGCGCCGCGCCCAGGCCAACTATTACGCCCGCCGCTTCGGCGTGAAGCTCGATCCCGACACCCAGGTCGTCGCCACGCTCGGTTCCAAGGAAGGCTTCGCCAACATGGCGCAGGCCATCACCGCGCCCGGCGACGTGGTGCTGTGCCCGAACCCGACCTATCCGATCCATGCCTTCGGTTTCATCATGTCGGGCGGCGTCATCCGCTCGCTGCAGGCCGAGCCCGACGATGGCTTCATCCCGGCGCTGGAGCGCGGCATGCGCCACTCCATCCCCAAGCCGCTGGCGCTGATCCTCAACTACCCGTCGAACCCGACGGCGCTGGTCGCCTCGCTCGACTTCTACAAGGACGTGGTCGCCTTCGCCCGGAAGCACGAGATCATCATCCTTTCCGACCTCGCCTATGCGGAGATCTATTTCGACGATACGCCGCCGCCTTCGGTGCTGCAGGTGCCGGGCGCGATGGACGTCACGGTCGAGTTCACCTCCATGTCGAAGACGTTTTCCATGCCGGGCTGGCGCATGGGTTTTGCCGTGGGCAACGAGCGCCTGATCGCGGCGCTGACGCGGGTGAAATCCTATCTGGACTACGGTGCCTTCACGCCGATTCAGGTGGCGGCGACGGCCGCCCTCAACGGCGACGGCTCTGACATCGCCGAGGTGCGCGAAGTCTACCACAAGCGTCGCGAGGTCATGGTGGACGCGTTCGGCCGCGCGGGATGGGATATTCCAGCCCCGGCCGCGACGATGTTTGCCTGGGCGCCCATTCCCGAGCAGTTCCGGCATCTCGGTTCGCTCGAATTCTCCAAGCTTCTGATCGAGAAAGCGGATGTGGCTGTTGCGCCGGGCATCGGCTTTGGCGAATACGGTGACGACCACGTGCGCATCGCGCTGGTCGAAAACGAACACCGCATCCGCCAGGCGGCGCGCAACATCAAGCGCTTCCTCGGCTCGGATGCCGACAAACCGGACAATGTGGTGCCACTCGCGGCGCAACGCTGAACGGATCCCACGAACACTTATCCAACAGCCAAGGGGACACTGCTGGCATGGCCGAAGCTTTGCGTATTGGAATAGCCGGGCTCGGCACTGTCGGCGCGTCCGTGGTGCGCGTTCTTAGCGACAAGGCTGCCGAGCTCACCCGCCAGTGCGGCCGCGATATCGTGGTGACGGCGGTCTCGGCCCGAAACAAGTCGCGTGACCGCGGCATCGATCTCGGCGCTGCCACCTGGTTCGACGAGCCGCTCGAACTGGCCAAGAGCCCGGACATCGACGTCTTTGTCGAACTGATGGGCGGCGAGGACGACCCCGCACTGGCCTGCGTGAAGGCGGCGCTTGAGGCGGGCAAGCATGTCGTGACTGCCAACAAGGCGCTGCTTTCGAAGCACGGCGTGGCGCTGGCGGAGATCGCCGAGAGCAAGGGCGTGCTGCTCAACTACGAGGCGGCGGTGGCGGGCGGCATTCCCATCATCAAGACCATGCGCGAGGCTATGGCGGGAAACACCGTGTCGCGCGTGCTCGGAATCCTCAACGGCACCTGCAACTATATCCTGACCCGCATGGAGGCCGAGGGCCTGTCCTTCGAGGCCTGCCTGAAGGACGCGCAGCGCCTGGGCTACGCGGAAGCTGACCCGACTTTCGACATCGAGGGCCACGACACCGCCCACAAGCTGTCCATCCTGACCAGCCTTGCGTTTGGCTGCAAGATCGCGGCCGACAGCATCTATATGGAAGGCATCAGCAACATCAGCCAGGCTGACATTCGCGCCGCGGCCGAACTCGGCTACCGCATCAAGCTGCTTGGTGTCGCCCAGCAGACCGAGAGCGGCATCGAACAGCGCGTGCACCCCACCATGGTGCCGACCTCATCGGTCATCGCGCAGGTGCATGGGGTGACCAATGCGGTGGCCGTCGAGACCGACATTCTGGGCGAGCTGCTTCTGTCCGGCCCCGGAGCCGGCGGCAACGCCACCGCCTCGGCCGTCGTGGGCGACATTGCCGACATCGCCAAGAGCCGGCCGGGCTTCCAGCACGGCCCGGTCTTCGGCCGTCCGGCCAGGGAACTGAAGCCCTACAAGAAGGCGCAGATGCGCAGCCATGCAGGCGGCTATTTCATCCGCCTCACCGTGCATGACCGCGTCGGCGTTTTTGCCGGCGTCGCCAAGCGCATGGCCGACAACGACATTTCGCTGGAATCGATCGTCCAGCACGGTTCGAGCGCCGAGGGCGACAACAGCAAGACCGTCATCCTCGTCACCCATGAGACGACCGAGGCGGCGGTGCGCAAGGCAGTGGAAGGCATCACCAAAGACGGTCACCTGGTCGACAAGCCGCAGGTTATCCGCATCGAGCGCGCTGACTGACGCCCGCCGCCGCGAGGCGGCTCTCGCGTGAATCCGAAGCGGCGTGGACCGATGGGTCCGCGCCGCTTTTTACGTTTGGAGTATGCCCCTACGCCGGCTTCTACTCTCTTCGGCCAGGGGCCGCCCTCGCTGCCCACACCTTAATCGATTGAGGTTTCGCCAGGTCGCAACAAGTGCATCTGGCAGGTCTTGCCGTTGTCATGACACTTTGACACAAGGGTTCGGTAAGCGCCGATGACGGCGTAACCATCAGAATTCACGGGAATACTCAGCTATGGCGAAAAGAGACGCAGCCGGCCTCGACCGGATCCTCACCATGGAACTCGTGCGCGTGACCGAGCGCGCTGCCGTGGCAGCCGCAAGGCTGCGCGGGCGCGGCGACGAGAAGGCGGCCGACCAGGTTGCGGTCGACGCCATGCGCGCCGAGCTGAACCGCCTCGCCATCAAGGGCACCGTCGTCATCGGCGAAGGCGAGCGCGACGAGGCGCCGATGCTCTATATCGGCGAAGAGGTTGGTCTGGGCGACGGGCCCGAGGTCGATATCGCGCTCGACCCGCTGGAAGGCACAACCATCTGCGCCAAGAACCTGCCCAACGCGCTGGCCGTCATCGCCATCGCCGAGAAGGGCAGCCTGCTGTTTGCGCCTGACGTCTACATGGACAAGATCGCGGTCGGCCCCGGCTATGCCGACGGCGTCATCGACATCGACGCCTCGCCGGAAGACAATATCCACAGTCTCGCCAAGGCCAAGGGCGTGCCGGTGACCGAAGTTACCGCCTGTATCCTCGACCGCCCGCGCCATGCCAAGCTGATCGACGCCGTGCGCGGCACGGGCGCTGCCATCCGCCTCATCGGCGACGGCGACGTTGCCGGCGTCATCCACACCACCAACCCGGAAGAGACCGGCATCGACATCTACATGGGCACCGGCGGTGCGCCCGAAGGCGTGCTGGCTGCTGCTGCGCTGCGCTGCACCGGCGGCCAGATACAGGGGCGCCTGCTGCTCGATACGCCGGAAAAGGTCGCGCGTGCGGCCAAGATGGGCATCTCCGACCCCAACAAGGTCTACCGCACCGAGGAGATGGCGCGCGGCGACGTGCTGTTTGCTGCCACCGGCGTCACCGACGGCAACATGCTTGCCGGCGTGAAGTTCGGCCGCAACTTCATCACCACCGACACGATCGTGCTGCGCTCGTCCTCGCTCACGGTGCGCTCGATCAAGGCCCGCCACCAGGATCTGGAGAAGTTCCAGTAATTCCCGGCGGACTTTCCACGGCTTCGATGCCGCAGCCTGTTTGGCTTTGCCGCGCGATCCCTTATCCTGCACTCAAGGATTGGGGATTTGGGGGCGCATGACGACCGAAAAGCGTTTCTTTCTGGGCGTCAGGCGCTCGGCCACCGGGCTTGCCTGGGAGCACAGGCTCAACGAGCGCCAGGAGATGACGGCGCTCGCCATTGCCCAGGGGCATGGCGTGCCCGACATCGTGGCGCGCGTGCTGGCCGGCCGCGGCGTTGCCGCGGACGACACGCAGCGCTTTCTCGACCCGACCATCCGCGACCTCCTGCCGAACCCGGCAACCTTCACCGACATGGAGAAGGCGGCCGAGCGCATCGCCGCGGCGATAGTGCGTCGCGAGCGCGTGGCGATCTTTGGCGATTACGATGTCGACGGCGCGGCGTCCTCCGCGCTGCTGAAGCGCTTTCTGGCGCACTACGGCGTCGAGGCCGAGATCTACATTCCCGACCGCATCTTCGAAGGCTATGGGCCGAACCCGGACGCCATGCGCGAACTGGTCTCGCGCGGGGCGCGTCTGATCGTCACCGTCGACTGCGGCACCAACAGCGCAGCCGCAATCGAAGCGGCGCGCGAGGCCGGCGCCGATGTCGTCGTGCTCGATCACCATCAGGTCGGCGGACCGCTGCCGGAGGCGGCCGTCGCCATCGTCAACCCCAACCGCGAGGACGATCTGTCGGGGCAGGGGCATCTGTGCGCAGCCGGCGTGGTGTTCTTGGCGCTGGTGCAGACGGCCAAGGTGCTGCGCAACGCGCGCCCCGACCTGCCGCACATCGATCTCCTGTCGATGCTCGACCTAGTGGCGCTCGCGACCGTCTGCGACGTGGTGCCGTTAACCGGCGTCAACCGGGCCTTCGTTGTCAAGGGCCTCGTCGCCATCCGCCAGCAGCGCAATGTTGGCCTCGGCGCTCTTGCTCGCGTCTCGCGCATAGGCGAACCGATCAACAGTTTTCACCTTGCCTTCCTCATCGGCCCGCGCATCAATGCCGGCGGCCGCATCGGCGATGCAGCACTCGGCAGCCGTTTGCTCGCTACCGACGATCCCGTGGAGGCCGGCAAGATCGCCGAGACGCTCGACCGCCTGAACCAGGAGCGGCAGGCGATGGAGCAGGAGATGCTGGCTGAAGCCCGCGCCGAGGCGGATGCGGAACTGCTGGGCGGGCAGGGGCCTGCCGTCATGGTGACCGCCAGCCCGAAATGGCACCCGGGCATCGTCGGTCTTCTGGCTTCCCGGCTGAAGGACCATGCGCGGCGCCCCGCCTTCGCCATCGCCTTCAATGCCAATGGCGTCGGCACCGGCTCAGGTCGATCCATCCCCGGCTTCGACCTCGGACGGCTGGTGCGTGAGGCGCATGAGCGCGGGCTGATCGTGAAGGGCGGCGGCCATGCCATGGCGGCCGGCATCACGGTGGAACGCGAGAAACTTGGCGCGCTGCGCGCCTTCTTCGAGGAACACGCCGCGTCCGACGTCTTCCGCCTGCAAAGCGAGGAAAGCCTGCCCATCGATGCCGCGCTTGCAGCCGACGGCGCCACCACGGGCCTGCTCGATACGCTTGAGCGCGCCGGCCCCTTCGGCTCCGGCCATGTCGCGCCGGTCTTCGTGCTGCCGCGCCACAAGCTGGTCGACGCGCGACTGGTGGGCACCTCGCACATTCGCGCGGATCTGCGCTCGGATGGCGGCGGCCGCATTCAGGCGATCGCCTTCCGCGCGGTGGATACGGCCTTGGGTGATTTCCTGTTCAAGAGCCGGGGCGGCACGGTGCATCTCGCCGGCTCGCTGTCCTCAAACTATTGGAACGGCAACAGAAGCGTGCAATTCCGCATCATAGATGCGGCGCTGGCCTGATCAGGCCAGAACCGTCTGCAGCCGCTCCAGCTCCCCGAGCTGCGCCTGCGTGGCCTCGTAGCCCAGGCGGATCGCCTCGTCTGCGCGGTGGAATTCCGCGAGGCCGATATGACCGAGCTTGGGCTGGAGCGAGAGGTCCGGCGGGTCGCCGGCAAGCCGCGCCCGGGAAATACGGTCCTGGATGATGTTGAAGGCTTCCACCATCACGCCGGTGATGCCGAGCCGGCTCTCGCGCGAATAGGCGTTGAGCTGGCGCGAGCCGCCAGCGGGCGCGTCGGCCTCGACCAGAAGTTCGCCGGCGCTGTGCTTGATCACGGCTGCGCGCCCGAACAGGTCGTAGTGCAGGTTCACCGCCACCACCAGTCGCTGCTCATAGGCCCGGCAGACCGAAACCGGCACGGGATTGACCAGCGCGCCGTCGACCAGGATGCGCTTGTTGGCCAGTACCGGCTCGAACACGCCGGGCAGGGCGTAAGACGCGCGCATGGCTGTGATCAGCGCCCCGCTCGACAGCCAGATTTCATGGCCAGTGCGGATCTCGGAGGCGACGCAGACGAAGGGCTTTGGCAGGTCCTCGAAGCGCAGGCCGGAAAGATGTTCCTGCATGCGTGCTGTCAGCTTCATGCCGCCCAGCAGCCCGCTGCCTCCGAGGCGGAAGTCGAGCAGGCCGAAGATGCGCCGCTTGGTCAGGTTGCGGGCGAACTCCTCCAGTTCGTCCAGCTTGCCGGCGAGATAGCAGCCGCCGACCAGCGCGCCGATCGAGGTGCCGGCGATCATGTCGATCTCGATGCCGGCCTCGTCCAGCGCGCGCAGCACGCCGATATGGGCCCAGCCGCGCGCTGCGCCGCCGCCAAGGGCGAGTGAAATTCCGGATTTCTTTGCGGGTTGTGGGTCGGAAAGTCCGCCCGACGAGGCGGGACCGTTTGCCTCCCTCACATCTGGCCTATTGCGCAGTGACGCCCATTCGAGCATCGCAATCTCCATCTTCCCACGCCCAAGTTAGGCGGAGGTCGTATCGAAAGAATGAATCTTCCCTTTTTCTGGCCGAGAGGCCGACGCCTATTATGTGGCGCCTTGATATGTCCTTTTCACGTCGAAAAGCGGTTCGGTGCCATCACCTGTTAGAACGACGCCGCCGTCCTTGCGTTCCACCTTTCGATAGAAGCAGGAACGTCGTCCGGTATGGCAGGTTGCATCGTGACCGGACACGTTTACGCGCAGCAACACCGCGTCCTGGTCGCAGTCGGTGCGCATCTCGACCACGTGCTGGAAATTGCCGGATGTCTCGCCCTTCTTCCAGAGCGATTTGCGCGAACGCGACCAGTAATGGGCGATGCCGGTCTCGACGGTGAGCGCCAGCGCTTCGGCGTTCATATGCGCCACCATCAAGAGCACGCCGTCGCTGGCGTCGGTCACCACCGCCGTCACGAGGCCGTTGGCGTCGAAGCGCGGCGCAAAGACTTCGCCCTCTTCGATCGCCTTCTTGTCGGTCGGAGTTTTGGGGAATTCAAGCGCGGACATCGCCGGCTCCCTGTCTCGCGAAGCCGGCGGCCAGCCGCCCGGCTTATTTGCTGCCGTGGCGCACCATGGTCATGAAGCGCAGTTGCTCTTCGGGGCTGTCCTTGAACACGCCGGTAAAGGTCGAAGTCAGCGTGGTGGAGCCCTGCTTGCGGATACCCCGCATGGCCATGCACATATGCTCGGCCTCGATCATCACCGCCACGCCGCGCGGATTGAGCACGTCCTGGATGACGTTGGCGATCTGCGCCGTCATGGCTTCCTGCGTCTGCAGGCGGTGGGCGAAGATGTCGACCACCCGCGCAATCTTGGAGAGGCCGACGACCCTGCCGTCCGGCAGGTAGCCGACATGGGCGCGGCCGATGATGGGCACCATGTGGTGCTCGCAATGCGAGTGGAACTCGATATCCCGCACCAGCACGAGATCGTCATAGCCGGCCACTTCTTCGAACGTGCGGCCGAGCTCTTCTGCCGGGCACATGTCGTAGCCGTTGAACATCTCCAGATATGCCTTGGCGACGCGCTTCGGCGTGTCGATCAGGCCCTCGCGGTCCGGGTTGTCGCCGGTCCAGCGCAGCAGCGTTCGCACGGCCGCCTCGACCTCCGCCTGGTCTGGCCTGTCGGTCGCCGGCTTTTCGAGATATTCGGATTTCGGCATCAATTTCTTGATCACGGCGTCCATGAAAGGTGTCTCCCGTAGTCCCACTCAGAGGAGGGACGAGTTGAACGGACCACAGCCTTTAACGGGATGTCGGAGAGTCCGGCCCGAAAGCGGCGTGACGGAAATCCGAGCGGGCAGGGCGCTGCCTTGCCGTTGTCGGATCATAAGCATTATATAAGGGTTAGCGGCACGAATGAAAGATGCCGAAACGGCACAGGCTGTTTCCGAAACGGCGACGGGTTGGAAAATCATGATCGATGACGTCTACAATGCGAAAATTCTTGGCTTCGCAGGTAATATTGCACGGATCGGTCGGCTTGAGCACCCCGATGCCACCGCGACCGCGCATTCAAAATTATGCGGCTCGACGGTGACAGTCGATCTCAAGATGAAGGACGGCATCGTCACCCACTTCGCCCATGATGTGAAGGCCTGCGCGCTCGGCCAGGCTTCGTCCTCGATCATGGCCGCCAATGTCGTGGGCGCGAGCGCCGACGAGCTGCGCGATGTGCGCGAAACCATGCTGAAGATGCTGAAGGAAAACGGCCCCCCGCCGCAGGGCCGATTCGCCGACCTGAAATATCTGGAGCCGGTGCGCGACTACAAGGCCCGCCATGCCTCGACCATGCTGACCTTCGACGCGGTCGTCGATTGCATCGGCCAGATCGAAAGGAAGCACGCCGAGGCGGCTGCCTGAAGGCGGTCCCGAAGTTGGAAAGACATGCGCCGGCCCATTGCGAGCCGGCGCTTTTGTTTCAGGCAATCAGGTCGCGTACCATCGGCACCACCTTGGTGCCGTAGAGCTCGATTGAGCGCATCATCTTTTCATGCGGCAGCGGCCCGGACGAGTATTTCATCTGGAAACGCGAGATGCCGAGCGCCTTGACCGTCGCGGCGATCTTGCGGGCCACCGTCTCCGGTGAACCGACATAGAGCGAACCGAGATCGGCCTCTGAATTGAATGCGGCCTGCGTGGTCGGCGGCCAGCCACGCTCGGCGCCGATGCGGTCGTGCATCTTCTTGTAGTTCGGCCACAGTTCTTCGCGCGCCTGCTCGTCGGTGTCAGCGACATAGCCCGGCGAATGCACGCCGATCGGCTGCCTTTGGCCGCCGAGTTGGTCGATAGCCCGGTAATAGAGGTCGACAAAGGGGCGGAAACGCTTCGGATCGCCGCCGATGATGGCAAGGATCATGGGCAGGTTGTAGCGCGCCGCGCGCACCACCGATTCGGGGCTGCCGCCCACGCCGATCCAGGTTTTGAGCGTGCCGGATTCCGTCGGCGGGTAGACCCGCTGGTCGTGCAGGGGCGGCCGCGTCGAGCCCTGCCAACTGACGGGGCCGCCTTTCAGCAGTCCCGCGAACAGGTCGAGCTTTTCAGTGAAAAGCGTCTCGTAGTCGTTGAGCCGGAACCCGAACAGCGGAAAGGATTCGGTGAAGGAGCCGCGACCGAGAATCACTTCGGCCCGCCCGTTCGAGAGGGCGTCGACCGTTGAAAAACGCTGGAAGACGCGGATCGGGTCGTCCGAACTCAGCACCGTGACGGCGGAGCCGAGCTTGATGCGCCCCGTGCGCGCCGCGATCGCGGCCAGCACAGTTTCCGGCGTCGACACGGCAAAATCGTCGCGGTGGTGTTCGCCCACGCCGATGAAATCGATGCCGAGCTGATCGGCCAGCACGGCCTCGTCCACGACGTTGCGGATAACCTGTGCCTGCGGCAGAAGCTGGCCGTTGGCGCCGGCGGTGACGTCACCGAAGGTATCGAGCCCGAATTCAATCTTGTCCGACATGGTGTCCCTCTGCATTGGCCGGATATTTGACCGGCAATGACGATTATCGCAATCGCCCTGAATCTCGCAGGGCAGCAGATTGCCCGAGATTGTGGCGATCGGTTCGATGAACCAGATAAGCAGCTTGGCGCACGCTTCACATTCGCCGGACCGAGCACGGACTGTTCACGCCGGGTTGACGACCTTGCGGAAACGCCTGGCCGGCAGCGACATATTCGCCAAAACATTGCGAAATAGCGCAAGGCAAGCCATCTACAGGTGCATGGGTTTCTTGTTGGGGCAAAGCGGACGATGAGCGGCGGTCGGGACGACGATCACGCCTGTGGTCATCGGCACGATGAGCAAGGCGGCCGCGGAAGCGTGCCCGTCGCCAGAGGGCGCAACTGGTCCGGTCCTTGGTCGAAGACGCCCGGGCGTCTTCTAGGGGTGTCACTGGTGCGCCTCTATCAGCTCACGCTGTCCGGGTTTGTCGGCAATTCCTGCCGGCATCTGCCTACTTGCTCGGAATATGCCTATGAGGCCATCGCCCGGCACGGCCTGTGGGCCGGCGGCTGGATGGGGCTGTTCCGCGTGATGCGCTGTGGCCCCTGGGGCACCCACGGCATCGACCGTGTTCCGGAGATATTGCAACAGCGCTATCGCTGGTACACGCCCTGGCGCTACTGGCACATTGGCAAGGCGCCGCAGGGGCATTCCTGACGCTCGGTGCTTTACGACGCGTCAAACTCACCCTAAAAGACCGCTCGCCCGCCGGATGCGAAAATCCCGGCATCACCACCCGCGCTCGTTTGCGGGACTGGATATGGAGAAGAGCTTTGCTGAATTCTGTTTCCCTTACATTTCCCGATGGTTCCGTCCGCGAATACGAAGCGGCGATGACCGGCATGGGCCTTGCCGAGTCGATTTCCAAGTCACTGGCCAAGAAGGCGGTGGCCTACGCCATCGACGGCGAACTGCGCGATCTTTCCGACCCGCTCGGCAAGTCCGGCAAAATCGAAATCGTCACCCGTGACGATCCGCGCGCGCTTGAACTGATCCGCCACGACGCAGCCCACGTGCTCGCCGAGGCTGTGCAGGAGCTTTGGCCCGGAACCCAGGTCACCATCGGCCCGGTGATCGAGAACGGTTTCTATTACGACTTTGCGCGCAACGAACCCTTCACGCCGGAAGATTTCCCCGCCATCGAGAAGAAGATGCGCGAGATCATCGCCCGCAACAAGCCCTTCACCAAGGAGGTCTGGGACCGCGAGAAGGCCAGGCAGGTGTTCCGCGACAAGGGCGAGGCCTACAAGGTCGAGCTGATCGACGCGATCCCCGAGGATCAGGACCTCAAGATCTATTCCCAGGGCGAGTGGTTCGACCTCTGCCGCGGCCCGCACATGGCCTCGACCGGCCAGATCGGCAACGCCTTCAAGCTGATGAAGGTGGCCGGCGCCTATTGGCGCGGCGACGCCAACAACCCGATGCTGACACGCATCTACGGCACCGCCTGGGCTGACCAGGCGCAGCTCGACCAGTATCTTCACATGCTGGAAGAGGCCGAGAAGCGCGATCACCGTCGCCTCGGCCGCGAGATGGACCTGTTCCATTTCCAGGAGGAGGGACCGGGCGTGGTCTTCTGGCACGCCAAGGGCTGGAAGATGTTCCAGAACCTCGTGTCCTACATGCGCCGCCGCCTCGACCAGCAGGGCTATCAGGAAGTCAACGCACCGCAAGTGCTCGACAAGAGCCTGTGGGAGACTTCCGGTCACTGGGGCTGGTATCGCGACGCCATGTTCAAGGTGACGGTCGCCGGCGACGACACCGACGACGACCGCGTCTTCGCGCTCAAGCCGATGAACTGCCCGGGTCACGTGCAGATCTTCAAGCATGGCTTGAAGTCCTACCGCGATCTGCCGATCAAGCTTGCCGAATTCGGCAACGTCCATCGCTACGAGCCATCCGGCGCGCTGCATGGGCTGATGCGCGTGCGCGGCTTCACGCAGGACGATGCGCACATCTTCTGCACCGAGGACCAACTCGCCGAAGAGTGCCTGCGCATCAACGACCTGATCCTGTCGACCTATGCCGATTTCGGCTTCGACGAGATCAGCGTGAAGCTCTCCACGCGACCGGACAAGCGCGTGGGCTCCGACGAGGCGTGGGACCACGCAGAGGAGATCATGTCGAACGTTCTGGAGACGATCCGGACACGATCGGGCAACCGCATCAAGACGTCGATCAATCCGGGCGAGGGCGCGTTCTACGGGCCGAAGTTCGAATATGTGCTGAAGGACGCCATCGGCCGCGAATGGCAGTGCGGCACCACGCAGGTCGACTTCAACCTGCCGGAACGCTTCGGCGCCTTCTACATCGGCAACGATTCGGAGAAGAAGCAGCCGGTGATGATCCACCGCGCCATCTGCGGCTCCATGGAACGTTTCCTCGGTATCCTGATCGAGAACTATGCGGGCCACTTCCCGCTGTGGTTCGCGCCGCTGCAGGTGGTGGTGGCGACGATCACCTCGGACGCCGACGAATACGCGCAATCCGTGGTGAAGCGCCTCAAGGCAGCTGGCCTGTCGGCCGAGGCCGACCTGCGCAACGAGAAGATCAACTACAAGGTCCGCGAGCATTCGCTGGCCAAGGTCCCGGTCATTCTCGTCTGCGGCAAGCGCGAGGCGGAGGAGGCGACGGTCAACGTCCGCCGGCTCGGCTCGCGCGACCAGCAGTCCATGACGCTGGACGAGGCGGTGGCCGCTCTTGCCGACGAAGCCATCACGCCGGATCGTCGCCGCGCTCTGCAGGGCTGAGGCGCCGGCCATCAACAGCGATTACTAAAAGGCGGAGCGATCATCGCTCCGCCTTTATCATTTTTTGAGGGATTTTGGGCGCGTGGCCCAGCCGCTCAGTCTTCGTTCGCCTTCACGATCACGCCAAGCGTCTTTGGCAGCTCGAGCGGCGCGGACATCGCACTGGCCGCCAGCAGCGCGAACGGCACCGGGGAGGCTGGAGCGGCCTTGATCTCGATGCTCTGCGGATCGTCCAGGAATTTATTGACCGCCGCAGTGATCTGGCCGGAAAGCTCCGGGTTGTTGAGTTGCGCCGTCATGAACGGCAGGATGGCCTTGGTCTGGTTGGCGACGTCGGACGGCTTCACGCCCTGCTGTTCGGCAAGGTAGTTCAGCACCTTGCCCACCAGCGAGTCGTCGTAATAGCGCAGGCTGGCGCCCTTAAAGGTCAGTTGCTGCATCAGCCCCAGCATGGCGAACCCCTGCGCTGTGTTGTCAGCGCCTTCGGGCAACTCGGCCATCTTCTTCTGCACGTCCTGCAACGACTTCATGAATGCGAGCGTGTAGCCGCCGATGTCGAAGCTCATTCCGAACGTGCCGGCGTTCTCGACCGTCACGTCATATTGCGAAAGCGCGAGCCGGCCATCGTCCGGATGCCACAGGCCCGCCATTTCGATGGAGCCGCTGATCTGCTGGTAGCCAAGGCTGTCGAGCACCTTGCGCGTGTCGCGGTCGTCGATGGATGTCAGGTCGGCGGAGAAGCCTTCCGCCGAACCGGTGAATTCCATCGCCTTGCCATCCTTCGGCGGCGTGATTTCCATCGACAGGTTGGAGAGCGAGAACACATCCTTGCCGTCGGCCTTCACCTCGATGCTGGCCAGTTCCGCACTCTGATACATGACCATCGAGGCAAGGGGATCGGTTGTTGCCCCCTCGGGCGGGAGAACGACGCCCGACAGAACCAGCGAACTGATATCCACCGAGCTCTTGTCGTGCGCATAATGATAGGGCTCGGTGCTGATCGTTTCGATTTTGTAGCTGCCGCCGGCCTCGCTCACGCCCTCGAGCGTCAGCGAGCCGATCGAAAAACGCTCGGCCTCGCCCGGTATGCCGACGGTGACGCCTTGGAGCACCATTTCGGAGGAAGTGCCGCTGGCGGACTTCCAGTCCAAGTCCATGCTCTGGGCGGCCAGCAGTTGCTTCAGGCGGGAGGCAACTTCCGATGCATCCTGTGCATGGGCGCCCTGCAGCGAAGCGGCAACGAAAACGGTTGAAAATGCGAGCTTGTAAAAAGCTGGACGGAACATCGTCATTTTGTGATCCTTGAGATCGGGAAATGCATGAACGTTGCTTCTCGCGTTGGGGCATGCGCGGGAAAGTGAGGCATTTCGCACAGAATGCTCAAAAAAGCGTGCAAAAGGCAATTGAAAGAAGGGCGCGGATGCTCCGCGATCGGGGTATGGTCCGACGGGCTTGCGCTTTTGCTACAATTCGCCCTCTTGTCGCGAATCAGCCGGTCGGATAACCGAATTTTATGGGAAAAGGGCTTTTGCCGCCGGGCTCCGGCGATGGCGATCATATTGAACCGGTCGATCTGAAGAAGGCGCTGGAAGAGCGCTATCTTGCCTATGCGCTATCGACCATCATGCACCGTGCGCTGCCGGACGTGCGCGACGGGCTCAAACCCGTGCACCGGCGCATCATGCATGCGATGCGGCTGCTGCGCCTCAACCCCGACCAGGGCTTTGCCAAGTGCGCCCGCATCGTCGGCGAGGTGATGGGTAAGTTCCACCCGCATGGCGACCAGTCGATCTACGACGCGCTGGTGCGCCTGGCGCAGGACTTTGCCGTGCGCTATCCGCTGGTCGACGGGCAGGGCAACTTCGGCAACATCGACGGCGATAACGCCGCCGCCATGCGCTACACCGAAGCGCGCATGACCGAAGTTTCGACAGCGCTTTTGGAGGGCATTACCGAGGATGCGGTCGACTATCGACCGACCTACAACGAGGAAGACGAGGAGCCGGTGGTGCTGCCCGGCGCCTTCCCCAACCTGCTCGCCAACGGCTCGTCGGGCATCGCGGTCGGCATGGCCACTTCCATTCCGCCGCACAACGCGGCCGAGCTTTGCACGGCTGCGCTCCACCTGATCGATCATCCCGAAGCCACCGTCGACGACCTCATCAGCAAGGAGCCGGGCGACGGCTTGGTGCAGGGGCCGGATTTCCCCACCGGCGGCATCATCATCGACAACCGCGCCTCGATCCTGGAGGCATACGAGACCGGCAGGGGCTCCTTCCGCGTCCGTGCCCGCTATTCGGTCGAGGACCAGGGCCGCGGCACCTGGCACATCGTCGTCACCGAGATACCGTATCAGGTCCAGAAATCGCGCCTGATCGAGAAGATCGCCGAGCTTCTGGTGGCCCGCAAGCTGCCGCTCCTGGAAGACATTCGCGACGAGAGCGCGGAAGACATCCGCCTCGTGCTTGTGCCCAAGAGCCGCACCGTCGATCCGGGCCTGTTGATGGAATCGCTGTTCAAGCTCACGGAGCTTGAAAGCCGCTTCCCGCTCAACATGAACGTGCTGTCGCGCGGCAAGGTGCCGAACGTACTTTCGCTGAAGACGGTTCTTCAGGAGTGGCTGGAGCACCGCAAGGAAGTGCTGGTCCGCCGCTCCAGGCATCGTCTGGCCGAGATCGAGCGCCGGCTGGAAATCCTCGCCGGCTATCTCATCGCCTATCTCAACCTCGACGAGGTGATCCGCATCATCCGCGAAGAGGACGAGCCCAAGCAGGTGATGATGGCCCGCTGGGCGCTCACCGACACCCAGGCCGAAGCGATCCTCAACATGCGGCTGCGCGCGTTGCGCAAGCTCGAGGAAATCGAGATCCGCAAGGAGCACGATGCTCTCAGCGGCGAGAAGGCCGAGATCGAGCAGTTGCTGGCTTCCGATGCCAGGCAGTGGAAGACCATCGCCTGGCAGGTCCATGAGGTGCGCCGCGATTTCGGACCCGAGGAAAACCCGGCACTCGGCAAGCGCCGCACGACCTTCGCCGATGCCCCCGACCACGATCTGAGCGAAATCCAGAACGCGATGATCGAGAAGGAGCCGGTTACTGTCGTCATCTCTGAAAAGGGCTGGCTGCGGGCCATGAAGGGTCACCTCAACGACCATTTGCTGTTCAGCTTCAAGGAGGGCGACGGCCTCAAGCTCGCCTTCCACGCACAGACCACCGACAAGATCCTGGTCTTCACCACGGGCGGCAAGTTCTACACCATCGGCGTCGACCGGCTGCCGGGCGGCCGCGGCCATGGCGAACCCATCCGCATCATCGTCGACATGGAGAACGATCAGGACATCGTCACCGCTTTCGTGCACGACCCATCGCGCAAGCTGCTGCTGGTCTCGCGCGACGGCAATGGCTTTGTCGTGCCGGAGACGGACGTCGTTGCCAACACCCGCAAGGGCAAGCAGGTGATGAACGTCAAGCTGCCCGACGAGGCCAAGCTTTGCCTGCCGGTGAAGGGCGACCACGTCGCCATCGTCGGCGACAACCGCAAGATGCTGGTGTTCGCGCTCTCCGAAATTCCGGAAATGACCCGCGGCAAGGGCGTACGCCTGCAGCGCTACAAGGATGGCGGCGTGCTCGACCTGAAGCTTTTTGCCATCGCCGAAGGTCTCACCTGGCAGGATTCGGCCGAGCGCACCTTTGTGCGCAGCCGCGAGGAACTGCTGGAGTGGATCGGCAACCGCGCCGCTGCCGGCCGTATGGTGCCCAAGGGCTTTCCGCGCACCGGCAAGTTCGGCAACTAGCTTCTTCAGGCAGGGGGCGAGCTAGCGCCTGCTCCCTTCCTCTCCTGTTCGGCCTTTAGTCTGCGCGCGATCGGGCCGTACTGCTTTGACCAAGCGATGAAGGCCTCGAACACCGGCCGCAGCCCATAGGCGGCCTCGGTGATGTCGTATTCGACGCGGGGCGGGCTTTCGTCATAGGCCGTGCGCTTGACCAGCCCGTCCGCCTCCAGTTCGCGCAACTGCACGGTCAGCATGTGCTGGGTGATGCCCGGAAGCGCTCGCCGCAACTCGCCGAAGCGATGCGTGTGCTGCGCCAGTGCCCACATGATCTCGATCTTCCACTTGCCCGTCAAAGGCCGCATGGCTTCCAGAAAGGGCGTGTAGGGGTGTTCGCCGGCTTGGTCTTCGTCGTCTTTGGCTTGCATGCTCATGTGCGGATCAAAAGATCATTCCGGTTGAAGTCGCCGGCCCCGGTAGCGCCTCAATGGCTGTTCGCCCTGGCAAAATGAAGGCCGCCGGTCGCGCTAGCCCCAGGCCTCAGGTCACGATTCTTTTAAGGAAATTACGGTTCGCTGAAGGAAGCGCGATTTCGGCAATTGTGCTGCCGCCTGTCGCCCGCGAACGCGCCGCACTTGCCGGTGGGCGAAGGGGCTTCGCCCCTCCGCCCGGGCCCCGTTCTAGAGGCCCTTGGCGATCCTGGCCGCCAAGCGCGCATTGTTTTCCACCAGCGCGATATTGGTCTTCAGGCTCGCGCCATTGGTCAGTTCGAGGAGGCGGGCCAGCAGGAACGGGGTCACCGCCTTGCCGGAGATGCCCTGCGCCTCTGCGTCGCGCTGCGCGGCATCGACGTAGCCGGCCATCGTCTCGACCGGAATCTCGTCGGCTTCAGGAACCGGATTGGCCACCAGCATGCCGCCGCCGAGGCCGAGCGCCTGGCGCGTGCGGAAGAAGCCGGAAATGTCTTCGGCAGCGTCGAGACGAAGCGGCGCTGCATAAGGCGAGACGCGCGACCAGAAGGCCGGCACCACGTCCGAGCCGAAGGCGACCACCGGAACGCCGCGTGTTTCCAGCACTTCCAGCGTCTTTTCGATGTCGAGAATGGCCTTGGCGCCGGCCGAAACGACGATGACCGGCGTGCGCGCCAGTTCGTCGAGGTCGGCGGAAATGTCAAAGCTCTTTTCCGCACCCTTGTGCACGCCGCCGATGCCGCCGGTGGCGAAGACGCGGATGCCGGCCATATGCGCCGCGATCATGGTGGCGGCAACCGTGGTGCCGCCGGTGCGCCCCTGTGCCACCGCAAAGGCCAGGTCGGCGCGAGAAAGCTTCATGGTGCCAGTGGTCTTTGCCAGCGCCTCGCGCTCCGCGTCCGAAAGGCCGATCTTCAGGCGGCCATCGATCACGGCGATGGTAGCGGGCACCGCGCCCTCGTCGCGGATGATTTTTTCGACATTGGCGGCCATCTCGCTGTTCTGCGGATAGGGCATGCCGTGGGTGATGATGGTGCTTTCCAGTGCCACCACCGGCTTGCCCGAGGCGAGCGCCTCGGCAACGGGCGCATGGATGTCGACGAAGGGGCGGGCGGTTTCTGGCGTCATGGGGTATCTCCGATATTTGCGCCTTCATGCAATTCCTCGGCCTGAGGCACAAGGGAAAGCATTGCGGCAAAATCCTCTGGCGAAAGCTCAGGCGCTGACTTGTCGCTCTCGACGGCCAGCACCGCCGCCGCAACGCCCTCGCGCAGCGCTTGGCGAAGCGGCAGGCCGCGCAGCATGGCAACCGTCGTGGCGCCGGCCAGCGCATCGCCCGCGCCGGTCACATCGACCACTTTGCGCGCTTTTGGCGGCTCGATCGAAAACAGCTCGTCGCCATCGAAGCCGATAACCGCGCTTTCGCCGGCGGTGATGACGCCGCGGCAAAGACCGCGCTCGCGCAGCGCCCCGACCGAAGTCGCAATGCCGGCTTCTCCGGTTTCGGCCAGCGCGCCGATTTCGCGGCGGTTCATGAACAGGCAGGCAAGGCTGGAAAGCAGGCCGTCCAGGCGCACGACTTTGGCCGGCGAAACCGCGATGACGAAGACAGGCTTGCCCGCAGCCAGGCCCACGAGGCTGCGCAACGCCTCAGACGGCAGGTTTGCGTCGCACAGGATGGCGTCGGTGCGGTCGAGCGCGTCGCGCATCTTGGAGCGGCGCATCTGCTTGGGGAAGGCGAGCTCATAGAGCATCATGTCGGCAAAGCCGGTGATCACGTCGCCGTCCTGGTCGAGGATGGCGGTGTAGCTCGGCGTGGTTCTGTCGAGGAACACCGCCGAAAGATCCTCTATGCCTTCCGCGGCGATTGCGCGCGCCACCATGTCGCCGGCCGCGTCCCCGCCGCGCACCGAAATCAGCGCCGCTGTTGCGCCTCGCCGGACGGCATTGCGCACCGCGTTGAAAACTCCGCCGCCCAGGTCCTCGCGCATGATTCCCGGGTTTGAAGCGCCGGGAACATAGACGCCGCTGACCTGGCCGCGCCGGTCCACGTGGGCGCCGCCAACGGCCAGAATGCTGGGAGATCTCATGCTTGTGTCCTGTCGAAACGAGCTTGCCGAAGCGCCGCGGACCTTATGGCTTCTCCCGGCCATGGGCAATCGGCCGCGACGAATCGAGGAAATGGCGACGAAACCGGGGCGGGAGTGCACTTCCCGCGCCTTGTGTCTCTTGTTCTTTCGGCCATGTACAAAAATAGAACAAAATTGGAATATCTTTCTTTGTCAGATAGTTAACCACTCTTGTCAAACGTGAACAAAAAAGGTACAAATCTTTTCTCGAAAAGGACATTCCGGCCTTCATTGACGTCCGAGGGGTAATGTATCATGGCTCAGAATTCGTTGCGGCTTGTTGAGGACAAATCGGTGGACAAAACTAAGGCTCTGGATGCAGCGCTGTCGCAAATCGAGCGCGCCTTCGGCAAGGGCTCGATCATGCGTCTGGGCGCAAATGAGAAGAGCGTCGAGATCGAAACGGTTTCGACCGGCTCGCTCGGCCTCGACATTGCGCTCGGCGTTGGCGGTCTGCCGCGCGGCCGTATCGTCGAGATTTACGGCCCGGAAAGCTCGGGTAAGACCACGATGGCGCTGCACACCGTGGCAGAGGCACAGAAGAAGGGCGGTATCTGCGCCTTCGTCGACGCCGAACACGCGCTCGACCCCGTCTATGCCCGCAAGCTGGGCGTTGACCTGGAAAACCTCCTGATCTCGCAGCCCGATACCGGCGAGCAGGCGCTGGAAATCTGCGACACGCTGGTGCGCTCCGGCGCCATCGACGTTCTGGTGGTCGACTCGGTCGCGGCACTCACCCCGCGCGCCGAAATCGAAGGCGAGATGGGCGATTCACTGCCCGGCCTGCAGGCCCGCCTGATGAGCCAGGCGCTGCGCAAGCTCACCGCGACCATCTCGCGTTCCAACACCATGGTCATCTTCATCAACCAGATCCGCATGAAGATCGGCGTCATGTTCGGTTCGCCGGAAACCACCACGGGCGGCAACGCGCTGAAGTTCTATGCATCGGTGCGTCTCGACATCCGCCGCATCGGCTCGGTGAAGGACCGTGACGAGGTCGTCGGCAACCAGACCCGCGTCAAGGTGGTGAAGAACAAGCTGGCGCCGCCCTTCAAGCAGGTCGAGTTCGACATCATGTATGGCGAGGGCGTGTCCAAGACCGGTGAACTTATCGATCTCGGCGTCAAGGCCGGCGTGGTCGAGAAGTCGGGCGCCTGGTTCTCCTACAATTCGCAGCGCCTCGGCCAGGGCCGTGAGAACGCCAAGACGTTCCTGCGTGACAACCCCGATACGGCGCGCGAGATCGAGACGGTGCTGCGCCAGAACGCCGGCCTGATTGCCGAAAAGATGCTCGACCAGGGTGGCGAAGACGGTTTCGACGAGGTCGGCGAGGCTTAAAGCCCGCCGCAGTTCGAAAGGTTTGGCAGGCCGTCGGCGTTCGCGCCGGCGGCCTGTTTCGTATAACGGGCTCGGTGTGTCCCGTCCGGGCCACCGGTGGCCGTGCCACAAGCAAACTCAGGGCTTTCGGCGTTCTGGACAGGGTAGAATGCGAAGGCTAAAAGGCCATGTTCATTTTCCGCCTCCGGCATGGGCGGATCTCTCGCAAAGGCAATGACATGAGCGGCGTAAACGAAATCCGGTCGACTTTCCTCGACTATTACCGGAAGAACGGTCACGAAGTGGTGCCATCGAGCCCGCTCGTGCCGCGCAACGACCCCACCCTCATGTTCGTCAATGCCGGCATGGTGCAGTTCAAGAACGTGTTCACGGGGCTTGAGACGCGCAACTATTCGCGCGCCGCGACCGCGCAGAAATGCGTGCGCGCCGGCGGCAAGCACAACGACCTCGACAATGTCGGCTACACCGCCCGCCACCACACCTTCTTCGAGATGCTCGGCAACTTCTCGTTCGGCGATTATTTCAAGGAACAGGCCATCGAGCTCGCCTGGAACCTGATCACGAAGGAGTTCGGCCTCGATCGCGAGCGCCTGCTGGTCACCGTCTACCACACCGACGACGAAGCTGCCGGCTTCTGGAAGAAGATCGCGGGCCTGCCCGAGCAGAAGATCATCCGCATCCCGACCAGCGACAATTTCTGGGCGATGGGTGATACCGGCCCCTGCGGCCCGTGCTCGGAAATCTTCTACGACCACGGCGAAGGCATTGCCGGTGGCCCTCCCGGCAGCCCGGATGAAGACGGCGACCGCTTCATCGAGATCTGGAACCTCGTCTTCATGCAGTTCGAGCAGGTGACGAAGGAAGAGCGCATCGCGCTGCCACGTCCGTCGATCGATACCGGCATGGGGCTGGAGCGCATCGCAGCCGTGCTTCAGGGCAAGCACGACAACTACGACATCGACCTGTTCCAGGCGCTGATCCGTGCCTCGGAAGAGGCGACCGGTGTCAGGGCCGAGGGCAAGAACCGCGCCAGCCACCGCGTAATTGCCGACCATTTGCGCGCGGCGAGCTTCCTGATTGCCGATGGCGTTCTGCCGTCCAACGAAGGGCGCGGCTATGTTCTGCGCCGCATCATGCGCCGCGCCATGCGCCATGCCCAGCTTCTCGGCGCCAGCGAGCCGCTGATGTGGCGTCTGGTGCCGGCGCTGGTGCGCGAAATGGGCCAGGCCTATCCCGAACTGTTGCGCGGCCAGCCGCTGATCACCGAGACGCTGAAGCTTGAGGAAACCCGCTTCCGCAAGACGCTCGCGCGCGGCCTCAATCTCCTTTCCGATGCGACCGAAACGCTGGGCACCGGCGACCGCCTCGACGGCGAGACTGCCTTCAAGCTCTACGACACTTACGGCTTCCCGCTCGACCTCACGCAGGATGCGCTGCGCCAGCGCGGCATTTCCGTCGACACCGACGGCTTCAATGCTGCCATGGAGCGCCAGAAGGCCGAAGCGCGCGCCAACTGGGCGGGTTCCGGCGAAGCCGCAACAGAGGCGGTCTGGTTCGCCGTCAAGGACAAGGTCGGCGCCACCGAGTTCCTCGGCTACGAAACCGAGCAGGCCGAGGGCGTGGTCGCCGCGCTGGTGAAAAGCGGCGAGGAGGTCAGTTCCGTCCAGGCCGGCGAGATGGTCGATATCGTCGTCAACCAGACGCCGTTCTACGGCGAATCCGGCGGCCAGGTGGGCGACACCGGCACCATGTCGGGCGAAGGTTTTGCGGTCGAGATCACCGACACGCAGAAAAAGGGTGACGGCCTGTTCGTGCACAGCGGCAAGGTGGTCCAGGGCAGCGTCCGGGTCGGCGCGGCCGTGGAGATGAAGGTCGACCACGAGCGCCGCACGCGGCTGCGCTCCAATCACTCTGCCACCCACCTGATCCACGAGGCGCTGCGTGAGGTGCTGGGCACCCATGTCGCCCAGAAGGGTTCGCTGGTGGCGCCGGAGCGCCTGCGCTTCGACTTCTCGCATCCGAAGCCGATTTCGGCCGAGGAACTGGAGCGCATCGAGACCATGGCCAACGAGGTCGTGGTGCAGAACAGCCCGATCACCACGCGCCTCATGAGCGTCGACGATGCCATTGCCGAGGGCGCCATGGCGCTGTTCGGCGAAAAATACGGCGACGAGGTACGCGTCGTGACGATGGGCACGGGCCTGGATGGCGACAAGGCCGGCAAGCCCTATTCGGTCGAGCTTTGCGGTGGCACCCATGTCAACGCCACTGGTGACATCGGCCTTGTGCGGCTCGTCTCGGAAGGCGCGGTGGCTGCGGGCGTGCGACGCATCGAGGCGCTGACCGGCGAGGCGGCCCGCCGTCATCTCGACGAGCAGGACCGCCGCCTCAAGGCAATTGCGGCGGCGCTCAAGGTGTCGCCCGCCGATGCGCAGGCCCGCGTCGAGGCGCTGGTCGAGGAACGCCGCAAGCTCGAGCGCGAACTCACCGAGGCGCGCAAGAAGCTGGCGCTGGGCGGCGGCGCGGCGGGCAGCGGTGCCGCGGCAGCGGACGAGACTGTTGCCGGCGTCGGCTTCATGGGCCGCGTCGTTTCGGGTGTTTCGCCCAAGGACCTCAAGCCGCTTGCGGACGAGGGCAAGAAGTCGCTCGGCTCCGGTGTCGTGGTGTTCGTCGGCGCGGCCGATGACGGCAAGGCGAGCGTGGTTGTCGGCGTCACCGACGATCTCACCCAGCGCTTCAGCGCGGTCGACCTCGTGCGTGTCGCCTCTGCTGCGCTCGGCGGCCAGGGCGGTGGCGGCCGGCCGGACATGGCGCAGGCCGGCGGCCCCGATGCTGCCCGCGCCCAGGAAGCCATCGATGCCGTGAAGGCCGCGCTCCAGTAAGCGCGGTCAGTCCTTGCGCACCACCGGACCGATCCTGTCGATGCGATCGGTCCATACTGCTCCATCGAAGTAAGTGGTGGGGCAGCGTCCGCAGGGGCAGGGTCAAACCGGATCGCCGGCAAGGCAGCCTACCTGCTTTCTGCCGCCGACGACCGTACGCTTGACGCGCATCAAGCCGCTGTCGCGGTTCAATGGGGCGACGCCGACCAGCTTGGCAATCTGCTCCCTGTCGATGCGGCCCAGTTCTGGCAGGCCGGCCGGCAAGAAGCACGCGGTACGCAGGCCGCTGCCCTCGGGCCTTTTTGCCAAACCCGGTATCCGCCGCACGTCAGGCCGTCATTCGTCGATGACATTGGCGCTGGTCGAGCAGGAAGTGCAAGCTCTCCTCGACCCAGCCTCTTGCCGTGTCGGTCATCTTCTTCCGGCCGTTCTCTTCTTGCACGTGGGGCATTTCGGTAGCGCACGACGAGATCCTCCACGACAGCCTCACGGCCGGATTGTCGCGGCAGAGCCCGCATTTCCGTGCGCAGGCCGTGGTCGGCCGGGACGAAGGCGTCGATCTTGTCGTCTTGGAGAGTTGGCCGCAGGCCCTGGCGAACTGACTGACCTGGTTGGCGTCACCCTGGCGACGGCATCCCGGTCGCCGGCAGTATAAGTCACAGGCTTGGTCCCCCCCTTATACGCGAGCGCCCGGCTCTCTCATCGGTTCGACGAAGCCTCGTGAGGCTGGAGCGTCATACCAAGTGCTCCGACCTCACAATGAAAAAGCGCCCCGGGGGCGCTTTTTCGTTTTCTGGGTCTCTGCCGATCAGCGCTTGGCGATCGGCACGTAGTCGCGCTCCGGCGAGCCGGTATAGAGCTGGCGCGGACGGCCGATCCTCTGGCTCGGATCTTCGATCATTTCCTTCCACTGCGAGATCCAGCCCACAGTGCGCGCCACCGCGAACAGCACCGTGAACATGGTGGTGGGGAAGCCCAGCGCCTTCAGCGTGATGCCCGAGTAGAAGTCGATGTTCGGGTAGAGCTTCTTTTCGATGAAATATTCATCGGTAAGCGCGATCTTCTCAAGCTCCATCGCAACGTCGAGCAGCGGATCGTCCTTGATGCCGAGCTCGCCCAGAACTTCATGCGTGGTCTTCTGCATGATCTTGGCGCGCGGGTCGTAATTCTTGTAGACGCGGTGGCCGAAGCCCATCAGGCGGAACGGATCGTTCTTGTCCTTGGCGCGATCGATGAATTCCGGAATGCGGTCGACCGTGCCGATCTCGGCCAGCATGTTCAGCGCCGCTTCATTGGCGCCGCCATGCGCCGGGCCCCACAGGCAGGCGATGCCGGCAGCAATGCACGCAAACGGATTGGCGCCCGACGAGCCGGCCAGGCGCACCGTCGAGGTCGAGGCGTTCTGTTCGTGGTCGGCGTGCAGGATGAAGATGCGCTCCATCGCGCGGGCCAGCACTGGGTTGACCTTGTATTCCTCGCACGGGACCGCAAAGCACATGTGCAGGAAGTTGGCGGCGAAGTTCAGCTCGTTCTTCGGGTAAACGAAGGGCTGTCCGATGTGGTACTTATAGGCCATCGCCGCAATCGTCGGCATCTTGGCGATCAGGCGGATCGAGGCGACCATGCGCTGGTGCGGATCCGAAATGTCGGTCGAGTCGTGGTAGAAGGCCGACAGCGCGCCGACCACGCCGCACATCACCGCCATCGGGTGCGCGTCACGGCGGAAGCCGGTGAAGAAGCGCGACATCTGCTCGTGCACCATGGTGTGGCGCGTCACGCGATAGTCGAAGTCGTCCTTCTGGGCCTTGGTGGGCAGCTCGCCATAGAGCAGCAGGTAGCAGACTTCCAGGAAGTCGCCATGCTCGGCAAGCTGGTCGATCGGATAGCCGCGGTGCAGCAGCACGCCGGCGTCGCCATCGATATAGGTGATCTCCGACTCGCAGCTGGCGGTCGAAGTGAAGCCCGGATCGTAGGTGAAGGCCCCGGTTTCCTTGTAGAGCGCGCCAATATCGATCACCGATGGGCCGACAGAGCCACTTCGCACTTTGAATTCGTGGGTCTTGCCACCAAATTCTAGTTTGGCTGTCGAGTCGGTCATCGCAAACTTCCTTTTCTATTCGGCGAACGGCGTCACCCGCGGGAAAATGCCGTTTTTCCGGCATTCGAAATGCGGGTTTTTGCTAACGCATTTCCGGGGGCGTGCCAAGTTCGGCAACGGAGATATGTTGCATCGCAGCAGGCATGTTGCAACGCCAAACCGCGTTGCGACCATAACGTTAATCGATTTGATCGGCGATGCGCGCCAGGCTTTCCTCGCGACCCAGCACAGCCAGCACGTCGAATACGCCCGGCGAGGTGCTTTTCCCCGTCAGCGCTGCGCGCAGCGGTTGGGCAACGCCGCCGAGCTTGAGCTCCTTGGCGCTGGCGAACTCGCGAATCGCCGCCTCTGTCGAGGCCGCGGTCCAGTCCGCGCCGACGCCTGCGAGGGCCGCGTGCGCGCCGCGCAGGATCTCACGCTGTGGCTCGCCCAGAAGCGCCGCCGCCTTTTCGTCCAGCGGCAGCGGGCGCTGAGCAAACAGGAAGGCTGCGCCATCCGCGAGTTCCAGCAGCGTCTTGGCGCGTTCCTTGAGGCCGGGCATGGCGGCCAGCAGCTGTGCCTTGCGCGCGTCATTCAGCCCGGCGCGGATCGCCTCCGCGTTCTCCAGGTGGGGCAGCGTGTCGATGAAGATGTCGAGCAGTTCCGCGTCGTCCATCTTGCGCATATAGATGCCGTTCAGCGCCTCGAGCTTCTGGAAGTCGAAGCGCGCCGCACCCTTGTTGACGTCGACGATGTCGAACCAGCGGATCATGTCCTCCATCGCCATCACTTCGTCGTCACCATGGCTCCAGCCGAGGCGCGCGAGATAGTTCAATAGCGCCGCCGGCAGGTAGCCCATGGAACGATAGGCTTCGACGCCGAGCGCGCCGTGCCGCTTGGAAAGTTTTGCCCCGTCCGAGCCATGGATCAGCGGGATGTGCGCCATCTGCGGCACGTCCCAGCCCATGGCGTTGTAGATGACGGTCTGGCGTGCGGCGTTGGTCAGGTGGTCGTCGCCGCGGATGATGTGCGTGACGCCCATGTCGTGGTCGTCCACCACCACGGCATGCATGTAGGTGGGGTTGCCGTCCGAGCGCAGGATGATGAAGTCGTCGAGGTCCTTGTTGGGGAAGCGGACCTGTCCTTGCACGCTGTCATTCACCACCGTCTCGCCTTCCGTGGGCGCCTTGATACGGATGGCGGGCTTCACGCCGGCGGGTGCCTCGGACGGGTCTCGGTCGCGCCAGCGGCCGTCATAGCGCGGCGGCCGGCCCTCGGCACGGGCCTTTTCGCGCATCTCGTTGAGCTCCTCGGGCGTGGCATAGCAGTAATAGGCCTTGCCCGTGCGCACCAGCTCTTCGGCCACTTCGCGGTGCCGGGGGGCGCGCTCGAACTGCGACACCGGCTCGCCTTCCCAGGTCAGGCCGAGCCAGGTGAGCCCGTCGAGGATAGCGGCGGTCGCCGCGTCAGTGGAGCGTTCGCGGTCGGTGTCCTCGATGCGCAGCAGCATCTTGCCGCCGGTGTGGCGCGCGTAGAGCCAGTTGAACAGCGCCGTGCGGGCGCCGCCGATATGCAGATAGCCGGTGGGCGAGGGGGCGAAACGTGTGATGACTGTGTCGGACATGAGGTTTCCAGAAGGAAGGATCAGGCTGGCCGGAGCCGCAAGGGCAGGCGCATGGCAATTTGATAGCGTTCATGTAGCATAGAGGGTCAGTGGCGCAAGGGGCAGGCCCTCCGGCAGTGCAAAGCGCTGTGCGGGCGGCCGTGCTCTCAGGCAGGGGGAGCCGGGGCAGTGCGTGCACCACCGAGAGGCGATGTGAGCGAGCGCGAGCTGTTCACCGGCGGGCCGGAAGGCCTGACGCTGCTGCAACCGCCCGCGTTGCCGAACACAGCGGACCCACCGCGCCCGGCCCCACAGCCGCCGCCACGAGTCGCGACGCTGCCCGCTGCCGCGCGCCAGGCGCTGACAGCAGTCGTCGATCCCATCAAGCGGGGCCATCGCAAGGGGGCACTGGCTACCGCCCTTGCAACCGAGCTCGATCGGGGCACACCGTTTCTGTTCATGCCCGTCCTTCTTGGGGCGGGCGCCATCATCTATTTCCGGCTCCCTTCCGAACCGGACTTCCAACCACTCGTCGGCGGGGTTGCGCTCACTGCGGCCCTTGCGGCGCTGGTGCCGGCGCGGCGTCAGGCTGTGCGGCTTGTGCTCATTGCCGTTCTGGTATGCCTTTCGGGCATGGCGCTGGCGAAGCTGGAAACCTGGCGGGCCGGAACCGCCATGCTGGGCGGCGAAATCTCCACGCGCCTCTCTGCGCGGGTCGCGGCGATAGAGCAGATGGCCAATGGCCGTGTGCGGCTGACAATGGATGTTCTGGCCACCGCGCGGCCCACGCTGCGTTACGCGCCGCAGCGCGTGCGGTTGACCGCGCGCCGTGTCCCGCCCGGAACCATCGTCGGCTCGCATGTCGAAGGTGTGGTCACGCTGATGCCGCCTTCCGGCCCGGTGCGGCCTGACAGCTACGACTTTTCCTTTACCAGCTATTTCGACGGCATCGGCGCCAGCGGCTTTTTCCTCCGCGGTCCCGACCTTGTCGAAGGCGCGCCGCAGCCGTCGTTGCGGACCAGGCTTTCCAACGGCCTGGAAAATGTCCGCAACGCCATCGCCGCGCGCATTCGCGGCCACATAGGCGGTCCTGAGGGCGAAATCGCCGCCGCCCTGGTGGTGGGCATTCGCGCCGGCATTCCGGAAGACATCAACGAGGCGATGCGCCGGACTGGCATCTACCACATCATCTCGATTTCAGGCCTGCACATGGCGCTGGTGGCCGGCACCGTGATGAGCGCGCTGCGAGTGGCTTTCGCGGCTTTTCCCGGCTTCGCCTCGAGGCGGCCGGTCAAGAAATACGCGGCCGGCGCGGCTCTTGCCGCCATTGCCGGCTATCTGTTCCTTTCTGGTGGCGACGTGGCGGCGCAGCGCAGCTTCCTTATGCTGGCGGTGATGCTCACAGCCCTGCTTTTTGACCGCGGCGCGCTCACCACGCGCAATCTCGCCATCTCGGCGCTCGTCATCATGGCCGTATCACCGCATGAGGTGGTGGGCCCAAGCTTCCAGATGTCGTTTGCGGCAACCGCGGCGCTGGTGAGCGCCTATGCGATATGGGCCGAGCGCCGGCATGTGAAGAAGCGGGCACCGCCGGCCCAGCCCAGATCGCTCGTGGGGCGCGGAGTTGCCAAGGCGATCGGCGCCGTGGGCGCGCTTGCCATCACATCCGTTGTGGCGGGCGTCGCGACGACTGCTTTCGGCGTCTATCACTTCCAGCGTGTCTCGCCGCTCAGCCTGCTTGCCAATCTGGCCGTGATGCCCAGCGTTTCTATACTCGTCATGCCTTTCGCCGTCGCCGGATCGCTGGCGATGCCGCTCGGGCTGGACGCGCCGTTCTTCTACGTGATGGGGAAGGGCCTGTCGCTGATGATCGCAGTGTCGAGCTGGATATCTGAGCGATCGCCGATCGATGCGGTGGGACTCATCTCAGCGCATTCGCTGGTGCTGCTTACCGTCGCGCTGGTGTTTGCCTGCATGGCCTCGACCTGGCTGCGGCTGCTGGCGGTGCCGGCTGTACTTGCCGGCGCGCTGACGCTGACCGATGTTCGCACGCCCGACGTTTTCGTTTCCGAAGACGGACGGCTCGTTGCGGTGCCGCTCGGCGGTGGGAAACTTGCGGTCAACAGAGCAAGGCCGAACGCCTTTACCATCGAAAACTGGAAACGGGCGGTACGGGCCGAGGAACTCGTCAGCCCGGTCAACACCACTTCGAAAAGAAGCGCCGGCAAGGGAAGGTCGCGCACTGCGCAGAAGCTGAGCAACCAGGCTGCAGTTACGGATCGCGATATTTCAGGCGCGGAAGTCGAAGGCGAGGGCATTGCGCCGCCGAAAATCCGAACGCAGCCGCCGGCGCTACCAAAAGCCGAAACGGGGCAAGATGAAGCGCCAAGCTCAGGCTTCGACTGCCACGACAGCCTCTGCGTTGCCGTGCATCCCTCCGGCGCGATTGTAGTTCACGCGGCAAACCCGGCAATCGCGCGTCCCGTCTGCGAATATGCCGCCGTGATTGTCGTCGACGACGCCACCGCCAAAAACATCTGTCGGCGTGAGGGGATGCTGGTCATCACCAAGCGCGATCTGGCGAAATTCGGCAGCGCCGTCGTCAATCTTGGTGGCGGCGAGGTGGGCAGCCAAGGCGCGGAAGTTCACTACGCGGTGGGCGAGCCATATCGGCCATGGCATGCCCATCGCCAGTTTTCGCGCGAGGCACGAGGCTTGGCGCCCTACGTCAAAAAGTCGGAGGCCAAGTCAGCCGAACCGCGTGGATCATCGCAAAACGCACGGACGCCGCCACCGCACCACGCCGAAGACTGAGCTGAGCTCGGTGCCCGCCGGCTCCGGTTCAATAGCGGCGGATCAGCCCAACCAGCCTGCCTTGGACTTTCACCCGATCAGGTCCGAAAATGCGCGTCTCATAGGCCGGGTTCGCAGCCTCGAGCGCGATCGACGCCCCCTTGCGACGGAAGCGCTTCAAGGTCGCTTCCTCGTCGTCCACCAGTGCCACCACGATCTCGCCGGGATTGGCCGTATTGGCGTTGCGGATGATGACCGTATCGCCATCGAAAATGCCGGCCTCGATCATGGAGTCGCCCTTGACCTCGAGCGCATAGTGCTCGCCACCGGAAATCATCTCTGGCGGCACCGTGATGGAATGGGTCTTGTGCTGGATTGCGTCGATGGGCACGCCGGCGGCAATGCGGCCCATAACCGGGATCGAGATCGCCGTCCCGGATTCGTCGTTGCTGGCCAGAGGCGCGCGAGCCGGCTCCGGGGCGGCGCGGCGGCCGAGGCTGCCTTCGATCACACTGGGCGAGAACCTGGTGCGAGGCGTGAGGCCGGGGGCAATGGAATCGGGCAGGCGCAGCACTTCAAGCGCGCGCGCCCGGTTGGGCAGCCGGCGAATAAAGCCGCGCTCTTCCAGTGCGGTGATCAGCCGGTGGATGCCGGATTTGGAAGCAAGGTCCAGCGCGTCCTTCATTTCGTCAAAGGAAGGCGGTATGCCGGATTCCTTCAGCCGCTCGTGAATGAAGAGAAGCAACTCGTGTTGTTTGCGCGTCAGCATGGCCAGCCCCCCGGGGAGAATCGACCCCCAAAACAAAACCAGAACAAACACTATCTGTTCCAGTTGTGTTCTGCAACTGTTTAAATTTCCATGAAGACGCGCAAATCGGTTGCCGGCTGAGATATTGGCGTGCTCCGCTCCACCTTTGCCACCTTGCTGCAGCAAAGCGGCGCAAGGGGTTGGTTCCGCGCAATTTCCGCCTTTTGCGCACCAAGCCTCAATCGCGCCGCGACCGGCTTCCGGAGGGCGGCATCCATTGCGGTGTAGACCGTGGGAAGCCGCGCGCAGTCAGCGCAGCTTCAGAACCGTGCAAGGGGCGCCGGCCGGCGCTGCCGGGGCGAAGGGATCGCGGATGATCAGCGCATTGGCTTCCGCGAATGTCCTCAGCATGGACGAATCCTGCACTTCGAAGGGCGTCGCCACCGGGCCGTCATGCCCTTCTCGCAACACCGCCCGCACGAAGTCCTGCCGGCGGCCGTTCGCCGCCATCGGTTTGCCGAGAACGGCCTGGCGCAGGTCGGGTTCGAAGGGACGGCCGGCAAGCCGCGACAGAAGCGGCTTCAGGAAAAGATGCGAGCACACGAGGCTGGCGACGGGATTGCCGGGCAGGCCCAGGAAACGCGTGCGGCCGCGCCGGCCGAACATCAGCGGCTTGCCGGGGCGCATGGCGATCTTCCAGAAATCCAGCACCATGCCCTCGCTCACCAGCGCCTCATGGGTAAGGTCGTGGTCGCCCACGGAGGCCCCGCCAAGCATGACCACCACATCGGCGTCGTGGTCCAGCGCCTGCCTGATGCGCGCGGCAATTGCCGGGCGGCTGTCGGGCACGATGCCCAGATCAAGCACCCGTGCGCCTACGGAGGTGGCAATCGCCGCGACACCGAAGGCATTGGAAGCCACGATCTGGTCGGGCCCAAGCTCGCTGCCAGGCGGCAGCAGTTCGTCGCCGGTGGCGATGATGGCGAGCAGTGGCCGTTTCACGACGTCGAGGCGAGGGTGGTTTGCCGACGCCACCAGCGAAAGCGCGCCGGCATCGAGTTCGCGGCCTTTTTCAAGAAGCAGGTCGCCGGTGACGAAATCCAGTCCCTTGCGGCGGATGTGCCGCCCTGCGGCTACGGTTTCCAGAACTTCGACCGTGTCCTGGCCCAGCTTACGCGCGTTTTCCTGGATCACGATGGTGTCGGCGCCCTCCGGCACCGGCGCACCGGTGAAGATGCGCACCGCCTGGCTGCGCCCGATCTGGCCGTTGAACCGCCGGCCAGCCGGGGCCTCGCCGATGATCTGGAGCGTGACGGGCACTGTCTCCACGTCCTGGGCGCGCACCGCGTAGCCGTCCATGGCCGCCGCATCGAAAGGAGGCTGCGTTCTCAGCGCGCGCACGTCTTCGGCAAGTATGCGGCCCGCAGCCTCCGCCAGCGGCACGGTTTCGGGCTCGCAGGCAACCGCCCCTTGCAGAAGCCGCTCGAGCGCGTCCTTCACCGGGAGCAGCGACATCGTCAGCTATCCGCCCGGTAGTCGCCGGATTTTCCGCCGGACTTCTCCAAAAGCCTGATGCCGGAAATCACCATGCCACGGTCCACCGCCTTGGCCATGTCGTAGATGGTCAGGCAGGCCACCGAGGCGGCGGTCAGCGCTTCCATTTCCACGCCGGTCTTGCCCGTCACGCGCGCCAGCGCCGTCACGCGCAGGCCGGGCAGCGCTTCGTCAGGCTCGATGTCCACCGAAACCTTGGTCAGCAGCAGCGGATGGCACAGGGGAATCAGCTCATGGGTGCGCTTGGCGGCCATTATGCCGGCCAGGCGTGCGGTGCCCAGCACGTCGCCCTTCTTGGCATCGCCGGCGCGGATCATGCGCAATGTCTCGGGCAGCATGGTGACGATGCCTTCGGCAACCGCCGTGCGCTCGGTTTCCGCCTTGGCGCCGACATCGACCATATTCGCCTGGCCATCGGCGCCGAGATGGGTAAGGGCAGGCTTGCCGGTCATGACCTAACCGTTCACGGCGCGGGCAGCTTCGGCGCCCGTCAGCAGTTTCCGGGTGGCCTCGGCCACGTCGGCCTGCCGCATCAGGCTTTCGCCCACCAGGAAGGTGCCGATGCCGCAACTCTCCAGGCGCCGACAGTCGTTGTGGGTGAAGATGCCGCTTTCGCCGACAAGCAGCTTGTTGTCCGGCACCAGCGCCGAAACGCGCTCGGAGGTCTCGAGGCTGACCTCGAAGGTGCGCAGGTTGCGGTTGTTGATGCCGATCAGCGGCGAGGCGAGTTTCAGCGCGCGCTCGGCCTCGGCCTCGTCATGCACTTCCAACAGCACGTCCATGCCCAGATGGTGCGCAGTGTCCTCAAGCGCCTTGGCCTCGTCATCGTCCAGGCTGGCCATGATGACGAGTATGGCGTCCGCGCCCCAGGCGCGCGCCTCATAAACCTGATAGGGCTCGAACATGAAGTCCTTGCGCAGCGCAGGCAGGCCGCAGGCGGCGCGCGCCTCGGTCAGGAATTCAGGCGCCCCTTGGAAGGAGGGCGTGTCGGTCAGCACCGACAGGCACGCCGCCCCGCCCGCTTCATAGGCGCGGGCAAGCGCCGGCGGATCGAAATCCGGACGGATCAGCCCCTTGGAAGGGCTGGCCTTCTTGATCTCGGCAATCAGCGCGAAATCGCCGCTGGCGCGCTTGGCCTTCAACGCGGCCAGAAAGCCGCGCGGCGGCTCGGCATCGCGCATGCGGGCCTTCAGTTCCACCAGCGGCAGGCGCGCCTTGGCTGCGGCGATCTCCTCGCGCTTGTAGGCTTCGATCTTCGCAAGAATGTCAGACATCGCTTATCCGTTGGAAACCTTCACCAGCGCCTCGAGAACGCCCAGCGCGCGGCCGTTATCGATCGTCGCGGCGGCGGTGGCCACGCCTTCTTTCAGGCTTGCAGCCCTGCCGGCAACGACCAGGCCGGCGCCGGCATTCATCAGCACCGTCTCGCGATAGGCGCCGTTCACGCCCGAAAGAACGCCGCGCAGCGCATTGGCGTTGAAGGCCGCATCGCCGCCGCGCAGTTCTTCCTTGGTGTGGCGGCTCAAGCCCACCTGTTCGGGGCTCAGCACGAAGCTGCGCAGTTCCCCGCCAACCACTTCCGTCACATCCGTTTCGCCGGTGGTGGTGATCTCGTCGTAGCCGTCGCCATGCACGACCCAGACGTGGTCCGCGCCAAGGGTCTTCAGCGTCTCGGCCACGGGCACCACCCACTGAGGCGAAAACACGCCCACCATCTGGCGCGTCACGCCGGCCGGATTGGAGAGCGGGCCGATGATGTTGAAGATAGTGCGCGTGCCGAGCTCTACCCGCGTCGGGCCGACATGGCGCATCGCCGGGTGGTGCGCCGGCGCGAACATGAAGCCGACGCCGGCCTCGCGCACGCATTCACCGATCTGCTCCGGCGTCAGGTCGATCTTGACGCCCAGCGCCATCAGCACGTCGGCCGCACCGGTCTGCGAGGAAAGGCCGCGATTGCCGTGCTTGGCCACCGGCACGCCGGCGCCCGCAATCACGAAGGCCGAGGCGGTCGAAATATTGACGCTGTGCGACCCGTCGCCGCCGGTGCCGACGATGTCGACAGCGCCGGCAGGTGCGTCCACGCGCAGCATCTTCTCGCGCATCGTCGCTACCGCGCCGGAGATTTCGTCCACGGTTTCGCCGCGAACTCTCAGCGCCATCAGGAAACCGCCGATCTGGCCCGGCGTGGCGTCGCCGGACATGATGATGTCGAACGCCTCCTTCGCCTCCTCGAAGGAGAGGGGGGCGCCCGTGGCGATCTTGGCGAGATGGGGTTTCAGCGTGCTCATCGTCAGAAGGCCAGTGCCTGAGTGATCGCGTTCTGGTTGATCTGCACTGGGTACTGCGTCTGCAGCTTGGCCACCAGCTCGTCCAGCAGGTCGTCGGCAATGCCCCTTGCAACGACCTTCCGGTCTTCTTCCGGAACCGAATGGGCATCGGCACCGGCCGGCTCCACCACATCCGTCACCTTGAACAGGATCTGTGCGTCCCCCGTGGGCGAAGCGAACAGGCCCACGCCATTCTGCCCGACGCTGAACACGACGCCGACGCCCGCGCGACCGAAGTCGCCATCGTCGGCTTCGCGCTTCAGGCCGCGTTTGGTCTGCTTCTCCTGCGACAGCTCGGACGCCAGCGTTTCCATGGGGGTGCCATCCTTGAGGCGCTTGCGCAGTTCCTCTCCCTTTTCGGCCAGACGCTTCTCGGTCTCGATCTTGGTCCAGTCGGCCACGACCTTCTCGCGCACTTCGTCCAGCGTGCGGTCGCGGGCGGGGGTCACGTCTTCCAGTTCATAGAACACGTAGCCGGCCGAGCCGATGTTCAGGGGCGGGTTGTCGGCGCCGACATCGGCCTGGAACACGGCCTGCAGCAGTTCACGCGGCTGCGGCAGGGAATCCACCGCCGTGCCGTCCGGCCGCTGGCCGGCGCGGTCGATGTCGACGGTCACCAGCTTCAGATGCGTCTTGTTCGCCGCTTCCGCCATGGAATCGCCGGCAGCGCGCGCGTCCTCGAAGTTGTCGTGCACTTCCAGCAGCAGCCGGTTGGCATCGACCAGCGCAAGGTGCTTGCGGATCTCGCCGGCCACCTCGTCGAGCGGCTTCACCACCTCGGGCTTGATTTCCGTCACGCGCAGCAGCACCGGGCCGAACTGGCCCTGCACCACGGGGCTCACCTCATTGGCAGCCATCGAGAAGGCGGCTTCGGCGACGGCCCTGTCGGGGATCCTGTCCTTCGCCAGCGTGCCGAGCAGCACGTCGGCTTCCGTCTTGCCTTCCGCCGCCATGATCTTCTCGAAAGTGGCGCCGCCCTTGATCGAATCGAGCGCTGCGTTGGCTGCCTCGGGCGACTTGAAGACGATCTGCTCGATCGTGCGCGTCTCCGGCGTGGTGTAGTGCGCCTTGTTCTTCTCGTAATCCTCGCGAACCTGCTCGTCCGAGATCGACTTCTCGTCGGCAATGTCGGCCGGCTCGAGTTTCACGTAGGAAAACTTGCGGAATTCAGGAGCCGCATAGTTCTTCTTGTTGTCCTCGAACCAGGCCTTGAGCACCTCGTCGGAGGGCGCGGCGACTGGCTCGACCAGCGACTTGGGCAGGACCACATAGTCCACGGTGCGGTCTTCACCGCGATAAAGCGCAACCGCGCGCAGGAACGTGTCGGGCGCCCGGAGCCCGTCGGAAACCGCCTCGATGATCTGCTGGCGGACGGCAACCTGCGAGCGATTGGCGAAATAGTCGTCGGGCCGCATCCCGATCTGGCGCAGCACATAGTCGAACTGCTGGCGGTTGAAGCGGCCGTCCGGGCCCTGGAAGGCCGGGTCTTCGGCGGTCAGAGCCGCCAGGCGATCCTTGGAAAGGCCCAGCCCCATCTTGCGGGCCTGTTCGTCGAGCAGTGCGCCGGCCACAAGCTGCGCCAGCACCTGGTTCTCCAGGCCGAATGCCTTCATCTGCTCGCGCGTCAGGCGCTGGCCGAATTGCTGCGACATCAGGTTGGCCTGACGGTCATAGGCCAGGCGGAATTCGTTGATCGAAACCGACGTGCCGCCGGCGGTCAGCACCTTGTTGCCGCCGTGGCCCTCCATCATCTTGCCGGTGATGCCCCAGATGGCGAAGCTCAGGACCAACATGAGAAGCAGCAGCTTCGCAACCCAGGTTCCAGCGGCATTTCGCAAGCTATTGAGCATCTATCACTTCCGGTCTTGGCGCATACGGGCGCGGTTTCGCGTCTGAATGAACGGCAATAGCGCCGTTCAGGGCCAGTGTCGATTGCTTTGTGGCCTGATTTTGGTACTGAGGGCGGGGGTCACCGGTCACAGATACAGGATAAAGAGCATAATGACGCCAGGAATTCGCCCGCTGGTCGCCGGCAACTGGAAGATGAACGGAACGAGCGCCTCGCTGGGCGAGTTGCGCGCCATTGCCGAAGGCCTGGGGCAGGGGCTGGACGCCTTTGCCGACGCACTGGTCTGCGTGCCGGCAACGCTCATCTCTCGCGCCGCCGAGGTGGTGGCGGGCACGCCCGTGGGCGTCGGCGGCGAGGACTGCCATCCCAAGGAAAGCGGCGCTCATACGGGCGACATCTCGGCCGAGATGCTGAAGGACGCCGGCGCCACTCATGTCATAGTGGGCCACTCCGAGCGCCGTACCGATCACGGCGAGAGCGATGCGCTGGTTCATGCCAAGGCGGAAGCGGCCTGGCGCGCGGGGCTCGTGGCCATCATCTGCATCGGCGAGACCAAGGACGAGCGCGAAAGCGGCGCGACGCTAGACATTCTGTCGCGCCAGATCGAGGGTTCGGTGCCTGCCGACGCAACTGCCGCCAACGCGATCATCGCCTATGAACCCGTCTGGGCGATCGGCACCGGCCTCACGCCTACCGTCGCCGACGTTGCCGAGGCGCACGCCCACATCCGCTCACGGCTGACGGCGCGTCTGGGTGCGGCGGCTGGCTCGATGCGCATCCTCTATGGCGGCTCCGTCAAGCCCTCCAACGCAGTCGAACTGCTGGCGGTCGGCAATGTCGATGGCGCGCTGGTCGGCGGCGCCAGCCTCAAGGCAGTCGACTTCCTCGGCATCGCCGAAGCATATCGCTCGCTCTGACGCAGAACGGTCAGAACACTTTGCAATGCCGGTTTCGCATCCCATATTCGCTCTCGGACTTGGAAATGCCGCGAAACCGTTGTATTGAGCCGCCTCCAATGCCGCGGACGCGACCGCGCCCGTAAATCCGCCAGCTTCAGGTGAAGTCATGCAAACCATAATCATCGTCATTCATCTGATGATCGTTCTCGCGCTCGTCGGCGTCGTGCTTCTGCAGCGCTCCGAAGGCGGGGGGCTCGGCATCGGCGGCGGCTCCGGCTTCATGACCGCCCGCGGTGCCGCCAATGCGCTCACCCGCGCCACGGCCATCCTGGCAGCTGGCTTCTTCGCCACCTCGCTGATCCTTTCGATCCTCGCGCGCTACGGCGAGCGTCCGATCGACATTCTGGACCGCGTGCCGGTTACGCAGGGCGGCACTTCCGGCGGCGGCGTGCTCAACCAGCTTGGCGGCGCGCCCGAGGCGCCCGCGCAGACCGCTCCGGCAGAGAGCGGCACTGCTCCTGCGCCCGCCGAGCAGCCGGCCGCGCCGCAGGTCCCCAATCAGTAACGGATTAGCCCGGAATAGGCCTCCGCGGGGCTCTTGAAGCCCGGCGGAGGCTTTTGTTTTGCGCCTCCAGCAACGAGCCGTCCGACAACTGTGGTCATTTGATCACAGTTTGGGTGAATGGGGTTTTGTCCTCGGAAAACACCCTAAGGCGGAGAATCGGTCCCTTGAGATTTTTCGGGTTTATTGCTTATAAACCCGACAGCGGTAGCCTGCGCTTTGGCGTAGTATGATGCTCTGCCGCACAGTTTTTATCAGGATCGCAAACAATGCATATTCGCAGCCTACTATTCCTGGGCATCTGCGCTTCCCTTGGCCTGTCCGCTTCGGCCTACGCCGAAACCCCGCCGCAGAAGACCTATCTTTTCCCCAAGACCGCCAAGGCCGCCGAGGTCGATGCCAAGCAGGAGAAGCTTCCGATCAAGAAGCCCAATGGCAAGCAGCAGGCCAAGAAGGACGAGAAGAAAGCCAAGCAGGACTTGATTACGACAGGCGCTGTGCTTGCCGATCCGCTCTCGATCGCGCGGGAAGGCAATAGTGGCGAATTGCGTAGCGCGGAGCACGGCAAGCCGCAGGGCGGTTTCCTGGCGCTTCTCTTCGGCGGCGAGGCTTCCTCGCCCAGCATGCTGCCGCAGACCCGCGCGCTGGATGCGGTGCTCGAAAAGCGCCAGTCCCAGAAGAAATTTCAGGTGAGGTCGGAGTTCGAGCCGCAGACGGTTCCGTTCTCGGGCTATGAGCGCGGCACCATCGTGATCGACACCAGGGCGCGCTACCTCTATCTGGTCGAAACCTCCAGCACTGCACGCCGCTATGCGATCGCGGTCGGCCGCGAGGGGCTCGAGTTCAAGGGCACCGCCAAGGTCGGCGACAAGCAGGAATGGCCGCGCTGGATCCCCACACAGGATATGCAGAAGCGTGAGCCGCAAAAATACGGTCAGTACAAGGACGGCATGAATGGCGGCCCCGACAATCCGCTCGGCGCCCGTGCCATCTACCTCTACCAGGGCCGGAACGACACACATATCCGCATCCACGGCACCAACCAGCCGCAGACCATCGGCACCAACTCGTCCAATGGCTGCTTCCGCATGGTCAACGATCACGTGATCGACCTCTACAACCGCGTCAAGATGGGCACGGAAGTCGTCGTTCTCTGATCGATAGGGCATCATAAAAAGGGCCGGCCCTGCCGGCCCTTTTTGTTTGGGCGCCTGGCGCCCAAAAAAATCATTGCCGGGAAAATGCGCCCTGCGCGGATTTTTCACTGGCGGAATCAATCCTACAGCGATAAGCGATGACTCCCATGGCGCGATACGTATTCATCACTGGCGGCGTGGTTTCTTCCCTCGGAAAAGGCATAGCCGCGGCAGCACTCGGTGCTCTCTTGCAGGCACGCGGTTACCGCGTGCGCATCCGTAAACTCGATCCCTATCTGAATGTGGATCCCGGCACGATGTCGCCGTATCAGCACGGCGAGGTGTTCGTGACCGATGACGGGGCCGAAACCGACCTCGACCTCGGTCACTACGAGCGCTTCACTGGCCGCTCGGCCAATCAGAGCGACAGCATCACCACCGGCCGCATCTACAAGAACATCATCGAGCGCGAGCGGCGCGGCGACTATCTGGGCGCGACCGTCCAGGTCATTCCGCACGTCACCGACGAGATCAAGAATTTCATCCTGGCCGGAAACGACGATTTCGATTTCGTCCTGTGCGAGATCGGCGGCACGGTGGGCGACATCGAGGCGATGCCGTTCCTGGAAGCCATTCGCCAGCTCGGCAACGACCTGCCGCGCAACAATGCGGTCTATGTCCATCTGACCCTGATGCCGTATATCCCGACGGCCGGCGAACTGAAGACCAAGCCCACCCAGCATTCGGTCAAGGAACTGCGCTCGATCGGCATCGCCCCGGACATCCTGCTGGTACGCGCCGACAGGGCCATTCCCAAGGAAGAGCGCAGGAAGCTTTCGCTGTTCTGCAATGTGCGCGAATCGGCAGTCATCCAGGCGCTGGACGTCGGCCACATCTACGATGTGCCGCTGGCCTATCACAACGAAGGGCTGGATTCGGAAGTCCTGGCTGCGTTCGGTATCGACCCCGCGCCCAAGCCGCGCCTTGACCAGTGGCAGCATGTCTCCCAGCTTATCCACAACCCCGAGGGCGAAGTCACCATCGCGGTGGTCGGCAAGTACACCGGCCTCAAGGATGCCTACAAATCTCTGATTGAAGCGCTGTCTCACGGCGGCCTGGCCAACCGGGTCAAGGTCAAGCTGGACTGGATCGAGGCCGAGATCTTCGAAAAGGAAGACCCGGTGCCGTGGCTGGAAAAGGTGCATGGCATCCTGGTTCCGGGCGGCTTCGGCGAACGTGGAGCGGAAGGCAAGATCCTGGCCGCCAAGTTCGCCCGCGAGCACAAGGTGCCATATTTCGGCATCTGCTTCGGCATGCAGATGGCCTGCATCGAGGCGGCGCGTTCGCTTGCCGGGGTTCAGAAGGCCTCTTCGACCGAATTCGGCCCCACCAGCGAGCCTGTCGTCGGCCTGATGACCGAGTGGCTGAAGGGCAACATGCTCGAGAAGCGCCAGGCGGCCGGCGATTTGGGCGGCACCATGCGTCTCGGCGCATACGAGTCTCATCTCGCCGCGGGCTCGAAGATCGCCGAAATCTACGGCGACACCATTATTCACGAGCGCCATCGCCACCGCTATGAGGTCAACGTCGACTACAAGGAACGGCTGGAAGAGTGCGGGTTGGTGTTCGCTGGCATGTCGCCCGACGGCGTGCTGCCCGAGACGGTCGAGTATCCGGACCATCCGTGGTTCATCGGCGTGCAATATCACCCCGAGCTCAAGAGCCGCCCGCTCGATCCGCATCCGCTGTTTGCAAGCTTCATCGAGGCGGCGGTAGAGCAGAGCCGGCTCGTCTAGCCGCCGCGTCGCCGGACGCGAAGGCGGGTCAAGAAGCCCGGAAGAAAAAAGCTCGGCCCGAAAATCGGCAGCGATTTCGGGCCGAGCCTTTTTCATGCGGTATCACGAATGAGCGGAGGCGTTGGCGGCCCACTGAGAGCGGCGGGCGAACGCTATGCGTTCGCCCATCACTGCGACTGGCGCCGTGACTATGCCCTGGCCGCAACGTGGCCGGCGCCGCGCCTCGCCATGCGAAGGGCGTAGTAGATAACCCCGGCGATGGCGACGCCGAAGAACCAGCCATAGACACCCCACCATTCCGGCAGCCAGTTGGTGAAGTTGGGCAGGATCGACGAGAACAGCGCACCGATGCCGGCGGCGATGAAGGCGTTGACGTGCCAGCCGGCCTGGAAGCGGAATTCCCCGTTCTCGCGATAGAGATCGGCCACATTCATCTCGCCCTTCCGGATGAGATAGTAATCCACCATCATCACCCCGAAGATCGGGCCCATGGTGGCGCCGATGATGCCGACGAAGACGGCCGCACCGCTTTCCCATGGCGCGAATGGATAGAGAGCCAGCGCGATCAGCGCAGCGATGTAGCCACCCTTCTTGAAGTCGATCTGCCTGGGAAAGACGTTGGAGAAGTCGAAGGCCGGCGAGACGAAGTTTGCGACCACGTTGATGCCGAGCGTGGCGACCGCGAAGGTGAGGGCGGCCAGCAGGGCCAGGAAGTAGCTGTCGAACTTGGCCGAGATCTGGTCGGGGTGCAGAAGCACCTCGCCATAGACGTCATAGGCGGCGATGGTGGTCACGCCGGCGACCAGCGAGAACAGGATCAGGTTGACCGGCAGGCCCCATATGTTGCCCTTGCGCACCGCCGCCTGGTTTGGGGCATAACGCGAGAAGTCGCAGAAGTTCAGGTAGAGCGCGGAGAAATAGGTAACCCAGATCGCCGCCGCGGCCGCCAGCGCGGGCACGGAGCCCGGCAGGCCCGGAACGCCCGCATCCTTGGTCTTCTCCAGCAGCACGTCCATGGGAATGTCGCTGGTGACGGCGAAGCTACCGGCCTTCCAGCACAGATAGACGGCAAGGATCAGCATCATGATCCAGACCGCCGGTCCCGCCCAGTCCTGGAAGCGCCGGACGGTTTCCATGCCACGCTGGATGATCAGCAGCTGCAGGGCCCACACCACCAGGAAACACACGACCTCGAGCCCTGAGTGGCCGAGCACATGCACATCCTGGTGAAAGCTCGCAAACCACTCGGTGCGGATCAGCAGCGCCACAATGGCGCCCGACGCCGCCGCGGTCTGCGCGCCGTACCAGAAGCAGGCCACAATCGCCCGCACCAGGGCCGGGATGTTGGCGCCCCAGATTCCGAAAGACGCGCGCGCCAGCACTGGGAACGGCACGCCGGTTTTCACGCCCGCATTGCCGATCAGGTTCATGAGCACGTAGATTATCAGCGAGCCGATGCCGATTGCGATGAGGAAGTTTACAAAGCTGCCGCAGAAAAGAAAAAGGCTGGCGGCAAGATAATAGCCCCACAGGCTGTGAACGTCCGATGTCCAGACGTTGAATATGCTGAACGCTCCCCAGTTACGCACTTTCGCGGGGGCCAGATCGTCGTTGTAGAGAGATGGCGATGCGTCGGTAATGCTCATTTGGTCTTCTCCCAAGACTCAGTCAGGCATTTGCGCGATCGCCGAAAGCTATGCCTGTGGGTGGGCGATGTCCATCGTTTCGAATGTGAGGCGGTGAACGAACGCGTGCCTCATGCACGCGCTTTTGACGGCGCTCCAGCCGACACATCGTTCACCATTTGACGCCTAATTCCCTCGCTATCGTTCACATATCTACACTCCATCGGCGCTGCACCGCAGCTGACCGAAAGGTTTGAAATAGAGACTATTGGAGAATTGAAATGAACAAGACCATTCTTGCTGTCGCAGCCATCCTGCTCGCTTCGGGTACCGCTTTTGCCAACGAGCGCCAGGGCGATGCCGCGCCGGCCGTGGTCATCAACCAAGACGCCGTTGCCGCTTCCACGGCCGCGTCCGTGCCTCTGCCGCGCCAGGGCGATGCGGTTCCGGCCTCGTCGGTTGTCCATGCACCCAGCTCCGCCAACTACGGCTCCAGTGCATCGATCGGCGCCTATGCTGGGCAAGTCGGCAACAGCCCCCGCTTGATCGGCCGCGGCAACTGAGTGCTGGTCAACTAATCTGGTCGTTAGGGGCGGCGGGCTTCGGCCTTGCCGCCCTTGCCATGCCTGGCGTTCAGATGCGCTGCATGAAGGCGATTGCGCCGTGCGGCGCATGTATTTTTCCGGACGTAATGAAATAGACGAACACGTCCCGCGGCTTCACCGGTGCGTCATACGCGGGGTCCGCGCGTGGCAGGTCAGCCGGCACGCCGCCCTCCGCCCAGGTCTTGGCCCGCGTAGCCCATTCATCGAGCGCCTTGGGGGCATAGCAGGTCGCAATGTCGTCCGAGCCGGTCTGCAGCCGCGCATAGACGAAATCTCCGGTAATGTCGGCGATGGCCGGGTAGGTGGCGTGGTCGGCATAGACTACGGGCACATTGTATTTGCGCGCCAACGCCACGAATTCGGGTACGACGAATGAGGGGTGGCGCACTTCAACTGTGTGGCGCAGCGCCACGCCGTCCTGTTTTTCCGGCAGCAGCTTCAGAAAGGCCTCGAAGTCGTCATGATCGAATTTCTTGGTCGGCGCGAACTGCCACAGGATCGGCCCCAGCTTTTCGCCCAGCGCCACAATGCCTGAGCCCAGGAAGCGCATCATGGATTCGCCTGCTTCTCCGAGCACGCGGCGATTGGTGACGAAGCGGTTGCCCTTCAGCGAATAGACGAAGCCGTCCGGCGCCTCGCTGGCCCATTTGACGAAGGTCGGTTCCTTGAAGCTCGAATAATAGGTGCCATTGACCTCGATGGTCGGCACCTGGCGGCTGGCATATTGGAGCTGCTTCGCCTTGGGCAGCTTTTCAGGATAGAAGGAGGTGTCCCAGGGCTCGAAAGTCCAGCCTCCCATGCCTGCGCGAATGGTCCCCGACTTGGTCATACGCTCCTCCACCTCAACTCGAAAAATCTAAGCTTATGCGATGGATCTGGCACCGCCCCCTACGCGGCCGGGGGGCATTGCCGCTCGGCCGAGCTTCGTCACCGTTTCCGGCAGCCGGTCGAAGTATCGGAAACACCGAACCGGCTTTCGATTGAAACGATGCCGCTCTCGTCCATCACTCCGCAGCTTCGCGTTTTCCCTTCGGCCGCCGTTCCAGCAGCTCCTTCAGGAACTGGCCGGTGTAGCTGCGCGGCTCGGCAATGATGTCCTCGGGCGTGCCGGCAGCCACGAGTTCACCGCCGCCGTCGCCGCCTTCGGGCCCGAGGTCGAGGATCCAGTCGGCGGTCTTGATGACTTCCAGATTGTGCTCGATCACCACCACCGTGTTGCCCTGTTCGACCAGTTCGTGCAGCACCTCCAGAAGCTTGGCCACATCGTGGAAGTGCAGGCCGGTCGTCGGCTCGTCGAGGATGTAGAGTGTCTTGCCTGTCGCCTTGCGCGACAGTTCTTTGGCGAGCTTGATGCGCTGTGCCTCGCCGCCCGACAGCGTCGTCGCCTGCTGGCCGACATGGATGTAGCCCAGACCAACCTTGGCCAGCGTCTCCAGCTTGTCGCGCACCGCAGGCACGGCCGAGAAGAACTCGACGCCTTCCTCCACCGTCATCTCCAGCACGTCGGCGATCGACTTGCCCTTGAAGGTGACGTCCAGCGTTTCGCGGTTGTAGCGCTTGCCGTGGCAGACGTCGCAGGTGACGTAGACGTCGGGCAGGAAGTGCATCTCGATCTTGATGACGCCGTCGCCCTGGCAGGCCTCGCAGCGGCCGCCCTTCACGTTGAAGGAGAAGCGGCCGGGCTGGTAGCCGCGCGCCTTGGCTTCCGGCAGGCCCGCGAACCAGTCGCGGATCGGCGTGAAGGCGCCGGTATAGGTGGCAGGGTTGGAGCGCGGCGTGCGGCCGATTGGCGACTGGTCGATGTCGATCACCTTGTCGAGGAATTCCAATCCCTCGATGCGGTCGTGCTCGGCTGGGTGCTCGCGCGAGCCCATGATGCGCCGCGACGCGGCCTTGAACAGCGTCTCGATCAGGAAGGTCGACTTGCCGCCGCCCGAAACGCCGGTGACGGCGGTGAAGGTGCCGAGCGGTATCTCGGCGGTGACATTCTTCAGGTTGTTGCCGCGCGCGCCCACCACCTTGATGCGCCGACCTTTCTTCATCTGCCGCCGCGCCTCTGGCACGTGAACCTCGAGCTCGCCGCTGAGGTACTTGCCGGTGATCGAGTTCGGGTTGTCCATGATCTCGGCCGGCGTACCCTGCGCGATGATCTGTCCGCCATGAATGCCGGCGGCGGGGCCGATGTCGACGACGTAGTCGGCGGTGAGGATCGCGTCCTCGTCATGCTCCACCACGATGACCGTGTTGCCCAGGTCGCGCAGATGCTTGAGCGTATCGAGCAGCCGGTCGTTGTCGCGCTGGTGCAGTCCGATCGACGGTTCGTCGAGCACGTAGAGCACCCCGGTCAGGCCCGAGCCGATCTGCGAGGCCAGGCGGATGCGCTGGCTCTCGCCGCCCGACAGCGTGCCGGAATTGCGCGCCAGCGTCAGATAATCCAGGCCGACATCATTGAGGAAGCGCAGGCGCTCGCGGATCTCCTTGAGGATGCGCACCGCAATCTCGTTCTGCTTGTCATTGAGCTGCGCCGGCAGTTCCTCGAACCAGGAATTCGCCTTGCGGATCGAAAGCTCCGTCACCTGGCCTATGTGCTTGTCACCGACCTTTACCGCCAGCGCCTCCGGCTTCAGGCGATAGCCATTGCAGGCCGGGCAGGGGGTGGCCGACATGAAGCGCTCGATCTCCTCGCGCATCCAGGCCGATTCGGTCTCCTTCCAGCGGCGCTCGAGGTTGGGTATCACGCCCTCGAAGGTCTTGGTCGTCTTGTAGGAGCGCAGGCCGTCGTCATAGTTGAAGGTGATCTCGCGGCTGCCGGTGCCGTGCAGAATGGCCTGCCTGGCCTCGTCGCTCAGATCCTTGAACTTGTCACCCAGCTTGAAGCCATACGCCTTGCCCAGCGCCTCCAGCGTCTGAGCGTAATAGGGCGATGTCGATTTCGCCCACGGGCTCACCGCGCCGTCGCGCAGCGAAACGTTGTCGTCCGGCACCACCAGGTTGGGGTCGATTGCGCGCTGGCTGCCCAGGCCGTCGCAGGTCGGGCAGGCGCCGAAAGGGTTGTTGAACGAGAACAGTCGCGGCTCAATCTCGGGAATGGTGAAACCCGAAACCGGGCAGGCGAACTTTTCCGAGAACAGGATGCGCTCATGCGTCTCGTTGGCCGACTTGTTGGCCGCGCCACCCTCCGCCGTCTCCTCCGGGGGCAGCGGCTTGTCGGCGAATTCGGCAACCGCAAGGCCGTCGGCCAGCTTCAGCGCCGTTTCCATAGAGTCGGCCAGTCGCGTCGCCAGATCGCCGCGCACCACAATGCGGTCCACGACGACGTCGATGTCGTGCTTGTACTTCTTGTCCAGCGCGGGCACGTCGGCGATCTCGTAGAAGGTGCCGTCCACCTTGACGCGCTGAAAACCCTTCTTCTGTAGCTCCGCCAGTTCCTTGCGGTATTCGCCTTTGCGGCCCCGCACCAGCGGCGCCATGATGTAGAGGCGCGTGCCTTCGTCCAGCGCCAGCACCCGGTCGACCATCTGGCTCACCGTCTGGCTCTCGATCGGCAGGCCGGTTGCCGGTGAGTAGGGCACGCCCACGCGCGCGAACAGCAGGCGCATGTAGTCGTAGATTTCGGTGACCGTGCCGACCGTCGAGCGCGGGTTGCGCGAGGTCGTCTTCTGCTCGATGGAAATGGCCGGCGACAGGCCGTCGATCTGGTCGACGTCCGGCTTCTGCATCATCTCGAGGAACTGCCGCGCATAGGCCGACAGGCTTTCCACATAGCGCCGCTGGCCTTCCGCATAGATCGTGTCGAAAGCCAGCGAAGACTTGCCCGAGCCTGACAGGCCGGTCATCACGATCAGCGAGTCGCGGGGCAGGTCGAGATCGACGTTCTTGAGGTTGTGTTCGCGCGCGCCGCGAATGGAGAGGAATTTGTGCTCGGCCATGCCGGGTCGCCGCCTCGATTTCAAAATGTTACCTGGCTTGGCTGGTATGACCGGCCAAACCCGTCATGTAGGTATTCTCTCAACTGTGTCGAGGGATGCCTAAAGCTCCTCAAGCCGGGGTTTAGCCGCCTTTGGGCGGATGCGGCAAGTGAAAAGAACAAAGGTCGAACGCTCTGCTGACATTTCACCGTCGGCAGTAGTCGTTCGGGATAACAATTTTTCCCTGCCGGAATTTGCGCATTGACCCCATGGCACGGCGGGCGCACAATGACGTTGTCATCTGCGGCTGAGCAAGTTGCTCTTCGCTGCCAAAGGGCGGTTTGCGAGACGCCACAAACCTGCGAACGGAAGTCGTGGAGACGTTGGAGCAAGCGACTCAGGAGGGAGGCATGATCCCACCGGACAGTCTCAAATGGCTCCCCTTGATGGAGCCGCAGCGGGTCTGACAACCCGAAGGTACCCGGCACGTCGGCCTCTGTAATCAAGAAAAATAAGCTGAAACACCAGTCGGATCGTCGGCTGAAGGCCGCGAAGCATCCGAAAAAGCCGGTGAAATACTCCCGGCAAGTCAGGCAGATATGCCAGCAGGGCCTCGCGCGCTCCTGATTGAGAGCGGCGAGGCCGCTTTATGTCAGTCCTATGGAACAGCTCGGTCGGCAGACACGCTTTCTCACTCCAAGGCGCTTGAAATTTGCCGAAACTCCATCTAGAACAAAAATAGAACAAAACATTTGTGGACATTGTTCGATTTTCGCAGCCGCAGGCGCCCGGCGCGGCCGCGATCGGATAGGATGCGCGGGCAATCGGTGCAGTAGAGTTAGGACGAGCGCGGGAGCGGTGTTATGGCGGGTAGCGTCAACAAGGTCATTCTGGTCGGCAATCTCGGCGCGGACCCTGAAATTCGCCGGCTGAATTCCGGTGATCCGGTCGTGAACCTTCGCATCGCGACCTCCGAATCCTGGCGCGACAAGAGCTCGGGCGAGCGCAAGGAAAAGACCGAGTGGCACAGCGTCGTGATCTTCAACGACAATCTCGCCAAGGTCGCCGAGCAGTATCTGAAGAAGGGCATGAAGGTCTATGTCGAGGGTCAGTTGCAGACCCGCAAATGGCAGGACCAGAACGGCAATGAGCGTTACACCACTGAGGTGGTGCTGCAGAAGTTCCGCGGCGAGCTGCAGATGCTCGACGCGCGCGGGCAGGGCGGCGAGGGCGGCCAGGTCGGTTATGGCGGCGGGCGCGGCGGCTCCGATTTCGGCCAGTCCGGCCCGAACGACGATTATGGTCGCGGCGGCGGTGGCTTCGGTGGCGGCCGCAGCGGCGGCGGATCCGGCGGTGGTGGTGGCGGTGGCTCGCGCGATTTCGACGACGAGATCCCGTTTTAGAGTGGAATGCCCTAGAATTTGCAAACTAATTTGACTTAAGGCGTTGTTTTACAACGCCTTTTTTGTTGCGAATTCAGCCGAGAGCAATTGGCGGCGGATTTTTTAGGGCGGAACGATCCCGTTTTGTCAAAAGTCTATGCAAGCGCGCGCTCTGCCGCCTGGCTATTGGAGTTCAGATCGCGGCCCTAAAGGAGAGTGACCTCATCGTTTCCGAAGGCGGTGAAGGTAAGCTTTATGCCTTAAGGATACCCCGTGCGAAACAGCGAGGCGGGGGCATTCGAGCCTCACTCAAGATACGATACTGTAGCAAGCAGATCGGGCAGCTTCTTGAGAAAGTCATCGATCAAAATCGCCGACGTCGCGAACGACTCGGCTATGATGACGCCGATTGGCCGATGTTCATGTCAACGGTGGAGGGCGAGCTTCCAGGCCTGAGGTATCACATTCCATCGAATGCTATCGCAAGAATGGTGAATGATGTCATCGGTAGCATCACTGGACTAAAGACCAATACTAAGCGATTTCGCATCACTCTCGCACAGCGCGCCGTCGACGATGGCAAGGATAAGTACACCGTCGCCGAACTGCTGGACCATTCGGATACTCAGAATGTTGGAGTCTATTATGCAGCGAGCCCGTCAATGGTCTTGCGGCTTGACCGCCACCTCGCCATGGAAATGGCTCCGCTCGCCCAAGCTTTTTCCGGGGTCATCGTCAAGACCGAAGTCGATGCGCGACGGGGGATGACCGATCCAGCCGCATTTACGACCGTTCAGTTATAGACAACGCCGGGGGCCCGCTTGGCACCTGCGGCCAGATGAGTTTCTGCGGCTTGGCGGTTCCGTTCGCTTGCTATACGTGTCGGCATTTCCAGCCATGGCTAGATGGACCCCATGAAGAGTTCATGGCCGCCCTGATCGCCGACCGCGAGCGGATGGCGGCGCAGGACTATTCTCCTAAAATTTACTCAATCCGCGACCGGATAATCCTTGCCGTCGCCGAAGTCATCCAGCTTTGCGCGGCTGGTCGAGAACGGTTTCCATGCTTTCGGATGGGACCCTGCTCACAGGCCGGACGGGCAGCGCCGAAAAGCGGACGTTGTCAACCTCGGGTTTGTTGTGAACGTCATTGAGAGCCGCCATGAGCGCGAGGAGACGCTCCGAGTGGCCTGGTCGTTTGCGGAGCGCGCCATGGCGGTAAGCGCTATGCTATTGGTGAAGGCTGACGTTTCGGGCCAACGCCCTCACGGCGACGGCTTCCTGACCTCGCGCTCTACTTTCCAGAAATACTATACGCAGGAGGAACTGCTCTCGTGGGTCGGTGAAACGCTCAGTGAGCGTGCCGTCTCGCTTGCGCCCGGCATCGTGGGCGTTTTCCGGGATAAAAATCTCGAGCAGGAGGCAGCCTACGCTCGCCGTTCGCGCGCGGCGATGCTCACGGAGAAATACTCCGTGCCCCGCCGAGAGAGGGCGGCTGCGGTACCGCGCCCGGAGCTTGTCGAGGTCATCGCCCCCATTTTGCATGACATATGGCAGGCGGCACTCGAGTTGGGGCGCGTCCCGGCGCAGGAGGAACTGGATCGGTCGGTCCTCGACGCCCTTGCCAGATGCCGCGTGTCCTTCCGGCGCGCGATGCAACTTCTCGAAGGCATCCACGATTTCTCAGCACTCGAGGCCATCGCGAGAGCCCGGTTCGACGATCTTGTGGTGTTCGGTGCGTTGTCACTGTTCCCCGGCGCGCCACGCTACTCCTCGCTCTCTCCCCGCATTCAGAGAGACATCCGACATTTCTTCGGCGGACACGGGACTTTCGTGGCGAAGGCCGCAGAGGCGCTAGACAGGCTACGCGACCGCTCTGAACTCATCCGGGCATTTGAAGGTTCGGTTGCCATTGGCGCAGCGACTTACCAGAATGGCACTCTTAGCTTTGCAATGAGGCATGAATCCGCGCTGGACGTCGTGATCCGAATAATGATCGGCTGTGCGGACATCGTGTCCCCTGGCTTCGCGCTATGCGATGCGATCGACATCGGCCCCTCGACCACGAAGCTCAAGGGATATTTCTGTCAAGACTTCGATGTCCCCCTTCCACGCCTCGTCACCACCCTGAAAGTGGATCTCGCCCGCCAATCTTCCCGCACCCTGCGGATAGATGACGGAGTATTATATTGCCGCTCGCGCTTCCTCTCATCGGACGACGAGGACGCCGTGAAACAAAGAAGCATTGACGACCGTCTCGTCGCGGCTGGGATTGTCGATGAAAATTGCCATGGGCCGACGGGCAAGACGCTCTCGAAGTTATTATCGAAGCCAAAATAGCTACGCGCGTCCTCATGATTGCAAACGACGAGTTGCGATCAGTAATCGCCAAACTCAGACCGTTCAACAGCGAATAGACCGCTTCTGGCCCGCAAAAGCTGGGAAAGCGGTCGTTCACCGCCGCACTTCGGCGGCAGCGCGCCTTAGAGCGGACATCCGATGATGATGATGGGGCTGGTATCTAGTCAGTTCCCAAACACGTCCTTGCGCAGCTTGTCATAGATGGCCATGCCGGGCTTGATTAGCTTTGACAGCGTGTTCCGCGCGAACGCCGGGGCATCATTGCCCGCCTGCGTTAGCGATAGCATTTTCTTGGCCTCGACATAGATGTTGCCTGCGGCTTTCTTGATGTCGTCCGCGGGGTGGCCTTGGCTCACCACGCTGGCGATCGCAGCACCCTTGGCGGCGATTAAGTCCGCCGCCTTCTCGGGCCTTTCGACCGAGTCGCAAAGGGCGGTCAACACTTCGTCATCGTAGAGATAGGCTTCGAGGTGTCGAAGGCTCAGAACGTTTATGCCTTTGCTTTTGAAGGCGGCGATGTCGGTCAGGGTGTGATCGTCCAGATCGATCAGGCGAATGATTTTCATGCCGGAGGCAAGCTTCGGCAGCACGGTCGCCAATCCGATGAAATCGTTCTGTACTTCCTTCGAGTTTCCGGCAGAAATGAAGGTGGTATCGGGCATCTCGTCAGCGAAGATAGCTTCGTAGATTCGAGCGTCGTGCTCGGTATTTTTCCCTGGCACCGAGCCCATCGGGTTTCCTTCGCAGATGACCACCTGCTTGGGTGCTACCAGCGCAGCGAGATCGTCGAGGGCGACGTGCATCACCCCCTCCGCGTCATAGAGCCTGGAGTTTACCCGGCGCGCAAGTTCCTTATGTGAAAGGAGCGTCCAGGCGACGTCCTTGACGTCCAGGTAGATCAACGACATCTCTTCGCCGAAACCCAACCTGGTTTCCATGTCGAGCGCCAGCCGTGTAGCGATGGCCAGATCACTCTGTGCGCTGCCACCTGAACCGGCGGCCGCGTTGCCCAGGATTTGCTCCTCCGCCACGCGACCAGCGAGGTAAAGCACAAGCATTTTTTCGAGGTGATCTTCGGTAGCCTCCTGGTCCCGAGGCTGCTCCATTCTGATCCAGCCTCCTCCCTCCATCGTGTCGATAGATATCGCGGAGACAAGCCCAACCCCCAATGTCAGATGAGCAACGAAATGCCCCGCCTCGTGGATGGCCAGTCGCCGACGAACATGCGCGGAGAGAGGCGGCTTGGTTTGCCCCAATGCCTGAACCAGATCATTAAACTGAAGCGCGCGATCAGCGCGCCGAGCGGCTCGCCGACTTTCGCGCACAATGCGTTCGACGTCTGCTGGACTTAGCCCAGCTGCGCGGCGTCCGAGCTCGCGGAGAACCTCATCTGCATTCGGCTGCGTATTCATGGTCCCTCCACTCAATTCAGCCATGAACGGAAAAGTCGCACTGGCGAGCTGCTACTGCTGTCGACCACATCGCCGCCATCCCTCTCTTTAACCGATAGGACCGGAAGAATGGCTTTTTGAATGACGGCATCGCGCGCGGCGCGTTTTGCCTGGCGGATAAGGAATCTTGAAAGTACGGATATCATGGCGACGCCCCTCAATTCGATGACATGGAGGGCGCTCTTTGACCCAGCCGATACCACCTTGACCGCGTGCGTGCCCAGCCGAGCTCTTCACTGAAAGCGACTAAATCGGAAGTTACGATTTCACGTCGGTCGCCATACAAAATCGGATGGCCAGATGAGAGACCTGTCAGACAAGATGCTCGGCGAAACCCCAGGCTCCAAAATTCGAGCACTGGTGGATTTTTGGGGAACAACCCGTCGAACGGATTGAGCGCCCCATCTTTCGCTAGCCTGGATAAGTCTGTAGCAAGCGCAGAAAATCTCCGTGCCTCGCTGTCAATTATTGAGCGAATTTCCGGCGAATTTTCATGGCTAAAAATGAGCATCTTGCGCGCCTTTTTCGTTTTGATTCGTGAGTTTCGGCTGACGTCCGCAGCCAAATGCATCGAAAGTGCCTGCAATCGGTATTTATCTGCGAATCACTAGCATGAACGTGCTAGTAAATAGCATGTTTTTGCATGTCGCTGGTAACCGTTTTTTTTTGAGAATAAATAAGCGGAATGGATGTCCCGCCTCAGCTGCTGCGCCTTGCTCGGATTGGATTAGACTTGGGCCAGCAGGATTTGGCCGAGGCCGCAGGTGTGAGTCCGAAAACGATATCCAACCTTGAATCGAATGTTCGTATCCGGCTCGAAACCCGCCTGCGGATTAAGGAGGCTTTGGAGCGCCATGGGGTCCAGTTCATCATTGCAGATGAAAACGGCGGCTACGGATTGCGATTTAGAACGAGTTGGCCGCCGACCCCCTAGTTTTAATGAGTAGTAAGGCGCACCGGCGCGTAAAGCACGTCCGAATGCCGATAGTGGTTGGTTGTTCGACGCCTTAATTACAGCGAAAAATCGTTTGCTAGAAATATCCTAGCGGGGTGAATGCCGGACCTTGGTCCGGCAGAGGGGCGGCAATGAGCCCCTTCTTGGCTGCGCTGATTTTGTAAACAAGGATGACGATTTTGCGCCAATTGGGGGCATTAGTTGACAACCATTTTGCGGTGACCACATAATGTGTAGTGAAATCAATGCGTTGCGTGAAGAAAGTTCGGATTGTTCCACACAACCGTTCTAAGCTTCCGCTTCAGCCGTGCATTCGGCCGGTTATCAATCAAAAAGGGCAGCCCATGGGCTGCCCTTTTCGTTGGTACCTCCTCGGCCTTATGCCCATCCATCAGGCGCCGAGGGAACACGCTGTGCTCCGAGCCTGCAATGTGAAATCCCGTCGCCGACGGCTACATAGCCGCCAGAGCCTTGATGCCATCGGCCACGAACTGCACGGCAAGCGCCGCCAGGATCACGCCTAGCAACCGCGTCAGGATCGACCGTCCGGTCTGCCCGAGCAGGCTGTCGATGCGCTCAGCCAGGAAAAAGACCAGATAGGTCAACACCAGGCTGGCAAAGATAATGCCGACCAGCGCCGCCTGCGCGGCCCAGCCCTGGAACGAGCCGGAAAGCAGCACCGTGGCAGAAATCGCACCCGGCCCGGCAATCAGCGGTATGGCCAGCGGGAAGGCTGCGATGTTGTGGATGTGGTCGCGCGTGATCGCCACGTCCGAAATCTTCTCCTTCCGGTCCTGCCGCTTCTCGAAGACCATCTCGAAAGCGATGAAGAAGAGCAGGAAGCCGCCCGCCACTCGGAAGGCCGGCAGCGTGATGCCGAACACCGACAGGATCGCTGCGCCGGCAATGGCGAACAGCGCCAGAACCCCGAAACCGATCACACTGGCGCGGATCGAGACCTGCCGACGCTCGTGCCGCGTCATGCCACGCGTCACCGCAAGAAAGATCGGCGCCAGCCCCGGCGGGTCGATGGTGACGAGGATCGTCACGAAGGCATTGAAAACGTTCTCGAAATTCAGCATCCATCACCCTCCGGGATGCAGGCTAGCCTGCCGCCGTCGTCTGCGCCAGTCCCGTTTTGCGGCGGCTGCACGGCATCTTGGACAAACCTTGCCCGATTTTCCCGCCATGGTGTCGCACTCTTTGCAAATTCTTGTATCTTCTTGAAATCTCGATGTAAAACAGTTCTGGAAAAGCCGGGGGCGCGTTGGAGAATTCCAATCCGTTCCTATATAAGGGAGAAGTGATTCCCAACGACTCAGTGATCTAATTTGACCGAACAGAAAATACCGGGTGGACCCGGCGGCCCCTCCGACATCGAGCCTGTCTCGATTATCGAGGAGATGCAGCGTTCATATCTCGACTATGCGATGAGCGTCATCGTCAGTCGTGCGCTTCCGGACGTCCGTGACGGTTTGAAGCCGGTTCACCGGCGCATTCTCTACGCCTCCCATGAGAGCGGCTACCACTGGAACCGCAAATATGTGAAGTCGGCGCGCCCGGTCGCCGACGTCATGGGTAAATATCACCCGCACGGCGACGCCTCGATCTACGACGCCTTGGTCCGCATGGCGCAGGACTGGTCGATGCGCGTGCCGATGATCGACGGGCAGGGTAATTTCGGCTCTATCGACGGCGATCCCCCGGCAGCGATGCGTTATACCGAGTCGCGCCTCACTAAGGTCGCGCACGAACTGCTCGAGGACATCGACAAGGAAACGGTCGATTTCCAGGACACCTACGACGCGTCAGGCAGGGAGCCGCGTGTTCTTCCGGCCCGCTTCCCCAACCTGCTGGTCAACGGCTCGGGCGGCATCGCCGTCGGCATGGCCACCAACATTCCGCCGCACAACCTCATCGAGGTCTGCAACGGCGCCATCGCCATCATCGAAAATCCGGCTATCGATCTGCCGTCGCTGATGGAAATCGTGCCCGGTCCGGATTTCCCGACCGGCGGTATCGTGCTCGGCCGGTCCGGCATCTACAACGCCTATTCCAGCGGCCGCGGCTCCATCGTCATGCGCGGGCGCGTGCATATCGAGGAGATCCGCAACGACCGCGAAGCCATCGTCATCACCGAGGTTCCCTATCAGGTGAACAAGGCGACGATGATCGAGAAGATGGCCGAGCTGGTGCGCGAGAAGCGCATCGAGGGCATCTCCGACATTCGCGACGAGTCCGACCGCCAGGGCTACCGCGTCGTGATCGAGCTCAAGCGCGACGCCAACGCCGAGGTCATCCTCAACCAGCTCTATCGCTTTACCCCGCTGCAGACCTCCTTCGGCGCCAACATGGTGGCGCTGAACGGTGGCAAGCCGGAAGTGATGACGCTGGTCGACATGCTGAAGGCCTTCGTCAGCTTCCGCGAGGAGGTGATCAGCCGTCGTACCAAGTACCTGCTGCGCAAGGCGCGCGAGCGCGCCCACGTCCTGGTGGGCCTGGCAATCGCGGTTGCCAATATCGACGAGGTCATCAAGCTCATCCGCCACGCGCCCGATCCGCATACGGCGCGCGAACAGTTGATGGAGCGTCGCTGGCCCGCGGCCGATGTCGAGGCGCTGATCCACCTCATCGACGATCCACGCCACCGCATCAACGAAGACGGCACCTACAACCTGTCCGAGGAGCAGGCGCGCGCCATCCTCGAACTGCGCCTGCAGCGCCTTACCGCGCTCGGCCGCGACGAAATCGCGGATGAGTTGAACACGATCGGCGCCGAGATCACCAATTATCTCGACATCCTGTCGTCTCGCGCGCGCATCCAGCAGATCGTCAAGGACGAGCTTGCCCTGGTTCGCGACGAATTCGGCACGCCGCGCCGAACGGAGCTGTCGGAAGGCGGCGCCGACATGGAGGACGAGGACCTCATCCCGCGCGAGGACATGGTCGTCACCGTCAGTCATTCCGGCTACATCAAGCGCGTGCCGCTTTCGCTCTATCGGGCGCAGCGCCGCGGCGGCAAGGGCCGCTCGGGCATGTCGACCAAGGACGAGGATTTCGTCACGCGGCTGTTCGTGGTCAATACCCATACGCCGGTGCTGTTCTTCTCCTCGCGGGGCATCGTCTACAAGGAAAAGGTCTGGCGCCTGCCCGTGGGTAATCCGCAGTCGCGCGGCAAGGCGTTGATCAACATGCTGCCGCTGGAGCAGGGCGAGCGCATCACCACCATCATGCCGCTGCCTGAAGACGAGTCGAGCTGGGGCGACCTCGACGTGATGTTCGCCACCACGCGCGGTACGGTGCGCCGCAACAAGCTGTCGGACTTCGTGCAGGTCAACCGCAACGGCAAGATCGCCATGAAACTCGAGGAGGAGGGCGACGAGATTCTCGGCGTCGAGACCTGCACCGAGTTCGACGACGTGCTGCTGACGGCTGCTTCGGGCCAGTGCATCCGCTTCCCCGTCAGCGACGTACGCGTCTTCCAGAGTCGCAACTCGGTCGGCGTGCGCGGCATTTCCATGCCGGAGACCGATCGCGCCATCTCCATGACCATCCTGCACCACGTCGACGCCACCCCGGCGGAGCGCGCGGCCTATCTCAAGCAGTCGGTTGCCGAGCGCAAGCTGGCGACGGGCGAGGACGAGGAGATCGCGCTCACTAACGAGGACATCGGCGAGGAGACCAGCCTTTCGGCCGAACGTTATGAAGAGCTGAAGGCGCGCGAGGAGTTCGTGCTGACCGTCACCGAATATGGCTACGGCAAGCGCTCGTCGTCCTACGATTTCCGCCTCACCGGCCGTGGCGGCAAGGGCATCCGCGCCACCGACGTCTCCAAGACCGCCGAGATCGGCCAGCTCGTTGCCGCCTTCCCGGTGGGCAACGACGACCAGATCATGCTGGTGTCGGACGGTGGTCAGGTCATCCGCGTGCCGGTCGATGGCATCCGCATCGCCAGCCGCGCCACCAAGGGCGTCACCATCTTCAACACCGCCGAAGACGAGAAGGTCGTCTCCGTCGAGCGGATTTCCGAGCCTCAGGGCGAGGATGACGAAGGTGAAGCGTCGAACGGTTCGTCGGAAGCTTCGGCGAACGAGGGTGGCGAGACGAATTAAGGAGACTATGCCGGAAGTCGTGTGCTTCCGGCATTGGCCGCCTCGTCAGTGGGACGAGGCGGGGTTGATGGGTCAGTGCGGACCGAAGGGCTTCGAACGCACCTTCACCTTCTGCTCCTGATGCCGGAGGCGCTGCGTTTCCTGGTGAAGTGCGAACGCAGTTGCAATCAGCATCGCGACGGTCATTGCGGTAGCAAGCACATAGATCATCATCGTCGTGGTCTCCTGGCCCTGCAATGCTGATGTGGCGATTTGGTTGCATCCGTTCCACCAGGACACTATTCGCTTCGACTTGAACTTGTTGTGATCGCGGCCTTTATCTGTGGTTCATGCTTGTTCGCCGGCAATTGCCTTTGATCGAAGCCCTCGCTAGAAAACTGCCATGACAGAGCGCATCGCCATTTACGCCGGGTCGTTCGACCCTCTCACCAACGGCCATCTCGAGGTGCTCAGGGCGTCGCTGGCCGTGGCCGACACCATCTATGCCGCCATTGGCATCCACCCAGCCAAGAAACCGCTGTTCTCCTTCGACGAGCGGGTGGAACTCATCGAGACGGCCGCCTTCGCGGCCTTCGGCGAGGATGCGCGGCGAATCAAGGTCGTCTCCTTCAGCGGCCTGGTCATCGACGCGGCCAGGAAACACAACGCCGCGATCATGATCCGCGGCCTGCGCGACGGCACCGATCTCGACTATGAGATGCAGATGGCCGGCATGAACGAGACCATGGCGCCGGAGCTCCACACGGTGTTCCTGCCGGCCAGCCCTTCGGTGCGCACCATTACCGCCACACTCGTGCGGCAGATAGCTTCCATGGGCGGCGACATTCGCCCCTTCGTGCCAGAGGTCGTCGCCGGCGCCCTGGCCGCTAAATTTGCAAAGTAGGAACGGAGAGCATTTCCATGCAGTTCAGAAGACTTGCCTCGTCTTTCGTCGTCATGGCCAGCCTCGCAGGCGCCTCGCTCCCGGCCTGGGCGGCGGAGCCCGACAACACCATGATTATCACGCTGAAGGACGGCGACGTGACCATCGCGCTGCGACCGGACCTGGCGCCCAAGCATGTGGCCCAGATCAAGCAACTGGTGCGTGACGGCGCCTATGACAACGTCGCCTTCCACCGTGTCATCGAGGGCTTCATGGCCCAGACCGGCGACGTCAAGTTCGGCAACATGGCCAAGGACTTCAACCCGGACCGCGCGGGCACCGGCGGCTCGGACCTGCCCAACCTGCCGGCGGAATTTTCCACCGAGCATTTCGTGCGCGGCACGGTCGGCATGGCGCGGGCGCAGAACCCGAATTCCGCCAACTCCCAGTTCTTCATCATGTACGCGGCCAACCCGGGCCTCGACGGCAACTACACCATCGTCGGCAATGTCGAGAGCGGCATGGAATTCGTCGACAAGATAAAAAAGGGTGATCCCGCCGCCAACGGGGTTGTCAGCGAGCCTGATCGCATGATCAAGGTGCGCATCGCCGGCGACGGCAAGTAAAACGGCATCCGAGAAGGAATCTGAACATGGCCGAAATCAAGGATCGCGAAAACGCGCTCATCATGGAGACCACGAAGGGCAGGGTCGTCATCGAACTCTTCCCCGATCTCGCTCCCGGCCATGTCGGCCGCATCAAGGAACTGGCGCGCGAAGGCGCTTATGATGGCGTCGTGTTCCACCGCGTCATCGACGGCTTCATGGCCCAGACCGGCGACGTCAAGTTCGGCAAGTCGGACGGCCCGAACTTCAATCCGGCCCGCGCCGGCATGGGCGGCTCCGACAAGCCGGACCTGAAGGCCGAGTTCTCCAACATGAATCACGGCCGCGGCACCTGCTCGATGGCACGCGCCCAGAACCCGAACTCCGCCAACTCGCAGTTCTTCATCTGCTTCGAGGATGCCGGCTTCCTCAACCGCCAGTACTCGGTCTGGGGCCAGGTCATCGAAGGCATGGAAAACGTCGACAAGATCAAGCGCGGCGAGCCTGTCCAGGACCCGGACAAGATCGTGTCGATGAAGGTCGCGGCCGACGTTCAGGAATAAGGCGCAAGCGGCAGTGGCGGGTATTTTCTGGTCTTTGCTCGGCATCATGGCTGGCGCGTTCATCGCCATCCAGGCGCCGATCAATTCCGAGCTCAGCAAGGGGCTTGGCCTACCCGTCGCAGCCGCCGCTTTCTCCTTCCTGTCGGGCGCAATCGTGCTCGGCATTGTTTCGGTTGCCGTCACCCGCCTGCAGGGCGTTTCGCTCGACTGGCGGGCGCCGGCGCCGTGGATGTTCGTTGGCGGAGGCCTGCTTGGCGCCGCCTATGTCACCAGCGCCACCATCCTCACGCCGCGCCTCGGCGCGGCAGCGCTGATGGCCTTCCTTGTTGCCGGCCAGCTGCTGGCCGGCATGCTCATCGACCGCGTTGGCTTCCTCGGCGTAGCGGTCCGCGAGATCACCATGGGCCGCGCCGCCGGCGCGGTGCTGCTGCTGGCCGGGGCCTTGATGATCCGCCTGTTCTGATGCGCGTAGACCTTTTCGATTTTCACCTGCCGGAAGAGCGCATTGCTCTTCGCCCGGCCGAGCCGCGTGATTCCGCGCGGCTGTTGTTGGTACACCCAGGCGAGCCGTTCGAGGATAAGCGCGTTGGCGACCTGCCGTCGCTGCTGCAGCCGGGCGACCTGCTCGTCTTCAACGACACCAAAGTAATCCCCGCACAGTTGAAGGGCGTGCGAAAGCGCGGCGAGGCCATCGCCCATGTCGACGCCACCTTGCACATGCGCGTGGGCCCCGACCGCTGGCGCGCCTTCGTGCGCCCGGGCAAGCGGGTCGCAGAGGGCGACCGCATCCAGTTCGGCCACAGCGCCGAGGCCTGCATGCTCGGCGCGCTCGACGCCACCGTGCTGGAGAAAGGCGAGGCTGGCGAAGTGCTGCTTGCCTTCGACCTGTCCGGTCCAATGCTGGACGAGGCACTTCACGCCGTCGGCCACATTCCGCTGCCGCCCTACATCGCGTCCAAGCGGCCCGACGACGCGCGCGACCGCGCCGACTATCAGACCGTCTATGCCCGAGAGGAAGGCGCCGTCGCCGCACCCACCGCCGGGCTGCATTTCACGCCAGAACTGTTCGCCGCGCTGGATGCCCGCGGCATCGAAAGGCGGTTCGTGACGCTCCATGTCGGCGCCGGCACCTTTCTGCCGGTGAAGGCCGACGACACCGCCGACCACAAGATGCATGCCGAGATCGGCCATGTGTCGGCGGAGGTCGCTGCAGCCGTCAACGCCGCGCGCACCCAAGGCCGCCGCATCGTCGCGGTCGGCACAACCTCGCTGCGACTCCTGGAAAGCGCTGCCGCGCCTGATGGCTCCATGTCCGCCTGGTCCGGGGCGACCGACATATTCATCACGCCCGGCTACCGCTTCAAGGCGGTCGATGTGCTGATGACCAATTTCCACCTGCCGCGTTCGACGCTGTTCATGCTGGTTTCCGCCTTCAGCGGTCTAGAGACCATGCGCGCCGCCTACGCCCATGCTATCGACAGCGGCTATCGTTTCTATTCCTATGGCGATGCCAGCCTGCTGTTCAGGGCCCGCGAATGAGTACCGAGTTTTCCTTCAACATCCTTGCTACGGACGGCAACGCCCGGCGCGGCGAAATCACAATGCCGCGCGGCACCATCCGCACGCCGGCCTTCATGCCTGTGGGCACCGGCGGCACGGTGAAGGCCATGTATATGGACCAGGTGAGGGGCGTCGGCGCCGACATCATCCTGGGCAACACCTATCACCTGATGCTGCGGCCGGGTGCCGAGCGCGTCGCCAAGCTTGGCGGCCTGCATGAATTCGCGCGCTGGCCGCACCCGATCCTGACCGATTCCGGCGGCTTCCAGGTCATGTCCCTGTCCGGCCTGCGCAAGATCACTGAGCAGGGCGTAACCTTCCGCTCGCATATCGACGGCGCGCCCTATGAAATGTCGCCCGAGCGTTCCATCGAAATCCAGGGCCTGCTCGATTCCGACATCCAGATGCAGCTCGACGAATGCACTGCGCTGCCGGCCAAGGAGCGCGAGATCGAGCGGGCGATGGAGCTTTCGCTGCGCTGGGCCGAGCGCTGCAAGACCGCCTTCGGCGATCAGCCGGGCAAGGCCATGTTCGGCATCGTGCAAGGTGGCGATATTCCGCATCTGCGCGTGCGCTCGGCCCGCGCACTGTCAGACCTCGGCCTGAAAGGCTATGCGGTTGGCGGCCTTGCGGTGGGCGAGCCTCAGGAAGTCATGCTCGACATGCTCGACATCACCTGTCCCGAACTGCCGGCCGAAAAGCCGCGCTACCTTATGGGGGTCGGCACGCCGGACGACATCATCAAGTCCGTGGCGCGCGGCATCGACATGTTCGACTGCGTCATGCCCACCCGCGCCGGCCGCCACGGCCTGGCCTATACGCGGCGCGGCAAGATCAACTTGCGCAACGCACGCCACGCGGATGACCACCGCCCGCTCGACGAGGAAAGCGATTGCCCGGCCGCGCGTGACTATTCGCGCGCCTATCTGCACCATCTGGTGCGCTCGCAGGAATCGCTGGGCGCCATGCTGCTGACCTGGAACAATCTTTCCTACTATCAGCGCCTGATGCAGGACATTCGCGACGCCATCGAGCAGGGCAGGTTCGCGGATCGGACGGCCGAGATTTCCGAAGGCTGGGCGAGGGGAGATATCCCCGTTCTTTGACGACCGGCCCAGGCCGGCCAGCGACCACACCGGGAGGACAAATGTACAGCGAGGAATTTCGGCACTGGTCGCACAAGGCGGCCGATTGGGGCGCGGACTATCGCGAGACGCTTCGGGATCGGCCGGTGAGGGCGCAGACGCAGCCGGGCGAGATCGCGGCGCAAATCGCAACCGCACCGCCCGAAACAGCCGAGCCGATGGAGCAGATTTTCGCCGATTTCGAGCAGAAAATCCTGCCCGGCATGACACATTGGCAGCACCCGCGCTTCTTCGCCTATTTCCCCGCCAATGCGGCGCCGGTGTCTGTGGTGGCCGAATATCTCGTCACCGTCATGGCGGCGCAATGCATGCTCTGGCAGACCTCGCCGGCGGCCACCGAGCTTGAAACCCGCGTCATCGACTGGCTGCGCCAGGCGCTGGGCCTGCCGGAGGGTTTTTCCGGCGTGATCCAGGACAGCGCCTCCTCCGCCACGCTCGCCGCCGTGCTGACCATGCGCGAGCGCGCGCTGGAATGGCAGGGCAACAAGCAGGGGCTTTCAGGGCAGAACCGGTTGCGCGTCTACGCATCCGATCAGGTGCACACCTCCATCGACCGTGCCATCTGGGTATCCGGCATCGGCGAGGAAAACCTCGTCCGCATCCCGACTGCGGGCGCGTTGCGGTCCATGGATGCGACCGCGCTCGAGGCAGCAATCCTCGCCGACAAGGCGCAAGGCTTCCTGCCCGCCGGCATCATCGCCTGTGTAGGGGGCACGAGTGTCGGCGCGACGGATGATATCGCCGCTGTCGCATCGGTGGCGAAGAAGCATGGCCTCTATCTGCACGTCGATGCGGCCTGGGCCGGCTCGGCGATGATCTGCCCGGAGTTCCGCCGTTTCTGGGCTGGCATAGAAGGCGCGGATTCCATCGTCTTCAATCCGCATAAATGGCTCGGCGCGCAGTTCGACTGTTCGGTGCAGTTCATCCGCGACCCCGATTCTCTTGTCCGCACGCTGGCGATCAAGCCGGAATATCTGAAGACGCACGGCAAGGACGGCGTCATCAACTATTCCGAATGGTCGGTGCCGCTCGGCCGCCGCTTCCGGGCGCTGAAACTGTGGTTCCTGCTGCGCGCACATGGCCTTGAAGGCCTGCGCACCATGATCCGCAACCACGTCGCCTGGGCCGAGGCGCTGGCGGTGCGGCTTGAGGCTGTGCCGGACTTCGAGATCGTCACCCAGCCGATGCTGTCGCTGTTTTCGTTCCGCCATGCGCCAAATGGCGTCGAAGACCTCGACGAGCACAATTTGCGACTCGTCAACGCCATCAACGACGACGGCCGCATCTACCTCACCCAGACGCGAGTGGACGGCCGGGTCGCCATCCGCTTCCAGGTCGGCCAGTTCGAGGCGGGCGAAGCGGATGTTGCGCAAGCCTTCGATGTCATCGCCGAGGTCGCGGCGCGGCTTCATGCCGGGCAGGGGGCGTGACAGGCAAACTTCCGTTGTCTTTCGTTTTGCAATAGTATCCATCGAAACGAAGACTGGAGTTGCCTCGTGTTCCTGTCGGCTCGCCATGCTGAAATCATCCAGATGGCCAAGGATTCCGGCCGGGTCCTGGTCGACGATCTGGCTGCCCGTTTCGGGGTGACCCCACAGACCATCCGCAAGGACCTGAACGATCTTTGCGAGCAGCGGCTGCTGAGCCGCATCCATGGCGGCGCGCTGCTGCCCTCGGGCATCGAGAACATGGAATACGAGGCTCGCCGCAAGATCGCTGCGGAAGAAAAGGGGGCGATCGGCCGCGCCGCCGCGCGGCTGATCCCAGACAAGGCGTCGCTCTTCATCAACATCGGCACCACGACGGAAGCGGTCAGCAATGCGCTTCTGGACCACAAGGGGTTGATGGTCATCACCAACAACATCAACGTGGCCAACAGGTTGCGCGTGTATCCTGAGATCGAGGTGGTGATTTCAGGCGGCGTGGTGCGCAGTTCCGACGGCGGCATCGTCGGCGAGGCGGCAGTCGATTTCATCAAGCAGTTCAAGGTCGACTATGCCGTCATCGGCGTCTCCGCGATCGACGAGGACGGCGCCTTGCTCGATTTCGATTTCCGCGAGGTCAAGGTGGCGCAGGCCATCATCGCCAATGCACGCCATGTGATCCTGGTGGCCGACGCCACCAAGTTCGAGCGCATGGCGCCCGTTCGCATCGGCCACCTGTCTCAGGTCAATACCTTCATCACCGACCGTTGCGAACTTGAGGGCATACGCGACGTCTGCCGCGAATCGGGTGTGCAACTGATCGAAACTGAACGGTAGTCTCACGGCAACGGCCGGCATTCTGCCCTGCGCGTTCAATTTTCGTTTGACATTCGTTCCCGCGGCCAAACAATTCTGCGGCGGCTTCGACCGAATGGCGACTGATGCCGTGTGCACGCGACGGAGGTAGACGGATGAGCAATCTGGTGCTGGCGATCGACCAGGGCACTACCTCCAGCCGGGCCATCGTGTTCGATGCGCAAAGGCGGGTGGTTGGCCTCGGCCAGCAGGAGTTCCCGCAGCATTTCCCTGCCTCCGGCTGGGTGGAACACGACCCGGAGCAGATCTGGCAGAGCGTCGTCGCCACCTGCAAGGCAGCGCTTGCCCAGGCGAAATGCGAGGCGCGGGACATCGCCGCCATCGGCATCACCAACCAACGCGAAACGGTTGCGGTTTGGGACAAGCACACCGGCCAGCCCATCCACAATGCCATCGTGTGGCAGGACCGCCGCACGGCTCCCCTGTGCGCAAGGCTCAGGAAGCAGGGGCTGGAGCCCATCTTCTCGCGCAAGACCGGGCTTTTGCTCGATCCCTATTTCTCCGGCACCAAGCTTGCCTGGATGCTCGACCGCGTGAAGGGCGCCCGCAAGCGCGCGGAGCGGGGCGATCTTCTGGCCGGCACCATCGACAGTTTCCTGATCTGGCGCCTCACGGGCGGTAAGGTGCACGCCACCGATGCCACCAACGCATCACGCACGCTGCTCTACAACATCCGCACCAACGAATGGGATGCCGAGCTGCTGCGCATCCTGCGCATTCCTGCCTCGATCTTGCCCGACGTGAAGGACTGCGCCGCCGACTTCGGCGTCACCGATAACGACCTGTTCGGTGCCGGCATTCCCATCCTTGGCGTCGCGGGCGACCAGCAGGCGGCGACCATCGGCCAGGCCTGCTTTGCGCCCGGCATGATGAAATCGACCTACGGCACCGGCTGCTTTGCGCTGCTCAACACCGGCGAGGACCTGGTGCGGTCGAAAAATCGCCTGCTCAGCACCATCGCCTACCGGCTGGAAGGCCGCACGACCTACGCGCTCGAAGGCTCCATCTTCGTGGCCGGCGCCGCCGTCCAGTGGCTGCGCGACGGCATCAAGGTCATCGGCAAGGCCGAGCATTCGGGGGAACTGGCCGACAGGGCGGACGAATCGCAAAGCGTCTATCTGGTACCGGCCTTCGTCGGCTTGGGCGCCCCGCACTGGGATGCCGAAGCGCGCGGCGCCATCTTCGGCCTGACGCGCAATTCGGGCCCGGCCGAGTTTGCGCGCGCAGCACTCGAATCGGTCGCGTTCCAGACCCGCGACCTGCTCGACGCGATGCGCAAGGACTGGAAGGCCAACTCGAGCAGCACCGTGCTGAGGGTCGATGGCGGGATGGTCGCTTCCGACTGGACTATGCAGAGACTGGCCGACATTCTCGACGCGCCCGTCGATCGTCCGACCATATTGGAAACCACGGCGCTTGGCGCCGCCTGGCTTGCCGGCGCGCGGGCAGGGGTGTGGCCGCAGATGGAAGCCTTCGCCAGCAGCTGGTCGCTGGAGCGGCGCTTCCAGCCCGAAATGGAGCCCGGCCTGCGCGCCACAAAGCTGAAGGGCTGGCGGGACGCCGTTCGGCGCACGCTATCCCAGAATTAGCCTTCTCAGCGGTCGGGAAACATGGAAAACCCGCACCTTGCGGCGCGGGTTTTCGCTTTTTCGGTCAAATCTTGCTCAATAGGGCGAAACGCACTGACGGCGCGGCCCATTGTTGGGCTGGAATGTGTTGTCCGACACCCGATAGCTGCGGTAGCGGTTGGCGCACCATTGCACATGCGCATTGGCACCCGCATAGGCTGGCGGCGTCATGCCATAGGCACCGCCCACGATCGCGCCCGTGGCAAAGGCGCCGGCAGGGAACCACCAGCCATTATAAAGCCGATAGCCCGGTCGGTAGTTGCGATAGCCGCGATAGCCATGCCAGTAGCCGCCGCGAACCGCGTGCGCGCCATGCCAGCCACCCACCACCGGCCCGCGGCGCACCACGGTATGCCCGCGCCGGATGTAATAGGCCACCTGCTGGGCCTGGCTGCCGTCTGGCTGCGCCACGGCCGGCTTGGGAAGGACGATTTCGCCAGCGCTGGCGGGCACTACGGGAACAAACGCGAAAGAGGCCGCCAGCACCGAAGCGGACAGGCTCGTAAGAAGGTTTTTCATTGGAATCTCCTGCTCTTTGGGTTGCAGTCTCCCTCGTGGAAAAGAACGTTCCACTCGTCGCGTTAGTTCCAAATTGCTCGGGTCACCCTTTTGGGTGTTGCTTTTGCCGCGGCTGCTTGGCCAGCCCGCGCGCACTTGCGCAACCGCCGCCAACATCCCCAGAAAAACAGTGTTTTTGCGGTTGACCGGCAGGAGCACTCTCCTTATGTTCCGGCCCAATTTCGGGGTGCCAAGCGCGGCCACCGGAAGCACCCGCCCAGGCTTCGGCCGGTTGATCCTGAACGGACAGAAGGGTGGTTGGTGAAGGGCTGGTAGCTCAGATGGTAGAGCACGGAACTTTTAATTCTGGGGTCATGGGTTCGAGTCCCATCCAGCCCACCAACACTAAAATCACTCCCTGATTCATTGGCTTTTTGCCTCTTGTTGCCCCACCATTTGCCCCCACCTGGGAAAGTGGGACATTGGTGCTCCCGTTCCGGTCGAGTGTACAGCGGAGGCCTGTGCCATGGGATCGACATCGAGCCTGCCGCGTTATCTGGCGGCATGCCGGGATGGAACAGGTGGCACAGCAACAAGCCAATGCAAAAATCCTGATCGTCGGGGCCGGGCCAACCGGTCTCACTGCCGCGGTGGAACTGGCGCGGCGAGGTGTTGCGCCCCGCATTATCGACCGGAAGGACGCGCCAACCCCGCTTAGCAAGGCGGTTGGCATCAGTCCGCACAGCCTCGATCTCCTGGAGGCGTCGGGCATTTCGGAACGCCTCCTAGCCAAAGGCCTCAGGATTCGCCACGTCCACTTCAGCGCGGAAGACCGCGAACTTGGCGTGGCCGACATCTCGGTCCTCTCGCATCGCTTCAATTTCCTGCTTTCATTGCCGCAACGGGATACGGAAGCGATCATGGTCGCCAGGCTGGCCGAACTTGGTGTCGAGGTGGAATGGCGCTCGAGGCTCGTCGGCCTTGAGGAAAGCGCCGATGGGGTCAACGCAACGATCGCGACTGCCAATGGCCAGGATGAGGCGCGCTTCGATTGGGTATACGGCGCTGATGGCGTCGATAGCGCGGTGCGAAGGGCGTTGGCCATCGAGTTTCAGGGCTATACGCATAAGCGGCAATGGAGCATCGCCGATGCCGAAATTGCCGACTGGCCCTATGAGCCGCTTTCGGCCCAGGCCTTTCTCCACCGGAATGGCGACCTGGGTTTCATCATTCCCATCGAAGAGGGTCGCTTCCGCGCAGTCTCGAATACCGACGACGCCTTGCAGCGCATCCCGGGCAATTATCGGGTGATGGAACTATTGCAGACCGATCGCTTCCACATTCCCGCGCGGCAGGCACAACGCTATCAGACGACCCGCGTTTTTCTGGGCGGCGACGCCGCTCACGCGCACTCGCCGTTGGGCGCGCGCGGCATGAACCTTGGCATTGAGGACGCAATGTCCTTTGCCCGCCGCTACTTCGACGGTTCGTTGGCTGGCTACACAGAGGAGCGTTGGCCGATAGGGCGACGCTGGATCGTGCTCAGCGAGCGGATCTTGCGGATGGCCCAGGCGACCAGCCCGACCGCACAGGCTTTCAGGAATCTCGCATTCTCAATCATTGGGCGTTTTCCGGCGCTGCAGCGTCCCTTCATCGCGCGCGTCGCAGGGCTCAAGGAATGAAGAGGCGTCGAGAATCGCAGCTTTGCACCGGTAATGCTTGCGAATAGCGCGGAGACGACGAGGTAGTTTCTCATCTTGTTATCCCCCTTAAGTGAGTTGGACTTACTTCTTGGGTTGACGTGAATCTTTCAGCACTAGGGGGAAAGACGCTGCCGTTGCATTTTTGTTGCGTCTTGCACAGCCGTGGCAATTGGGATTTGCTGGCACTGATCCCAGGTTAGCCGAGCCCCCCGCGGCGCTATTCTCGGGTTCATCTTCGTCAGACGCTTTGCCCGCTCCGGTTTGCCGGGGCGGGCTTTTTGAATCCTCTGAACCAATCGCGCTCGGCACTCACCCGTCGTCTCACACGAGGCGGCGGGCTCGCTATTTTGTGCGCCAAGCGTTGGAACTTTTTTGCCGGCGACACGTTTTTTGGGGTTCGTTCGATAAGGGCCAGCCTTCGCGACCACCGCGTGGAGGCCCGTCACCCCCACGTCATCGTAGGCCTGACCTCCACGGACCGATTTTCCTTGGAGAAGACAATGAGACGCTATCTCTCGACACTCGCATGTTCGGCATTGCTTGGCATCGGCGCCCTCTCCGGCACTTCGGCTTTTGCCGGGGTCATACACGTTCCCGACATCGCCCCGACGACTGGCTCGGGCCAGGGCGGCCTTGACACGGCCGTGCTGAGACAAAGGCCATCTGACAACGCAAGCAGCGGCCTCCAGTTCGTCCGCGGCGGCGGTTTCCACGGTGGCTTCCACGGCATGGGTGGCTTCCACGGCATGGGCGGCTTTCATGGCATGGGCGGCTTTCATGGCATGGGCGGTTTCCATGGCATGCGCGGTTTCCATGGTATGGGCGGCTTCCGCGGTGGGGCCTGGGGGCCCGGCTTCCGCCGTGGCGCTTGGGGTCCCGGCTTCCGCGGCGGCTGGCATGGCATGGGTGCTTGGCGCGGTCCGGGCTGGCGTGGTGGCTGGCGTGGTGCCGGTTGGGGCCCCGGCTGGCGTGGGGGTGTCTGGCGTGGCGGCTGGCACGGCATGCGCGGCAACCGCTTCGTCAACCGGCGCTTCTTCAATGGCGGTGGCAATAACTGGGGCTGGGGTTGGGGCTGGTGGGGGTTAGGCCTGCCATTGGCGTACGCCTACTGTGACCCGTACACCTTGGCCTACTACGGCACGTGCTATCCGGGTGGCTACTACGGTGGATATTGATCGCGCGAATATACGGTGTTGCTAGTCAACCTCATGAGGGCAACTCCGTGAGCGCGAACCTTGGTTAGTGTTGTGAGGTACATTTAAGCCAAGGATTTGCCCGCCTCGGTTCGCCGCGGCGGGCGTTCTTTGCCAAATGCGCGCACTCTTACGCATCGGGCTGTGCTCGCGCGGTGAGCATGGGGCGATGGGTCGCCGAGCTTGGCTGCCTGCACCCGGGCAGCATCCATCGTGAGGCAGATGTGTGCGCTGTAAACCGACGGCCAGGTCCAAATATCAGCCGCTCTCCGCCGCAAAGCGGGTTTTTTGGTTTTTGACGGGAACCGCTGAACGTTTGGTGCGTTACAGCAGCACCCTTACTCATCAGCCCGTCGTCTCTCTCGAGGCGGCGGGCCTTTTTTTCGTTTGGGTTCGCTAGTTCCGCAAGAAGTTGTTGATCTCCTTCAGCGTGACCACTCCGTCGTGGTTTGTGTCGACCATGTCGAAGATTCTCTTATGGACGTCGGTCAGTTCTTCGAAGGAGATCGACCCGTCTTCGTCCGTGTCAAGGATGGCGAATATGATCTTCAGCCGGGGCATGCCCATCATATGCCCTCTCTCCATCATGCGATCAGCCATCATGCCCGGCGGCATCTTACGCTGCGGCTTCCTTTGCTCTGGACCCCTTTGCTGAGGCCTTCGTTCAGGCATCATGCCGTGATCCATCTCGCCAGGTTGCTCATCCTGATACTCGTCCTCATACTCATCGGATGGATTCGCCGCTTGCGCGAGAATCGTCTCCTCGCGGTTCAGATCAGACGTCTGGGCCATGCTGCCGGACGCCATGCCGGCGGTAATGGTGACTGTCAGCGCGACGCGCGAAAGTGCAGCAGCTATCATGGCATACTCCCTGGGTGTGATCCTCATCTCGGCAAGGTACGGCGTTTCGCCACCCATGCCTTGCCAGGAGAAACGGTGTCAGATCGCCGTGCGAACACAAGACGGGGAAAACCGCGCCTGGGTGGGGTAGACAGCCAAGGGAGGCGGCACCCCGTTGACGAGCGTAGGGCCCAGTCCTCCCGTCCAGAGCCAAACAACGCGGGCACTTGGAGTTGCTCAATGACGTGGCGCGAACGCTCATCGGAAGGCTCGGCATCACAGAGCCGAGCGCCCGGCACTACTGGACCATGGGCCAGCCGGTTTCGTGCCGGCCTTCGCGGCCTTAGTTCTCGATGAAGGCTTCCATCTCCTCCAGGGTCACCTTGCCGTCCTTGTTGGTGTCGATCATGTCGAAGATCCGCTTGTGGATCGCCGAGATTTCCTCGAACGACACCGATCCGTCTTCATCGGTATCGGCAATCGCGAACATGATCTTCAGCATGAGCCGCCTGTGCATGGCGCCGTGCATCATGCGGCGCATCCTCTCGGCCATCATTCCGGGGGGCATCATGCCGGGAGCGTTCATGCCTGGGGCGTTCATGCCCGGCCGTTCGGGCGCGCCTTCCTGGTCTTCCTCTTCGGCGGGCCCTCTGGTTTGCGGCTCCTCGGCCTGGGCCAGCAGCATCTTGCTGCCGGGGTGCGGCACGGTTTGCGGCGGCTGAGCTGTCGCGGTCAGGGTTAAGCCGGTTATGACCAAGGCGGTAAGCGCAAGCGTGCGCGCGGGTGCGGTCGACATCATGAGAACCTCCTTGCGTGGGACTCCGCGGAGCCAGACGCCGTCAATTCAGTTTCAAGGACCTGCATGTCGAGGCCGTGCGGCCGGCGTGCGGCCGCGCCTGTTCGACCGGTTCTTAGATAGGGTGAGGCGGCAGATCGGCCAGTAATCGGGAACGAGAGCCTGCGCCGAGTTCAGGTCCTGAAGCCCTCACGAACTTGTGGGTTCGCGCCTCGGCGCAGGGGAGCTTTCCGCCCCGAGTCAGTTGGATTCGCCGGATTTCGGCTCTTTGCCGGGGCTTCGCCAGGTGCCGCGCAGCGCGATGTATCTGTCGAGCGCCTGCGTCAGGCCGGCTTCGTCGGTTACGCCGTCCTGGAATTCGCGGGCCAGGAAGTTGGCTGCATCGCGGCCCAGCGCCGAAGACTCCCCAGACTTTCGGAATCCGGCATTTTCGAGAACCCTTTCGATCATCGTCATGTCGTCCGGGGCCAGATAGTGCTGATGGGCGCTAGAAGGCATATCTCCCTCCCATGTCGGTCAGGAATGCCATTCAAGGATGCGTCAACTTATCCGCCTTGTCCAGCGCGCAGCCGGTCGCCGGCTGGCGAAAAGGGCCGCTTCCCCGGTGCCCCAGATAATGATTGACCCTCCATTTCGACGCTAATAGCATCCGCGCTCGAAGTGCTGCGAATTTGCGTCGGGGCCGGCACCATCACAATGATGAGACTGTTTTGATAAAATACTTCCTTTCCGGAAAATTTCTTTTTACAGTCTACAAGCGAAAAGAAATCATCTCGATAACCGCCATTATTATGGCGTTCATGGTTGTTATTGCAAGTATTTACGCGACCATGGTTTACGTCGAGCGGCGCGATCTTGTTAATATCGCTACCGCCAGAGCGGAATCCTACGCACTTGCTCTTTCCACCGACGTCCAGTGGTACCTTGACGTTGCAAGGCAAAGCCTGCGCCGCGTGGACCAGGCGCTCGGCAAGGACATCAACGGCGTTGGGATGGTTAGCAGCGAGATTGCCCAACTCGTCGACGAACTGCCCAACGGGGTCAGAATTGTCGTTTATGACCGCGATGGCAATTCGCGCCTGTTCTCGGATGCCAACCACAAGTCCGTAAACATCGGCGATCGCGATTATTTCCGCAACCTGAAGAACGGTCACGACTGGTCGATTTCAAACCTCATCCAGGAGCGCGGAACTGGCGAGCAGACCTTCGCCGTGGGGCACAAGCTCTCTCGCGGCGGAAAGTTCTACGGCGCCGTTGTTGCCTATGCTCCGATGCATATCTTCAGCAAGGTCTGGTCGGCTTTTGCGGCAGGAAGGGATTCGAACGCCTTCATCGTGCATCTGGACGGATGGCTCACCGCGAGGCTGCCGATGGTCCAGCACGAGATCTTCAGCCAGAAACTGCCGGACGACTTCGTGGATCGGTTCAAGGGGGAGGAAAGGGGGGCCTTCACCATGGGCGCCTCTCCGATCGACGGCGTCACCCGCATCATCGGCTTCGACCGTGTTCCAGGATCGCCGCTTGTAGCGGTTGTCGGCATAAGCAGGGAGGCGGCGCTGGCTCCCTTCTGGCGCAGTCTCGAGATGCAGCTTCTTGTGGGGGCGCCCATCCTGCTCGCGCTGATCCTTGCCTCCTATTTCAACATCAGGATGCATCGGGACCAGGAGATACTCCGGACAAATCTCTCGCGCGCCAACAAGAGGAATGAAGTGCTGCTGCGCGAGATCCACCATCGCGTCAAGAACAACCTGCAGGCGGTCGCCTCGCTCGTCAGGCTTCACGACAGGAACGGCAGTTCTTCGGAGGATCTCTCCCAGCGCATCGCCGCCATGGTGGCGGTGCACGAGCACATCTATCAAAACGACGAATTCGACACCATCGATGCCCGCGAATATATCGGTTTCCTCGTGCGCCAGACCGTCGAGGGAATTTCTAACGGCGCCAAGGTGTCGTTGGCGGTGGATGGCGATCCGATCCTGATCTCGCCCGACTTGGCGATGCCGCTCGGCCAGATGGTGAGCGAAGTCGTCACCAACTCTATCAAATATGGCTTTTCCGACGGTCGCGAGGGCGAGATCGCCGTGTCCCTCACCAGGCTCGACGATTGCCGAGCGCGCCTCGTCATCCGCGACAATGGTGTCGGCTTCGACGCGGAGGACGGGAACACGGGAATGGGTAGCCGGCTAATCAGGTCATTTGCCCGCCAGATGAATGGCGAGGCTACATTGTCGTCGGCCGAGGGCGTCGAATTCTGCTGCGAGTTCTCGCTTCAATAAATCCGTTGGCGACCAAGGCCGGCCGACGTTGCGGCCTCTGGGTCGCCCCGTCGCGATTCGCTACAGCCAGCGCTTGCGTTCGGCGGTTGCGCTTGCCGCAGCCAGGCCAAGCAGGAAGCCCACGAGGCCGCTCAGCACGACAATGGTGGTAGCAGTGGCCGGGTTTTCGCGAGCAAGTTCGGAAACCGCCCCGCTCGTCGTCCTAAGCTGCCGCATCGCTCGCCTGGCTTTATGCGAAGCCTCGTCCATGGTCTCCGCGGCCTGCTCGCGTGCGCTATCGTAGAACTCGGCGCCACGCTCCGAAAGCGTCTTGCTGATTTCGGACATTTCCTTCCGCAGGTCGGCTATCTGCTTCTCCAGCGCTTTCTTGATTTCATCCGGATTGAGGGGTTCTGCCATGGGTCGATCTCCGTTGTTCAAGGCAACGGGGCAACGGGCTGGCGGCCGGTTGGTTCCGCCGCCTGCCGGGCGTCTTCGCAGAGGCTCCGCGGTCAGGCCTTCTTGAGGAATTCGGTCCGCAGCACCAGTCCCTTCACCTGCTTGGTATTGCACTCGACCTCGGCGGGATCGTCGGTAAGGCGGATATTCTTCACCAGCGTGCCGCGCTTCAGGGTCTCGGAGGTTCCCTTGACCTTGAGGTCTTTGATGAGCGTGACGGAATCGCCGTCTGTCAGGCGGGTTCCGTTGCTGTCCTTCACGATGATGTCGGTCAAATCCATTTCCTCTTGTCTGCTGGCGGCTTGCGCCTTCGAATGGTACCTAGCCGCTGAGGTGAGGTGGGTAAAGGTTGCGGGCGACGATCTGCCACGCAGTCGTGATTGGAGCCGGTGCCTCCGCTTGGCTATAAGCGGGACGGACTAGACGGGGCTGAAGGCATGGCGTTGGACATCGGGTATCTCAGTGCGGTCGGGGCAGGGGCGCTGTCGTTCCTGTCGCCTTGCGTGCTGCCTCTGGTGCCGCCCTACCTCTGCTATATGGCGGGTGTGACCGTGGACGACTTCCGCGCCGGCACCGGCCAGGCCGCGCGGGCGGGCGCGCGCAGCGCGTTGATGGTCACCTCTCTCGCCTTCGTCCTGGGCTTCTCCACCGTCTTCGTGACGCTAGGCGCAGGCGCCTCCAGCATAGGCCGTCTCCTGCGCGTGTGGCAGGAGCCGTTGGCGCTGGTGGCAGGTGTGCTCATCGTGCTGATGGGCCTGAACTTCCTTGGTATCCTGAAGATCCCGCTGCTGTCGCGCGAGGCGCGTTTCCAGGCCGAGGGCAGGCCCACCAGCCTCATCGCCGCCTATGTCATGGGCCTGGCTTTCGCCTTCGGCTGGACGCCGTGCATCGGCCCGGTGCTGGGCCCGATCCTGACGCTTGCCGGCGGCCGCGAAACTGTCAGCGAGGGCGCGTTGCTGCTTGCCGCGTATTCGCTGGGCCTTGGCATACCCTTCCTGCTGGCCGCGCTGTTTTCGGGCGCGTTCATGCGCTTCCTCGGCCGCTTCCGCGTCCATCTGGGCCGGGTCGAAAAGGTCATCGGCGCGCTGCTGGTGGCTGCGGGCGTGCTGTTCCTCACCGGTGGCGTCCAGACCGCGTCCTACTGGCTGCTGGAGACATTCCCGGCGCTGGGCACCCTGGGCTGATTTCCGCGCCTAACTGGGCCGTCGTCACGATCCGTAGCCGAGTGTGACCTGCGCGGGGCAGCAAAAGCCTTTCGCATTGTTCGGCTTCGTGCTCTAGAACTGTGCGACTCTTCCCTTTCGCTTCCGGAATACGCCATGACCGCACGTTCCTGCCTGTCGATCATCCTTGCCGCCGGCGAAGGCACGCGCATGAAGAGTGCGCTGCCCAAGGTGCTCCATAAAATCGCCGGCCTGCCCATGGTCGCCCATGTCGCCAAGGCCGCGACCGAGGCAGGCGGCGGCGACCTCGCATTGGTCATCGGCTATGGCGCAGAGCAGATGCGCGAGGCGGCGGTGACCTTCGCGCCCGGCGCGGAAACTTTTGTCCAGGAAGAGCGGCTTGGCACCGCCCACGCCGTGCTTTCGGCGCGTCCGGCCATCGCGCGCGGCTATGACGACATCCTCGTCATGTTCGGCGACACGCCGCTGATCGATCCTGCCGCACTCCTGCACGCCCGCGAGAAGCTGGCCGAGGGCGCTGCCGTCGTCGTGCTCGGCTTTCGCACCGACGAGCCCACCGGCTACGGCCGCCTGATCGAGCAGGACGGCGCGCTGCAGGCTATCCGCGAGGAAAAGGACTGCACCGACGACGAGAGAGAAATCACCTTCTGCAACAGCGGCCTGATGGCGATTTCCGGCAAGCATGCGCTGGCGCTGCTGGATGCCGTAAAGAACGACAATGCAAAGGGCGAGTACTACCTCACCGACATCGTCGAGATTGGCCGCAGGGCGGGCTTGAAGATCGTCGCCACCGAAGCCAGCTTCGAAAACGCGCTCGGTATCAACAACCGCGCCGAACTCGCCCAGGCCGAGGCGATTTGGCAGCAGCGCAAGCGCCGCGAGGTCATGCTCTCCGGCGTCACCATGCTCGCGCCCGAAACGGTGTTCTTCTCGCACGACACCCAGGTCGAGCCCGACGTGCTCATCGAGCCGAACGTCTATTTCGGCACCGGCGTCCGGGTTGCCGGCGGCGCCATCATCCACGCCTTCTCCCACCTCGAGGGCGCCAGAATCGGCCCGCGCGCCGAAATCGGGCCCTTTGCGCGCTTGCGGCCCGGCGCGGAGCTGAAGGAAAAGTCCAAGGTCGGCAATTTCTGCGAGATCAAGAAGGCCACCGTCGAAGCGGGTGCCAAGGTCAATCACCTGACCTATATCGGCGATGCGCGGGTGGGAGCGGGCGCAAATATCGGCGCCGGCACGATCACATGCAACTATGACGGCTATTCGAAGTTCTTTACCGATATCGGTGCCGGCGCCTTCATCGGCTCCAACTCCTCGCTGGTCGCGCCCATCTCCATTGGCGAGCGAGCCTATATCGCCTCGGGCAGCGTCGTCACCGAAAGTGTACCCGACGATGCGCTCGCCTTCGGCCGTGCGCGGCAGAAGACGCTGCCGGAAAAGGCGAGGGAGCTGCGCGAACGGCGGGCCAGCGCAGCAAAGAAGTAACGGTTTCGGACTTATTGTCCTGCAACCGGTGCTGCCTGCAGTGGTTTGATTTTCCAGCCGTTTCGGCTGTCATGAAACGAAATGCAATGTGACTTCCGCCCTGCGGCCGCAGCAACTAGATAGCCGGGGGCAGTTTTGACGGGAATCGGGGGCCGGACATATGTGCGGAATCGTTGCAATTGTCGGCCAGGGTGCGGTCGCAGCGCTGATCGTCGATGCGCTGAAGCGGCTTGAGTATCGCGGCTACGACTCGGCCGGCGTCGCCACCATCGAGCGCGGCCAGCTGGCCCGACGCCGCGCCGAGGGCAAGCTGATCAACCTCGAACGGCGGCTGAACGCCGAGCCTTTGGAAGGCAGCATTGGCATCGGCCACACGCGCTGGGCCACCCACGGCGTTCCCAATGAAACCAACGCCCATCCGCATTTCTCCGACGACGTCGCTGTGGTCCACAACGGCATCATCGAGAACTTCGCTGAACTGCGCAGCGAGTTGATCGCCGACGGCTACGAATTCACCTCGCAGACCGACACTGAGGTTGTGGCGCATCTCGTTTCCCGCGCCCTTTCACGTGGCGCGACGCCCATCGAGGCGGCGCACCAGGCGCTGAGGCGGCTGGAGGGCGCTTTCGCGCTGGCCATCATGTTCCGCGGCGACGAGGACCTCATCGTCGGCGCCCGCAGCGGTCCGCCGCTGGCCGTCGGCCATGGCGAGGGCGAAATGTTCCTCGGCTCCGACGCCATCGCGCTCGCGCCCTTCACCAATTCCGTCACCTATCTGGAGGATGGCGACTGGGCCGTGGTGCGCCGCGATTCGGTCAGCATCTTCGACATGGAAGGCAATCCGGTCGAGCGCCGGCGCCAGCAGTCGCTCGGCACCGCCTTCATGGTCGACAAGGGCAACCACCGCCACTTCATGGAGAAGGAAATCCACGAGCAGCCGGAGGTCATTTCCCACACGCTCGCCAACTATCTGGATTTCACCGCCGGCGTCTCCAGGACGCTCGACCTGCCGTTCGACTTCGCCGAGATCGACCGCCTGGCGATTTCAGCCTGCGGCACCGCCTATCTCAGCGGCGTGGTCGGAAAATACTGGTTCGAGCGCATCGCGCGCCTGCCGGTCGATATCGATATCGCTTCCGAGTTCCGCTATCGCGAGATGCCGATCTCGAAGAACAGCGCGGCGATCTTCATTTCGCAGTCGGGCGAAACCGCCGATACGCTGGCCTCGCTACGCTATTGCCGCAAGGCGGGCGTGCCCATCGGCGCCATCGTCAACGTACGCGAATCCACCATAGCGCGCGAGTCGGACGTGGTTCTGCCGACGCTCGCCGGCCCCGAGATCGGCGTCGCCTCCACCAAGGCCTTCACCTGCCAGCTCTCGGTGCTCGCCTCGCTTGCCGTTCGCGCCGGCGTAGCGCGCGGCACGGTCTCGCCGGATGAGGAAAAGGCGCTGGTGCGCGCGCTTTCCGAGGCGCCGCGCTTTGCCAACCAGGTGCTCAAGCTCGACCAGCAGATCGAGAAGGTGGCGCGCGAGCTTTCGCACTACCGCCACGTGCTCTATCTCGGTCGCGACACCAATTTCCCCCTCGCCATGGAAGGCGCGCTGAAGCTCAAGGAAATCTCCTACATCCACGCCGAGGGCTATGCCGCCGGCGAGTTGAAGCATGGCCCCATCGCACTGATCGACGAGAACATGCCGGTGATCGTGATTGCCCCGCACGATCGCATTTTCGAGAAAACGGTCTCGAACATGCAGGAAGTGGCGGCGCGCGGTGGCAAGATCATCCTGATCACCGACCGCAAGGGTGCCGAGCAGGCCTCGCTCGACACGCTGGAGACCATCGTGCTGCCGGACGTGCCGGAAATCATCACCCCGATCATCTACGCGCTGCCCATCCAGATGCTGGCCTACTACACCGCCGTTTTCATGGGTACGGACGTCGACCAGCCGCGCAACCTCGCCAAGTCGGTCACGGTGGAGTAGTCGGCCAAAAACCGACCAGAACATTCCGGTATCCTTTCGGGCGCCTCCTGCATTATATGGACGGGGCTGGCGGCGTGCATGCGCCTCGAAATTAAACCCTCGATCCCGGAAACCACATGGCGCGTCTGCGGAACTATTTTCTGACCGGCTTCATCGTGACTGCGCCCCTGGCGATCACGGTCTATCTGGCGTGGTCATTCGTCGGCTGGGTCGATTCCTGGGTAAAACCCTATCTCCCGAGCCGCTACAACCCCGACTACTATCTGCCGTTTGCGGTGCCTGGCTTTGGCCTCATCATCGCGCTGCTGCTGATAACGCTTGTCGGCTTTCTCACGGCCAACATCATCGGCCGCACCCTCATTTCGATCAGCGAAAGGCTGCTCGACCGCATGCCGCTGGTGCGCGGCGTCTATCGGGCGCTGAAGCAGATCTTCGAAACGGTGTTGTCCAACAAGAACGAAATGTTTCGCACCGTCGGCCTCGTCGAGTATCCGCGCAAGGGCGTGTGGTCGCTGGTTTTCGTCGCTGGCGAGAAATACTCGGAAATCAACGAGAAGCTCGATGTCGAAGACGACCCGATGGTGGGCGTCTTCATGCCGTGCACGCCCAATCCCACGACGGGCTTCCTCATGTATGTGCGCAAGTCCGACATCGTTCTGCTGGACATGACCATCGAGGACGGCGCCAAGCTCATCGTTTCCGCCGGTCTGGTCGCACCGGAGGTCAAGGCCAAGGTCACCCAGATGGGCGCCCCGGCCCTGGAGCAGCTCGGCAATCCGAATGAGTTCGATGTCACTCAGCCGGCACGCAACAGCCGCACCGCCTCGTCGCGCCCGAACAAATAGAGCAGCGTCCGCACCGCTTCGCCGCGCGCCGACTTCAGTTCCGGGTCGCGGGTAAGCAGCAGGCGGGCGTCGTCGCGGGCGATCTCCAGCAGATCGGCGTGCGCCTCGATGCGCGCGACCTGAAATCCCGGCGTTCCGGACTGTCGCGTGCCTAGCAGTTCGCCTTCGCCGCGCAGCTTCAGGTCTTCCTCCGAAATGCGGAAGCCGTCCTCCGTCTCCCTCATCACCGATAGGCGCCGCTTGGCGGTTTCACCCAGCGGGTCCTTGTAGAGCAGCACGCAGGTCGATGCCTTGGAGCCGCGCCCGACGCGTCCGCGCAGCTGGTGGAGCTGGGCGAGCCCGAAACGCTCGGCGTGTTCGATGACGATGATCGTTGCATCCGGCACATCCACGCCAACCTCGATGACCGTCGTGGCGATCAGGATGCGCGTCTCGCCATCCTTGAAGGCGCGCATCGCCTCATCCTTCTCCGCGCCCTTCATGCGGCCATGCACGAGGCCAATCGAATTGCCGAATACCGGCTTCAGCGAGGCGAAGCGGTCCTCCGCCGACATCAGCTTGATCTCTTCGGATTCCTCCACCAGCGGGCAGATCCAGTAGACCTTCTGCCCATCGGCCACCGCGTCGCGCATGCGCCCGACTAGTTCGTCCAGCCGGTCCAGCGGCAGCGTGATGGTGCGGATCGGCTGGCGGCCGACTGGCTTTTCGGTCAGGCGCGAAACGTCCATGTCGCCGAAGGCGGTCAGCACCAGCGTGCGCGGTATCGGCGTCGCCGTCATCACCAGCATGTCGGGTGCATCGCCCTTGGCGGTCATGGCAAGGCGTTGATGCACGCCGAAGCGGTGCTGTTCGTCGATTACTGCCAGCGCGAGGTCTCGGAACCGCACCGTCTCCTGGAATAGGGCATGCGTGCCCATTACGATGTTGATCTCGCCGCTTTCCAGGCCGGCTAGGATCTCGGCGCGCTCGCGACCTTTTTCGCGGCCGGTCAGCACGGCCACCCGCATGCCAGCCTTCTCGGCCAGCGGCGCTATTCCCGCAAAATGCTGGCGGGCAAGAATTTCGGTCGGCGCCATCAGCGCCGCCTGTCCGCCGGCTTCCACCGCGCGCGCCATGGCCAGGAGTGCCACCACCGTCTTGCCGGAGCCGACATCGCCCTGCAGCAGCCGCAGCATGCGCTCGGGCTTCTGCAGGTCTGCGTCTATCTCGGCCAGCGCCTGCGTCTGCGATCCGGTCAGTTCATAGGGCAGGGCGCGCTTGATTGCAGCGATCAGCCTGCCGTCGCCGGTCAGCGGCCGGCCCGAAAGCTTGCGCACGGTGGCCCGCACCAGCGCCAGCGAAATCTGGCCCGCCAGGAATTCGTCATACGCCAGCCGCCGCCACGCCGCGCTGTCGGGCGAGACGTCGATCGGGTCGGCCGGGTTGTGGATGCGGCCCAAGGCCTCGCGCAGCGGGGGGAAGGTCTGGCGACGCATCACGTCAGCATCCTGCCATTCCGGCAGTTCCGGCACTCGCTCCAGCGCCTGTCCGATAGCGCGGCGCAGCACCTTGCCCGAAAGCCCGGCGGTGAGCGGATAGACCGGCTCGACCAGCGGCAGGCCGCCGGCATCGGCCACGCGTGCAATGTGGTCGGGATGCACCATGCTCGGGCGGCCGTTGAACCATTCCATCCGGCCGCTGACGGTCACCTCCTCGCCCACCGGCAGCGCGCGCTCAAGCCATGCGGTGTTGGCGCGGAAGAAGGTCAGCGCAATCTCGCCGGTGTCGTCGAAGGCATAGACCCGGTAGGGCACCGATTTGTTGCCGGGCGGCGCCGGCTGGTGGCGGTCCACCGTCACGTCGAGCGTCACGATCGCGCCGCCGGGCGCCAGCGCGATGCCGGGCCGGTTGCGGCGGTCGATCACCGAGTTCGGAAGCGTGAAGATCAGGTCGCCGGCCCGCGTCGGGCGGTCCGAAATGTCGGCCGGCACCACCTTGGCGATTAGGTCGGCAATCTTCGGCCCAACCCCGGCAAGCGAAGTGATCGGGACGAACAGCGGGTCGAGAAGGGAAGGGCGCATGGCGCCAGCTTATGCGCCCCGCGACCATGCGCAAGGCTGACAGGCCGCGTCATCCACGCTATATGCGCCGCTCGGCACAGAGGAAAAGGTTCATCATGGGCACGACACGATCGACTGAGGGGCTGGACACGCGTCGGCGCAAGCTTCTTTTCCGATCCTGGCATCGCGGCACGCGCGAGATGGACCTGATTCTCGGCCATTTCGCCGACACCACCATCGACGCCCTGTCCGACGCCGAACTGGACGAATACGAGACGCTGCTTGAGTTGAACGACGTCGACCTGCTCTCCTGGATCACCGGCGAGCAGCCCGTTCCGCCGGCTGTCGACAGCGCGATCTACCGCAAGATCCTGGCCTCTAGCCGGTCCAAGAGCTTTTAGGATGACCCTGATCAGGAAAATCGGCCTACCCAGGGAAGGCGTCGGCCAGTTCATCGTCGACGGGGTGGCCGATGGCTATGAGGCCTTCGCGCTGGTCACGGCGGCTCTGGAAACGGCGCCGGATGGGCCGGTCATCTTCGTGGCCCGTGATGGCCAGCGCCTGCCTGCCATCCTCGATGCGCTCGCCTTCGCCGCGCCCGACCTGCCGGTGCTGGAATTCCCCGCCTGGGACTGCCTGCCCTACGATCGCGTCTCACCGGGTGCTGATGCCGCCGCCCGCCGCCTCGACGCAATGGCCGCCATGGCCTCGCTTGCCAGGCAACCGCACCGCGCAGTCATCCTCACCACGGCCAACGCGCTGTTGCAGCGCATCCCGCCGGCCTCGGCCATCGAGGCGCAGACCGTCCATGCGCGCCCCGGCAACCAGGTCGACATGAACGCGCTGATCGGGCGGTTGGAGAATTCCGGCTTCGACCGCGTCGCCACCGTTCGCGAGGTCGGGGAATTCGCCGTGCGCGGCGGCATCCTGGATCTGTTCGCCCCCGGCGCGCCGGAAGCGCTGCGGCTCGACTTCTTTGGCGACACGCTGGAATCGATCCGCGCCTTCGACGTCGCCACCCAGCGCACCACCGGCCAGCGCACGGCGCTCACGCTGCAGGCCATGAGCGAGGTGGCGCTTACGCCCGAGGCCATCAGCCGCTTCCGCCGCAAATATATCGAAGCTTTCGGCGCACCGTCGCGCGACGACGGCCTCTACGCCGCAGTCAGCGAAGGCCGCCGCTTTGCCGGCATGGAGCACTGGCTGCCCTTCTACTACGAGCGGCTGGAAACCATCTTCGACTATCTGCCCGCAGCGCCGGTGGTGTTCGACCATCTGGCCCGCGAAGCCCTGGGCGAGCGCCACACGCTGATCCTCGACTACTACGAGGCCCGTCGCCATCCCGCCAGCGGCGCGATGAAGGATGCCGTGCCCTACAAGCCGGTGCCGCCGGCCGAAATGTATCTGTCGCCCGACGAGGTGGCCGCCGCGCTGCCCGATCGCATGGCCATCGAGTTCACGCCCTTCGACACGCCCGAGACGGGCGGCCGCAAACTGCTTCATGCCGGCGCCAGGCCCGCGCGCGGCTTCGAGCTCGAGCGCGCCGACCCGAACGTCAACGTCTTCGAAGAGGTGGTGAAATATATCAGCGACCTGCGCGCGGCCAAGCGGCGCGTGGTGATCGCGGGTTGGACCGAAGGCTCGCTCGACCGCCTTTCGCAGATCCTCACCGAGCACCATCTCGGCAACCTCAAGCCGGTCGCCATCCTGGCAGACGTCAAGAACCTCGGCGCGGGGCAGGCGGGCATGGCCGTTCTGCCGCTGGAAGCCGGCTTTGAAACCGACGAATTCGTCGTCGTCGCCGAACAGGACATACTGGGCGACCGCCTCGTGCGCCGCTCCAGGAAGCGCAAGCGCCCGTCGGATTTCATCGCGGAGGCGGCCGCGCTTTCGGCCGGCGACATCGTCGTCCACGCCGACCACGGCATCGGCCGCTTCATCGGCCTGCGCACCATCGAGGCGGCCGGCGCGCCGCACGATTGCCTCGAAATCCACTATGCCGGCGACGACCGGCTGTTCCTGCCGGTCGAAAACATCGAGCTCCTGTCGCGCTACGGCTCAGATTCGGCCGAAGCCACGCTCGACAAGCTGGGCGGCGGCGCCTGGCAGGCGCGCAAGGCCAAGCTCAAGCGCCGGTTGCTCGAAATGGCCGGCCAGCTCATCAAGCTCGCGGCAGAGCGCCAGATGCGTGCCGCGCCAGCCATCAATCCACCCGACGGCGTCTATGGCGAATTCGCCGCCCGCTTCCCCTACGAGGAGACGGACGACCAGCAGCGCGCCATCGATTCCGTGATGGACGACCTGTCGGCCGGCAAACCGATGGACCGCCTGGTCTGCGGCGACGTCGGCTTCGGCAAGACCGAGGTGGCGCTGCGCGCGGCCTTCCTCGCCGCCATGGAAGGTTTTCAGGTCGCTGTCGTGGTGCCCACGACGCTGCTTGCCCGCCAGCACTACAAGACCTTTGCGCAACGCTTCGCCGGCCTGCCGGTGGTGGTGCGCCAGGCCTCGCGCATGGTCGGCTCGAAAGAACTGGCCGAGACCAAGAAAGCCGTCGCCGAAGGCACGGTCGACATCGTCGTCGGCACGCATGCGCTGCTCGGCTCCACCATCTCCTTCAAGAACCTCGGCCTGCTGATCATCGACGAGGAGCAGCATTTCGGCGTCAAGCACAAGGAGCGCCTGAAGGAGCTCAAGAGCGACGTGCATGTGCTGACGCTGTCGGCAACGCCCATCCCGCGCACGCTGCAGCTTGCACTCACCGGCGTGCGCGAGCTTTCGCTCATCGCCACGCCGCCGGTCGATCGCATGGCGGTGCGCACCTTCATTTCGCCCTTCGATCCGCTGGTGGTGCGCGAGACGCTGCTACGCGAGCGCTATCGCGGCGGCCAGAGTTTCTATGTCGTGCCGCGCATTTCCGATCTGGCCGATGTTCGCCAGTTCCTGGAAGAATCGGTGCCGGAGCTGAAGGTCGCCACCGCCCACGGCCAGATGCCCGCCGGCGAGCTCGACGACATCATGAACGCCTTCTACGACGGCCAGTACGACGTGCTTTTGTCGACGACCATCGTCGAATCCGGCCTCGACATCCCAACCGCGAACACGCTCATCGTGCACCGTGCCGACATGTTCGGCTTGGCCCAGCTCTACCAGCTTCGCGGCCGGGTCGGCCGCTCGAAGCTACGCGCCTATGCGCTGTTCACCTTGCCGGCCAACAGAAAGCTCACCGACACCGCCGAGCGGCGCCTGAAGGTGCTTCAGTCGCTCGACACGCTGGGCGCCGGCTTCCAGCTCGCCAGCCACGACCTCGACATCCGCGGCGCCGGCAACCTGCTGGGTGAGGAGCAATCGGGCCACATCAAGGAAGTCGGCTTCGAGCTCTACCAGCAGATGCTGGAGGAGGCGGTCGCCGAGATCCGCGGCACCGGCGAAGTGCTCGACGGCGGCTGGTCGCCGCAGATCACGGTCGGAACGGCGGTGATGATCCCGGAAGGCTATGTGCCGGACCTCCAGCTCAGGCTGGCGCTTTACCGGCGCCTCGCCGATCTCGATTCGCCCGAAGAGATCGACGCCTTCGCCGCCGAGCTTATCGACCGCTTCGGCCCGCTGCCGGAAGAGGTCCAGCATCTGTTGAAGATCGTGTTCATCAAGGCCCTGTGCCGCAAGGCCAATGTCGAGAAGCTGGACGCTGGCCCCAAGGGCGTGGTCATCCACTTCCGCAAGCGCGAGTTCTCGAACCCGGCTGGCTTGGTGAAATACATCGGCGAACAGGGCTCGCTGGCCAAGATCAGGCCGGATCAAAGCGTGGTCTTCATCCGCGACTGGCCGAGCGCCGAAAAGCGCCTTGCCGGCTCGGCCGTGGTCATGACGCAGCTTGCGCGGCTGGTCGAAAAGGCAGCCTGATAGCTGTCAACGCAGCCGCGCCCGGGAGGGGTAGGTCCATGTCGCGCGCTGCCGCAACGACCCCACCGCGATCCGCTACGCGGTTCGACCCTCCCCTCAAGGGGGAGGGAACGCCAGCGCCCTACTGCACCGGCTCCAGTTCCCCGCGCGCCTTGGCGGCGGCGATCTGGCGGATCGCATCGGCCAGCACCGCGCTGTCCTGCGCTCCCATCACGGCATATTTGCCTTCGAACAGGAAGCAGGGAACCCCCGTGATGCCCATGTGCGAAGCCGTCGCCGCCTCGTTGGCGACCGCGTCTCGGTCGGCATCGGTCGCCAGCATGGCTTCCACCACTGGCGCATCCATTCCGGCTTCGCGCGCGGCCTCTACAAGCACGGCATGGTCGCCGATATTTTTGCCTTCCTCAAAGTAAAGCTGGAACAGCCGCCGGGCGAGGCGGCCCTGAACCTCGCCACCGTTCGACGCGGCCCAGCGCAGCAGGCGGTGCGCATCGAGCGTGTTGGGCGAAACCGCGATGGCCCCGAAATCAAAATCGATGCCCTCGGCCTTGCCGACCTGGCCGACATTGGCATGGATTTCGCGCAGGCGCTCCTCACTGCCGAACTTGGCCAGCATATATTGCCTGCGGTTCCGGCCTTGCGACGGAATGGTCGGGTCGAGCTGGAACGGACGCCAGCGGATCTCGACATCCACCTCCGGCACGGCGGCGACCGCCTTGTCGAGCCGCTTCTGGCCGATGAAGCACCAGGGGCAGACCACGTCCGACACCACGTCGACGGTGATGGATTGCTTCGGGCCGCTCATCGCGGGCTCCTTTCTGCCGGCCGTGCCGACTCAGGGTTGCTTATGCCACCAGGTGGGAAGCTGATAGCCGAACACCGGTGTCTTGGCAGGATGCGCCAGTTGGCTCCAATAGGAGAGGTACTGCCGGTTGTCGTATTGCATCGGCACGATATAGGCCCCGGATATCAGCAGCCGGTCGAGCGCACGCACTGCGGCCACATAGGCGTCCTTGTCGCGGGCATTCAGCATCGCCTCGATCATCGCATCGATTGCGGGCTCGGCCACGCCGGCCAGGTTGAACGATCCCTCCGTGTTTGCCGATTCCGAACCCCAGCGGAAGGTAAGCTCTATGCCCGGCGACAGCGTGCCCAGAAAGCCGGTGGAGCCGATCAGCACGTCGAAGTCGAAGCGCTGCTTGCGCATCTGGATCTGGTCGGCCTCGAGGGCGCGGATATTCACCCCGATGCCGATCTTGGCCAGCGTGCGCTGATACAGCGCCGCCAGCCGCTCCTCGCTCTGGGAGGAAGTGAGGATTTCGAAGCTGAAGGGCTGGCCTTGCGGATCGAGCAGCTTGCCGTTCTCGATGCGGTAGCCAGCGCTCTTCAGCAGGTCCAGCGCCGTCTTCAGCGGGGCGCGGTCGTGACCGGAGCCGTCCGTTTCAGCGGGACGGTAGGTGCCGTCCATCACCTCGGGCAGCACCATGCCGGAGTAGGGCGCCAGCAGCGCGCGTTCAGCTTCGCTGGCGGGCTTGCCTAAAGCGGAAAGCTCGGAGTTCTGCCAGTAGCTCGCCGTGCGCTTGAACTGGCTGTTAAAGAGGTTCTTGTTGGCCCATTCGAAATCGTAAAGCATGGCCAGTGCGCGGCGCACGCGCACATCGGCGAATTTCGGCAGCCGCGTGTTGAACAGGAAGCCGGTGACGACCGGCGGCAGTCCGTTTTCGAAGACCTCGGTCACCACCTTGCCTTCGCGCATTGCTGGAAAGTCGAGGTTGCGTTCCCGCTTGACCGGATCGTTCTCCTCGTAAAGCGCGCAGATGCCTTTCTTGAAAGCTTCGAACTGCGAATTGGCGTTGAGGAAATATTCGATGGTGATGCGGTCGAAATTGTCAAAGCCGCGTTTGGACGGCAGGTCTTTCGCCCAGTAATCGGGGTTGCGCTCGAAGACGATCCTCTGCCCCGGCACCACCTGCGCTACCCGGTATGGCCCGCTGCCGATCAGGGGCTTCAGCGTGGTCTGGTCAAAGGTTTCCTTGTCGAAGGCGTGCTTCGGGATGATGGGCGTCATCGCCACGATCAGCGGAAATTCCCGGTCGGCGTTCTCGTTGAAGCTGAAGCGCACGCTGCGCTCGCCGGTCTTTTCCAGCTTGGCGATTTTCTTCATGCGGTCGCTGTAAGGCGGGCGGCCCTTTTCGGTGTAGACCTCATAGGTGAACACCACGTCGTCCGCCGTCACCGGCTGCCCGTCCGACCACTTGGCATTCGGATTGATATGGAATTCGGCAACCTTTCGGTCGGGCGAGATATCGAGCGATTCGGCAAGCAGCCCATAAAGAGAGAACGCCTCATCGGCGCTGCGCTGCATCAGCGGCTCGAACACCAGGTTGCCGTAGATGGTGTCGATCATGCCGCGCGCGGTGGTGCGCAGGCTCTTGATGATGAACGGGTTGAGATTGTCGAAGGTGCCGACCACACAATAGGTCACGCTGCCGCCTTTCGGCGCGTCCGGATTTGCATAGGGAAAGCTTCGGAAACCGTCCTTCAGCGCGGGTTCGCCCTGCATTGCGATCGCATGAACCGGTTCGGCAGAGGCCCCGCCGCCGTTCGACAGGATGGCTGCGGCGGTACAGAGCGAGAAAATCATGCGGCGCATCACGGGGATCCCAAGGCAAACTTTTCGGTGACGATTCGAGAAGGAATCTACCATGACGACACTATTGTGAGTTTAGTTGGGACAGACGCCAATAATCGCATGCAGCGGGGCTGGATTCGCAACGCTGCCCGGTGTAACACCGCCGTCAAAGTCATGCTGTCGCCGCATTTGCGCAACAGGTAGCGTTGGCGACGGCAAGCAAGCCGGTCCCGGGATCATTTGAGAGGATTGAGATAGATGACGAGCCTCAAAACCGACGCTGCACGTCTTTCGGTTATGGCTGCAGGCGTGGTCGGCATGCTCGCCGCAGGGCTGGCGCCGGCCGCAGCGCAGCAAATTCCACAGGGTTGGTTCAAGGCCTGTTCCAAGCAGGAAGACGTCGACATCTGTAACGTCCAGCACATCTCAACCGCCGCCTCCGGCCAGCTGGTGACCGGCATCAGCCTCATCGAGCTCAAGGGCAAGGTGAACCGCAAGGTATTCCAGGTCACGGTTCCCACCGGCCGCCTGGTGCCTCCCGGCATCGGCCTCCAGATTGACGGCGGCAAGGCGCAGAAGCTCGACTACGTGATCTGTTTCCCGGACCGTTGCGTTGCCGAAGCGCCGCTCACCGACCAGCTGATCGGCTCGTTCAAGAAGGGCTCTGAGCTGACCTTGACCTCGGTCAACTTCCAGAACCAGCAGAACCCGGTAAAGGTTTCCTTGCAGGGCTTCACCGGCGCCTATGACGGCGCGCCGCTGCAGCAGTCCGATCTCGAGGAGCGCCAGAAGAAGCTCCAGGAGTTCGTGAGCAAGAACAACGAGGACTTCGCCAAGAAGCTCAAGGAAGAGCAGGAAAAGGCGAAGACGGCGAACTGATCGTCAACACCGATTAACGAAAAAGCGGGGCTTCGGCCCCGCTTTTTTGTTTCCAGCAGATTACTGCAGGCGGGTCTTTCAGTGGCGAGCCTGGCCCTTCGGCGCATAATGGCCGTCGGCGGTGGTTTCGAACAGGTCGGCAAGTTGAGGATGCCGCATCGGCTCGCCCGACTGGTCGGCAAGCAGATTCTGCTCCGAGACATAGGCGATGTATTCCGTCTCGTCGTTTTCCGCGAGCAGGTGGTAATAGGGCTGGTCCTTGCTGGGCCTGAGTTCGGCGGGAATGGCCTCGTACCATTCCTCGGTATTGTTGAACTGCGGGTCGACATCGAAGACCACGCCCCTGAACGGGAACAGACGGTGGCGCACCACCTGGCCGATCGCAAATTTCGCCGTCTTCATTTCAGTCACGTCCAAAATCCTGGCCTTGCATTCACGCAGGCTCCATGACCGCATTCGGCGGTCACCGAAGAAAGAACTCCTTCAGGATATTTGGACCAACGCTTTCAGCAATTCAATCCCGCGTGAGGCTCATGGGAAAACAACGATTTAGCGGTGACGGTGCAAATCGAATGCCACCGCTACCAGTTTCCAATGAGCAAGACCCGAGCAGGCTTCTCTAATGCGCACCCGGGCGCGGAGGGAAACCCGGCTTGAAAAGAGATCCCAGCGCCGAGAAACCGCTGCCGGGCTTCAGGCCCTCGCGCATGAAAAGAGCGCGCAGCGGGGCAAATCCGCCAAGCATGCTGAGGCCCGCGCTACGCAGCAGCTGGGCCGGCAGCAGGTTTGAAAGCAGCGACTGGTTCAGCAGCCCGACCGCGCCGCTGCGGGCCAGAATGTCCGGCCGGCGCTGCCTGTCGTAGGCAGACAAGGGTGCGGACGCCCCCGGGTCCGCACGATTTAACGCGACGATCTCCACCAGTTGCTGGACATCCCTGATGCCGAGATTGAGCCCCTGGGCCCCGATGGGCGGGAAGACATGGGCTGCCTCGCCAACAAGCGCTACCCGGTTCTGGGCGAAGCGGCGCGGGAGGATCGCCGAAAGCGGATAGACCTGCCGGCCAGGCTCGACCGTCACGCGTCCCAGCATCGATTGCATGCGCTCTTCGGCACGCATCGATAGCGTTTCGTCGTCCAGTCTTGCGAGTTCGTCGGCCGTCTCGGGTCTCACCACCCATACGAGACTGGACCGATTGCCGGGCAGGGGCACCTGGGTGAAGGGCCCGGTTTCGGTGTGGAACTCAGTCGAGGTAAAGCCGTGTTCGCGCGTATGGGCAAAATTGAGCACCAGCGCGGCCTGCGGATAGGGGTGAGTGGAGGTCGAAATGCCTGCTGCCTCGCGCGCGGGTGACAGTCGCCCGTCGGCGGCAACGGCAAGTGCGGCGGTGATTTCCGTTCCGTCCGCCAGCAGCGCGCGCACCTGATGTGGCTCAAGTTCCCAGCGCTCGACGAGGCTGCGATGCCAGACGATCTCTCGATGAGAGGAAACTGCCGTCTCCAGCGCTTCGTTCAGGATGCTGTTGGGAATATTGAGGCCGAAATAGGGCTCGCCGATCTCGCTTGCATAGAAGGTGACGACCGGGCTGCGGATCAGCCGCTGAGTGGCATCGACGATGCGCATGGCGCGCAGCGGTGCGGCTCTGTGCTCCAGCGAGGCCAGAACGCCGAGGCTGTCCAGAAACTTCAGGGCCGGGACCATGAGCGCCGTCGTGCGGCGATCCTGGCTGTTGGCAGCCGGGCCGACGAGATCGACTGAAAAACCCGCCTTCGCAAACGCCAATGCGGCGATCAGCCCCGCAGGGCCGGTTCCCGCGACCAGGATTTCGGCTGTTCTTTCGCCACCCAAAGCAAAACCTCTTTGCATTTCCGGCACCGGACGCAAATCCGACTGTCCCTTTCATATAGGATAGGCCTATCCTATTGATCAACGTGGCGTTTCAGCCCAGCGGTCGATCATGAACGGAAAACCGGAAGGCTTCGATCACCTCGACCGGACAGGTCGCGCGACGGGTCACGTGGCACAAAACCCACGCACGGTCGTCTACGCCATGCTGGGCGTGGGCATCCTGCTGTCCTGGGCGCTGCTGGCGCTCATGGCGCTGCGTGGAGCCGAGATCCGGGGCCCAGGAAGCGAAGCGCCCGGAGACGAACTGTTGCGCATGCTGCCGCCTGTGCCCGTGCCAGCCTTCCTGGACCGGTTCTTTTCGCTGTGCCTGAACCCGCTGCCGCCCGGCGGCCTGGCCCCGGACCTCTTCGCCGCACTCACGCTGATGTGGTTTCTGATGTCGGTTGCGATGATGCTTCCTTCGGCGGCCCCGATGATCCGCACCTATTGCGAGATCGCCGACACCGCAGGCAGGAAGCGCGAGGCCGCCGTGCATCCGCTGATCCTCGTGGCCGGATATCTTTGCGCGTGGCTCGCCGCTTCGGCCTTGTTTGCGGCGCTGACGATTCTCGTTCACCGGTTTGCCGCCGGCATCCAGACCGCGCCGGTCAAGGGAGTGGCCGGTGCGCTGGCTCTTGGGCTTGCGGGGCTTTACCAGTTCACGGGGTTCAAGGACGCCTGCCTGAACAAGTGTCGCAATCCGTTCTCTATCCTGTTCGCCCGATGGAGCCCCAGGCCGCTTCGTATCTTCCGGCTTGGGGTGGAGCAAGGCTTGTGGTGCCTGGGTTGCTGCTGGGCGCTGATGCTGGTGATGTTCGCCGTAGGCATCATGAATTTGTTCTGGATGGCGTTGATCGCGGTATTTACGCTGGTCGAAAAACAAGGAACAAGGCATGTCTCGACGCGGCTTGCAGGTGCGATACTGCTTGTCTGGGCTGTTGCGCTTCTATTAAGCTCAGCCTGACCGGGAAGGGGGACGTTCCATGGCCGAACAGAGCTGGGCGATGAAGGGGGAGCTTGTACTTTCCTGTAACTGCACAGTTTTCTGTCCTTGCGTGCTCTCATTGGGCAACCATCCGCCGACGGAAGGCTATTGCCAGACCTGGGCCGGCTTTCGCATCGATGCGGGGCATTACGGCGATGTCGACCTGTCCGCCCTCAATCTCGGGTTGATTATGGAAATTCCCGGCTATATGAGCCGCGGCAACTGGACGGCCGGGCTGTTCATAGATCAGCGAGCGTCGATCTATGCGGCGAAGGCCTTCACCAAGATATTCACCGGCAAGGCCGGCGGCACGACCTCGCTGCTGTCGATCCTGGTGGGGAAATTTCTCGGTGCCGAGCAGGTGCCGATCAGCTATGAGACGCACGACAGGACCCGCGTGTTCCAGATACCGAAGATCATCTATGGTGCGATCACGCCCATCCCGGGCAAGAACAAGGCGGGGGACACTGTCATCACCAATTCCGAATACTGGATCGCGCCCGAGATCATCGTCGCCAAGTCCGACAAGAGCAGGATGCGCGCCTTCGGCCGAAACTGGAACTTCACTGGCCGTTCGGCCGAAATCTGCAAACTGGACTGGCGCGGCCCGTGAAACGAAAAAAAGTAACCTGGCCGCAAGCGAAGGCCTTTTCCGTCCACCTCCTCACCGCGTCGGGCTCGTTCCTGGCCTTCCTGTCGCTGGTCGCCGCCAGCGAACAGCGCTGGACTGCCATGTTCTGGTGGCTGGGGCTGGCCCTGTTCGTCGACGGGATCGACGGTCCCATCGCGCGCAAGCTCGAGGTCAAGGACATTCTGCCGACGTGGTCGGGCGAACTGCTCGACAACATCATCGACTACGTCACCTATGTGCTGATCCCCGCCTTTGCGCTCTACCAGCGCGGTTTCATGGGCGATAAGCTGTCATTCCTGGCCGGGGCGCTGATCGTGGTTTCGAGCGCGATCTACTACGCCGACACGGGCATGAAGACGAGGGAGAACTTCTTCAAGGGGTTCCCGGTGGTGTGGAACATGATCGTCTTCACACTATTTGTCATAGAACCGGGAGAGCTGGTCTCGTTCGCGGTGGTGGCCGTGGCGGCAATCATGACCTTTGTGCCCATGTACTTCCTGCATCCGGTGCGGGTGAAACGCCTGCGCGAACTCAATCTCGCCGTCTTCCTCGCCTGGTGCGCCTTCGGTGCTTTCGCCCTGGTGCAGAACATGGATGCGAGCGAAGTCGTGAAGATCGGGATCGCTGTCACCGGAGTCTACCTGTTCTTCATCGGCGGCGTCATGCAACTCTTCCCCAATCTCGGCGCAAGGAAGCTCTGATCATGTCCAAGGCCGTTCGCATCCATGCCCATGGCGGCCCCGAGGTTCTCGCCTACGAGGATGTGGAGGTCGGAAGTCCCGGTCCCGGCCAAGCGCTGGTCCGCCACACGGCAATTGGATTGAACTTCCTGGATACCTACTACCGCAGCGGACTCTACCCCGCTCCCGCCGGCCTGCCGCTGACGCCGGGCAGCGAGGCGGCTGGCATTGTGGTGGAGGTCGGCGAGGGAGTGGACTGGCTGAACAAGGGCGACCGCGTCGCCTACACGCTTCCGCTCGGCGCCTATTGCGAAGAACGCCTCGCACCGGCCGACAGGCTGGTGAAGCTGCAGCAAGGCATAAGCGACGAAAAGGCGGCGGCCATGATGCTGAAGGGCATGACCGCCGAATATCTCCTGCGTCGCACCTACCATGTGCAGCCGGGCGACACGATCCTGTGCCATGCCGCTGCGGGCGGTGTGGGGCTCATTCTGGGCCAGTGGGCAAAGCATCTCGGCGCCACGGTCATAGGCACGGCCGGCTCCGCCGAGAAGGTGACGCTGGCAAAGGCGCATGGCTACGACCACGTCATCGACTACCGCGAACAGGATTTCGTGGCGCAGGTGAAGGAAATCACCGGCGGGCGCCTCTGCAATGTGGTCTACGATTCCGTCGGAAAGGATACTTTTCCCGGCTCGCTGGATTGCCTGCGCCCGCGCGGCATGTTCGTGAGCTTTGGACAATCCTCCGGGCCGATCCCGCCCTTCAACATGGGGCTGCTGTCGCAGAAGGGATCGCTTTACGCAACGCGCCCCACCTTGTTCACCTACATCGCCGCGCGCGAGGATCTGGAAGCCTCAGCGGCAGCGCTCTTCGATGTGGTTGAGAAAGGCGTCGTCGATATCCAGATCAATCAGCGCTACGCCCTGAAGGATGTGGCGGATGCGCATCGCGATCTCGAATCGCGCCGGACGACCGGCGCAACCGTCCTTCTCCCCTGAAAATCTTGAAGGTCTTTCAAGTCCTGCGAAGCTTTGCGTTGTGAACCGCACGCACATACGGTATCCGGGGAACATAAAAACACTTGATGGGGACCTTGTGACAACCATTATGGAAGCACCCGCTGCGAACCTTCTGGAGGTCCGCGGCCTGACTAAGATATTTGGTACCCTGAAAGCCTGCGACGGCATCGACCTTGCGATCGGCAAGGGCGAAATTCATGCCCTGCTGGGCGAGAACGGCGCCGGCAAGTCCACCCTCGTCAAGATGCTTTTCGGCACGCTGGAGCCGAATGCCGGCGAAATCCGCTGGAATGGCCAGCCGGTGCGCATCGCCAATCCGCATGCGGCGCGAAAGCTCGGCATCGGCATGGTTTTCCAGCATTTCTCGTTATTCGATGCGCTCACAGCGGCCGAGAACATCGCCCTGTCGCTCGAGGACGAGGCCCAGATTTCCACCATTGCCGCAAAGGCCAAGGCACTCGCCTACAGCTACGGCCTGCCGCTTGACCCCTACGCTTTGGTCGGCGATCTCTCTGTCGGCGAGCGGCAGCGCATCGAGATCATCCGCTGCCTGCTGCAGACGCCGGAGCTCATCATCCTCGACGAGCCGACCGCGGTGCTGACGCCGCAGGAAGTCGACAAGCTGTTCGAGACGCTGGAACGCCTGCGCTCCGAGGGCAAGTCGATCCTCTACATCTCGCACCGGCTGGAAGAGGTCAAACGCCTGTGCGACCGCGCCACCGTGCTGCGCCACGGCAAGGTCGTCGGCCATTGTGACCCAAGCCAGGAAACGGCGGCATCGCTGGCCCGCATGATGGTCGGCAGCGAAGTACAGGCCGTGGTGCGCCCGCCGGTTGAAGGCATCGATGAAGCGGCGGTCCTGCTGAAAGTGCGCAATCTGTCGCGCAAGCCCGCCACGCCGTTCTCGATCCCGCTGCGCAACATCAATCTTTCTGTGAAGGCGGGAGAGGTGATCGGCGTCGCGGGCGTGGCAGGCAACGGGCAGGGCGAGTTCTTCGAGGCCGTCTCAGGCGAGGTCCTGCAAGCGGAAGCCGGCGCCGTGCGTATCCGCGGCCAGAATGCCGGCAATCTTTCAATCACCGGGCGCCGGCTTCTTGGGGCCGCATTCGTGCCGGAAGAGCGCCTGGGCCATGGTGCCGCGCCGCGCATGAAACTGTCGGAGAACCTTTTGCTGTCGCGTCACGCGACCGACAGGAAGGCATTTCTCGGCAAGGCCGGCCTGGTGCGCAACAACGCGATCGCCGCAGCCGCTCAGCGCATCATCGCAGCGATGGACGTGCGCAAGAGCGCGCCCGATCCCGAAGCCGCCTCGCTTTCCGGCGGCAATCTGCAAAAATTCATCATCGGCCGCGAGCTCGACCGCCAGCCGGCCGTAATGGTGGTCAATCAGCCGACCTGGGGCGTGGACGCGGGCGCTGCAGCGCGCATACGCCAGGCGCTGATCGAGCTCGCCCGCCAAGGCTCGGCGGTCCTGGTCATCAGCCAGGACCTCGATGAACTGTTCGAAATTTCAGATTCGATCGCCGTCATGCACAACGGCGAACTGTCGAAGCCGCTGCCAATCGCCGAAGCGACGTTGGAAAAGATCGGCCTTCTGATGGGCGGCGCCGAGCCCGGCCACGTCGAACACGTCGCGGAGGTCGCTTGATGCGCATCGAACTCGTCAAACGCCCGCAGCGCTCGGCGCTGTTCGGCGTGCTCTCGCCCTTCATCGCGCTTGCGCTGACATTGGTCGCCGGCGCCATCATGTTCTCCCTGCTCGGGAAGAACCCGGTCGACGCGCTTTACTACTATTTCATCGATCCGCTGCGCGAGGTCTGGTCCCTGCATGAATTGGCCGTGAAGGCCGCGCCGCTGATCCTGATTGCGGTTGGTCTGTCGGTCTGCTTCCTGTCCAACAACTGGAATATCGGTGCCGAAGGGCAGTTCATCATGGGTGCCGTCGCAGGTTCGGCCCTGCCGGTCATGTTCCCGGATTTCCAGTCGTGGATCGTTCTGCCGCTGATGCTGATCATGGGCATGATTGGCGGCGCGGCCTATGGCTCAATCCCGGCCTTCCTGAAGACGCGCTTCAACACCAACGAAATCCTGACCAGCCTCATGCTCGTCTATGTCGCGCAACTGTTCCTGGACTGGATGGTGCGTGGGCCGTGGCGTAACCCCCAAGGCATGAACTTCCCGGAAACGCGCAATTTCCACGACTACGCCATCCTGCCGGAAATCTGGTCGGCATCGGGCAGGGCCCATTGGGGCTTCATCTTCGCGCTGGTCGCGGCAGTCGTGGTCTGGTTCATGCTGACGCGCACCTTGCGCGGCTTTGAAGTGCAGGTATTGGGTCAGAGCCCGCGGGCAGGGCGCTTCGCCGGCTTCTCGGCGTCGAAGATGGTGTTCTTCGCCTTCATCGTCTCGGGCGCCTTGGCCGGCCTTGCCGGTATCTCCGAAGTCTCCGGCGCCATCGGCCAGCTGCGCCCGACGATTTCGCCGGGCTACGGCTTCACCGCCATCATCGTGGCGTTTCTCGGCCGGCTCAACCCGCTCGGCATCGTCGCGGCTGGGCTGATCCTGGCGCTTTCCTACCTCGGCGGCGAAGCAGCACAGATTTCCATAGGCGTTTCCGACAAGGTCGTGCGCGCCTTCCAGGGCCTGCTGCTTTTCTTCGTGCTCGGAGCCGATACGCTGATCCATTATCGCATCCGCTTCGTCGGTGCAGCGCCGCGCAAGGCGGAGGTTTCCCATGGGAATGCTTGAAGCCATCCTCATCACCATCGCGACGGCGGCGACACCGCTGCTGATCGCCTCGATCGGCGAACTGGTGGTGGAACGCTCCGGCGTGCTCAACCTCGGCGTCGAAGGCATGATGGTGATGGGCGCCGTCACCGGCTTTGGCGTGGCGCTGACCACCGGTTCGCCCTGGCTCGGCTTCCTCGCCGCGATCGCAGTCGGCGCGCTGTTCTCGCTGCTCTTCGCCTTCCTGACGCTCACCCTGGTGACCAACCAGGTCGCCACGGGTCTTGCGCTCACCCTGCTTGGTCTCGGGCTGTCGGGCATGCTTGGTGAGGGCTTCGTCGGAATTCCCGGCGTGAAGCTCGGCACCATCTACATCCCCTTCCTGAGCGACCTGCCGCTGGTCGGCAAGCTGGTGTTCGGCCAGGATCCCATATTCTACCTGTCCCTGCTGCTCACCGGCGGCGTCGCCTATTTTCTCTTCCGCACTCGCGCGGGCCTGACGCTCCGTTCGGTCGGCGACAACCACGCCTCGGCCCACGCGCTCGGTATCAACGTGATCCTGATCCGGTATCTCGCGGTGATGTTCGGCGGCGCCTGCGCCGGTCTGGCGGGCGGATATCTTTCCATCGTCTACACGCCGCAGTGGGTGGAGAACATGACCGCCGGCCGCGGCTGGATCGCGCTGGCGCTGGTTGTGTTCGCGTCCTGGCGGCCATGGCGGGTTCTGGCCGGCGCCTATCTGTTCGGCGCCGTCACCATCGGCCAGCTTCACGCCCAAGCGCTGGGGATAGGGATACCGTCCCAGCTGCTTTCTTCGCTTCCCTATCTGGCTACCATCGTCGTACTTGTTCTAATCTCGCGCAACAGGCGACTGACGATGGTGAACACTCCGGCTTCACTGGGGCGGCCGTTTGTGCCAGATCGCTGAATGACAACAAAATGGGATCACATGCCCCCGGGCAAACTGACAAGAGGATGAGCTATATGAAGAAAACCATTCTATCGCTTGCCACGGCCGCGGCTGTGCTGTCGTTCGGAACGCTGGCCGCCGAGGCCAAGGTCAAGGCCTGCTGGATCTATGTCGGCCCGATCGGCGACTTCGGCTATTCCTACCAGCACCATCAGGGCCTGCTGGAAGTCGAAAAGGAGCTGGGCGACCAGGTCGAGACGGCCTATCTCGAAAGCGTTCCGGAAGGCGCCGACGCCGAGCGCTCGCTCGAGCGCTTCGCCCGCTCGGGTTGCAACATCATCTTCGCAACCTCCTTCGGCTTCATGGACCCCACCAATAAGGTTGCCGGCAAGTTCCCGGACGTGAAGTTCGAACACGCCACGGGCTACAAGCGCGAGCATCCGAACGTCGCGACCTACAACTCGAAGTTCCATGAAGGTCGCTACGTTCAGGGCATCATCGCCGCCAAGATGTCGAAGACCGGCGTTGCTGGCTACATCGCGTCGTTCCCGATCCCGGAAGTGGTGCTCGGCATCAACGCCTTCATGCTCGGCGCGCAGTCGGTCAATCCGGACTTCAAGGTCAAGGTCGTGTGGGCCAACACCTGGTATGACGCCGGCAAGGAAGCCGACGCCGCCAAGGCTCTGATCGACCAGGGCGTCGACGTCATTACCCAGCACACCGACTCCACCGCCCCGATGCAGGTTGCCACTGAGCGCGGCATCAAGGCCTTCGGCCAGGCCACCGACATGATCAAGTTCGGCCCTGAGACCCAGCTCACCGCCATCGTCGACGATTGGGGTCCGTACTACGTCAAGCGCGTCAAGGCCGTTATCGACGGCACCTGGGAGCAGCACGACGTCTGGGACGGCATGAAGGAAGGCAACGTCGTCATGGCGCCCTTCACCAACATGCCCGACGACGTGAAGAAGCTGGCCGAGGAAGCCACCGCCAAGATCACGTCCGGCGAGTTCAACCCCTACACCGGCCCGATCACCAAGCAGGACGGCACCGAGTGGCTGAAGGCGGGCGAAGTGGCCGATGTCGGCACGCTGCTGGGCTTGAACTTCTACGTCAAGGGCGTGGACGACAAGCTGCCGCAGTAAGCTGACGGCATATCCGACATGCGAAAAGGGCGGCCGTGTGGCGCCCTTTTTGTTGCTCGCTTTTGTTGTGCCGCAGCCAGCCTGCTCACTGCGGCTGGTCAGCAGCCTAGGCCTCTGCCGCTTGGCAAAAGGCGTCAGACAGCGGTGCCGTAGAGGTCGTAGGCGTCGGCCTGATCGATCTTGACCGTCACGATATCGCCCGCGCGCAAGGGGCGGCGCGACTGGATGTGGACCGAGCCGTCGATCTCCGGCGCATCGTATTTCGTGCGGCCCTTTGCGCTGAGACCGTCAGTTTCGTCGATGATGACGGGCAGGCGCTTGCCGACCTTTTTCTTCAGCTGCGCTGCCGAGATCTTCTGCTGCCGCTGCATGAAGCGATGCCAGCGCGCTTCCTTGACCTCTTCCGGCACCTGCTCCAGGCCGAGATCGTTTGAGCGCGCGCCCTGCACCGGCTCATATTTGAAGCAGCCCGCGCGGTCGATCTTGGCCTCGTCCAACCAGTCGAGCAGCATCTCGAAGTCTTCCTCGGTCTCGCCCGGAAAACCGACGATGAAGGTCGAGCGGATTGCAAGGTCCGGGCAGATATCACGCCAGCCGCGAATGCGCTCCAGCGTCTTCTCGCCATGTGCAGGCCGGCGCATGTTCTTCAGCACCTGCGGGGAGGCGTGCTGGAACGGAATGTCGAGATAGGGGAGGATCTTGCCCTCGGCCATCAGCGGGATCACGTCAGCCACGTGAGGGTAGGGGTAGACGTAGTGCATGCGCACCCACACGCCCATCTCGCCGAGTTCCTTCGACAGGTCGAGGAACTTCGCTCGCACCTCGCGCTCCTGGAAGACGCTGGTCTGGTACTTGATGTCGATGCCGTAGGCGCTGGTATCCTGCGAGATGACGAGGATTTCCTTCACGCCCGCCTTGGCGAGCTTCTCGGCTTCACGCAGCACATCCGCAGCCGGCCGCGAGACGAGATCGCCGCGCAGGGCAGGGATGATGCAGAAGGTGCAGCGATTGTTGCAACCCTCGGAAATCTTGAGATAGGCGTAGTGGCGAGGGGTTAGTTTCACACCTTGAGGCGGCAGCAGGTCCACGAACGGATCGTGCGCCGGGGGTGCTGCCTCGTGCACCGCGGCCATGACGCTCTCGTAGTCCTGCGGACCGGTGATCGCCAGCACGTTCGGGTGTTTTTCGCGGATCAGTTCCGGCGTTGCGCCCATGCAGCCGGTGACGATGACCTTGCCGTTTTCCTTGAGCGCTGTGCCGATGGCCCCCAGCGACTCGTCGCGCGCCGAATCGAGAAAACCGCAGGTGTTCACCACCACGAGATCGGCGCCGTCATGCTTGCGCGCGATTTCGTAGCCTTCGGCCCGCAGCCTGGTGATGATCCGTTCCGAATCCACCAGGGCTTTCGGACATCCAAGGCTGACGAAGCTGACGCGGGGCGAAGACATTGGCTGAGTTCCGGATTTATGGAGCACGGATCCCGGCAGCCGAAACTGTCATCTAAGATGCGCGCTGAAAGACACTATGGAGACCGCCAGAGCCCGGTGGATGGGCGACGCAGACTCGTAAACTGGGCGGCGCAATATCACAGTTTTTTCCGCAATGGAATCGCTTCCGCCATGCCGATTGCACAGTAGTTTCTGCCTCAGAGCCGGTCGGACAGGTAGGGCGCGAGATCCATGTAGCCGCGATAGATCATGTCCAGTGCCACGTAGAGGATGATCAGCAGGCCGACATAGGCGATCCAGCGATAGCGGTTGAGCAGCTTGGCTATGAAGCTTGCCGCGAGTCCCATCAATGCGACCGACAGAGTGAGCCCGATGACCAGCACCGTGAAATGGTCGCGCGCCGCGCCCGCAACGGCCAGAACGTTGTCCAGCGACATCGACACGTCGGCAACGACGATCTGGATAGCGGCCTGAGCCAGGGTCTTGCGTTTCGGGCCGGCAGTTGCGGCCCTCGTCGCGACTGCATCATCGTCGTCGTCTTCGCCCAGAGCTTCGGCGGCGGCGTCGAGCTCGGCGTGGGTCGTGCGCAATTCGCGCCACATCTTCCAGCAGACCCATAGCAGCAATATGCCGCCCATAAGCAGCAGACCGAGTATCTCCAGCAGCTGGATGGTGAGGGCAGCGAAAACAATGCGCAGCGCCGTGGCGGCAAGTACGCCGATTAGAATGGCTTTCTTGCGCTGGTCCGCGGGCAAACCGGCCGCGGCCAGGCCGATGACGATGGCGTTGTCGCCGGCAAGCACGAGATCGATCGCGATGACCTGCAACAGCGCCGAAAAACCCGCGGCCGTGAAAACTTCCATCCGTCGGCGCCTTTCGCGTTTCTTGTCAGCTTCTCCCGCGCGGCATGCGGTAACGCGGGAAGTCGCCGCGCGTCAAGTGAGCTGCCAAGGCCGATCCCGAATAATGGGGAAGGGGCACCGACACGGCGGAAGGCATCCGCCTCTGCAGCGGATTCCGTTGTTCCAATAGGAGAATGCCCCGCCGGGCCTCCTTCATTCCAATGCCGGGCGCGCCGACTCTCTCGTGAAATCCGGCTGGCAACCATCACTCGTGTTGCCGGCAGTCTCGAAGTGCATGCCGATGTCGGTCGATCCGCGGGCAAAGAAAAACGTCCCGAATTGCCTAAGTCGGTGTAGCAGGATTTCCGCCGTGGTTTTTCGCTGCCCATGACGCGAACACGAGCAGATTGCAGCAACCCACGTTGACGAAGTCCTTGCGCGAGTTATAAAGGCGCAGAACCGTCTGCTGGCGATGCCGCACATGCACAGTCGGTCGACGGAGGGATGGCCGAGCGGTTTAAGGCACCGGTCTTGAAAACCGGCGTGGCAGTGATGTCACCGTGGGTTCGAATCCCACTCCCTCCGCCAGTCAAGTTGTTTTTCAATGGCTTTTTGGGGCGGCTGACCAAACGACGCTCACCAATGCACTCCGGCCAAGTGAAGCGGGTCGTCGACATTTGCGGTTAGGCTGATACGTCAGGCGGCTTCAGCTTGCGTCTGCCTGCGCGCACATCTGCGGCCTCTGCCAAGGCGATGGCTGACCGCCTGCCGCTGCTCGAGCAAGCGGCGCTTCTATGGGAGGGGGCGCCTTCGTGTGCCCTCCTCATGCAGTCAGCACAAGGCCGATCAAACTCTAGGACTTCGCCTTTGGGCCTTAGCCGCGTACGGAATACTACGGCATACAATGCGTGGTCAAAGGACGATTGGTTTTGGGCTGGTGGCTTCAGAAAAGGTGAAGGCGAATAACGTCACTTCACCACTTGCTTTGGCGTCGCTCAGTGAATTGGGCCGCATAAGGTCTTCTGTCGAATAGCGCCACACCATTACTGCAGGGGAATATATCAGCGCGATGATGATGGAAAGGGCTGCGAAAATCTTGGGTCCTAAAGGCAATACTAATACATTTCGCTCGTTCAACTCGACCTGTATCAGTCGCCTGATAGAAAGATACGTCGAATAGGGATTGAGCACGCTGTAGGGGATCAGCAGGTTGGGATCGTCGAGGAAACTAAACCCGAGATTATTGCGCGCGACGGCACGCTCAAAGCGAGGGTCTGTACCGACTGGAAACATGCAATACGTTAGCTCTGGCTCGAGAACATCGATAGCGCCGATCACACGGCCAAACTCATACCCTGCGCCGACGATAAGGGATAAGCTATCTCGTTCGTACGAAGCCTCACCAACGAAGCGAGGCGTAACAGGACCGAATTCAAGCACCTCTTCCAGCTCACCCGAGGGCTCAACATACTGGCGAGGAAAATAAGTTAATATCACAGCGCCAATTGAGGCAGAGTTCTCGAAAAGGACCTCGAGAATGAGCGCCAGCTTTCTCCTGTCAAAAGATGTCACGTCGAGCTGAACAATTGGCGCCAGCTCTTGAGCGATGTGCTGTCGGATTTGGGCGAGAAAAGTTTTTACATCGTCAATTACTATGCATCCCAATGTGCCAATCTCGTGCTTGTTCTCGAGATAGCAGTGGTCGAACTCACTACGGTAGTCGAACAGCAGCTTCGTTTTAGACGCTTTTGCACTGTCCAGTCGACGCAATGCCTCAACCGACCGATGCTCGTATGGGTGCATTCATAGGAATACTTGGTGGTCTTCAGATCGTTGTCGGGGTACTCCTCTACCTCGTGGCGAAGTCCGCCATGCACGAAATTCTCGCAGCCACGACGTTCGGCATGGGCGTTTTGGCCATCGGCCTTGGGGTTCTCATAGAAAACACCAATAACCTTCTGAGCAAGATGGACAGGCCCAAGACTTAGCCGCTCCTGATGTCATCGCTCGGCAAAGTCTACAAGCTGGCTGAAACTGCTGAACACACCATCGGATAACCAATCGCGGCGAAGCTAAGATCGCCCGCGCGCACGGCTTGTGCATGGTTTCAGGCCGCACCATGACGTTTACCGAAGAGGATGTTGAGGCAATCAAGCAGGCGATGCGGGTGCCGCCAAAAGAGCCGCGAGGAATGCCAATGAAACCGTATCTGTCAGACGTTCAGTTGAGTGAAAGTCTGAGGAAGCTGACGACCAAGAAGTCTCGCAAGAGACAGTCCGATTGACTCCCCCAGCCTGGCCATGATGACGGGGAATACGGGGGCCGGGGAGGCGGTGATTACGCCAACCACAGTTGAGGCAGATCCGCGATCAAGGCCTCAATGCTCGTCTGCTCACGCTCGCCCGCCAGCACACTGTTCAGTTCGGCAAGCACATAGACGCACACCGCACCAAAAGGCGAGCGCCTCGCATACGCGAAGAACATCGTGTTGTTCACTTGGGATTCCTGGTGGTGGTGGGGGGGTGGGGTTCGTTGCTGACGTCCCGAAGCTCCAAAGACGCAATCAAAGACTTGCTTTTGATCTGAGGGATGGACCAACTTGTCGCTTCAGTAATGTTCGGATCAGCGAAGGTGATCGGGTATGCCCATTGCAGCAGTGAAGGCGCATATTAATTGGAAGGTGGGACGGCACTTAATCCGAAATTACCCAGACGCTGCGGCGCGGAAATTTATTCGCGCAATTGAAGCCAAGCCGTCAGATGATAACCGCGCCAGACGTGCAGTCGAAATGCTCTTCTTTGCAGGCCGCCTTGATGCTGCGCGATTCATAAGTCAAAGCCGCATGTCCAGCGAAGTGGACAGGCTTCACTACTGGCGTCACTACGACAGCTTCTTGAATGAGCTAAAGCTCGGTGTTGCCGCAGAGAACAGCAGGCCGGAGGGGACAGTTCGCGTGGCCCTGTTCAACGATACTGACTACCGCGTCAACATCGGCTGTCGCCTGACCAGCCAAGGGCTTAAATACGCCATAAGGCAGGCCATTCCGGACGCCGAAATTTCATCGCGCGGCTTCAACTTCCAAACGTTTCGTCGTGACTTCGGCGGATGTGACGCCAGTATGACGATTGCCGATTTTCGTAATGGCGGGAAACTCCGCGAGCGAATTGAGGCAGCTTACGGGGCCAGTGCGAATGCTGCGATAGAGCGGGCCGACTTGGTCGTTGTCCAGCCGGAGGGCTCACTGGACGATGACACGCCACTGGACGGAATACTCACATTCTTCGCACCAGCTATCCTTGCCCACCTCCTCGGCAGGCCGAGCGCCATTCTGAACGGTACAATCCCTATTTACCACGATAGCCGCGGATCGTTTTTGTGGCAGCTTTTCGCAGAGTTCCCAGCCGTGGCGGCACGCGATCAGATGTCGGCCGAGTTTTACGACATCAAATTCCTGCCTGACGCCGCGCTTCTGCATGATTTTGCGGCGTCAAGCGTCGAAAAAGATGGCTGCCTGATAACCACCGGCGCTCGCAACAGTCCAGAAGAAGACTTGCACATACTCCGTCGCGCCCTGGAGGTGTGTGATGCGACAAATTTGCGTCCTGTTATCCTGACGCGGGCATCAGGGCGGTTCCGCAACCTTGAGAGCGACATCTTGTCGAGGGGTGGTGTCTTGGCAGAGACGGCTGGCATTTTGCACGCCGCAAACACAATTTCAGGCTGCCGCCTCCACGTTGGTGGTCGTTACCACATGGCGATATTCAGCCATGTTGCCGGTGTTCCTTCGCTTCTCTACGACGTCAAGACGCACAAAAATCAATGGCTAAGCGAGTATTCGCCGCTGGTGACGTTAGTGCGCCACAAGCGATCAGTGGTTGAAGAGGCGATCACGGCGCTACAATTGCCTAAACACGCCATGTGTGCGACGGCCGACATCGAAGAGGCCTACCGAGACTTTTTTCGCCAGGCGACAACGGCCGCTGTCTCTGCCGCCCAAAGCTCGATCGCGCTGGTGACATAGGTCGCCAAGGAGAGGCCGCTGTCGTACTGGCGCTCCTGCGCCTTCGCGTCGATGTCGACTGTGTCATGTGATAAGTGCCCCAGAGGTGTTGGTTAGGCTCCTGAAGGCGCATGAGAAAGTCCGCCATCCTTTCAGGTGACCGGCTGTGACGGGTTGAGTCCCGTGCCCTGTAATGGTGTGATGCACAGCCCCAGAGATGGGCAATAATGTGGCGGCCATGTTGAAATGTCCGCCGACGAGCAAAATAGAAATGTCACTTTGACCCGCCACACGGCACGACGACCAGCCCCGATCTGACCGGCTGGTCCGGGTTGCAAGGCAGATCGGGG